>CAZDEO010000165.1:0-1710 GCA_964504445.1 uncultured Anaerolinea sp. | reverse complement strand
TTGTAAATGTAGCCCAGTTTGCTAAACCTGGACGATATGCAGGTTTGGTAACCTGCGTTACGGGTTTTCATGCGTGGTGGTGTACCGCCGTTCATGAAATCTCCCTTCAAATGTGCTATACCGGTTCGGGTACAGTGGGTAATAAATTAAAATGTTGGTTTAATAATTCACGGCCGTTGGCAAAGTCACAATTTTGCAAGGCCTCCACAATGCGTTGGTGATAGGTCCAAACCTCAGTCCAATACTGATAGCTGGCGAAACGGGTCAGCTCGCTGGCCGCGTAAGCATCCCAATAGGCAGACAAAATACCCTGCACAAAAGGATTGTCCAGGCGGCAGAAGATTTTCAGATGAAGATGGCGGTGTTCACCGTTGGGGACGTGGATGGGTTCGCCGCGTAGTTTTTGCCAGGCCAGGGCGACAATTTCTCCCAGTTCTTCTTTGTCGGCAGGGGTTAGTTGGGCAACGGCCGTGTCCCAAAAGCTCATCTCTAGGGCCACCCGTACCTGGCTAAGCTGTTGAAATGTGGCTTCGCCGCTGCCCAGACCAAACAGCACCCCATTCAATACGGTAGATGCAAAATTAAAAGGCTCTCGCTGCATTCCCAGCCGGGGACGCACCGAAACCAGCCCCATGCCCCGCGCCAATTCTAGCTGCTCGCGCAGCTTACCCACGCTAACCCCCAGCTCTTTACTGATTTCGGTGAGGGTGGGCAAATGCTGGCCGACTGCTACCTGGTTGTCCAGCAAATATTTCAAAAAGTTGGAGTCAAGTTTGTCGAGAATCATTATTTATCGAATGAATTAGATAAATTGGATAAATCCAATCGGTTGGAGTATAGCAGATTAGCGGGGAAGTTCAAATGTCATTCAATAAAGCGGGTCAGTTTGGCAAGATTGTGACGCGGTTTGGTCTTGGTTTCGGCGGGGTAGCCCAGGGTAATGAGGGCCTGGGGCTGCCAGTGGGTGGGCAAGGCCAGGGTCTGGCGCACCACATCGGGCGCGAACAGGGGGGCACACATCCAGCAGGCACCTAGCCCAAGGGTGTGGGCTGCCAACAGCAAGTTTTGCCCGGCCAGGGCGGTGCTTTGCACGGCCATCACCCATTCGTAGTGCTGCCGTTGGGGGTCGGGGTAATGGTCCATGTCCTCCATGGTGAGGCAAAGCAGGATGAGCAGGGGGGCGCCGGTGATGCGCTGGTAGGAACGGCCGACATCCTTTTCAATCAGGTCCGGTGATGCCCCGTCTGCGGTGAGGTCTGTGCGCAGTTTTTGGCCCATCGCGCGGGCCAGTCGTGCTTTGGCAGGGCTGTTTTGCAGCACGGCAAAGCGCCACGGTTGCCGGTTGTGCGCGGAGGGTGCCCAGGAGGCGGCTGTCAGCAACTGCTGGATGAGTTCGTCGGGAATGGGGTCAGGGGTGTAGCGGCGGATGCTGCGGCGGGTGGTGAGCCAGGTGAGAGGGTTGGTCATGGGAGCGGTAGTCCGTTAGCCGTTGGTCGTAATCCGTAATCGGTAATCCGTAATCGGTAATCCGTAATCTATTGTTTGCTGTCCGAATACCGTTTACGGTTTACGAATTTACAGGGTTTTGCGCAGAATTACGGCCGTTTCCCCGCCCGGTAGCTTGACTTGGCGTTCTTCCACAAAGCCCAGGCGTTGGTAAAGGGCCTTAGCCCCTGCGTTGTCTTGGGTGACGCCTAACTCGACGGCCGT
>CAZDEO010000164.1:0-2753 GCA_964504445.1 uncultured Anaerolinea sp. | reverse complement strand
CAATCGGTTTTTTGGAAGCAAACTTTCGGCGGCAGCCGTCGCTAGAAGAGATTGCTGCCAGCGTCCATTTGAGCAAGTACCACTTTCAGCGGCTGTTCAAACGCTGGGCCGGCGTTTCGCCGGGGCAGTTTATGCAATTTCTGACGGTGGAATATGCAAAAGAGCGGCTGCAAGCGGCGCAAAGCGTGCTGGATGCGGCGCTGGATGCCGGGCTTTCGGGGCCGGGTAGGCTGCATGATTTGTTTGTCAACTTTACGGCAATGACGCCTGGCGAGTATAAGCAGCAGGGCGCGGGGCTGGAAATTGCCTATGGCTTGCACGCCACGCCTTTTGGCCTAGGCCTGCTGGCCATGACGGAGCGCGGCATTTGCGCGCTGCGCTTTGTAGGGGCAGATGGCCCGGAAGCGGCGCTGGCAGGGTTGCAGGCAGAATGGCCCGGGGCTAAGTTTGTGCTGGAGCCGGAAAAAACGGCCGTCCCCCTCTCCCATTTGTTTAGCGACAAAACCGGGAATGGGGCAGCACGGCCGTTTCACCTGCTGCTGCGCGGCACCAACTTCCAGGTGCAGGTCTGGCAGGCCCTGCTCACCCTTCCACCAGGAACCCTGGTCACCTACCAGGACATAGCCGACCTATTGGGCAAGCCCACCGCCACCCGCGCCGTCGCCGGCGCCATTGCCCGCAACCCCATTGGCTACCTCATCCCTTGTCACCGCGTCATCAGCAAAGTGGGCCAGGCCCACCAATACCGCTGGGGCAGCGCCCGCAAAAAGGCGATGCTGGGCTGGGAGGCGGCGCAAAAGGTTACGGCCGTTTCCCCTCAATAAACCGCAGCGGATCCACGTAGTGGGCGACCACCTCATCTTCATCGGCGCCCGGCCAATGCCCCGGATTTCGCTGCAGCACGTCGGTATGCGAAATGTCAAAATGCAGGTGGTAATTGCCGCTGCTGCCCCCACTCTTGCCCACCAGGCAAATTTGCTGGCCCCGCGTTACCCGGTCACCAGCCCGCACCTGCATATTCTCGACATGGGCATAGCGTGAGTACACCACCGTGCCATCATTCAGCGGGTCATGTTTGACAATGATGATGTTGCGCCAAAAATCCCCCACGCGCCCGGCAAACGTAACGACACCAGAAGCCACGGCATAGACCGGTGCGCCGCGATCCATATTCCAGCGCGGCACGTTCAGGTTCAAGTCGGCGCCGGTGTGGTAAGCCACTTTACCCGCGCTATCGAAGTACCGGTTGAGGAAGCCGTTGGCATCATGCCAATGACCGGGCCACAGCTTATTCTCGCGCCGTTCCGCGTCTGTACCAATGGGCGCGTCAAAGCCATCAGTCAGGGATTGGTCAGGGTCGGGTAAAGGGATAGATGCGCTGACAGGCCGCCAACGAATGGCAGAAAAGGCCACGCGGCGTAACGGCCGTTCTAGCGTCACGTCCACCAGCGTCACCCGCCCATCCTCCGGCAGCGCCGGATCCAGCTCAAACACTCCCAACTGCGCCCATTCGTTGTAATGGATTGATTGGTCCAGGGCAATTTTGCGCTCCACCCGTTCCCCATTTACGTGATCCACCACAAAATAGAGCGCCTCCCGCGCTTCGGCAAACTTGTGCGGAATAAACACCTCCACCGCATAGCGCCCTGCTGCCGGCAGCACAGGCTGGTAATTGGCATAAGCCTGCTGCGGGTTCGCCGATAGCTTGTACTTCACCAACCAGCCATTAAAATCCGTAAAGCTATCCCACACCCGTTGCGGATCCCCGCTATACAAGCCATCGCTATAGCCCGGCTCGCCAGGGCGCACAATCACCATCTCGCCCAAATCGTCATCATCGGGAGCTGGCCGTTCCGGAGGTACATCGGGCAGCGTCACCTGCTGCAAAGCGCGAAACTCTGCGGCAGCCATAGTGCCCAGGCGAAAGTAGGAAACCCCCGTGCCGCCAAACTGCTCCACCGTCACTACGGCGCCGCGCCGCAAATCGTCGGCGGGCACCCCGCCATAGGCTTGCAGCATAGGGTAAATGGGCTTGCCCATGGTGCGACACACTTCAAAGGCGTTGCGTAGCGCCTGCTCCACCGAGAGACCAAAGTCCTTGTGGTAGACCATAGGATGCAGGCTGCCCACGTAAGGCAGCCATTGGCCAACGTGAATGTGCTTGGGATGCTGCCCGCGGGCGTCAAAATTGAGGCCCAGGTGAAAATGGCGCGGAATATTGACACGCACCCGCTGAATCAGGTGGCGGGCATCGCCTGGGCCGCCCGCAAAATATTTAGGCCCATCTTCTACGTCTAGCAGCATGGACCTGACGCCCGGCACGTTACACACCTGAATGACCCGTTCCGCTTCGCCGGGTACGTTCATGCCTTTCAGCACGCACCAGGCGTGCAATTCCAGGTTAAATTCGGCCAATACGTGGACCCAACGCGCCACATCATCAGGGCCGTTGATAGCCATCGGGGATTTTGTATCGAACTGGCCCTGCCACGCATCGCCGTCGGAGGTCTTCACATAAAGGGCAACTGGCTGGCGGGGCAGCCAGCCGCGAATGGTTTCGGCTAATTCAACAATGCTGTTTTCACCAACAGATTTGCCGGACCAATAAACGAGGCCTATTTTGCCATCGTATGGGGTTGTCATGGTACTTCTCCCAAAAAGATAAGGATTGGAAAGATGAGAGTGGAAAGTGGAGTTTAGCGCGCGCACTAATCTCCAATCTCTAATCTCCTCATATGTCTACGTCCAATAAG
>CAZDEO010000163.1:0-2841 GCA_964504445.1 uncultured Anaerolinea sp. | reverse complement strand
AATGAGGCGAATTCTAAATTCAAGAATGTTTAACTTATTTCAGTTACAGTGTACTCAACACACTGTAATGAAAGTTTTATTCATCATTTTCCCGGAAGCTGCAAACCAGGCGCTCTGGCAAAGACGCTTTCTCAGCTTCTGGGGAAGTTGAAATTCTTTTTTGAGAATGTACTCGAGTTTAGATAAAACTCGAGCATGTACTCAACAAGACCAATTGTGCCTTTGACAACGGATTTTACGCAAAATTTTGAATATGGCATATAGCGGCTCCCCGTTTAGCGGGCCTGATCTGCTGCCTTTATCTGAATGGTGCAGCGTCTTTCCTACGCAGCTCAATCTACTTAAGCATAAGTCAGGCTTTCGCGCACGCTGATGTGGGACGCCTGGCGTGCCGGTAAAAGGGCAGCCAGGACGGAGATAACCAGAATGATTGCCAGCCAAATGAGCACAGCCGCCCAGTTGAAAGCATAGTCTAGCTCCACATCCAGCATTGTCTCTCCTAGCAGCCGGGCCAAGGGGTAGCCAGCCACAAAGGCGATGGGGATCGCCAATAGCCAACTCAACACTCCTTGCAGTACCCCCTCCATGATGAATAGAGATGTAATAGCTGGCGATCGGGCGCCGATGGCTCGCATGACGCCAATTTCACGGGTACGTTCTACCACACTGATACCCAGTGACCCCATAAGGCCTATGCCTCCCACAGCCGCCATTAACGAGGCCAGGCTGAGAAACATGGAAACCACGGGATAAAATTGATTTTCAATTTCTTGTCGTTCTTGTAGTTTGGTAGCCGTGGTAAATAGATCGATGTTAATTTGCCGCGCCTCAAACAGATCTTGCAGATTATCGCTGACGGCTTGCACGGAGGCTACGGCCGTTTCTTCCACCTGCACATACAGTAGTGTAGCCCGGCTGACCTGGTTCGTTGCGCTGGCTAAGGCCGGCAATGGCGCGTAGATGGCTTCGGTGACAAAGCCACCACCATACACAATTTTGTAGGTGCCAATGACCTGCCATTCTGCTTCCCCCAGGCTGCCCAAGTCCAGGCGAATGGTGTCACCAACGGCGATATTGTTTTCTACGGCCGTATCCTGTCCAATCACCACAACATTCCCATCTCCTGGTTCCAGCCAGCGCCCCGCCGTAATGAGCGGGCGGCGCATCTCTGACCCAATGGGGATACCCGTTAGTTGTGCCCCCAACCCTGCCGAATCTTGCAACCGTTCTCCCGCGCGCAAAATGGTGGCATTGTGCGCGTACCATGCTTCGGCGCGGGCAACCCCCGGCACTGATTCCGCCAGGGCTACCACCTGCTCAGCCCGCTGGTCTTGGGCAAAGCCCAGGCGAATGTCATAACCGCGGCGGGCATTGTCGTTGTCCAAGGTTAAATTGGTCGAAGATATGAGGCTCATAACCACCAGAAACATGACCCCGGCGGTAGTCAGCACCAGCAGCGTCAGCAGCAAACGCCCCTTGCGCCGGAACATATTGCCCAAAGCCAGGGGGTAAGGCGAGGGCAGCAGCCGTTCGCCCAGCCGCTCGATTGCCCGGTCAAAGCGGTTGGAGCCAAAATCACCGCCCAGACCGTAGCTAGCAATCGCTTCGCGCACGGTGATGGTGGCGCCTTTCATGACGGGCCACAAAGCAGCAAGTAGCGGCACGGCCGTTGCCGCAACCCCTTGTAGCAACACCGCCACTGCCGAAAAACGCAAGGTTGTGTAATCAATATTAAACAAGTTTAGAAACCAGCGGCTACTGGCGTAGGCCGTCAGCGCACCCAAAGGCAGCGAGATGAGCAGCGCCAGCAGCCCATACACCAAAATGCCCCCCAGATATACCCTGGCAATCGTGCTACTGACACCGCCCATGGCCTTGATTACGCCAATCTGGTCGGTTTGCTGGGTGATTAGCGCCGTCATCGTATTGGTGACCAACACCACGCTGAGAAAAAGTGAAACCACAGCCATCACTTGCAGCACCAGCGTCACCCCCTCTACAAACATGCGCCCCCAGTGGGCGTCTGGCTCTTGGTAAATGGTGACCGCCACGCTAAAACCCTGGTCGCCAAGGCGGGCGCGAATTTCCCCGGCTACCTCTTCAGCCAGGGTACGGCTGTATGGCTCAATTTGCACCAGAAGCTGGTTATAGCGGTCTCGGGGAATGCCAAAGCGGGCTAGCCCGGCGGCGTCGGTGAAGAAGTAAGCCTGGCCACCAAAGGGTGGGGGCTGTACAAAGGGGTGGCGGATGGCGCCGTTGACGGTAAAAGTACGGTCGGTGCCGGATAATTCAAAGATAACTTCGTCGCCCTCGCGGATATCGAAATATTGGCTAGTCAATCTTTCCACGGCTAGGCGGCGATCGGCTGGCCATTCTCCTGAGGTCAGGGTCATCAGGTCGTAGGTTTGGGCGGTGTAGTCAGGGCGCATTACCAGGCTGCCGGATTGCCAATCGCCATTGGGGTCTTGCTTGTAGCGCACGGTTATCAGATTCACCGGGTCCACATCGACAACTCCGGGAACGTTGCGCAGACTCACGGCCGTTTCCTCATCCACCAAATCGCGCAGAATAATGTTGAGGTGTGAGGGGGCGACGGCACGGTGGGCGGCATCCATACCGGAAAGCAGTTGGTCTACCATGCCGAAAATGGCGCCAATGGCGAAAACGCCGGCGGCAATGCTGAGAACGGCTAATAATGTGCGCACACGGTTGTGCCAAAGGTCGTGCCAGACTTTGTGCCAGATGACGTTCATGCGTTCAGAGATTGGGGAGCGGAGGGTGAAGATTGGATGACAGGCTGCGGATTGTGATTAACGGCTTGGGGCAGAGCATCGTGAACGA
>CAZDEO010000162.1:0-3816 GCA_964504445.1 uncultured Anaerolinea sp. | reverse complement strand
TGACCGTGAAGACCCGTTCCGTGGCGCTGATGTCTCGGCCACCGGCCACGCACATCCCCAGGATGTCGTGCCAGATCCCCTTGTAATCGTTGGGCCAGTTGGAATTGACGGCTTGGTGCATCAAATCAATGACGGCATCGGAAGCGGTGACCGGGATTTTGAAATGCTGTCGGGTAACTTCCGCCAATCCCAGTCGGCTGAGGCGGGCATCAAGCAAGTGGCCTTCCTGCATCATTTCGATGCGATCCGGCCCGGCGTGAATTAAAACCGGGTCCTCTTCGGTAGAAACGCCTGGACTGAGCGCAGCCGCAGCCGCCGTCCAGTACAGGCCCATCTCCGAAAACGGCACAGTTGGCGGCGCCAGCTTGACGACTGAAGCGTAGCCCAGCTCGCGGCACAGGGTATCGGCCGTTTCCAGGACACGTTGGTAGCCAACAGCATCCATCTGGTCGGTAGGGTGGGTGGGCGGTCCTTGTGGAAACAAAAAAGCGGCCACCGCATTGGTGACCTCCTGGTAGGAAAGATAGGTTTCGCCGTCTACCAGTATGGTTGGCAGCGCCGCTATCTGCGTTTTGAGTTTTTTCATATGCGATTCCGGGAAGGCCTCCTGATGGGGTGGGACATCACCCCATCGGCGCGGTTACGCGCCAAACGGCCGTTCTGAAGCCATGTTTCGGCGTCTGAGAGCCGTTCTAAGAAATTTTAGGTTTTTTTCGCCGGGAATTTTGGCGGATTTTTGGGTGCTTTTCTGACTATGCAGGCAGCACTTCGAATGCTCAATTTCGTGGAGCCGCTCAACGCAGGCGCTGGCTATTGAGCCGTTATCGCCAGCTCAATCTGGATGAAGTCTCCGCTGTCACCTGCAGGCTGCGCATGGGTTTCAAGTAACGTTCGGTAGTCGTGATGCTGGCATGCCCTGGCATCTGCTGGATCTGCCGCAGATCGGCGCCGCCTTTCAGTGCCAGCGCCGCCGCCGTTCGTCGCAAGTCGTGGGCAGCAAGAGCCGCTTCTCCTTTCCTATTATAGTGGCCTGCTGCTTATAGTGGCCTGCTGCCAGCACATGTTCTTTGACCACATCGTAGATCGCCTGCGGGGTCAAAAACCCGTCGGTGCGGGTGCCGCCTTTCGTGCGCACGGAACCAGCCAGGCTGCCGTCTTTGTTCAGCGCAAGGAAGATACGGCCGTCTCGCTGCCCCGCCGTCTGCCCCCATCTGTCCAGCGCCACCTTCACCCAGGGCGGGATGCCCACCGAACGCACCCGGCCGCGCTTGCCCACCAGGTCGATAATCGCCCAGCGGCCGTCCCGCTGCTGGACCATCGCCCAGGTCAGCCCGGCTACTTCCGAACGGCGCAGGCCGGTGCCGATCATCAGCGCCAGGATCGCCTGGTCGCGGATCGCCTTGCGCAGGGGAATTTCTTCGCGCTGCCAGCGCGTGACCGGCGTGTTAATCAACTGCTCCGCATCTTCCTTCGTCAACCAGTTGCCGGCGCGGACCCCTTCCTGCTTGACGCCCTTGACGCGTTCAACGCCATAGGCGAGGGTGGGGGGAACCAGGCCATTGTCCGCCGCCTCGGCCGCCAGCTTGCGGATGGCCGACAGCGCCTGGTTGATGCTGCTGCGGCTTTTGCCGGCTTGCAGCATTTCCTCGCGGTAGGCGTTGATGGTCGCTTTGGTGAAGCCGGGACGGCCGTTGCTGTCGTACCAATCCAGGAAATCAATAAGGGCACGGCTGTAAGCGCGCTTGCTGTGCGGGCTGTCTACGCTCTGGGTGACTAAATCAATGATGGCGTACCAGTCGGCTTGGGGGATGAGATGCTTTTCTTCAGAAATCATATTTGCAAAACCGCTCTTGATTACAAGAAGTAATAAAAGTATAATACTATAATTACTCTCTAATATCAAGGAGAAACTATGTCTTTTGTCTCACGCGAAATGGAATTGACGCTGCTAGATGATTTATACCAGCGTGTTGGGGCGCAATTTCTTATTCTGTACGGCCGTCGCCGCATTGGCAAAACGGCACTCATCACGCAGTGGGGTGGGGGCGTTGATGTGCCTTATCTATACTGGATGGCTTCACAGACGTCGGCTACCAATCAGCTGCGTAACTTTTCCCAGGCGTTGTTTCAATTCCTGAACCCGGAAACGGCCGTGACGCCTACCTTCAGCTATCCATCCTGGGATGCAGCTTTTGCCGAAGTTGCCCGGCTGGCCGCCGCCAGGCGGGTCGTGATTGTGCTAGATGAATTTACTTACGTGATGCAGGCAGATGGCGAGGTGCCCAGCCTGATCCAAAAAGCGTGGGACCACCACCTCAAAGAGAGCCAGGTGTTTCTCGTCCTCATGGGTTCGCTGGCCGGCATCATCCAACGGGCGGCCCTGGATTATCAATCACCGCTTTACGGCCGGGCCACGGCGCGGCTGAAGCTACAACCGCTTTCTTTTGGTGCGCTGGCTGATATGCTGCCCAATTACAGTAGCGAGCAGCGTGTGGCCGTGTACACCATCACCGGCGGGGTTCCCGCCTACATCGAACTGTTTGATGACAGCCTTAATATCCTGCAAAATTTACAGCAGCGCATCGTCACGCCGGCCAACGTGATGCTGTCCGATGCCGTTTTTCTGCTGCATGAACAGCTGGATGATCCCCGCAACTACGTCGCCGTTCTGGAAGCCATTGCCGCCGGGTTCCATCGCCTGACAGAGATCGCCACAATGGCGGGCATTGACCGCTCCAACATCACCAAGTACCTGGCCGTGCTGCGGGAATTGGGCTATGTGGAGCGATTGGTGCCGGCAACGGTGCGCCGCCCCGAAAAAAGTCGCCAGGGTCGGTATGTGATCACTGACCCGTATTTACGTTTTTACTATCGCTTTTTAGCCCCGCACCGCAGCGCCATCGAGCAAGGGCGCGTCAAGCAGGCCACCAGCTTGCTCTACGACCACCTCCTGGATTTCATTGGCACGCACACGTTTGAAGAGCTATGCCGGGATTGGGTCAATATTAAAGCCGAAATGGGCGAACTATCTTTTTTACCGGAAAGGACTGGCAGCTTCTGGTCCAAACAGGCGCAAGTAGATGTGCTGGCCATCAACTGGCGTACGAGGGAGATTTTGCTGGGCGAATGTAAGTGGGGCCCCAAGGCGGTTGGCAGAGAGGTTATCCAAAGCCTGATAGATAAAACAGAAAAAGTCTTACCGGGTCAGGTGACGTGGCAAGTCCATTTTGCCTTCTTTGCCCGCAGCGGCTTTACACCGGCGGCGCAGGCGCTGGCCCAGCAACATCAGGCGCACTTGGTCACGCTGGCTCAGCTGGAGTCCGATATGCAGCGTTGGCTAAAGTCGCAAGAAGCTGGCTAAATACAACAAATTTCCAGCAATAACAGTGTAGGATTCCGTAATTATTGAGAATAGCCTCTGGTCCAATTGGCTCGCTATCCCACAGTTTTTGAGACAACTATTCCGCAGTTTTTGAGAATTTCCTACCGTTATCCCGCAGTTCTTGAGAACAGCCTACAATCCCTCATTTCTCCTGTCCCATAATTTTTGAGAATAACCTACCGGGCGTCCCATTTCCCAGTTTTTGAGAACGCCCTACATTTGGCAGCAGAACCCGCCTCGTCAGCGGGTCTTTTTGTTTTGGGGCAGGGAATGGATTGTGAGACAGGGGGATATAAACGTGGGATAACTTTCTTGAGAGTTGCCAGAAAAGGCGGCTGGCCTCTCCATTATCAAGCCCCAATTCATAAAAAGGAGTATCTACTTTGACAATGTTAAATTCAAGGGTCACGAGCCTTTCTAAGGCGGGATTGACG
>CAZDEO010000161.1:0-3923 GCA_964504445.1 uncultured Anaerolinea sp. | reverse complement strand
CGTTACCATTACCGCCACCAATGTTGGCCAGGGGCATAAACGCCAGCAAGTCCACGTTTTGGCAAGGATATGGGCCAGCAAATCCATTTTCGCAAGGTGTTGCGACCTGAGGGGCCAAATTTTGCGGGGGTTGTCTATCTCGCAATACGTTTTGCATCACGGCCGTAAGGGGTGTTTCCGGCAGTTCCGGTTGGGCGGTCACCTGCGCCTGGCGTATTGCCAAACCCAACACCACCACCACAACAGCTCCCCACAACCATGCCTGGCGCTTCAAACCCAAAATATTCATTTTCCTTCTCCTTTGAAAGTGTAACCCAGGTTGCCAAACCTGGAAGATATGCAGGTTTGGCAACCGACATTACGGATTTTCATGCGTGGTAGTATGCCCACTCATGAAATCACCTTGATAGAAAATCCCCACCTTGCATGGTGGCTCATCATACCTGAGTACACAAGGTCCCAAAGCTGCTGACGTCATCAGCCTGTTGGCCAACTGCAAGAAATTTCCGCCATTCTGAAAGGTTGAGTCTTGAATGCGTGGTTGTATGGCAGGCCACATCAATCTTGTCGTGCCCAAAATCACCCAAAGGCCCGCCGTCGGGCGAGATTGTAAACCCCGTAGGAAGGATACGCAAGCAATGAATGGAGGCTTTCTGGTTATCTCTTGTGTTGTCTGCATAAAATAGCCCTCGCAGCTTAATCTTCGGGGAAGGTTCATTGACACCTTTCATTCACCCGTTACTATCCAAACCAAAAAAGGAGCGTTGGTATATGAAGTCATTAAAGCGTATTTTGCTAAATTTGGTGGGGTTACTGCTGGTAGTAGCGCTTGTCCTGGGTGGTATTCTGGTATTTGACGTTAATTTTGGCCAACAAACGGCCGATTTTGCCAATACCACTTATGCTGACGCCGCCAACCGGGAATTGCTGGGCTACCTGGCCGAACCCGCCGCAGCGGGGCCGCACCCCGGCGTACTGCTGCTACACGAATGGTGGGGCCTAAATGAGGAGATCACCCACATTGCCGACGCCCTGGCTGCGGAAGGATACGTGGTCTTTGTGCCCGACGCTTACCGGGGCAAGTTGGCCACCCAGGTGCCCGGCGCCCTCTACCTGCGGCTCAGCACGCCGGAAGAGGCCATCTTTAGCGACATTGATGCCGGTCTGGCGTATCTGCGCGGCCTGGAAAATGTAGACGCGGCGCGGGTGGCGTCGTGGGGCTTTTGCTTTGGCGGTGAGCAATCTTTGCAGTTGGCCCTGCGCCAGCCGGAAAATCTGGCAGCTATGGTGATGTATTACGGGTCGGTGGAGACGGAGGTGGAGCGGTTACGGCCGTTGCTCCAGGCCCAGCCCGTGCTCGGCATCTTTGGCGCGGAGGATGCGCAAATTCCCGTGGCCGAAGTAGAAGCCTTTGCCGCCGCCCTGGATCAGTTGGGCGTGGAAAACACCGTCACCATCTACCCCGGCGTGGGCCACGCCTTCCTCAACGCCGAAAACTACAATGAACCCGGTCCCCCCGGTGAAGCGTGGCAGCAAACCCTGGCCTTTCTGGCCGAATCGTTACGGCCGTAACTTTCCCCCACTTCAACCTTCTGCTTTACCGCCCTACACACCTGCGAAAATAGCTAAAGCAAGAGCCGGAGCGAGAGGTAGTACAGGACCCTCGCTCTGGCTTCACATCCATGGGATAGAGCTTGCGCTCATGTTGCTTCCTCTGCTATGATCTTCCTAGCAAACAACTGCTTCCCCCCGGTGAGGACACCTATGGCAGAACAACCCTCATACACCGTGTATAACAAAATTGGCCTGCACATTGGCCCTTATACCAACCCTGAACTGCTACAAATCTGGCTCAACGAGGTAGATCAGGCCAATATCCCTATGTTTCTCACCGTGGCGAGTGACTTTCACTTCCTTTTCAACCTGGTTGGCCGGCTGAGATTTCCTGCCAATCACACCATCGTTTTCCAATTCCACCCGCAGCAGTTGGCTGAAACCATCGGTTCCCAATTTGACTTTACCAACCCGGACTTTTACCGGCAAAACCAAAGCCCAGAGCAAATTTCCCGTCTGGCTGATGAGTATTGGCAGCATATTCAGCGCCTGTTGCCCTCTGACTTCCCCCGCGACCGGGCCTGGCTAGAGCTGGTTAGCGGCCTATCTACTGTTTCCGACCCTGGCTGGATAGAAGGACAAGCAGATTGGTTAGGTGAATTCAGCTGGGCATTGACGCGCCGCACCACGGCCGAGGGAACCAAAGTGGCCCTGTTTGGCTGGCCCAGCGGCGAACCTGACCCCGCAGCCTGGCGCACCAACGGCATGTTACGCCTGCTAGATTTCAGCCAAAAGTACCCCGACCAGATTGCCATTGCCCTTAAAGAGTTTAGTGGGCGATTAGACACCATTTCATCCGATGCCCCAGAAAGCGGAATCGGCCGTTTCCGCAGTTTGGTGCAGGTTTGTGAAGAAGAAGGCATCATGCCCCCGCCCATCCTCATCACCGAATGGGGCTGGACACGAGAGCGCATTCCCAACCCGCGCACCGCCCTCAACCACATCATCCAGGTCAACGAAGAGCTATACGCCCACTATACGGCCGTGCGCGGCGCTGCCTTGTGGTCGCTGGACCCCGACGCTGGCCCCATAGCCGACCAGGCGGCGGATTTGGTTGAACGGCTGGCCGAAATGACCGCCACCCGTCAATTTACCATGCAAGAAACCGATCCTTACGCAACAGAGGATACCTTTAATACAGATCCATACACCACGTATGGAGAGGAATCCGGTTTTGACCAGGTGAAGGAAGCATTACCTGGAGAGGGTACCGACAGCTACCAATACACTGAACAGAGGATAGCTCAGCAAACCCCTTTGGTTAAAGGGGCTTCAAATATCGACATTCCTACAAATCTTGAGAGCCTGATCACGCAATCCGTGACGCCCGCCGCAGAAACGCCTCCGTCCCCATCACGCCCACCCCACGCCTGGCTTGGCATCATTCCCGAAAACGAGGTCCATGAGGGCCTGGCCTCTATTAACCCCATACCCTGGCGCGTTGTTGAGGGAATGCAGGCGGGAGATTTGCTTGTCCTGTTTCAAAATGGCGCCCATCACCAGATAACGCACCTGGCAACCGTGCAGGAACCCCCAAAACAGCAGGTGCAGGAAGACCCGGGGCAGGAACTTGTATGGACGGCCGTTCTGGGCAACCTTGTGACTTTGCAAAACCCGCTAACCGCCAAAACGGTGAGCAGACACCCGCAGCTTACCAACTGGCAGTTCCCGGCAGAGCCATTCAGCGACCTGACTGAAGCCGGACAATGGTCGGTGCTGCGCGACCTGCTGCTGGCCTGGAACCCGGAACAGGTCGCCCGCCTGGCCGAGTGGGAAGGCGTCACCGAAGCAGACTTGCTCGGTACGGCCGTTGCCACCGCCCAACAATTGCCTGAGGGCAACGGCCGTACCGCGGCCCTCATCACCCTCATTGAGCGCACCTCGGGCAGCCGCGCCCGCCCCGCCCTTCTGGACACCCTGCAGCAAGACCGCGCCTGGCGCGTGCGCCGCGCCGCCCGGCAAGCCGCCGGCATCCCCCCCACCCCCGACATACTTCTATCCGACGCCACAGACACTTTGCGCCAGCAACGCTATCAAGACGTCCTCGAAATCCTGCACAAAGTTGACACTTCCTGGGAAAGCAGCGGCACAGACCAGCAGCGCGCCACGGGTTACAGCCTGCTAGCGCAAGCCTACGAAGGGCTGGACGACCACCCCCACGCCCTGACCAACTGGCGCAAAGCCGCTCCCCTTAATCCCGACGACAGCGCCCCCTTTGCGGGTATTGCCCGCAACACCCCCGACAACCAGCTTGAAAAATCCGCAGAATTCATTCAGAAAATTGCCAACAGCGCCCCAGAGAGCGCCGG
>CAZDEO010000160.1:0-4114 GCA_964504445.1 uncultured Anaerolinea sp. | reverse complement strand
GCAGCCGAATTCCAAAAAATAATTTGCTGTTCCTCACTAATGGCAAAGGCAGCTTCCTCTATGTCGGCAAAGAGATCGAACAGCTTATTCATGATGGGTTGGCTCCTCATTCCAGGCGGGCTGATGATAGCTCAGGTCCAAGAACTGCCCCAGCGCACCTGGCTACAGGGTACTGCACCATACTGAACCAACCCTAAACAAAGACCACGGAAATAGAAAAAGAGCCTTGCGGCTCCCTTTGAAGTCTCTCCCCATTAATTAAAGAGACGTGGGGTTATCAGAATGCTATAGCTCGTGGCAGATGCGGTTCATCAGCTCCCTGGTTTCCGCGCTCAGCATCATATCCAATTCCTCTTCCAAGGCGGTGGCCAGATGCTGGCACTGGATCAGGGCATCGGCCCGGCGGCCTTGCCGCAGCAGCAGCTTGATGAGACGCTGGGCCGTGATCTCCCGGCAGGGATCTGTGCTGAGGATACGTTCATAGACATCTTCTGCTTCTTGAAGCTGGCCCAGCGACTCGTAAGCCATGGCACATTCGTCCATGGCCGCCAAAAAAAGCAGCCGGTATCGTTCTTGTTCTCCCAAAGACAACACCCTTGTGCCTTCTAAATCGGCCAGAAAATCACCACGGTAAAGGGCAATAACCGATTGATAGGCAGTAATTTTGTTTTCCGGTTCGGTTTCTGTACGCGCCTGACGAATCCCACCCTCGTAAGCGCGGATGTCCAGCCAGTGTTGTTCCACATCGGCCAGAAAATATTGGCCTCCGTCATAGATGATGTATTTGGAGTCACTCACCTTATCCAAATCAGGTTCCAGGCTGCGACGCAGGCCATAAATGGTGGTGTTGAGATTTTGTAGCGCAGATTTGTAGGGTGTATCTGGCCACAAGACTTCAATGATCCGCTCCCTGGAGACAGGCTGCCCTTCCTGTATGGTTAGATAGGCCAACAACGCCCGTACTTTTATTCGATTCCACAAAGGCCCTTTGACCACTGTGCCATCTGGGCGCACGACGTGGGTAGGTCCCAGAAGGTGAATGCGCAGTCGCCGCCGGGGAAGCCGGGGCAACTCTTGCACGCGCCATAGATGGGCCAGGGTTACAGGCGCTTTGGTTATCTTTTGTTCAGAGAGAGGAATAGTGCTGATGTTGATCAACACCCGCCGCCCATTGAGATGTTTTACCAGTAAATCGAAGCTGCCAATGACTTTATGGTCGTACAGGCGGCTGTACAAGGGGCAGTTTAAGCGGCAGTAGGATTGGCCTTCCGGGGTTTCTCCTTGCAAGACTTCCCAGCATTTTTGGCCAATAACCGCTTTTGGGTCGTAACCCAGCATTTGAGCTGCGGCGGCATTCCAGGAAATAATTTCCTGGTCTTTATTCAGAACAAATACGCCGTCTCCGGTGTAGTCAAATAAACTGGAAATTGCCTGCATGCCCTGGTTTGTCCTGGTCTGGTTACCTATGGGGTTGGCGGATAAATGAAGAGGGTTGACCCAGTTCCCCTAGTTTGTTGGCGCATTCTTCAGCTTTCAGGTGCTCTTGTTTTTCTTGGTAGAGTTTATAAGCATGGTTGAGTGCTGTCTCGTAGGCTTTGAGGAGACGGGTTTTCTCTGTTTGGAACCAAAAGGAACATGATTCAAGGTCAGCGAGCATGTCACCCTGGTACAAGGCCAGGGCGCGCTCGAAATGGTCTAGGGCGATGTCCGGTTCGTAGCTGCTGAGGCCTTTTTGGACCTGTTCTTCAAAGACCAGGACGTCTAGCCACACGCAGTCTAGTTTGAGGTGGTAGCTACCCTGGTCGCACGTGATGTATTGGGAAGCTTGGGCAGTGTTCAAGCCTGGTTCCAGGAACTTTACTAACTGGAGCACGGCCGTATCCAACTGTTGATAGGCTTCTGCCGGGGCTAAATCTGGCCACAGGCAGTTGTGTAACGCGGCTGCGGAAACCGGCTGGCCACGATGGATGATCAGGCAGCCCAACAAGCTGCGCGCTGGAGATTGTCGCCATTTTTGGCCGGCCAACAGCAGGCCATCAGGGCGAATGACGTCATAGGTGCCCAGAATATAGATGCGCAATTCCAGGGGAGATGTCGGAATGGTTTTCAGGGGGCGGTACAGATGGACTAAGGAGACGGCCTCCAGCCCCTGGGCTTCACCTTGGACCGGGAGGGTGCTGACGTTGATGGCGTATTTTTGCGCGGAACGGCCGTTAACCACTAAATCTACGTGATGAACAGGCTGCCCGGTTCTGATCTGCTCAATAACCGGGCAGTTTTCCCGGCAATAAGGCTCGCCATCCAGCCGGGTGCCCTTTAACAATTCCCAACACTTTTTCCCCAAAGCCTCTGCGGCCGAATATCCCAGCATATTTTCGGCCATCTCATTCCACAGAATGATCGTTTGATCTATGTCCAGAGCAAATGCCCCATCACCTAATTTTTCAAAAACATTCAATGGTTCATTCATGGTAGCAAGTTCATCCAGATGATCTGCTAGAATAATACGCACTCATTGTTCATTTTGTCGGCTCCACCCAGAAACAAATCACCCATTCACTATAGATCAAATATGAGGTGCAAAGCAAGTAATAAAACGCACCATTTGCCAACGACGTGCATCACGATTAGCGTCAAGACCGGGTTTAGCGAAGCAAAAATAGGTTGAAGAGTCGCACGAGATCGAAAAGAAGACATCCGCTTTCTGCAAGAAAGCGGATGTCTTCAGTCAAATTTTTTCCAACGGCTGTCTATGTTTCTCACTAGGGTCAGGGAGATGGTTCAATGGATAACTCATCGCCAGGGGGTGCGGGGGTTTCACGTGGCACAACAATAGACTCAACTGTTTCTGTTGGGGCCGGCGGTTCCGGAGTCTCAGTTGGGGCCGGCAGTTCCGGAGTCTCAGTTGGGGCCGGCGGTTCCGGAGTCTCCGTTTGGTCTGGTGGTTCCGGAGTTGCCGTGGGTGTGGGTGGCTCCGGCGTGCTGGTGGGCGTTGGCGTGGGCGGTACCGGTGTATTGGTCGGTGAAGGCGGCGGCGTGTTTGTGGGCGTAGGCGGAATGAGCCAGGTGTCCGTGGTGTGGCAGTTGGAGCATTGGCCGGCGGGATGGTCTGGCGGCGGCTGGTGGCAACTGCGGCAGTTCGTCAGCCCGGTGTGGTCAAAGGTTATATCCCACCAGTTTTCGGTCACGTGGCAGTTGGAGCATTGCCCCTCATAATGCCGGTCGGGGGGCACGTGGCAAGACTGGCAGTCCACCAATCCGTCGTGGCTAAAATATACCGTCGTCCAGTTCTCGGTGATATGGCAGTTGGAGCATTGCCCATCATAATGATTGAGAGGTGCATCACCGGCGTGGCAGGAGACACAATCGGTCAGACGATCATGCTTAATCTCTGTCCAGGTATCCGTAACGTGGCAGTTAGAGCATTGGCCGCGCCAGTGCCCGGCGGGCCGGGAATGGCACGATTTGCAGTCGGTGTAGGTGACGTGGTCAAAATGAATGTCGGCCCAGTCCGTCACCGTGTGGCAGCTTGAACATTGCCCCGGCCAATGACCGGCAGGCGTCTGGTGGCAGGCCAGGCAGTCTGTCAGGGTGTCATGGTTCACGGTAACCATCTGCCAATCGGTGGTGTTATGGCACAGCGTGCAGGCGCCTGGGTAGTGCGGCGCGGGCAGCTCTTCTTCATGACAGGCCAGGCAATCTGTCAGTTCGTCATGGCTAAAGGTGATAAACTGCCAGTCTGACGTTTCGTGACAGTTGGAGCACTGCCCGGCGTAATGGTTGGCTGGAGCCTCTTCCGCATGGCAGGTGAGGCAGTCTGTTTGTCCTGTATGGTCGAATCCGCCCCCTCCCCAACTGTTGACAGTATGGCAGTTGGCACAATTGCCTGGGTAATGGTCAGGGGGCGTGTCTTGGGTGTGGCAGGCGTTGCACGCTGATTGCCCGGCATGGTTAAAGGCAATGGGCGTCCAGGTTTCGGTGCCGTGGCAGTTGCTGCACGCTCCGCCATAATGGCCGCCGGGAGCGGCGTGGCAATGGGCGCACTGGCTTAACCCCTGGTGGTTCACCCAGGTTTGCGTCCAGGTATTGGTGAAGTGGCAACTGCTGCACTGAC
>CAZDEO010000159.1:0-4608 GCA_964504445.1 uncultured Anaerolinea sp. | reverse complement strand
GGTGCGAGCCTGGGCTTGCAGATCTGTGGCTTTGGCTTCCAGGCCATTGAGGTGGACGTTTTCGCGCTGCATCAGGCGCAGATTGCCTAACAGCACGTTACGGCCGTCTACTTGGGCGCGGATGCCATGCCCGGCAATGCTCTCGAAGGCGACTGGCTCGCTCAGGAGCAGCCCTTGTTCGTTGGCGGCACGCACAATGGCTTCACCGAGCGGGTGTTCAGAACCACGCTCAGCGCTGGCCGCCAGGCGGAGAATTTCGGCCTGCGGATGCTGGGTGACGGATTCTGAAATGACAATGTCGGTGACGGCCGGTTCGCCCCGGGTAATGGTACCCGTTTTGTCGAGAACGACGGCCGTAATCTTGTGGGCCTGTTCTAAAGCGGCACTGTTTTTGAAGAGAATGCCCTGCTCCGCCCCCTTGCCTACGCCCACCATGATGGAGGTGGGGGTAGCTAACCCCATGGCGCAGGGGCAAGCAATCACCAAAATAGCGGTCAGGCGAATGAGAGCCGGCACAAACCCGGCGCCGCTAAGGAGCCAAATGACAAAGGTGAACACCGCGACCCCGATTACAAAGGGCACAAAATAGGCCGCTACGCGGTCTACGGCACGTTGAATAGGGGCTTTGCTGCCCTGAGCTTGCTCAACCAGCTTGATGATTTGCGCCAGAGCAGTCTCTTTGCCGACTTTGGTGGCCTCGAATTTGAGCAGCCCCTGTTTGTTGAGGGTGGCGCCAATGACGGCATCACCGACGGTTTTGGCAACAGGCAAGCTCTCGCCGGTGATCATGCTTTCGTCAATGGTAGAACGGCCGTCTACCACCACGCCATCCACCGGCACCTTCTCGCCAGGACGTACCAGCACCAAATCACCGCGCACGACTTCGGCAATAGGCACGTCCTGTTCCACGCCATCGCGTACTACCCGCGCTGTCTTGGCCTGCAGGCCCATCAGCTTTTTGATAGCCTCGCTGGTGCGTCCTTTGGCCCGCGCCTCTAACAGCTTGCCCAGCACGATCAGGGTGATGATGACCGCCGACGTCTCGAAATAAACGTGATGGCCTAAGTCATGAGACCCCAGAGTTTGGGCAATGAGAACGGCAATGCTGTAGAAATAGGCGACAGATGACCCCATGGCAACCAGCACATCCATATTGGCGCTGCCGTTACGCAGGCTTTTGTAACCACCCACATAATAATCCCACCCGACGTAAAACTGTACGGGGGTCGCCAGGAACCAAAAGAGCCAGTTGACCCAAATGGCGTTGGCCCACTCACCTAGCAGGCCAAAGTCGCGGCTCATACTAAAAATGAACAAGGGCAGAGAGAAGATGACGCCGACGATGAGGCGTGTCCACTGGTGACGGATTTCGGCAGCGCGGGCGGCGGCTTCGGCATCCTGGGGATCGTCGGTTACGGCCGTTTCCACCACATCGTAGCCCGCTTTGCGCACCGCCGCCACCAGATCCGCCTGGGTCACCACGCCAGACGCATACTTAATAGTTGCCTTCTCATTGGCATAATTGACGCTGGCCTCCAGCACCCCATCTACTTTGTTCAAGGCACGCTCGATGTTGGTGGCACAGTTGGCGCAGGTCATGCCCAGCAGCGCCAGGTCCAGCTCGGCAGTAGGCACACGGTAACCGGCGCGCTCAATGCGGGCAATGACATCAGCTGTTAGAGCCTGCGGCTTTACCAATGAGGAATCATAGGTAATAGTCACCTTCTCGCTGGCATAATTGACGTTAGCCGTCGTTACGCCTTCCACTTTTTTAGAGTTACGCTCTACAGCCGCCACACAGTTGGCGCAGGTCATGCCCAACACGGGTAAAGTCAATTGTTTCTCAGACATGGGGACCTCCCACCAGGAGAGATTGGTGAAGGGAGATTAGAAATAGTCTTCTCCAATCTCCCAAATCAAAGAACGTTAGTTTAGCTGAATCAATTGTTCAGGGGGGTAATTTATTTCGTGCAGCAAGTTGTTAATTTTTTCCCATGTGGCAGGCGAGTCCCAGGTCACAGTTACCTTTTTTGATTCAATTTCGGCCTTCACAGACGAAACGCCAGCCAGATCGCCCACTTCCATTTCAATGGTGTGGGTACAATGTCCACAACTGATGTTCGGTACCACAAATGTTTTGCTTTCCATTTTGCAACTCCTTATATTTTTGGGCTTACAATTTACCTGTCACTTCAAAAACGCTTACCACTTCCTCCAGCATATGCTCCCTTTCCTGGGGGTCATTGCCCTGGATAGCTGTCGTCACACAAGTACGCAGATGGTTATCTAGCATCAAGGTACTTACTTTGCTCAACGCGGCTTGCACCGCCTGAATCTGCTTGATAACGTCGATACAATAAGTATCTTCCTGCACCATGCGTTCAATGCCCTTGATATGGCCAGCGGCACTGGCCAAGCGGCGAGTAATTGCTGTTTTAGTGGTTTCATCCATTTTCTTTATCCCTACCCCCCTGGGGGGGGGTGTACAGTTGCCATTATAAGCATAAACCCACGGTTGTCAAGAAGCGTTTAACCTTTTTAAGATTTTGGCAATCGTCCATAGCCAGTTTTTGTGATTTTTATCACAAAAAATTGCCTATTGACGGCAAGAAATCAATGTGCTATAGTTTATTTGGCTCCCCCCCCAGAGGTGTGTTGTTAAGCGCCCGCTTAATGACCACCTCATTTTTTTTCTAAGCTATAATTCTTCCCCATGAGTACTTCAAGAAAACCGCAACTGGTAGCTGATGGTACCCTCCACAAGGCAACGGGCCTGATCCACCGCGTGCGCGTGCCGGCTAAGGCTGGTCCGCACAAAACGGTGGTGATGTTGCACGGCCGTTTTGGCAGTGAGGATGATATGTGGATCTTCGCCAGGGCATTACCTAGCCACTGGTTGGTGCTGGCGCCACGGGGCCTGCACGAAGAAGCGGATGGCTACTCCTGGCATCCACGCCTGCCAGACCAATGGCCTTGTTTGTATGAGCTAGAAAAGGCAGTAACGGCCGTTACCCACTTCATTCACGCCCTCCCCAAAGCGTATAACGCCAATCCCCAACAAATATACCTGATGGGTTTTAGTCAGGGAGCGGCAACTGCCTATGCCCTGGTTATGAAATACCCAAAATTAATCCAAGGTGTGGCTGGATTAGTTGGCTTTGTGCCCGAAGCATGTGATGCAGCCGTGCAAATCCAGGCCCTGGAAAACCTGCCTGTTTTTATGGCCGTAGGCAAAGATGACCCCCTCATCCCCTACCAACGTTCCCAGCTCTGCGCCCAAACCTTGCGTGAGGCTGGCGCCGATCTGACTTACAACGAATATGCCACAGGACACAAACTAAATGCCCAGGGCATGAAAGATTTGCAACAATGGTGGGCTAATTTTGACACTATGTAAAGCTAACCCATTTCCTGCCCGTTTCTCAGGAAGCTCATAATATTTTACGAGTAACTCATAAATAAATGGCGAGTCTCTTACGGCCGTGCCCGCAACAGACCCACCACCAGCATACCAACCAGGCTGGCAATTCCTGCTGTTTTGAGGGCCTTGTCCACTTTGGGCGATTCACCTTTTGTTGCCCCCAATGCGTCCACAATAGGCTGCATCCGCTGGCGGGGTGTTACGCCAAAGGAAAGGCGCAAAATGGCTGCGCCTAACGCATAATGGTTGGGTTCGCGCATTTTTGTCGCCAAATCAAAGGACAATGGCGGGCGACCAATAGCGTAAGATCGGAGCTGCGTGAACTGTAAAATTTCTTCCGGTCCATGGGTACGCGCATTACCCGACTGCTTCACGCCACCAAAAGGCAGCAGCGAGACGGGGTAATGGGATATGGCATCATTGACATTGACAGATCCTACATCCAGACGATGGGCCACTCGTTTTGCCTGGCGCATGTTATTGCTCCAAACAGAGGCGCTGAGACCAAAAGTGCTGTCATTGGCTAACCACAATGCTTCGGTTTCATCTTTTACTTTCATGATAGGCATAATGGGGGCAAAGGTCTCCTCTTGCATAATCTTCATCTCATGGGTGACGTCTACAACAATAGTCGGCTCCATAAACATGCCCTCAATGTGCCCGCCACACAGGATACGGGCGCCTTTAGCCACAGCATCCTCAAGATGATTTTGGGCTATCTGCACTTGCCGCTCAAAACTGAGTGGCCCCATGTTATTGGCATTCTCCAAACCAGACTCATAGCCTATTTTGACGCTTTTTGCCTCAGCAATGACCAACCGCAAGAACTCATCGTAAACAGATTCTTCTACGTAGACGCGCTCGATGCCCATGCAGGTTTGACCGGTGTTGTAGAATGCCCCCCATGCGCCCCATTTGGCGGCGGCTTTCAAATCCGCATCAGCCAGTACGATCATGGGGTCTTTGCCACCCAGTTCGGCGATGAAGGGTGTCATGGTTTCGGCAGCGGCGCGCGCAATTTTGCGCCCGGTGGCGGTGGAACCGGTCAGGAAGATAAGGTCCGGGTTATTTTGCACCAGGGCTGCGCCGACTTCTGGGCCACCATGGAGCACGCGCACAAAGGGGGCCAGCTCCGGCACGCGCTGGATGAGGCTTTGTACCAACACGCCGGTCGCGGCCGTTACCTC
>CAZDEO010000158.1:0-4799 GCA_964504445.1 uncultured Anaerolinea sp. | reverse complement strand
AGCCTGCCAAGTTTCAATTGGCACCCGCTTAACCCACTTTTATTTTCGAAGGAGGAGATGATGGAGTGCTGGCACTGTGAACGCCCAGCCCACGCCATGTGCCGCTTTTGTGGTCGGGCGGTGTGCAAAACCCACGCCCAAGAAATGCCTTACATCATCCACAGCTACCGTACCAGCAAGGGTAACTATAAAGCCATTGTCGTAGCTGGCGCAATATATTGTGGCTTGTGCAAGCCCCTGCAAGACCCCATTACCCTCAAAGGCATGGAATGACCCCTTGACGCCCCTTTCCGCAGTGGGGCATACTATGACCACCGGTGATTACCCGCCCGTATTGAATGGCTTTTGGCCCTTTGTAGCCACTAGGAGGCACTGATGAGTAGCGATTTACGCGAAACGTTGCGCTTTGTCCAGAATCAGAACATTTCGTTGCGGGAAGAAAATGTAGCACTCCAGCAAGAAGTCAAAAGCTTAAAGGAGATTTTGAATTGTTTATTGACTTTACAGGAGATGTCTACAACGGTTACAGAACGCACGGATGCCTTACAGTTGCTAGATCGAATTTTGCAAGTAGCCTTAGAAAGTATTGGCGCCAGGGATGGTTCCTTGATCTTGGTGGATGAAGAAACCCGAGATTTGGTTTTTGTCGTTGCCTATGGAGAAATTCGGGATTTGCTCATTGGGCATCGCTTGCCGCCAGGCGTGGGCATTGCTGGCTGGGTAGCTGATCATGGGGAGGCGGTCCGTATAGCGGATGTAACAAACGACGAACGTTTTTCGCCGACGGTGGATGAATCTTTTGATTTTCAGACGCGTTCCATGTTATGTGTGCCTTTGCTTTGGGGCACGCGTGTGATTGGGGTAATTCAGGCCTTAAACAAACTGGGGGATGATGAGTTTATTGACGCCGAATTACTGCTTTTGGGAATTGTGGCACGGTTGGCTGCGGCAATTATTCACCGTGCGGAAACGGCCGTTCCTGAAGCCAGAGTGTAAACTACACAATAGACAGGAAATAATCCCTTGCGCATACTGAGAAAGTCACCAAATTGCTTAGATTAAACAGGAGAAAATAATGTCAGATATTGTAAAGGAAATTATAGAACGCGCTGTAAAAGATGCCGCTTTTCGCCAATTATTGTTCAGCAATCCTGATAAAGCTCTCGAAGGATACAAATTAAGCCCAGAGGATTACACTTTACTAAGCAATTTAGATGAAGAGAGCCTCGTAACCTTTGGTGGGGAGTTGGGCGACAGAACGACCAAAGGGTTTATGCCCGGAACTGGCTAAAAATTTTCATGGCTACAACGGCTGCCACAGCCCAGGCTAAAGAAGCCTGGGCTGTTTGTTTACATGGCTTGCGCTTCTGCCTGGCTGTTGTGCCCTAACTGGCGCATAGATGGGCGGGAACTGCTGGCTAGTATATTCCCCGCCACTTCCAGGCAGCGCTTCCGATCCATGTAGCGAGCACGTTGCCGCGCGGCGGCAATGCTCTCTGCTAGCAGCACTTCCTTTATGGCCCTATCTTCTGCTTGTTGACCCAGGGCTAGCAAAATGAGAGATTTGTAATCCGGAGATCCGTTCTGGTTAATAGCGTGCAAGCCAGTTTGCCAATGTTGTTCAGCAACGGCCGTTTCTCCACGCTCTTGGGCGGCCAGGCCCCAAAGATAATGTACAGCCGGACGCCACCAGCTAAAGCTCATCGACTCAATAGCCGTTTTTGCCTCCGCCAACAACGCCACAGCTTGCGTGGGGTCGCCTTCGTAGAGCGCCAACTGGGCCTGGCCAATTAGCAACCTCACTTTTTCTTCAGGATAACTCTCCGGCTGGGCTTCAATGAGGGCCTGCGCCTGGCCGAACCGCTGCCGCGCTTCCATCCAATTTCCTTGCGGACTGCTATACTCGAAACCCCATAACAGGTAAGTTTCAACCAATAAACTGGGATAATTCATGCGCTGGAGTAGCTCTACAGCTTCTTCAAAATCGGTTAGAGCATCCGCAAATTTTCCTAAGTAAGCCAGAATAGCTGCTCTATTTCCCAGCGCATGCGCCAGTAAATTGTCGCCACTGCTGCGCCCTAATTCCACCGCCTCATTAATGGACACTAGCGCATTTTGGGGTTGGCCCAGCGTAAACTGCACAAAGGCCACATTGCTAATGGCAATACCAATATTCAGTGAAGTGCTAAATCGCCGGGAAAGCTGCACACCACGCAACATGCTCTCTAGGGCACGATCCAACTTTTTTTGTGAGTAAAAAACGAAGCTGAGAGCTTCCATGACGCGCGCCAATAAATAGTTGTTGTTATGTGCCTGGCACAAGGTTTCTGCCTGGCGCAAACTGTCTAAAGCAGTCTGGTAATCGCGCTTGGAGCTGGCTGCCCAACCGGCCCACAAAAAAGCGCGCATGATCTGGTCAGGCGGGGCTGCCCTTTGGGTTACCACCTGGTTTGCCACGGATAACGCTTCGTCAAACAACCCTTGCCGGTAATGAATTTCAGCCATAAGCGTGTTGGCGCGGGCGCTACTTACACCATCGTGAAATTTTTTGGCCAGTTGCAGTGCCCATTGCGCATCTTTTTGCGCATTAGCCAGATCGCCCAGGATAATGGATACTTCGCCGCGGGAGAGGTAAAGGGAAACGGCCGTTTCCCATCGTTGGTCCATCCCCAAAGCCAGCAAATGTTTTTCCGCCAGCGTATACAGCTCCCTTGCATCCTCATTCGCAAAGACACTCCGCGCATCTTGCGCGCCAGCCAAAGCATATTGTAGTGCTCGGTCATGGTTATTGGCCCGACTATAATGGTAAGCCAAAATGGCGTCGATGGGCCGCAGGTTTTCTGCGTACTCTTCCTCTAGCCAGGCAGCCAGCCCGGCGTGCAAATCTTGCCGGCGCACGTAGGGCAGGCTTTCATACGCCACCTCATGAGTCATGGCGTGCTGGAAAAGGTAAATCCATTCCGGATCGGCCGTAACCAGCCGGGTCATTTCTTCAGTTGACAGACTGGCGAGGAGATCGTTAACGGCATTGCGCGATAGGCTGGGCATCATCACCCGTAGCGGCTCCACACCAAACTGGCGACCAATGACGGAAGCCACTTGCAACAGGTCGCGGCTAGCCGGGGGCAGGCGGTCTAGCCGGGCCAACAGCAAGCCATGAATGGTATCGGGTACTTGCATTTGGGTGAGCAGCGATTCATGGACATGTAAACGGCCGTTTTCATGTTTCAGTACGCCAATGTCTAGCATCACATTGACCGCTTCCTCCAGAAATAGCGGATTTACCGGACTGTCTCGCCCTTCCCGATCCCGCAGCCCTAGCTGTTGCTCAATGGCGGGAGGAAGCTCGGCTAAGCCTACCAGTTCTTGCAGCATTTGCCGCGCATGACGAGGAGAGAGATCCGCTAAAGTTATGGGAATGCAAGCTTCGCTTTCCAAGGCTGCCAGGGAACTGTCTAGCGTGCTGTCCCGGAAAGTAAAAGCGATATAAATGCTAGAGTGCGGCAAGTGGGGTGTTAAATGATCAATGAGGGCCAGGGTGGCCTGGTCAGCCCAGTGAATGTTTTCTAACACCAACAGCAGCGGCCGCCCATACGCCTGGAAGCAGCGCTGTACCATTGTAAAGAACCGCGCCTGGCGGGCTTCTGCCGTTAGCTCTGCCAGGTCTGGTGGCTGGGGAATAGGCAGGCTGAGAACCTCAGCCCACAAAGCCACGTCACCCCCGGCATCGGGCCACAGGGTGTGGGTAGTTTGCTGCACGGCCGTTGCCTGTGCGCCTGGTTCCGTGCCCGGCGAAAGGTCGAAAAAAGCCTGCCAGATAGTTTGCCACGCGCTATACGGCGTGTCGGCGGTGTGTGGGTGGCAAATACCCATCAACACAGTTCCCCCGTTGGCCTGCCAATGGTTTACCATTTCACCCAATAAGCGCGTTTTGCCCACGCCAGCCCCACCAAAAATGGCCGCTAATCCGCCAGAACCCTGACGGGCTGCAGCCAGGGCTTCTTGGAGCAATGCCATTTCTGCGTCACGTCCAATTAACGGCCGTTCTGTATCAAAATAGGCCTGGAGTTGCGCCAGCACCGCGCGGTCTCCCAACGCGCGATAGGGCGTTACCGCCGTCTTCTTGCCCTTCATTTTGCGTGCCGGCAACACCTCAAACTCCAGTAAATTGTTCACCCGTTCGGCCGTGCTATCATCCGTCAACACTTCTCCCGGTGGGCAGCTTGCCATCAACCGGGCCGAGAGGTTGACGACATCACCTACCACAGTGTATTCCCGCCGCGATTCTGATCCTACAGGTCCGGCAAATACTTTGCCTGTACATAAACCAATGCGTTGGGCGACAATGAAGTCAGGGCGCTCCCGCTGTAAGGCCAGGGCGCAGCGAATAGCCTGTTCGGGGGCGTCGGGAGCCACCGGCGCCCCAAATATGATGTGCAGTTGGTTACCTTTGTCTCCGGTGAGCACGCGGTTAACACGGCCGTTCGTTTGCCCAAAACGAGCGACGACTTGGCACGCCCAGGTATAGTATTGTTGAAGTTGCTGTCCTCTCAACCTGCCTTCTGTCTCTTCTTGCTCAGCCAGGTCGAACTGAACAAATATGCTGGTAACGGGCCGGTGTTCGGCCAGCACGTCTAGGCCAGATGCAGCTAACCGCTGCTGTAGGGCCGGGGGAATGAAAGAGGTGGCTGCCACAATGAGGCGTTGCAGAGCCGCGTCATTGTAGGCAGTCCAGTCGAGCAAGGGTTGGGCCACAGGTGTAGGCAGCGGCGCATCCAACAGCTGAAAGGCATTATGGT
>CAZDEO010000157.1:0-4836 GCA_964504445.1 uncultured Anaerolinea sp. | reverse complement strand
TCGAACTTTTGCTTGAAAACAAGAAATTCAATTTATTTGTGTTACGCTGTACTAAACATCATTTAGCGGGTGTGGCAGGTGTGGCGCGATTGGCTTTCTGGCGTGGCCTGAATAGGCCAACAAACGGCCGTAAAACGGGTCACGGCCAATCGTGGTGCTGTCGCCAATGACGATGAGCTTGCGTCGTGGGGTTCCTCCGTTTTGGTGGACACAGACGGCCGTGTCGGTGAGGCCAGCACCGCAGTGAGGATTGTGGTCAGCGATTTAGTCCGGCTTTATATGCCCGCTATCTTGAGGGGGCCGTTTATCGCGCATGTCCCCCCCACTGACGGCATTTAGGGGCTGGCCCCTTTTTGCCCAACGTCAGAAACTCGCGGCACAAACATGCGAACAAAATCAGCCGTCGCCTGGGATTCTTGCACCAAAGCCGGCAAGCCGCCTAACTGTTTACCCAGCAGGTCAAAAAGCGGATAGCAAACGGGGCGCAGCCAACCCACCAGGCGCTTGGCCGCCAGCACGCGCCCCACAAGCAGGTGTACGCGGGGGTCGGCCAGCAGGTGGCGACCGCAAGCCGCGCCTCCGGCCAGGAACATACCAGTGGGCAACGGTCGTTTCCCCTCCCCCAACAGTTGCGAAATCAACGCCTCCGCGAAAACGCGCCCGCCAGTGTCACCATCAATCCAGCCTGTTTTCAACCCCAGAAAAATCGGGGTAAGACCAATGCCCGATAAAATCGTTCTAGCCTCTTGCACAGGCTCTTCCGCATATCCACTGGCGCATAAAATGTACCACTGCTTGCCCAAAAACTCCTCCAAATTTATGGAAACAGGGTGAGTAAACCACTGTTCGCTCACCCTGTTTCGCCCCCCGGCCAGACACACCTAGAGCATACAACAGGGCGCCCCTGCGGTTGGGCGAGCTTGTGCCAAAAACCGGCAAAACGGGCAAAAAGGTGCAAAAATGCGCCATGTCGGGCAAAATGGAGCAGAACATGGCAGGTTTGCCGTGAAACAATTGCCGTATACCGGCACGAGAAGCCCCCCTATGAAAATTTCCAACGACCTGTCTCTGTCACCCCTAAAGAAGGCTGTTCACGTCGCTCTCAAGCATTGGCATGCAGCTGAGGACCCGTCGAAACCCACTTTGGCCTCCCTGCTGTTGGTGCAGGAACGGCAGCGCAAGCTGGGGCTGCAGACACCCGCCGCCTTACGCCTGGCTACCAACGAAACCTTGCTCGCCGGTTTGACCCAGCTGGAACAGCAGCAGCCACAGGCGGCGCAGATTCTGCAAAAGCGTTTTCACGATGGCGAAACCATTCTTCGGGTAAGCACGCTGCTTGGCTTGAGCGTTGACCAGGTGAAGCATAAACAGCGGGAGGCCCTGCAGCGACTGGCAGAAATCTTGCTGGGCATGGAGACCGCCGCGCGGGAAGCGCTGATTAGGCAGCAGGGCGCGCAACTAGAGGCGCAAAGCTACACGCGGCTGTTTGGCGTAGACGCGTTGTCTGACAGGCTGCTGGCGTTGCTGACCACGGCCGTTTCCCCCTGGGTGATTACCCTGGTGGGCATTGGTGGCATCGGCAAAACCTCCCTGGCAAACCACACCGCGCGCCGCGCCATTCGCCGATTCTATTACGACGAAGTGGTCTGGCTCAAAATTCACAACCTGGCCCAACCACGCCCGCCTTTGACCGGACCAGAACAAACCTTTCAGCGGTTGATTAGCCAATTGGGACGCCAACTGCTGCCCGCCCTGCCGCGCAGCACGCCCCACGATGAGTTGTTGCGCCACCTGCGGCCGCTACTCAAAAACCAGGCGCACCTGATCATTGTGGACAACCTGGAACTGCCTGCCGACACCTCCTACATGCTGGCCGAACTGCTGGGGCTAACCCAGCCCAGCCGCTTCCTGCTTACCGCGCGCACCCCACCGGCTGACCATGCCGGTTCGCTTTCGCTGACGCTGCCCGAGTTGAGCGCGGCGGACAGCGTGGCCTTGATTCAGCATTACGCGGGTGAAATTGGGTTTGCGGAGGCAGCCACAGCTTCTTTTGCGGACTTGCTGCCAATTTATGAGGCGGTGGGCGGTAATCCCTTTGCCCTGAAGCAGTTGGTGAATTTGGGAAAGCGACGGCCGTTGCCCCCGCTGCTGGCCACGCTGCATGAAAAGCCGTTAATTGCCGGTGAGGCCATCTACCAGCGCGTCTTGCGCGAAACGTGGCTTACTTTGAGCGATGACGCCAAAGCCATTCTAGCCATTATGCCCCTGGCCGCCGAGGGGGGCATGGACCCGGAGCAGATTGCGGTCTTGAGCAGGTTGCCCGAGGCACGCATGTGGCCGGCCATCAACGAACTGCTGGGCCGCTCGCTGCTGGAGATTCGCAGCAGCCAGATTTGGGAGCGTTTTTACGGCATTCATCGCCTGACGGAACTGTTTGTGCGCTCTCTCCTGGGCAAGGGTGGTGACGATGTTTGATGTCCGGGCGCATTATGAGCAAGCGGCGCTGGCCAACGTGCACTTGTGGCGGCGACGTTTGCTGGCGCACGCTGCACCGGTTGACCATTGGCAGCAGCAAAAGGAAGCTATCTGGCAGGCGGTGGCTGATGGCCTGACCATTGCCAGCGTTCAGGCGGAGGCAGCCCGGTTGGCGGCTGACGCTGGCCCCATCCTGGAAGAGTGGGGCATCTGGCCGGATTGGCTGCCGCTGCTGGAAACGGCCGTGACCCTCCATCTGCCGCCAGAGGTGCAGGGGCCTTTGCTGCTAATTCAGGGGCGCAGTTACTTTCTCCATCGCAGCTTTGAGGATGCCATCCGCGTGCAAGAGGCGGCCCTGGCCCTGGTCACAGCCCAGGAGCTTGAGCCGCTCCAGGCGCAAGCCCATTACCAGTTAAGCAATGCGTATCTGGGTAAGAAAGCGTATGCCGCGGCGCGGCGGCATGGTACGGCGGCATTGCGCCTGCTGCTGCCCAGGCCATCCGCCTTGCTAGCTGCTGTGTTCACCACTTTGGGTCTAATTGAACTGGAAACGGGTAACTATGCCGCCAGTGAGGGGCAATTGCAGCAGGCGCTGGCGCTGTGGTCTGGTTTGAATCAGCCGACGCAGCTGACGCGTACGTGCTTAAATTTGGGTGTGGTGTATCAGCGGCAAAACCGGCTGGATAGAACCAGGGCATGCTACGAGTTGGCATACGCGGTGCTGGCGCCGACAGCCAGCGTGGTGGATAAATTGCGGGTATTAAATGGCCTGGGCACGCTGCATTACATGTTGAAAGAACGTTCGCAAGCGGAGGCGATTTTTCGCCAGGGATTGGCGGCAGCCCAGGAGTTGAGTGGGGTACTGCATCTGCGCGGTTCGCTAACCCACAATTTGGGAAATACGCTGCTGGCCCTGGAACGCTGGGAGGAGGCGCGCTTTTATTTGGAGAAGAGCATCCGCCTGTGGCAGCAGGTCAATGATGAAGTTGAGCAGGCCAACAGCGTGGGGACGCTGGGGGAATGGCATGAGCTGCGGGGGGAGTGGACGACGGCCGTTGCCCATTACCATGAGGCTTTGTCGTTGTTGGCCCAGTATCCGGAGCAGCAGTGGGCACAGCATTTGGTCGCCCAGTTTCGCACCGCCCGCCTCCGCTGCGCCGCCCAGATTGAGCAATAACCGGGTATTGCGCGATGAGAGATAGAACTATAGTTCATTGATAGCCTATCTCTCATTTATCACCGGCCTATGATTTAATTCTCATTCTCAACGGAACCGGGTTGGCCGGTCCAGGTGACGATTTGTTTGGTTGGCTTAGTGTTCTTTTTCCGTCTACCGGTTTGCCGCTATAATCCTCTGCACACCATGATGGACCCAAATACCCACCCACTGCACGCCTACTTACAGGGGCATCCCTGTTTCGGCGTGTTGCCACCTGAGCAGCATGCCCGCTTATTGCGTCACGCTCGCCTGCACATTTACCAGGCAGATGAGACGGTTTTTTGGGAAGGGGAAACAGCCGTAGGCCTTTGGTGGATTGAAAGCGGTACCGTTAAAATCTACAAAACCAGTCCCGAAGGGGGCGAGCACATTCTGCACCTGGCTGGCCCCGGTGACACCTTCAACGATATTGCCGTTTACGACAACGACAAAAACCCGGCCAACGTTGCTACCCTAACTCCCACCAAGCTGTGGCTGCTGCCTACTGAACCTATCCAGGCCTTGTTAGCCGAGAACATCTCCTTTGCCCAAGCCGTCATTCACACTTTGGCCCAGCGCATACGCAGCTTAACCCGCCAGATTGAAGACCTGACCCTGTACAGCGTAACCGCCCGCCTGGCCCGCTTCTTACTCCAACAGGCCGAAAACCCCTCCCTGGCCGAGGCTGGCGTCACTCGTAAGGCCATTGCCGGATACCTGGCCACCACCCCGGAAAGCGTCAGCCGCACCCTGCGCGCTCTGCAAGACATGGGCGCCATTCAGTTTGACCGCCACCGCATCATGATTGTGGACGAAAGTCTTCTACGCACCATTGCCCAACTTACCTGAACCTTTGTGGCTGGTCGCAATTTAAATGTAATTTGTAACCTGCCATCTTCTTGATCTACGTCAAGTCCTTTGATGCCGGTCAAGGGCTGCATCACGCTGACGTGCTATGCTCTTTGCATGAATACGAAATGGCTGCCGCGGATTGATCCGCAACGGTGCACCGGCTGTGGGGACTGCATTGAGCAGTGCCCGGAAAAAGCCCTGGCTCTGGTGGCGGGCAAAGCGGTTCTGGCCCATCCGGAGCAATGTTCCTACTGCCAGGTATGCGAAGATTTGTGCCCGGTTGGCGCCATTGACCTGCCCTTTCTCGTTTG
>CAZDEO010000156.1:0-4897 GCA_964504445.1 uncultured Anaerolinea sp. | reverse complement strand
CAGTGGCAAAGTCTGATGTCCCAAATGTGTCACCTTTCATGTGACCGGGTGTCTTCTGATTGTAATAAACTTCAATCAACCAGGCCTGCTGAATATCTTCAGCATGTAAAATTTGTAAACGTGCGGTCATTACTTCGTCAAAAGCCGCAGTAATGATGAGTTCATTCTCTGCTGGAGGCAATTCTAAATAAGGTAGGCCTATATCATAATAACGTAATGGTGTTTGCAAATCCCCCCGCCCAATAATGCTACCATATAACGAACGGTTTTTCGTTATGAAATCCAGGGCGTCTCGCCAATTTTCCCGAGAGTAAGCAGGGTTATTGTACATGCTGGCCATGGACATGCCTGTTCCCAAAATAATAATACCGGCTAAAACGGGTAGCCAGCGCCGCCGATTGCGCGTTAAGGTGACCAGGCCCCAAGACACTAACAGCAAAAAAGCGGGCAGAATAATGATGAGGTAGCGATCCATGTAAATGGAAAATGTAGCAAGCTGGTCAATTCCCCAATTTAGAGAAATGACGTAAGTGATGGAAAGAGGAAGCAAAAACCAGAAAAAGAGCAACTGTCCAGACGTTGGTTGGGCTGCCTCTGGCGTTTTGCTACCTATAAAACGCAAGCTGGCTAAAAACCCCAGAACGTACAAAAACCACAGCCCGTATCCCGCATAATTCCCTACAGGCAAGGTAAAGCCCGCGCTGAAAGACCAGATTGTCAGCAGGGGATCGTACCAATAAATGGGGCTAATCCAGCCAGGGGCAGACGCGCCGTAACCGCTGGTGGTAGCCACAACCAGTACCCAGGGGGCGACCAACGCACCAACGGCCGTAGCCGTGACAAACCAACGCAATGCCGCAGCGCGCATTTTGCGAAAATGTAGGGCAAAAAAAACATAATGGGCAAGCAAAACAAAAATGGCAAAATAGTGCAGGTAGAGGGCCATCAGCATGGCCGCGCCATAACCAACCCAGAAGCGTTTATGTCCTTGCCACAGCCCTTGTAACAAAAAGTCGTGGGCGACCAACAGCACAAAAGGCAACATGGTATACATGCGCGCTTCCTGTGAATACCAAACGTGAAAAGGCGCTACTGCCAGCAGTAAGGCCGCTACCACGCCAACCGCTTGTCCGGCCACCATCCGTCCCAGCCGATAGATTTCTGCGACGCTTAACACGCCCCAAACCACCGAAAAGAAGCGCAGCACGAAGGTACTTTGCCCCAAAAGTACCCAAACGCGCATGAGTAAAAAGTACAGGGGCATGTGGTTCCGCTTGCCAACCAGGTCGGCCATCATCTCGGGCAGAGGAACTGTTGCCCGCTCTACGGTTTTCAGTTCATCCCACCAGAGACTTTGCCCATCCAAGAGGAAAATTCGCAAGGCAAAGGCAACCAGCAAAATGACTAAAAGCAACGGGCGGTGAGGGGAAAGAGAGCGTCTCATAGCACAAAAAAAGTTGACCTAGCCTTTTCAGATACTCTTCCTATGGGCTAATTCGGATCTTCGGATCTAGGGTTTGCCCATCTCTTGGCAAATCATACAGCATCAGGCGAATGCCGGTAAATGCCTGCTGCTGAACCACACCATAATTGGCCATCAGCCACGCTTCATAGGGATTTGGGGTAGCGGTCTCCACGGCCTCATTTCTAGTTTGCGGAAAGCCGTGGGTATCGGCATTGTCAAAGGAGCGAATGAACCAGACGCGCTCATAGGTTTGGGCAACGGCCGTCATCATCTCAGCCATCTCCTCCACATCCGGCAGCACCACCTGGGGCAGTTGTGCGTCTTCGTAGTAGGCCAGAGGCAAAATCTGCCCTGGCGTCAAAAGTAACACGTCGCCCGGCTGCTTGTTGGTTGCCATGTGGTCCACAGCCGTTCGCCAATCCTCGCGTCCATACTCCGGGTTAAAATAGAGGTTGCGCAAGCTCACGGCCGTTGGCAACAGCACCAGCACCACAAAAACAGGCAGCAGCCAACGCCAACGCCGCGCCATAACCACCATTCCCCACGCCGCCAGCAGCACAAAAGCGGGCAGCAGGCTGATGATGTAGCGATCCATATAAATGAAGCGCTGGTCGGGAACAGACCAATCCAGCGAAATAAGGGTAACGAGGACGAGGGGCACAAGCAGCCAGCACCACAGCAAGCGCGCTGCCAGGTGTTGAAAGGTCAGTGACGGCACGCCGCGCAGGTAGCGTAGCATAACCAACGCCGGTAGCAGGTAAGCAAAGAAAGCGAGGTAGTAAAACGGCCGTGCCGGGTCAATCGTCCGCCCCACCGCAAAAGCCAGCAGCGTCACCACAGGCTCGTACCAGCGCACCGGGCTGATCCAGCTAATAGACGCCTGCGTAAAAGAACTAACAAAATAGACCGCCAAAAACCACGCCATAAACGCTGCACCGGCTACAGAAGCACTCGCAAACCAGCGCCGAAACAACTTCTTATCACGGCGATAATGCAGCGAAAAGAACACATAATGAGCAATCAGCAGCAACGCCCCCAGGTAATGGCTGTACAGCGTAAAGGTCAGCGTCATTGCATACCCCACCCAGTACCGGCGGCGCTCCTGGCGCAACTGCCGCAGCAAAAAGTAGTTGGCTGCCAGCGCATTCAGCGCCAAAAAAGTATACATCCGCGCCTCTTGCGCGTACCAGATATGAAATGGAGAAATTGCCAGTAAGAATGCCCCCAGCCAGCCCACCTGACGGCCGTTAAGTAAACGTCCCGTCTGGACCATCAGCGGCAGCGTCAGCACGCCACCAAGCACAGAAAAATAGCGTATAACAAACTCCCCCCGCCCAATCTCTCCCCACGTCTGCATGAGCAAAAAGTAAAGCGGCAAATGCACCCGCGACTCAAACAGATTCTCAATTAGCTCTGGCACGCTCATCACAGAGCGGGCCACAGTGTAAATCTCGTCCCACCACAAACTTTGGGCATCCAGACGATACAGCCGCAGCGCAAAGCCCAGCAGCACCACCAAACCAGGCAGCGCATAAACCTGCGCCCCTTTCCGCCCAAACAGATGGCGCAAATTTATGCCCATCCTAACGCCGTTTCCGTGCCCACATTATTTGCCAGGGCAGTGAATATCCGTGCCAGAGCGTCTCCAACTCGGGTACACGCTGCGCCATTTGGCGCAACGCGCCCCCGGAATAGGTGTGCAAATGCTCCGGATCATTGCCCCAACGGTTCCAGTGCTTGCCGCGCAAGAAATTCAGCCCTCTGAAAAATGGCTCATGGGGTACACTAAAAATGACGTGTTCTGATGACACCCGTGCCAATTCCCGCAGCCCCACGGCTGAATCGGGGATATGCTCTAACACCTCCAGGCAAATCACCAATGGAAAGGCGTTGTTTGGGTAGGGAAGGTGATGGATGTCGCCAACCGATGCCGGCAAGTCAGGTAACAGGTTCTGCCGCCCCCAATGCAGTGCCTCCAAGCTGATGTCCGAGCCGATGTACGCGGCCGTTACACCATTGGCCAATAGGTGCTGCAAGCCAAACCCTTCGCCACAACCGGCATCCAGTAAACGCGCTGCACCGGTCTGCTGAATCAGCGCTGCCACCCGCCGGTGAAAGCGATCAATCAGCAGCTTTTGCAGCGGGTTGGGGTTTTGGTGCTTCTGCCGGTTGCCATGGGTAGCCCGTTCTATAGCTGCTTGCGTCATTTTGTCCACACCTTTCTAATCACGTACTCGTCGCTGGGGCGGTAGGTGAAATAGCGAATCATCTCTCCCAACAGGCCAATAGACATGAGTTGAATGCCTAATATGAGGCTGAGAATACCTACAGAGAACAACGGCCGTGTGCCAATCGGCTCCACCACGGCTAAATTAAAAAATCTGGCAAACCAGAGTAAAGCAAAGTAGAAATTCAACAAAGCGCCAAAACCAAACACACTCACCCCCAGCCAACCAAAAAGACGCAAAGGCTGGCGCAAAAAGCGAGTAATGAACAGAACCATAATCAAATCCATGAAACCGCGCAGCGCCCGTCCCGTGCCATATTTCGACACTCCGGCATGGCGCGGATGGTGAACGACCGGCCGTTCGGTGACGCGAAAGCCATTCCAGGCGGCTAAAACCGGCGTGAAGCGGTGCAAATCACTGTACAGGCGGATGGATTTGATGACGGTGTGCCGGTATGCTTTGAAGCCACAGTTGAAATCGTGCAGGGGGATACCAGCCAAACGGGAAACGGTTTTATTGAATATGCGCGAGGAGAGCTTCTTCTTGGCCTTATCCATGCGCTCTTTGCGCCATGCTACTACCAGGTCATTCCCCTCGTTGAGCGTCTCCAACATGCCCGGGATTTCGTTAGGATCGTCTTGCAAGTCTGCATCCATGGTAATGATCGCTTCGCCGCTGGCATTTTGGAAAGCAGCCACCATGGCCGTTGTTTTACCGAAATTGCGCTGCAATTCCACAATTTTGACGTGTGCCGGATCAGCCAGGAGTAATTCCTGCAAAATTTTAAGCGAGTTGTCGGTGCTGCCATCGTCCACGTAGATAATTTCGTAGGTGTGGTCAAGGGGGGCGAGAACGGCCGTCAGCCGCTCATGCAGTAGAGTCAAATTCTCTTCTTCATTCAATAAAGGGATGACAACGGATATGTCCATTGGTTACTCCTCGGCAACGGCCGTTACATCATACAAATAAATGCCAATTCCGCCAATTTCATGGCGCTGCGACAAGGCAAACTGCTGCGCAAAAAAATCTGCCTGTTCCAACTGCCATTCCACGCTATGTTCCAAAGCCACAATCAGCCAGAAGCGACCACCCCATGCTATCACCTCTTCACGGTTCCAGACATCACCTCCTACCAACCGGTGCATCGCCACTGATCGACGTGGGTCAGGATCACCGGCCAACACGACATGGTCCGGCCAATCCA
>CAZDEO010000155.1:0-5109 GCA_964504445.1 uncultured Anaerolinea sp. | reverse complement strand
TTCGGCCGCCACCTGATTGCACCATCGTTCTGTCTGCTGTGTGGCTACCCGGCCGACGTGCGCGTCCGACACACCGCTGGCGCCGAGCCATACATGAGCCAGCTCATGCGCCAGCGTGAACATCTGCGCGGATTTGCTGTCTGCGCCATTCAGGAAAATCAATGGTGCCAAATCGTCGGCCAATACAAAACCGCGAAACTCGGCCACATCCAGTTTGCGGTGGCCGTTGCTGCCCACGATGGAACTGACCATCACCATCACTCCGGCATCCTCAGCTTTGGCAATCATCTGGCGTAGGGCATCAGTCCACGTGGGCAATTGTTGGCGCTCAGCAATGGATAAGCCCAGCACGTCACGCATTTGTTGGGCAATGGTCTCGGGTGCATCTTCTGTGGTGGCACTGCCGATAAAAGTGAGTGCGGGTAGACCGTGCAGTCGGGCGTAATCCCGATACCACTCCTGCCGCTGCTGACATAGGTAAATGGTATCCAACAGGTTGCTGCTGGGTACAGCCAGGGCTTCATCGCGCAGAGTGCGATAGTCCGGCACGGGCAGAGCCAATGTGGGCGGTTCGGGCAGGAAGAAGTAGCCGATAGCGGTGTGAGTAAGACGAGCAAATTTTTCCAGTTGCCGCAGTGTGGGGTGGGCTTCACCGCTCAACCACAATGGCCACTTGCGGAAGCGGGCAGTCAGGTCGTCGTCATGCAGACCGGCGCGCTGGGCGGCCCAACGTAAAACCGGAATGGAGGCAGGTACAGTGGCTTGGGTACTCATGGAGACTCCTGTGGCGTGTCGGCAGCGGCCAGGTCGGCAGCGGCCAGGTCAGCCGCCGTTTGCGGCGGGTAGGTGGCTGCAGGCCGAAAAATTTCGTGCATGCCCAGGTGGGCAAAGAGCGACCCCTGCTGGCTAAAGGTAGACGAGAGGGTGAGGGTATCGTAGCGAAAGTCGCGGCGCTGGAATTTGCCCTTGCCCAGGTAGCCCCATTCGGCAAAGGTGATGGGCTGGTCATCGTGGGTGCGCATCGTCAACGCATCGCCATGCACGAGATTCTGTGACAGAACGTAGGACGCAGCGCGATAGAGGTCATCGGCCTCGTCCAGTTTCAGGTAATCGGCAAAGATTTCCAGCACGTTGGCACGGCATTCGGCGATATTGTCAGCCAGCAGCTCAATACCGTAAATGCACATCAACCCTAGCAGCGCGTACTGCTGCCGCTCAAAGTCGGATTTGCCATACTTCAGTTCGACGGCGGCCAACTTGCGGCGCAAAATCTGCACTAAGAAGTTGCCGCTGCCGCAGGCGGGTTCCAGGAAGCGGGAATCAATGCGTTCGGTCTCTTCCTTCACCAAGTCAAGCATGGCTTCGACCAGCCACGCTGGGGTGAAAACCTCCCCGTGGTCGGCGACGCGCTGTTTGGACTTGATATGGTTGCCGGGTTGGTTCATGTTTGGCGCTGTTTCCTGGTGGCCGCTGCCGCCCACCAGACGAAACATCCGATTTCTCGCAGAAATCGGATGTCTATTCCCTGATTGTTTCGATTCGCTGAGTATAAGGTGTGGGCCATTGTTTGCCAAGACACGGCCACCTAAACTTACCTCTCCAAAAAGAGTTGTGAAGAGATGCCTGCCTATCAGGCGAGAGACGCCCGTCTGTTGTGCATGAGACGGGCGTCTCTTTGGCAATCGCCGCTTACAGCTTCTCAAACTGCACGGTTTTCATAGCATCCTTGAATTCTTTCCCCGGCGTAAAGCGCACGTGGGCGCTCTTAATGTTGCGCGAGGTGACGTCCTCCTCATTATCTGAGCCTTCAGACTTGATGCTGAGCCGGAAAGAACCAAAATCGCCCAGGTCGACAATATTGCCAGCCATCAGCTCTTGCGGAATCAGGGCCAGCAGCGTTTCCAGGGCGGCGGCCAGGTCCGCGGCGCTCAGTGTGGAAATCTGCGCGCCTTTCTGCGCCAGGCCGCGCTGGGTGGTGCGCCCGCTGCTTTTTACCACGGGGTAATACTTGGGCGGGGCAGCCTGATCCTGCGGGTTCCTACGGGGCATTACGTTATATTTGACACTCATGGTAGTTTCTCCTTGTGCGTATGGTTTTGGCGGCGACCAGAAACACACATGCAGGTCGGCAGCCCTGCACCCCCTCTGGACGCCAGGGTATATGGAAACGGTTACCGGTCGTAAGCGTTGGTGGGGCTGTCTGGAACGTTTTCTGCCTTGACCGGTGCGACTTGCCGGAGGCCAGCATGCAAAAAATTTACTGCATGGTGGCCTGCTTGTCAACCCATTGGGGCGAAATATTTTTCGCCCCAACCGACATTGGGCTACAATGTATATGAGGATGGGTAGGGGCGAGACGGTGCGGGTTCGACTTGAGAAAAACAGACCGCCTTTTCTCCGCATCGTCTCGCCCGGTTTGGCGTTAAGGGTGAGACAGGCGGCAGACAGGGCGCTGACGACAGGCAAAAACCTGCCCCGCCTGTCTCACCCCTACAAAGGCGATTGATAATTTGCCCTTGACATCACCCGCGGCGGTCACTATACTTCCCGCCAACAACTGAATAACGTCACTTTTATCCAGAGAGGTGGAGGGAACGGCCCGATGAAACCTCGGCAACCCGGCGCAAGCGTCAGGGTGCCAATTCCGTCAGAGTAATCTGGAAGATGAGAGCGTCGTTTGTGTGGCCTGGCAAATTGCCAGGAAGCAAACCAGAAGACAAAAGCCCCTCTCACTTCGAGAGGGGCTTTTTTTCTGCGAACCGCAAGCCTTGTCCGGACAAGCCCACGCGAAACCGCCCCTTGTTGGTGACGTCAATCTATGTGCTTGGAAACGCCGTTTGTAGGGGCGAAAGATTTTTCGCCCCTACAGCAACGTATGTTTGCGGGCACGCCACAATCAAAGGAGATGGATGAATCATGAGCAACCGCGACTATGGCTTTGCCACCCGCCAACTGCATGCCGGGCAGCAGCCCGACCCCACCACGGGCAGCCGTGCCGTGCCTATTTACCAGACGACGAGCTACCAGTTTGAGAACACGGAGCACGCCGCTAACCTCTTTGCCCTGAAGGAACTGGGCAATATTTACACGCGCATCATGAACCCCACCACCGACGTGCTGGAGCAGCGCATTGCCAGCCTGGAAGGTGGGGTGGGGGCGCTGGCAGCCAGCAGCGGCCACGGCGCGCAAACTATGGCCATCCTCACCCTGTGCGGCGCGGGGGACCACATTGTTAGCAGCAGCCGGCTGTACGGCGGCACCTACAATCAGTTTAACTACACCTTCCCTCGCCTGGGCATTTCGGTCACCTTTGTGGACCCGGCGAACCCGGCGGCTTTTGCCGCGGCCATTGGCCCCAATACGAAGCTGATTTATGGCGAAACGCTGGGCAATCCGGACATTACCGTCTTTCCCTTTGATGAGGTGGCGCAGATTGCCCGTGCCCACGGCGTGCCGCTGTTCATTGACAACACCTTTGCCACCCCTTACCTGTGCCGCCCCTTGGAGTGGGGGGCGAATATCGTCACCCACAGCACCACCAAGTTTTTGGGTGGGCATGGCACGACGATTGGCGGGGTGATTGTGGATGGCGGGAATTTTGACTGGGGCAACGGCCGTTTCCCCAACTTCACCACCCCCGACCCCAGCTACCACGGCCTGGTCTACGCCGACTTGGGACCGCCCGCCTTCATCCTCAAGGCCCGCGTGCAAATCCTACGCGACATTGGTGCCTGCCAGGCCCCCTTCAACGCCTGGGCCACCCTGCAGGGCATCGAAACCCTCAGCCTGCGCATGGAGCGGCACGTGGCTAACGCCCAATGCGTGGCTGAGTTTCTGGAGCAGCACCCCCAGGTAAGCTGGGTCAGCTACCCCGGCCTGCCCCACCATCCTGACCACCAGCGGGCCAGGAAATATTTCCCCCAAGGAGCCGGGGCCATCCTGGGCTTCGGCATCCAGGGCGGGCGGGCCGCCGGGGAGCGCTTCATCGACAGCCTGCAGCTCTTTAGCCACCTGGCCAACGTCGGCGACGCCAAGAGCCTGGCCATCCACCCCGCCAGCACCACCCACAGCCAGCTTAGCGCCGAGGAATTAGCCAGCGCTGGCGTTACACCGGACTTCATTCGCCTGAGCATTGGCTTGGAAGACGCGGAAGATTTGTTGTGGGATTTGGATCAGGCGTTAAACAGCTAGAGCGAGGGCGAGAGAAAGAGTCATTCTTTCTATTCTAGCTCTTGCTCTCGCTCTCACTCTTCCCCATCCTGACTATGGACACCATCGGCATTGTGAAGACCCAATTCTTTACCTTTGCAGCGGACAAGCCCTTTGCCCTGGACAGCGGCGCGGCGCTCAGCCCGGTGACGCTGGCCTACGAGACTTACGGCACGCTAAACGCGGACAGGTCCAACGCCATCCTTATCTGTCACGCCCTTAGCGGCAGCGCCCATGCTGCCGGCCTGCACCGGGAAGAAGGGGAGATGCAGGTAGGCTGGTGGGACGACTGCATTGGTCCCGGCAAAGCCTTCGACACCAACCGCTACTTTGTTATTTGTAGTAACGTGTTGGGCAGTTGCTACGGCAGCAGCGGCCCCAGCAGCGTTAACCTGGCTACGGGCAAACCATACGGCCTTAGCTTTCCGGTGGTGACCATTCAGGACATGGTGCGCGCCCAGGTGCGGCTGATTGACCATTTGGGCATTGACAAACTCTTTGCCGTGGCCGGGGGGTCTATGGGCGGGATGCAGGTGCTGGCCTGGGCGGCCAACCACCCGGAACGCATCCGCGCGGCCATTCCTCTGGCGACCACGGCGCGGCACAGTCCCATGCTCATTGCCTTTAGCGAGGTGGGGCGGCAAGCCATCTACGCCGATCCGTCCTGGCACAATGGCGACTACTACCACCGGGCGCAAAAGCCGGACGCAGGGCTGGCGGTGGCGCGGATGGTGGGGCATATCACTTACCTGAGCGATGACTCGATGCAGGAGAAGTTTGGGCGGCGGCTGCGCGGACGAGAACGCTTCGGCTATGAGTTCCAGACGGAGTTTGAGGTGGAAAGTTACTTAAAGTACAACGGGCACAAGTTTACCCGCCGCTTTGACGCCAACAGCTACC
>CAZDEO010000154.1:0-5226 GCA_964504445.1 uncultured Anaerolinea sp. | reverse complement strand
GTGTTTCGTCGATTTTTTGGCCACCAATCAAGGGTTAACACAAAAGCAATATTAGCCAGATTGCCGCAATTGCCATAGCCAAAGGCTTTCTTCTAAGCTGCTACCAATCATTATCCAAAGGTCAATCGGCCAATTCCGGAGGGGCTTCCATCTCCGTATCCATTTCCAGATATTTACCTTCCACCATGTAAACGACCCATTCGCAAATGTTCGTCACCCGGTCGGCTGAACGCTCAATATTGTGCAACGCCCATTCTAGCAAATTTGCTTCTTCGATTGAGGTCGGTTTGGCAATTACGGAGCGAATCACACGCTGGTAGGTTTGCTTGTACATGGTATCTACCAGGTCATCTTCCTTGGGTACTTCTCGGGCCAAAAAGGCATCCCGGTCGGCAAAAGCAGTCAGAGCCTGGTGCAGCATGTGAGTTGTTTTTTCTGCCATTTCCGGAAAATCTGACATAAGCGCTCTATCCAGATTCGGTGCGTCACCCAGCATCAGGGTAATGCGGCCAATGCCTTTTACGTAGTCATGGATGCGCTCCAACTCGCCCACAATCTCTAAAATGGCGGCTATCACCCGCATGTCCCCGGCAATGGGCTGCTGGGTGGCAATCAGGGTCAGGGCATCCAGCCCAATGCGAATGCGTTTTTCGTTAACCAGGGCATCGGCCTGAATAAGACGCTGTGCTTGCAGCTCATTTCGCGACACCAACGCATCGACGCTTTTGAGCAGGTTTTCTTCCACTTCACTACCCAGACTCAGGATTTCATCTTTTAGCCGGCGCAGCTCGCGATCAAAGGTGTTTCGTAACATGGCAACCTGATTCTCCTTACCCAAAACGGCCGGTAATGTATTGTTCCGTCAGCTCATCTTTCGGGTTTGTAAAAATGTCGTTGGTACGGCCGTATTCCACCAAATACCCGGCGCGATCTTCACCCATATTAAAGAAAGCGGTGTAGTCTGAAGCCCGCGCGGCCTGCTGCATGTTGTGGGTCACAATCAGGATGGTGTACTTTTGCTTCAACTCCTGAATCAATTCCTCAATACGCAGCGTGGCGATGGGGTCTAAGGCCGAAGCAGGCTCATCCATCAGAATGATTTCTGGCTTGACGGCAATGGTACGGGCAATGCACAAACGCTGCTGCTGCCCGCCAGAAAGAGAGAGACCACTCTGGCTCAGCTTATCCTTCACCTCATCCCACAAGGCTGCCTGGCGCAAAGATTGCTCCACCAATTCATCCATATCCCCTTTGTAGCCGTTAATACGCGCGCCCCAGGCAATGTTGTCGTAAATGCTCTTGGGAAAGGGGTTTGGCTTCTGAAACACCATGCCAATGCGCCGCCGCACCTCGACTGGGTCCACGTCGTTGGCGTAGATGTTTTGCCCCTGGTACAGCACTTCGCCATCCAGGCGCGAGGTGGGGATGAGGTCGTTCATACGATTAAAGGAGCGCAGCACGGTGCTTTTGCCGCAGCCAGAGGGACCAATGAGGGCGGTAATCTGCCGTGGCACAAAGCGCAGGGTTACGTCTTTGACGGCGCGAAAGCTGCCGTAGTAAATGTGGATGTTTTGGGCTTCGATGGCGTATTGCCCATTTTTGTTGTTGGCATTGATCATTATAAATTACCCCATACGGTTGCTGTAACGGTTACGCAGCAGCACGGCCGTTGCATTGAGCGTTAACAACAAGGTCAGTAGCACCACAATCGCTGCCGCGGCTATGTTGCGAAATTCAGCTTGTGGCCGCGATGTCCACTGGTAAATTTGAATTGGCAACGTGGTGAACTTAGAAAAAGGGCCAGAAGGGTCAATGGTAATAAAGGTAGAAGCGCCAATAACCACCAACGGCGCCGTCTCGCCCAAAGCGCGGGACACGGCCAAAATGGTGCCCGTAAGAATGCCTGGCAAAGCGTTGGGCAACACGTGCGCCCAGGTGGTCTGCCATTTGGTGGCCCCCAGGGCCATGCCGGCCTGCCGCAAGGAACCAGGCACAGCGCGCAGCGCCTCTTGAGAATTGATGATGATGATAGGTAAAATGAGCAGCCCCAAAGTCATCCCTGCGGAGAGAATGGTACGGCCGTTGGCCGTGGTCGTCGATTCCACTGCCCCAAAGAGCGCCCCACTGGTAAAAGCCTCTAATGTCCGCACAAAAATAGCCAGCCCCAACATGCCATAGATGATAGAGGGAACACCGGCCAGATTGTTGATGTTGGTTTGCAGCAAGCGGTTAAGCCGGTTGTCGGCCGCGTACTCTTCCAGGTAAATGGCGGCGCCCACGCCAATGGGGAAAGAAAACAAGATAGTAATGATGATCACCCATAAAGAACCAAAAATGGCTGTGCGCACCCCGGCAAACTCCGGCGTACTTGACTGAGGGTCGGTGATAAAGTCTCCGGTTAACCAGGAACGGAACACCAACTGCCCGTTAGGATACTCTTGAGCCACAGCGACCGTAATTTCAGCGCGCTGCAAGATGGAGTCCACCAATTTGTACACCTTTACCACGTCTTCCTGCACTACTTCCCGCACAATCAGGTCATACACATCGCCCTGGCTGCGCACAGGGGCCGTACAGCCTGACGGCCGTTCTGCCGCCGGCCGGGCGCAGACCTCGTTCCACAGTTCCGGTGATTCAAAGACCAGCGCATTTTCAAAGAACCGCTGCTCCCGCTCCAGCGTGCGTCCACGCCCCAGGGTAATGTTGGCGGCCAAAATGCGCACCAGGTCCTCTTTGGGCAAATCTTGGAGCGACGTTTCATAAACTGTTTCAATAAAAAAGTCTAACGTGCCACTGGCGCTGTCGGGAACAAAGCGCTGAATAGGGCGTGAAGGCCAGGCAGGGTCCACGTCGGTCCACGTTGCTGCTGTGGTAAACAGGGCCTGTAGCTTCTCTTGGGAAACATTGCCCACAAAGTCGTTGGTGGCGTTTACAACCACGGCCAACGTGTCAATACCCACCTGAAACTCCAGGGGAAAACGGCCGTTCTGCCGGCATATTTCAAACTCACCTGACTTAATCGGACGGCTCGAAGCGGCAATATCTACCTCGCCCGCACAGAAAGCCGCCAGACCAGCGCTGCTGCCCGAAACGGTGTTGCTATAACTGCCTGCAAAGCCAGCCGCCGCAAACTCCGCCAGCATATGCTCTGTCAGCGGAAAGACCGTGGAACTACCAGAGATGCGCACCGTTCCGCCGATGCCTGCGGGATCGATGACCGCCCACTGGCCCGGCGAGAGACCCAGGGCAACATTGGCCCGCAACCAGCTTTGTTGGGAAACGGCCGTTCCCGCCGCGTCGATGGGCAAATAGCCAATCTGGCCCATCTGGTCGTTGACGTTGGTTATTAGGTAGTTCAAAAACAGGTTTGCCGCCTGGTTGCTTTGCAAAACAGCAGCCGACGAGTAAAGGTACAACGGCCGTACCAAGGGGTAGTCGGTAACGGCCGTTTCATCCCCCGGCATCACGCCCGTCACCGGTACCACCTTCACCCCTGCACCAGCCAACTGCTGGGCATAAGCAAAACCAAAAAAGCCAATCGCGTCAGGGTTAGCCGCCACCCCTGCCGCCAATTCCGTGTCATCCTCACTGGCAAAGGTATTCGCCGCCCCCAAAAGCCGCTCCTGCAGCACATCCAAAGTTAACCGTTCCGGATCAACCTTGTTCACCACCACTACATACCCAAAAGAATCATTGATGATGGTGTACAGCAGCGCCCCCAAGGCTACAATCGCCACCAACAAAGCGCCCAAAAAAGCCAACCGCCAAATCTGTCCGCGGCGGTGCCGGGTTTGAATTTGCCCCTGCAGCTTCTCCCCTTCTGGGTAAGACCCAGAACTGACAGGCAACGGCCGTGAAGATTGGTCCAGATCACTCATCATTCGTACACCTCACGGTAGCGAGCCACAAAATGACGGGCAAACAGATTCAATACAAAAGTAATCATGAACAGCAGCAGGCCAATGGCAAACAAACTATTGTAATCAATCGAATCGTAGCTCAAATCCCCACCACTAATGCGCACAATGTGGCCGGTCATCGTCTCCGCTGCCACAAACGGGTTCAGCACATAGCCAAACAAAGAGTCCGTACCCAGGTCAAAGTTCTTTGGCCCCGCCCCAGCGGCAATGGCCACAACCATGGTCTCCCCAATGGCGCGCGAGATAGCCACCACAAAAGCGGCCGTAATGCCCGATAGCGCCGCTGGTAACACCACCTTCAGCGACGTTTCCAGCCGCGTAGCCCCCAGGCCATAAGCCGCTTCACGCAGCGACCGGGGCACAGCGTGCAAGGCATCCTCACTCATGGAGCTTACCAACGGAATAATCAAAATCCCCACCACAATACCCGCCGACGCCGTGTTAAATATTTCCACCGTCTCCACGCCAAAAATAGAGCGCAGCAGCGGCGTCATAAAAATCAGAGCAAAATACCCATAAACCACCGTGGGAATCCCTGCCAGCACCTCCAAAATTGGCTTCAAGGTACTGCGCACGCGTTCCGAGGCGTACTCGCTCAGGTAAATGGCTGACGCCAACCCCAAGGGCAAGGCAACCAGCATAGCAATGAAGCTGGTCATAATGGTTGCTAATACCAGCGGCCACAACCCAAACTGCCCCAACTGCGGAATCCATTTCGTCGTAGTAATGGTTTTCGCCAGGTCCACGTCGTTAGCCCGCTGCAGCACCACGCCCGCACCATGCGCCACAGCAACCGTATCGCGATAACCACGTTCAACCGTGATTGTCAGGCCATTTACAGCTTCCACCAGCAAAATTTCATCATTCAGGCGCACCACATCCCCTGCGTTTACTGCGCCGCCCGCTGTGCCAACATCGAAAATGCGGTCAGTAGCGGAAATGTCGGCCGCAATGGGCTTATTGGTATTCTCCCACTGCGTCCGCCCAAAAAAGGCAATAGATTCCTCGACCAATATATACACAATGCCTATTGTCGTAAAAATAGACAAAATGCCGCACAAAAAAAGAAAGCCCTTAATCAGGCTCTCGCCAATGCGCGGACGCTTACGCAGCGCATCATTAGAAACCGACGTTGCGGTATTCAGCGGCGAAACCGATGATTGTGTTGCCATGCTAAACCTCCGTTCTCCGGTGTAAACAACGCGACTAATTTTACCCCTATCTCGTCCGCCAGGCTTGTTTTTTGCCGGAAAATGGCACTGTCGGGGAAAAAGGCGCGCGCCAAAATTCCCGACACAAAAAATAA
>CAZDEO010000153.1:0-5339 GCA_964504445.1 uncultured Anaerolinea sp. | reverse complement strand
CGCCGCGCACGACATGGTACGGGCGCGACGGCGCGGGCGGTATTGGGCTGAAGCGAACGGCCGTTTCTCCGCGCCGTCTCGCCCCACAAACGGCCGTGCCCACCCACCAGGCCGAGACAGGCGGGAAACCAGTTGGTGCCGAATGGCGAAGATGATTACCCGCCTATCGCGCCCCTACACAGATTGTGTTGGGCGGGGTATAAATTGGGGGTATTGGGAGGATAGAAACATGCCGCGATATGATCCACACAAACATCACCGCCGTTCAATCCGGCTGCCGGGGTGGGATTACCGGATGCCGGGTTATTATTTTGTGACCATTTGCACCCACCAGCGAGAGAATCTGTTTACGCAGCAGGTGTTTCATGAAATCGCCGCCCATGCCCTCATCCGTATTCCCGAACAGGCCCACGCCCGCCATGTAATGCTAGACGAATGGGTGGTCATGCCCAACCACATCCACGCAATCCTGGTGTTTGTGGCCTACCCAACGCAAGCGGACATGACCCGATCGAGTGGAGATTTTGCCCACGCGTTGGCCGGATCATTGGGTGTGGTCGTGGGGCGATATAAAACGGCCGTTACCGCCCGCATCAACAATCTCCGTCACAGCAAAGGAGCGGCCGTTTGGCATCGCGGCTATTACGAACGTATCATCCGCAACGAGCGCGAATTGAACGCCACCCGGCAATACATTGTCAATAACCCTGCCCGTTGGGATGAAGACCGCGACAACCTGGACGCCCTTCTACCCAAAATGACATACCATCCATAGGGCACCCTCCGGTACGGGCGCGACGGCGCGGGCGGTATTTGGCTGAAGCGCACGGCCGTTTCTCCGCGCCGTCTCGCCCCATAAATGCGCACCGCCCAACCAAGGCGAGACAGGCGGGAGACCAGGTGTTGGCGAATAGCGAAGGCCCGTCCCGCCTGTCGCGCCCCTACGCCGTGCACAACATTGTACGGGCGCGACGGCGCGGTAACACCTTTGCCAAACGGACGGCTCCCATTCCGCGCCGTCTCGCCCCACACACGGCCGTGCCCCCCCAACCAGGGCGAGACAGGCGGAAAGGCCAGTTGGTGCCAAATAGCGCAGATGATTGCCCGCCTGTCGCGCCCCTACGCCGCACCCTTTGTGGCAAAATAATCTTGACGTAGCAACCGCCTCTGGTATAATCCCCTTCGCTGTTCCTCAGTAGCTCAATGGCAGAGCATGCGGCTGTTAACCGCAGGGTTGTTGGTTCGAGTCCAACCTGAGGAGCCACAGAGGCGGTAGACAAAAGTCTGCCGCCTTTTTCATTTTCAGGGATCAGAAAATTGGGTGTCAAGTGGAAACTGTTCAGGTATCATGACATCTGATACCAAAGCACCTAATACTTTGGTACGGACAACAAGGAGACAAAACCCATGGAAAGCTATAAACCGGTCGCCCTCATCATTCTGGATGGGTGGGGCATTCGGGAAAATGCGGCGGGAAATGCCGTGGTTTTGGGACATACGCCCAACTATGATAAGTGGAATCGGGAGCTGGAACGCAGCGTGCTGGATGCTTCTGGCGAGGGCGTGGGCTTGCCCGAAGGCCAGATGGGCAATTCCGAGGTAGGGCATCTGAATTTGGGGGCGGGGCGCATTGTGTACCAGGACCTGACGCGAATTAACCTGGCCATTCGGGATGGCTCGTTCAGTAAGACGCCAGCGTTGGTGCAGGCCATTGAATCGGCCAAAGACAAAGGGGGCAAGGTACATGTGATTGGCCTGTTTGGCCCTGGCGGTGTGCACAGCCACAGTGACCATATGTATGCCATTTTGGATATGGTGAATGCCCACGAGTTGACGCCGGTGCTGCACTTGATTACCGACGGCCGTGACACTCCCCCGGAGAGCAGCGAGGATTTTTTGGTGGCGCTGGAGGCTTACCAGGAAAAAAAGGCGGTGACGGTGGCCTCGGTGAGCGGCCGTTACTACACCATGGACCGGGACAAACGGTGGGCGCGCACGCAAATGGGGTACGAGGTGATTGCCAATCACCAGGGGCACGAGGGACGCACGGCCGTTTCCGCCCGCGAAGCCATCACACAATCCCATGCCGAGGGGGTGACGGACGAGTTTATTTGGCCGGTAGCCATTGACACGGACCGCGACGTGACCGTGCAGCCGGGGGATAGCATCATCTTCTACAACTTCCGCGCTGACCGCATGCGCCAACCGGTGACAATTTTTACTGATGAGGGGTTTGATGGGTTTGCACGGCCGTTCATCGAAGACCTCTTCATTGTGACCATGACCAATTATGACGAAGCGTACCCCGTACACGTGGCCTTTCCTGAGCAAGAAATAACCAACACCCTGGCGGAAGTGGTGAGCAAGCAGGGATTGCAGCAGTTCCACGCCGCCGAAACGGAAAAATACGCCCATGTGACCTACTTCTTTAACGGTGGCGTAGAGACCATGTACCCCGGCGAAGAGCGCCACCTGGAGCCATCGCCCAGAGTGCCTACCTATGATTTGCAGCCAGAAATGAGCGCCTACCCGCTGACGGAGGCAGTCCTTCAGCGCATCCAAGAGCACGATGATGACTTTATCCTGGTGAATTTTGCCAATCCGGACATGGTGGGACACACTGGCGTGCTGGAAGCAGCCATCAAGGCGGTGGAAGCGGTGGACGAGTGCGCCGGGCGGCTGGTGGAAGCCATTGTCGCCAAGGGCGGCGTGGCCTGCGTCACGGCCGATCACGGTAACTGTGACCGTATGATTGACCTGTACACAGGCAAGCCGCATACCTACCACACTACCCAGCCGGTGGCCTTCTTCGTCATTGGGCATGATGGCTATTTGAATATGAAGCCCCGCGGCATTCTGGCGGACGTGTCGCCCACCATCTTGGAGTTGATGGGGGTAGAGCAGCCGCCAGAGATGACGGGCAAGAGTTTGATTGAGCACAGCGGGAAATAGGGGGTACACAAAGCGCACTGAGAATTCACAGAGAACACAAAGAAAAAACTCTGTGAATCTCTGTGTCTGCTCGGTGTTCTCTGTGTTCCTATCAGAGTGGAAATGGATAACGGGAACGCTTTTCAGGGTTTCATTGAGGACGCTGTCGCTTTCTTGCAGCAGCTACAGGTGATTGATTATTATCAGGAGTCGCTGCCGGGGGAGCTGGATGAGCGGCTGGCGGCGATGGTGGATAGGCTGATGGCGGCTACGCCCACGGAGCGGGAGCGATTTCAGCAGGCGTTGGCGCCGGGCCAGCGGTCGTTCTTTGGCATTTTTGGGCACCGGGCAGCGACGCTGGCCATGCGCTATGAAGACCGGGGGTGGCTGCTGCGGGGGTTGGTAGGCACGGCCGTTGCCAATTACACCATTCCTCCCAAACGCAACGTAGAAGTGGCGCTGGCCGTTTTTCACCACGTAGCCCGCAAGCTGGGCGTGAACACCGTGGACCTGTTTGATGAAGCGGCAGCTTTTGGCGACGAAGCCATTGCCGCTCACCTGCGCACCTTTGGTCGCCGTTCTAACGTGCGTCTGGGCAGCTATGGCTGGCGAGAAGTGAAAACGTCGGAAGGGGTAAAGTACCAGTTTTCCTGGTAGGAGCGCGACGATGAACCCGGTTGAGCAGCTTCATGACAGCGATCCGCAGCGGGAAGCGGATCATCTTTTATACGTTGGCCAAAAGGAGGCGTAACCATGCGTATCATGCTGGCCGGGGGCGGGGATGCCGCAGACTCACACCCTTTGGATGAACAGTTTGCTAACTGGCTGCCAGCGGGTGGTCGCCTGCTGTACTGGCCTATTGCCCTGCGTGGTTTGGAGCGCCCCTGGTCTGCTTGTTATGCCTGGATTCGAGAGGTGTTCCAACCTTTTGGCCTGGACAAAATAGAGATGTGGACTGACCTGACAGCCCATGATCCCCACGAACTGCTGCGTTTTGATGCCGTGTATATGGGCGGAGGAAATACCTTTTTACTGCGCCACGAACTGCAACGCACCGGATTTGACCACGCGCTGCAAGGCTTTGCGGGGGCGGGTGGGCTGCTGTATGGTGGCAGCGCCGGGGCCATTGTGCTGGGCAGCGACATCATGACCTGCGTGCACATGGACGAGAATGTGGTGGGTCTGACAGACACCTATGGGCTGAATTTGGTGCTGGGCCATGCGGTTTGGTGCCATTATGAACCGGCGGAAGACGAAATGATTCGGGCTTACGTGCAGCGGACGGGTTGGCCGGTGTTGGCGCTTTCCGAGCGAGCAGGGATGGCGCGGGTGAACGGCCGTTTGCGTCCCGCTGGCTATGATCCTGTGTATCGCTTTGATTTGCTGGGCAAAAAGCCGCTTGATGCTTGACACCTCTGGCCTGGGCGTGATACCATGCCGCCATGATGACGTTTGCGACTTATTTATTTGTATGGACCAGCGAAAGCCAACCTATGTGCGTAGGCATTGGTAACGGCCGTGCACGGGTGGTTCCGGCGTCGGAGACAGGATGAGAGGCTTGAACGGGTAAAACGTCAAAACATACATTCAGCACTTGTTTTCCAGGGACGCGGTGAATCACCACCGCGTCTTTTTTGTTTGGCGTGAAACGTAAAACGTGATGGACAACTGCGTTGTTTCACGTTTTACGCATTACGGTTCACATTTCGGGAGGTGATGGGATGGCAACTGGATATGGGCGCAACGGCCGTTCTGCGGTAACGGTGCGCGGGTTGGCTAAGAAGTTCCAATTGAAGCAGAAAGCGCCGGGGCTGGCGGGCAGCCTGCGGGCGGTGTGGAAACCGGAGATGAAGGCGGTAACGGCCGTGTCCGACGTTAATTTCACCCTGGAAGCGGGCGAACTGCTAGCCTTCATTGGTCCCAATGGCGCGGGCAAGTCCACCACCATCAAAATGCTCACCGGCATCCTCTACCCCAGCGCCGGAGAAGCCAGCGTGCTGGGCTTTACCCCCTGGAAAGAGCGGCGGAAGCTGGCCTACCACATCGGCTCCGTGTTTGGACAGAAGCCCCAGCTTTGGTACCACCTGCCGCCAGAAGACACCTTTCGTCTCTTTGCCCGCATTTATGAGCTGGACATGGACGCTTACCAGAAGCGGCGCGACTTTTTGGTTGAAGCGTTCCAAATTGAGCATTTGCTGCAAACGCCGGTGCGCAAATTGAGCCTGGGGCAGCGCATGAAGTGTGAGATTGCCGCTTCCCTGCTCCACCGCCCGCGCCTCATCTTTCTGGATGAGCCGACCATTGGCCTGGATGTGGTGGCGAAGCGACAAATTCGGGACGCCATCCGCTACCTAAACGAGCAGGAAGGGGTGACCATTTTTTTGACCAGCCACGATGCCGGAGACGTG
>CAZDEO010000152.1:0-5340 GCA_964504445.1 uncultured Anaerolinea sp. | reverse complement strand
AACGCAGAGCCCGCCCTTCCTCATTGCTGTGCAGCGATTCGGCATGGGCATTTCTTTCGTTGAATTCTATGCCTTCAAACAAATCGAAAGTTCTCATAACATCCTCCGTACTACTTACTGCCGTGGCCGGTTTCTCGTCCGCATCACGACGTTATTATCAACAGACGATCAGGCAGGCCAACAGCACTACCGCGGGCTTGCTCTTAAGAGCGTAACACGTCGGGCAACCCGGCAACAGCGCCATTTGGCCTGCACGTCACTCACTACTGGGGTTGCCGGTGCGGCCGGCGCTTGCCTTTTTTGACCTTTTCCCCCATTTCCGGCCGGGCATATGCTTTGGGCTTGCGTTCAAACTCCGACTGGCACTGGGGACAGCACAGAAAATAGGCGACGCCTTCGTACTCAATGATGATATGCGCCTTGTTGCGGTTCATGCGCTTGCCGCACACAGGGTCTTTTAACATGGTAAACCTTCCTTTATTGATTGACTACAACTATCGCCCGGCACGCCAGGTGCTCCACATGAGCCAGGCGCCGAAGCCGAGCGAGATGAAAAATGCCAGGGCAAACAACCACCCACCCAGGCGTTCCCAGCCGGGCGGGTGATAGACCATCATGACCAGCCCTAAGGCCACAATCGTTGCCGCCAGCAAAATTGCCAGCGACAGCCGGCTGGTCATGCGCTGGAGTTGCCGGGTAAATTCGCGCAGGCCCGCGTAGTTGACGTTTACTGCCAGGTCTCCCTGCTCCACCTGGTCCAGCAGGCGAGACACGCGGCGGGGCAACGCCAGCCCCAGTTCGGCCGCATCCAACCCGGCCTGTCCCAGTTGTGAAGCCATGTTCCAGGGGGAATACCGCCGCAGCCAGAATTGCTTCAGGTAAGGTTCGGCCGTTTCCACCAGGCGAAAGTCCGGGTTCAGGCGCAGCCCCAGGCCTTCGCTCATGGCGATTACGCGCAGGAGCAACACCAGTTCACCGGGCAGTTGCAGATGATGGCGAAAGGCAATGGCCATCATCTCTTCGGTTACTTCCCTGGCTACCAATTCTTGCAGCGGCCGGCCGGCGTAACGGCTGAGCAGGTGATCCAGGTCACGCCGGAGGGCGGCATGGCTGGTTCCGCGCCGGGCTACGCCCAGGGCGTACAGCTCGTCCACCAGCCGTTCGGCGTCCTGCCGGGCCACGGCCAGCCCCAGGCGCAGCAGCGTGTCTTGCAGCCGCCGGTCCAGCCGACCAACCATGCCGAAATCAATCAAGGCGATAGCCCCATCTGGTTGGACGAAAAAGTTGCCCGGATGCGGGTCGGCGTGGAAGAGGCCAAACTCAAAAAGCTGGCGCAGCATGAGCTGGACGGCGTTGTCGGCGACTACGCGCCGGTCAATCCCGGCCGCGTCTAGCGAGGCCACATCGGCGACTTTGATGCCGCCTACGCGCTCCAGGGTCAGGACACGGCCGTTGCTGTAGTCCCAGTAGACGCGGGGAATGATGATGCGTCCATCCCCGGCAAAGTTCTGCCGGAACTGCTCGGCATTGTACCCTTCACGGCGGTAATCCAGTTCGCCACGCAGGGTAAAGGCAAACTCTTCGATCAGGTCGGGCAGGTTATAGTCACGGCCAAAGGCGGTGTGAGCGGCTGCCCACCCGGCCATGCCGCGTAGAATTTGCAGATCTTCCTCAATTTGCTCCGCGACACCAGGACGCTGCACCTTGATAACGAGGGGGTTGCCACCGCCCAACGTTCCCGTATGCACCTGCCCGATGGAAGCGGAAGCCAGAGGCTCCGGGTCAAACGTAGCCAGTAGTTCTTCAGGCGGGCGGCCCAGTTCCTGGCATATGATGTCGCAAATGTCTGGGAAAGGTACCGGCGGGGCATCATCCTGTAGCCTGGCTAACTCAGCCACATATTCCGGCGGCAGCAGATCGGCACGTGTACTGAGCGCCTGCCCCAGCTTGATGAAGGTCGCTCCCAGTTCGCCCAGCGCCAGGCGCAAGTGCTCGGCCTGGGTGTAGGGGGATTGGCGCACCCGGTGGCCCAGCCAGCCCCGCTCAAACGGCACCAGACCGGCCAGCCCCACGTGAGCCAGCAGCCAGCCCAGCCCATGGCGGGCAAAGGCCGAGGCAATTTCACGTGAACGGCGTAGCAGGCGGCCCTGCGCGTACCAGGGAAGAATCATTACCGTTATTCTTCTGCTGTCACTTTTTTGTGCAGCGGTTTCACTTCGCAATTCTCGTCCATCTCGGTTCCTCCGAAAACTTATCGTGGCGGCCATATGCCAACCACGTCTTCAAGTTGTGGCGCGTCGCCGCCAGAAATGCGCCAGCCACGTGGCGTTTTGAGCAGGGCCAGGTTTTGGGTCGCTTTGGCGCTGAAAACGGCCGTGCTACCGCGCACGACACTGAAATGGAGCCGGTAACTCACCCGCGCCAGGCCGCCATCTTCATACACCTCAACTCCGGTGATGTCAAACGAATGAAACTGCACGGAGCTGTTCGTGGGCAGTTGGTTGATAAAATCTTTGTAAGCCTGCTGTGTTTCGGCCAGACCGGCTGGCTGGGCGCCCTCTGCTTCAGTGGCAAAATACACATCCAGCGCGTCCGGACGGCGACGGTTCAAGCTGACGAGGGCGTTTGATTGCGCTTCATCCATGAACTGTCGTATAGCCCGTTCCTCTATGCCCCGCTGCCGTACCAGCCAGATGGCGCTGGCGGCAAGAACAATTAGCACGATGAGACCCGGAATTTTCTTCATGAGATACCTTCCTCAACGATCTGTGGCCGGCGAGGAAAGAAACCAGGCACATTGGCGGCATAACTGGCATAAGCTTCGCCAAACTCGGCCAGTGCCTCCCGTTCCTCGCGCCTTGCCAGCCGCATATACATCACCACCAGGACGGGGAACATGAGCAGCGTCAGCAAGGTGGGCCATTGGAGCAGGAAGCCAAGCAGGATAAGCGTAAAACCAGCATACTGTGGGTGGCGCAGGTAAGCGTAGGGGCCGGTTGTAGCCAGTTGGTGTTCGCGCTGCGCCCGGTAAAGCACGTTCCAGGCGGCGCTGAGCAGGGAAAAACCTCCGCCAATGAACAGATAACTTAGCAGGTGGAGCGGGCTGAAGTGTGGGTCCCCCTGCCAGCCCAGGAGCGTACTCCACAGGTGGCCGCTGTTGTGCGTGAGCAGGTCAATTTCCGGGTAACGACTGCCCAACCAGCCAGAGAGCAGGTAAAGGGTCAGTGGAAAGCCGTACATCTCGGTGAACAGCGCCACCAGAAAAGCTGAAAATGCGCCAAAGGAACGCCAGTCACGGCCGGTACGGGGACGGGCAAAACTAAAGGCAAAGATGACGAAAACGGCCGTGTTGATGATAACCAAAGACCATAAGCCATAGGCCGGCGTTTCAGCGTTCACTCTTTTCCTCCTTCAAGGTGGTCATGGTTATCCCCATGGCCGCCGTGGTCACCATGACCCCGGTGCATGAAAAGATGCAACACCGGGCACAGGAGCAATAGGGCATATGGCAGGATGCCGAAGACGTGAGCCGTATGCTCCGTAATCAGGAAAAAAGCAGCGATAGCCAGGAAGGCCAGCAGCACCAGACCGGTGCGCGACCGGAAAAATTGTTTGGTTGATGGTTGGGGTGTCATCGTGCTTGCCTCACTTTTTATCTTCCCTTGGTCCGAAGCCAGCGCGTTTGATAACCATGGTCAAATGTGCTACATTCGTCAGTGCCGGATCGTAGACAATGTAAGCCGCCTCTGTGGCCGGGTTGGCATACACTTCAACCACCCCAGACTGTTGGGCCAGGATGCGCTCCACGGTGAGGGCATCCCCACTACTACAGCCCAGGTTGTAAAGCGGCAGCGTCAGGCGCTGTGTCTGTTTGAGTTCGTCTTGTGTGTTCATTTTCCTACTCCTGCCGGCTTGGCCGCTTTCAGCGCGGCAAGCGGGCCAAAAACAGTTGTAAAGTGGCGAATCTCGTCCAGCTCTATGAAACCACTACTGGCGAGCATCTCAGGTAAACGGCCGTCTAACTGTTCGGCCGTTTCTTCAAAGCGGCGTATGACGGCCGTTACCAGGCGCGTGTACAGGTTACGGGGTTTGCCAAAGTCCAGAATGTGCAGCTCGCCGCCGGGGCGCAAAACCCGCAGCACCTCGAGAAACGTGCGCTGCTTATCGGGCATTGCCAGATGGTGTATCACCAGGCTGCTGACGACCCGGTCAAAACTGCTATCCGTATAGGGCAGATGATAAGCCAGTCCTGAATCCCATTGAATAGAAATGCCAGCCCTGGCTGCTTTGTCATGGGCAATGGCCAACACTTCTGGGTCGCCATCAATACCGGTTACTTCGACATCTGGGTGAAGCTGTTTGATCATAATCGTCAGCGTCCCCGTACCACAGCCCAGATCCAGTACACACATCCCCGGACGAAGAGCCATTTGCTCGACGAGGGAGCGCTTAAAGCCCGCCTCGCGCATGCCCCACCGCAGCACCGGATCATAGAACGGTGTCAGCCATCGGAAGCGTAAAGCCGGAATGTATCGTTCGCTTTCTTGAGACATAATCACCTCCAATCACATAGGCGGGTATTCCCAGAGTGACCGGTGCTTCATCTAACGCTTACTGCACCACTACCTTGCCGCGTAGCATGCCCATCTGGCACTGGAAGGGGATTTCGCCCCGTTGTTGGGGGGTGAACTCGATGGTCACCGTTTCCCCTTCCGGCAGCTTGGCGGACTGGCCGATCTTGTCAAAGATGACCATCTCGCTGCACATGGCCGATTCCTGCCGGTTAAAGTGCAGCCGCACGGGTTTGCCTTGTTTAACGACAATCACATCAGGGTCGTAGCCGCCTTTCACCTTGATTTGCGCTTCCTGGATGCCGCTGATTTCGGCTACCTGTACCCCTTCCCGGCGGTACAACCAGAAGTACCAGACGATAAGGGCAATGAGAGCGATACCGGCGGTGTTGACAATAATTTGTGTAACAGTCATGACAAAAACTCCTTTAGTAAATTTTTAACTCTATCAGCCAGACGCTTGCAGCTATGACTTGTCGCTTCTGGAATTAAGCGCCAGGCGCTTGAATAGAGACCGTCTATGTGCCAGGCGTTTTGGCCTTTGTCGGCTCGAACACGATGCCTGGCCGCCAGGGTGTGCCAAGTTTGGGCAAAAGCCAGCGATCCAGTCCCCACCATCCAGCAGTTTTCCACGCCAGTACTAGCAGGATAGACAGGGTGAATAACACCGGGTTGGCGCTGGCTGTGCCGGCCATCATGAAGTTCCAATTCATGAAAGCTCCCAAGAAAGCGGCAATCCCGACAAATGCGCCCAGGATGAGGGCAATGC
>CAZDEO010000151.1:1344-5497 GCA_964504445.1 uncultured Anaerolinea sp. | reverse complement strand
GCTGGGTAGCTACGTCTGGCAGAGATAACCGCTGAAAGCATCTAAGTGGGAAACTTGCCCTAAGATAAGATCCCTCACTGGAAACAGGTAAGACCGCTAGGAGACGACTAGCTAGATAGGCGGCACGTGTAAGTGCAGTAATGTATTAAGCGAAGCCGTACTAATGGTCGAGGGCTTACAAGACGCATGGTACGGAGAACTCGGTATTTTGACAGGGTTATGGTGGTTATTGAGGGGAGTTAACAAGAAACGAAGAAAGAGAAGGTCTCTTGGTGATATGAGCGGCGAGGGTACACCCGGTCCCATCCCGAACCCGGCAGTTAAGCTCGCCAGCGCCGATGGTACTTGGGGGGCGACCCCCTGGGAGAGTAGGTCATTGCCAAGAGACCTTTTTTTATTCGGGGTTTGCGCGTGATGAAGCAATATTTTGATCTATTGCGGAATAATCGAAATTATCGTTTCTTGTGGTTGGGTAGCGTTATTACGCAGTTGGGGGATTGGTTTAACTTGTTGGCTTCTGCGGAGCTAATTGCCAGGCTTTCTAATTCTTCAGGGGTTGCGATAAGTTATCTTTTTTTGGTGCGATTTGTACCGCTTTTCTTGTTTAGCCCGCTAGCTGGTGTGTTTGCAGATCGTTTTGACCGTAGACGGATTTTGATTTTAACGGACGTTTTGCGGGCAGGAACGGTTTTGGGGTTTCTTTTTGTTGATTCTGCTGATCGAATTTGGTTGCTTTATGGTTTAACTTTTACGCAGTTTTCACTTAGTGCTCTTTTTACTCCGGCACGCACGGCCGTTCTGTCGAATATTGTGCCACGGCAGGATTTGGTTACGGCCAATGCGCTGGATAGCCTGACGTGGAGCACCATGTTGGCTTTTGGGGCTTTTTTGGGGGGCGTGGTAGCTGCTATTTTCGGTAGTGCAACAGCTTTTGTAGTTGATGCGTTAACATTCTTGGCCTCTGCGTGGTTTATTAGCAAAATTGGGGTTCTGGCAGGGGTAACTGTACGGCCGTTAGGCAAAAGAGGGCAGGGTTGGCTTACCTTTCTGGATGGGTTTAGGTATCTTGCCGGGGTCCCATTTATTATGACCATCAGCCTGGTAAAGGGGGCGGGCGCACTCATTTGGGGAGCTATTAATGTCTTGGAGATTGGCTATGCTAACCAAATATTTCCGCTTACCAATTCTCAATTAACCAACTTTTTGCATCTTAAGTCGGGAGGATCGGCTACATTAGGCATCATTTATGTGGTGAGCGGATTGGGGACGGGCCTTGGTCCGATTGTGGCGCGGCGGTTTTTGGGCGATGCGCGTCGGCCAATGTTGTGGGCCATTACCTTGGGTTTTGTGCTATTGTCTTTGGGTATTTTAGGCTTAAGTGCCGCGCCCAACCTGATGCTCTTTTCTGCGGCAACGCTGGTGCGAACTGTAGGCTCTGGTATTGTTTGGGTTTTTTCGGCGGCGTTGTTACAGATATTAGTGCCTGATTCTTATCGAGGCAGAGTTTTCGCTTTTGAGTTTGCGTTTTTAACATTAACTCAGTCTGTTTCAACCTACGGGGCTGGTTTTTTGCAGGATTTTTGGGGTATCAGTATTCAGACAACGACGGCCGTTTTTGGGTACACTGGTTTCTTTATCACTATTTTGTGGCTTCTATTCCTCCTTATTCATTTTGCACAACCTCGAAAAATCCCACCTCCCACTAACCCGACAGCCTGACTGGTACTTTGGTGGGAAGGGGTTGTATTGACCTCAGAATAATTGTAATATATTGATTAAAATTATTATGTCATCTTATTCGGAAATATATTACTTGAAATTATTCGAGGCCAACGATGATAGAAAAATTTAAAAAATCCCTTCCTTTTTTGGGAATCTTGGTTTTGTTTTTAGCGACGTCTCCGCTCGTGCTGGCTCAAGAAATACGACCAACGCCTACTATGGCGCCTGCGCAAGAAACCCCGCGTCCCACTGAAACCCCTGTGCCTCCCACGCCCGTTCCCCCAACTGCCACACCATTGCCTCAAGATAATCCAGCTACCACCGGCTTACGCGGATCAATTCAGGGCACAGTTTTTGAAGACGTGGATGGTGATGGTTCTTGTGTAAATACGGATCGGGAAGGTGAAAATCCTGTAGAAGGGGTAGCTATTGAGTTTGTCAGTAGCGATGAGCAAACAACTATCAATTTAACTTCCGGGCCAGATGGAAAATTTGGTCTGTTTGCTGCTGGTCAGAGCTATTGGGCCGTTTCTGTAAAACCAGATGCCCAATGGATTGTGACCTCACAGAGAACACAATTTGCTCCAGTTTATGAAGGCAGTTTAAATATTGTAGGAATAAACTTTTGCCTGCAGAAAGCCAGTGCTACTCAGGTTTTGTTGCCTGCTTCTGGGGCAATCGGATTTTCTCCAATTTTGACGGCGATGGGGCTATTGGGAATGCTCTTGATCTTAACAGGCCTTGGCTTACAGTTACGAAAAATCGGTTAATTATTTTCTCGATACGGGCGATTTTTGCCTTTTTTGTCTATGCTCTTTTTGCACAAAACAAGCAAGCTCCGTGTTTTGCCCTGAACGGGGCCATTTTGTGGGGGTGATGGCGAGAACGGCCGTTCTCATCACCACCTCTTTTGTTTTTAGATCTGTGGTCAACCCGAACCGGTGAGGCTGACGCTGATTTCTGGCCCCTGAGGGGTAATAAGCAGGCGACGGGTCTGCCCATTTTCGCGGACAAAAAGTAAGTTAGTTGCTTCGGGCGTTATGGAGGATTGGTTTTCGTCCAGGCGAAAGCCGCGCTGGCTGAGAGCATCCTGGTAAAAGGCAACGGCCGTGTCCACGCTTTGCGCCGAACGGTATTGCACCATGTTGGTAGCGGCTACCACGTCGTGGGCATCATCGAGCAGCAGAAAGCCACCCAGCGCGTCCCGCGTCTGGTAAGTGGGGTCGGCTTGCTGGGCGCAGGTGGTGATGGTCTGGGGGTCCCCGTTGCTCAAATCGGCGCCTGCTGCCAGCATACACTCCAGGGCAGCTTGCCCTTTGGCCTGGGCTTGTGCCAGGGCTGTTTCTGCCGCTACGCTATCTTGCCACACGGCCGTAAGCGCATCTTCCCACCATTGCTGCAGCGGGGGCGGTACGGCCGTTGCCGGCTCTCGGCTAAAAGTAAGCCCATCTAGCAGAGCGCGGTACACCGCTGCCTGCGGTTGGCCGACGATGGCGGCATACGCCGCCGACGCTGCCACCGACTGGCGCGCCGGTATGCCGGGGGTCACCATTTCTGGCTGGGCCGTGAGGAAGGTGAGCCAGGCCCAGCAGCCAGCGGGGTGCTCTGCCTGGCGGGAAATGAAGTGGGCCATGCTTTGTTGGGGCATGAGGGGTACATTGTACGGTAGCGGGGCTACGCCTACGGCAAAATTGGGCGGTACGGCCGTTGGCAGTTCGGCGAGGTTGGGCCAAAAGGCGGATTGCCCCTGGTTAATGGCGTCCATAGCGGCGAGGCGGTTGCCGATGTCGCTGCGCGTGCCGCCCAGGTCTAGCGGGTAAAGCACGCCAGACTGGACGGCAGCCGCCAATTGTTGCAGCAGTTGAGCCAGGGTGGGGTCGTTGTAGGTGGCCTGGGGGGGCATGGCGTGGTAATAGGTGGTTTCGGTGGCGGCCAGCAGAAAACGTAGTCCATCTTGGCCGGATGTGTCTAGGGGGATGTAGCCGTATATGGGTGCTTCGCCTTCGTTGATGGTCGCGGCAGCGGCTAGTTCCCAAAAATCGGCTACTGTCCAAGAGGTGGTTGGGGGTTCTAGCCCTAGGGCGGCCAGGTGGCTGGCGTTGTAGTGCAGCACTTGGGGGGTGATGGCGGCGGGCAGCCCTAGCAAACGGCCGTCTTGCCGGTAGGCGTCTAGCAGCGTTGGGTGGTAGTCGGCCAGCAGGTCGGGTTCGGCGGCTAAATAATCATCCAGGCTGTGTAGGTGGGGGGCCAGCTGGGTTAGTTCGCCACTGCCGCCGGTAAAGCAGTCGGTGGCAGCGGTGATGGGCGTTTCTGGCCAGCCGGATGGTAGCTGGGTGGAGAGCTGCACGCGCCACTGGGTTTGGGCCTGGTTGAAGCGGCGGGCCAGCAGTTGGGCCGTTTCCTGGTATGCGGGGGCGACGAGGTAGGTGAT
>CAZDEO010000151.1:0-1334 GCA_964504445.1 uncultured Anaerolinea sp. | reverse complement strand
GGCACCGGCCGTGGCTGGTGTGGCTGGTGTGGCTGTCGGCGTTGGCAGGAGCCGCGCGGGGGTGGCAGTAGGGGGTGGGGTGACGGCCGTTGCCGTCACCCTTGCTGGCGTCACCTCGCCTTCGGTCAAGGGTTCTGGTTCGGGATCAAAGCCGCCTGCCTGCCACCACACCAGCAGCCCAACGGCGACTAGCAGCAGCAGGGCAGTGGCTGCTTGGCTTAGCGAAAAGCGCATTTGGTTGAACATCATAGACCTCCACATCCGGCGATATAGGTTGGCTTGTAATTGGGCAGCTAGGGTGGTGGGCAACGGCCGTTCGGTGGGCGCCGATTGCCGCAAAGCGGTGATGAGGGCTTGTTCTGCCTGCCACTGCTGGCGGCATGAGGAGCAGTTTGCCAGGTGGTGGCGTACGGCCGTGGCCCTGGCTGGCGGTAATGCGCCATCGGCGTAAGCTTCCAGTTCCGCCGGGTGAACATGGTCGCCGGTTTGGGCTAATTTGCTTGCCAGCCGATTAAAGAACACAAAGCGTTTCTTCTTCATCCTTCTGCCTCTGCTGGGGCGGGGTAGCCACCTTGCTGCTGGGCCAGTAGCCGTAGCCGCTGCCGCCCTTCGTACAACTGCTGATAAATTCGGTTGGGGTTAGCGTCCAACATGTTGGCAATCTCCTGCGCCGAAAAGTCGTAGCGGTAGCGCAATAGGAGCGGCAGGCGCAGGCGGTCATTAAGCTGGTCTACAAGCTGCCACAAGGTGTCTGCTTCTTCGCCTGCGGCAACCAGGCTGGCCGGGTTGCCGGAAGGGTTAGCCGCAGCCGCTAGCTGGCGCTCATTGAGCCATTCCAGAGAAAGGAACCGGCGTAGCTTGTGCCGCCGCAGCCGGGTGCGGCATTGATTGACGGCTATGGTGGTTAACCAGGTGGTAAAGGCAGCGTCTCCTTTGAAGGCATCTATGTGCCGGAAGACAGCCAGGAAGGTGTCTTGCACTACATCCTCTGCGTCTGTTTCGTGGCGCAAGATGGTGCGGGCCAGGTTGTAGATGCGCTGCTGATGTTGTTGGAATAGGGTAGCAAAGGCGTCTAAATCACCTTCCTGACAGCGCTGGATAAGGGCGTGGTCTTCAAGCATGGTGTCTTTGTATCACGTTGTCCGCTATTTGCCAGCCGGCATAGGGCAGGCTGGCTTTTTCGTTGTTATAGGATTAGATGCACGAGGGGCGAAAATCTTAGGAAATGGCTGGTTGGTTTGTTTAGTGGCTGGTTGGTTCGCAAACCAGCCACTAAACAGACTAGTGCATAGTTAAGTTGATTTTTGAACTTTTACAATTGGATAAAGTCGCTT
>CAZDEO010000150.1:0-5726 GCA_964504445.1 uncultured Anaerolinea sp. | reverse complement strand
ACTCCACGTTTTTGCTAAACGTAGAGCATTTTCCTAGAGAATGCAATTGCCCTGGTTCACCCGCAACACATTGCCACAACCAGCTATTTCATGCTATGCTGTTGTTGCTTGTGGAAACGGCAAAAGCGGGAGCCACCCCATTCGTTTTACCCACAGCCCGGTGTCACCTGCCGCAAAGGGCAGCCTTGCTGTCTTAACGGCCGTTTCTTGTATCCTGTCTGTCTGTTTGTAAAAAGGAGAAAAACGAATGCAAACCAAACCTGTTTCAAGAAGCGTCAAGCGCGGCGCGCTGGTGGGTGTGCTGCTGCTGGTGCTGCTGCTAGGCATCATTTTACCCGCGGCGGCTATTACCTGGGGCGAGATGGACACCACTCACATCAACGTGGGGGCAATGGTTATCGATTACCCCACTTACGGCCTGTGGCAAACGTGCAGCGGCACCCTTATCCATCCCCGGGTTTTCCTCACCGCCGGGCACTGCACCGACGGCTGGAGTGATGAAGAGCTGGCCAACATGTACGTCAATTTTGACGAATATGCCCTCAATCCAAACACGCTGCACAAGGTAGAAGCAACGATCACCCATCCTGAATATGCCTGGGGTGGTTCCAATCCCCACGACATCGGTGTGCTCATCTTGGAAGAATCCATCACCGATATTACCCCCGCCCCACTACCCACAGCCGGGTTTCTAGATGAGCTGAAAGCAGCCGGGGAGCTGCGCGACAAAGCCCAGGGAGCGCCCTTTGTGGTGGTGGGCTATGGCGGTACTCTGGAATGGCCACCACCGGAAATCACCTATGAAGATTACCGCCAATTCGCTTACTCCGAATACAAGTCCCTGACGCAAGTCTGGCTGCACATGTCGCAAAGCGCCAACCAGGACAACGGCGGCACCTGCTTTGGCGATTCTGGCGGCCCGGCCTTCTGGCAAATGGCAGACGGCACGGAAGTGATAGTCGGGGTTACCTCCTGGGGCGACGCGCAGTGCGTGGCCACCAGCTTCAACTACCGGGTAGATTTACAGGATTCTCTGGACTTTATTGCCGCAAATACGCCGTAAAGCACATGATTGCCTGAGTAGAGAAACGGCCGTTGCTAATCATGCAGGGTAACGGCCGTTACCCTCCCGGTTCGCGGTAACCCGGTTCGTGGAAATGCTGCACGCGAAAGGTATGGGCTGTCACGGTAGGCGGATAAGACATCAGCTCATGGGCCGAGATGCCCGCTTTGTAGGTAATCATGCGCAAAAATTCGTCCGGCTCGGTCAGACGGTCCCACACCTGGGGCAGCAGTAGACCGCGGCGCATGCCCAACGAAAGAATGACGCCGTCTATCCCCGGGCGCACGCTGTCTAGCAGCTCGTCATAGTTGCGGTAGGGCAGCTCTTCTGGCGGGGTCAGCACGGTTACCTCCAGGCGCAATTCGGCCAGTTCATAGGCGGAAACCGGTGGGAAACGGGGATCGCGGCTGGCGGCGGATACAGCATTCCGCGCCACATCTTCGGCCAGGGGCCAGCGGGCCTGGGTATTCCCCATGCAGCCCCGCAGTTGGCCGTGGTTGGTCAGGGTGACAAAGCTGCATCCGGGCTGGCGCAAACTGTCGGGCAGGGCTTCTAATTCTGGCCTGTATTGCTGCTGGTGACGCACGTATGCTTCCAGGCTTTGCCGGGCAACTTGCACCAGGCTGGCCCCGGTTTCGGCGTCAAACATCTGCACTTGTTTGCTCATGGTGTTACCCCCTTTTCTGGTTACCATTATAGCGCGATTTGGGTCAGGCGCGGGGGATCTTCCCTGAAATTGGAATGGTTACTTAACTGTTGGTGTTAGAACGGCCGTTTCCTCCCCACCCATGCTATCATTGCCCCAAAACCGCACACCAAAGGAACAGCAGATGACAACGGATACAAACACCACTTCGTGGATGTGGGCCGCCTATGACACAGTTTTTGGCCTGCGCTGGGACCAGGAAACCGGGCTGCTGTATTGGCAAGAGGGCATTGGCTGTCACTGTGATGAGGCCGATGTGGTACAGCCAGTCTCCACCTTCCTGGCCGATGGCGTACCGGGCATAATTGGCACAGTACCGGCCGGCGTGTTGGCGGAAATTGAGGCTGCATTTTGCGAGGCAAGGGCATGAATTGGGGCCATCGCCTGCGAACGATTCTGAACCCCAACTGGTACCACGGCCACGGCAAAAAGCCCCCCTTTTTTGAGGGCTGGTATTATAAGCTGATTGACGCCAGCGGGGAGCAACGCTTCGCCATTATCCCTGGCGTGTTTTTGAGCCAGAATCCCCACGCTTTTGTGCAGGTGCTGGACGGCCGTACCGGCACCGCCCAGTATCACCCATTTCCCATTAGCAGCTTCTGGGCCTCTCCCAAAGCCTTCGAGGTGCATGTGGAGGCCAACCGCTTCACCGCGCACACCATCTCCCTAAACCTGGAGCGCCCGGAGCAGCAGGTGCGGGGTGAACTGCGCTTCGTCGGGCTGAATCCCTGGCCCGTTACCGTGGCCTCGCCGGGCATTATGGGCTGGTACGCCTGGGTGCCCACCATGGAATGCTATCACGGCGTCATCAGCCTGGATCATGAGATTCAGGGGGCGCTAGAAATTGATGGGGAGAAGATAGATTTCAGCGGCGGGCGGGGCTACATGGAAAAGGATTGGGGCAAATCTTTTCCGGCGGCGTGGATTTGGCTGCAGACCAATCATTTTGCCCAGCCCGGCGTAAGCCTGACCGCCTCCATTGCCATTATTCCCTGGCGGCGCACTGCTTTTCGCGGCTTCATTGTAGGCTTTTGGCACCAGGGGGTGCTGCACCGCTTTGCTACCTATACAGGCGCAAGGGTGGAAAAGCTGGCGGTGACGGATGAAACGGTGGAATGGGTATTACGGAATAAAACGCACCGCCTCTCCATGCTGGCCCACCGCGGGGCGGAGGAGCAGTTTGGCTTGCTGAAGGGGCCGGACGTGGTGGAAATGGGTAAGCGGGTAGCCGAGTCGCTGACGGCCGTGGTAGACGTGCAACTTGCGCAGTTAGTGGGGGGTCAGGAACGGGTGGTGTTTACAGGCAACGGCCGTTATGCCGGCCTGGAAGTACACAATGCAGCGGCTCTGCGAGAGGAATAAGAAAATATGCCTGAAGGACCAGAAATTCGCCTGGCGGCAGACGCGGTGGCTGCCGCCATTGCCGGAAAACCCACGAAGGAAGTTTGGTTTGCGTTTGACCATTTACGGCCCTTTACGGATGTTTTGAGCGGGGAGCAGGTTACGGCCGTAACCTCCCGCAGCAAGGCGATGATTACCCGCTTTGCCAATGGGCTAAATATTTACAGCCACAACCAACTTTACGGTAAATGGGTGGTGCGACCCGCTTACGACTTCCCAGAAACCAACCGCCAACTGCGGCTGGCTATTCACAACCACACCCACTCTGCCCTGCTCTACAGCGCCTCGGAGATTGAGGTGCTGACCGACGCAGAGTTGGCCTGGCAGCCCTATTTGCGCAAGCTGGGGCCGGAATTGCTGGATGCGGAGGTTACTGTGGAGGAGGTGGCAGCGCGGTTTGTAGACGGCCGTTTTCGCAACCGTCAGCTCACCACTCTGCTGTTAGACCAGGGCTTTTTGGCGGGCATGGGCAACTACTTGCGTAGCGAGGTCCTCTTTGTGGCCCGCGTTGCCCCCACCCTGCGCCCCGCTGATTGCACTCCTGAGCAGATTCAGCAACTGGCGGAAACGGCCGTGCGGCTAACCCGCCAATCTTACCGCACCAGGGGCATTACCAACGACCCACAGCTTGCCGAAACGCTAAAAGCGCAAGGGTGGTCGCGGCGCGATTACCGCTTTTGGGTGTTTGACCGCGACGGACAGCCCTGCCACAATTGCGGCACAACCATTGTCAAAGAAACCTTGGGCGGACGGCGCTGCTACTACTGCCCCACCTGCCAGGGGGTAAGAGCTAAATCCCCAAATTCTGCAGGGTAATCAACAAAATTTGCGCCAGCGTCACGTTGATGATGATGGAAAATGGAAACATCAGCGTGTAGCCAATGGTAGGTAATGGGTTGCGGGCTTGCTCCAGAGCATATCCCAACACGGCCGGCTGCGGCGAAATCATGCCAATAAGCAAACTATACGGAATATGCAATAATTTATAGCCTACCCATAAAGCCAAAAAAGTCGTCACCACTACCAGCAGCGTACCCACGCCCAAAATCAGCCAACCAGAGCCATCGGCAAAGGCCGTCAGCAACGCATTGCCGGAGCGCACGCCAATGGTTGCCAGCAGGCAAATGAGACCAATCTGGCGCAGGGTGAGGTTAGCGCTGTATGGTAGCGTCCACAGCACAGGGCCGGTGCGCCGCAATGCGCCTAGCACCAGGGCCACCAACAATGGGCCACCAGCCGCCCCCAGGCGAAAAGTAACGCCGCCGGGCAGCGGAATGGGCACCAAACCCACCAACAAGCCCAGGGTGATGCCAAAACCCAGGGTAAGCAAATTGACCTGACTAAGGGTAGCGTAAGAATCGCCAAACAGCTTAACCAGCTCGGGGATTTCCTCTCGTGGGGCCAAAACCCGGATACGGTCGCCTAGCTCCAGCACTGTATCGCTATCGGCTAATAGCTCCACGTCGCCACGGCGCACGTGGGAAATTAAAGCGCCGTAGGTCTCTTTCAGGTTGAGGGAGGTGATGGGCTGTCCGGCAATGTCTGGGTTGGAAACGAACAGGCGGCGGCTGTCGTAGACGGCTTTGTCGTGCAGCAAATCTTGGGCGGCTTCCTCACCCACAACGGCCTCGACGCGGTCCATTTCTTCCACAGTGCCGGCAATGACAATCTGGTCATGAAGGCGAAAGCGGGTGTCGCCACTCATGAGGGTAATTTCCTCTGGGCGGTAGATGCGGCCAAAGACTACGTCAAAATCATGCTCGCGCTGGAGCTGACGCAGGGGTTTGTCTAGGGCTTCTTGCCGGGTGATGGTGATGGTGCGGTATTGTAAATCCTCGGCAATGGGGTATTGCTTGCGCAGGGCGTAGGCTTCGGCGTCGTAATCAATGTTCCAGATGCGCTGGGTGATGGAAAGAACGACCATGCGCCCTAGCACAGCCATGGGGTAGACGACGGAAAAGCCGACGACAGCCTGGGTAACGGCCGTTGCTGGGGTAACGGCCGTTCCTCCCCCACTGCCCTGCAAAAAATCCAACACACTGGCCAACGCTGGCGTATTATTCGACAGCCCGGTAAAAACGCCCGCCGTGCTGGCCGGCGCCAGCCCCACAGCCACATCCAGCCCCACCAACAGCAACGCCGGGAAGAGCAGGCTACCAATAATAAACAACACATCTCGCAGCCCTTCCCGCTGAAACTTGGCAAAAAAGCCCGGCCCATTACTCAGGCCAATGGTGTACACAAACAGCACCAGCCCCAAATTGAGAAACTCGTCCGGTATTTGCAAGGCTGGGTCTAGCGCGCCAAAAGCCAGGCCCACAAACAAAACGGCCGCCACCCCCAAGCTGCTGCCATACAGGCGAAAACGGCCTAACCAATAACCCAAAGCTGCCACCAAAAACAAAAGAAGCAGTCCGTTTGATTCCAAAATTGCGATCATGTTTTCATCTCTCCCACCCGCAATTGTACTCAAACTGTTCAGTTAGGAAACATAAGGGTGTACAGGGCAATTGCATTCTCTAGGAAAATGCTCTACGTTTAGCAAAAACGTGGAGT
>CAZDEO010000149.1:0-6003 GCA_964504445.1 uncultured Anaerolinea sp. | reverse complement strand
ACGCTGTAACGGGCTGACCCGGTTCCGCTTACTGGGCTTCGGCGAAACAACTCCTGGGCGACTTGGGCAACGGCCGTTTCCGGGCAGGCTCTCAGCCAATGACCTGCTTCTCTGGGCGGGGGCGCGCCGCTTACTACTCCCAATCACGGTTTTTGTATTGTGCAATTGAGGGGAAGTATAACAAGGTGGCAAGGGGATGGCAACTACCACGGAAAATAAAGGGCTGCCAGGCAACGGCCGTTATCCCCGGTACACCTGCTCCAACCGATAGATGGCAACCAGGGAGACAACGGCCGTAACCCCCGCCATCAGATACGCTTCCAGCGCCGTCGCCCTGGTCACAAACACCCCCACCATGCCAAAAGCGCCCGTGATCAGGTACAACATCAGCACCGCCTCCCGCTGGCTAAAACCCATCTGCACCAGGCGATGGCTGGTGTGGTCCTTACCCGCCGTATTTGGGCTAACCCCCCGCCGAATGCGCGAAATGACCACCAGGGTTGTGTCAAAAATAGGCAACCCTAAAATAAAAATCGGCACCATCCAGGTCACAATATTGGCATTGGCCGGAAAACGCAGCTGCAAACCAAGTATAGCCAGCACAAAGCCCAAAAAGAGGGACCCCACATCCCCCATAAAAATTTGCGCCGGTTTAAAGTTGTAACGCAAAAAGCCCAGGCACGCCCCCAACACCGCCGCCGCCAGGGCCGACACCAAAAATTGCGCATTCAGCGCCCCCAGCAGCAGCATAAAGGCCGCCGCCACGGCGCTCACCCCGGCGCTCAGGCCATCCATGTTGTCCAAAAAGTTGATGGCATTGCTGATGCCTGCCAGCCACAAAACAGTAATGGCATAATTCACCAATTCTGGCAGGGGTAAGCGCACGCGCACGTCAAAATAAATGAGGATTGCTGCCCCCAAAAGCTGCCCCCCCAGCTTAGCCCAGGCGGGCAATCCGTTGCGATCATCCCATAAACCTACCAGGGCCACCACGGTCAGGGCCAGCAAGATGCCTAACACCTGGCTCGGAGGTTGCCCGCCATACACCACCAGCACGGCCACAATGGCTCCGCCAAAAATCGCCAGCCCCCCCAACAAAGGCATGGGCGTGCTGTGCAGCTTGCGCCGGGCGGGGGCATCGACAAAGCCCAAGGCCACGGCCACCCGACGAATGGGGGGAATGCTCAAGGCGGAAATAGCCAGAGCGATAAAGAAGACGGCAATGGCCGCGCGCATCGTCGCTTACCCTTCCACTTCCTCAATGTCAATGCGCAGGATGCGGTCGCCGGCAAAGTTGGGGTTGGCCTGGGGATCGCGCAAAGTCAACGCGCCAAGCACGTCATCGCCACCAATCACTTCGCCAAAGATGGTGTGGGCATTGTCTAGCCAGGGGGTGGGCGCAAAGGTGATGAAGAATTGGCTGCCGTTGGTGCCTGGGCCGGCATTGGCCATGGCCAAAATGCCGCGCCGGTCGAAGGTGAGACCATTGTTAACCTCATCAGGGAACTGGTAGCCGGGGCCGCCGGCCCCACTGCCGGTGGGGTCGCCAGCCTGGGCCATGAAGTCGGGCAGCACGCGGTGGAAGGTGGTGTCATCGTAGAAGCCCTGGTTCGCCAGAAAAACAAAGTTGTTAACGGTGATAGGCGCTTCGTCGTCAAAGAGGCGCAGGCGTATGTCGCCCCGCTCGGTGCGGATGATGGCGTCGTAGGTTTTTTGCAGGTCAATGGTGAAGTCGGGCGGGGCATTGTAGATGCCGTTGCGTTGGGCAGGGGGAATGGTGGCTAACGGCCGTTCCCCCTCCGGCAGCGTCGCGTCAGGTTCGGCAGGTGTGGGCGGCAAAGGCACATCCTCCACCCCCAGCTGCACCAACAACTGCTGCACTTGCGGCGCCGTTTCCGCCGGCGCTTGGCCCAATGCCTCCTCTGCGGCCGCAATCGCCTCCGCCGTTTCGCCTAACTCCTGGTATGCCAGCGCCTTAAAATAATTGAGATTCCAGGCTGGTAATTGGGCGCGAGTATCATTTATCAGGGCACTGTCATAGGCCTCAATTGCCAGCTCATATTCCCTCAGTTCCTGGCGAATTTGGGCCAACTGCAGCCAGGCCCGCGCATTACGCGGTTCCCGCTCCAGGCCAACATTCAGGCTGTCCGCCGCCTGGCCATAATAAAGATCCTGGTTTTCCGCATCCCGGCTGGCGCAGGTGATGTAAGCGTTCGCCTGGGCAAAATAGGTCTCCGCATAATAAGGATCAATGGCAATGCCCTGCTCATAAATAGCCAGAGCGCCATCACAATCTTGCTTCAAATCCAGGGTAACGGCAGCCAGCTCATTGCGGATGATGGAGTTTTGCGGACTAAGGGTCAGGGCTGTCTGGTAATAGGCTTCAGCCAAATTTATCCGTTCCTGTTTTTCTGCCGGATCGGCGACGAGTTGTGCCAGCCGCGTGTTCAGGCGGGCCAGGTTGGCCGTATGGTCGGTGTTCAATGGGTTGATGTCTTGGGCACGGAGGAGGCGCTCTTCCGCCGCGCTAAATAGCTGTTGCTGCACTATCGGGTCTGGCTCAATGGTGGAGCGTTCCAGGTATGCGCGCCCCAGGAACAGGTAGTAAAAATCTTCGCGGGGCGCCAGGTCCAGGGCATATTCGTAAACGGCAATGGTGTTGTCCCAGGCGGTAATCGCTTCGGGCGAAGTACGGCTTAGTTGCGCGGCCTGGTTTTCATAAGGCTTGCCCCGCTTAAAGACCATGTCGGCCTGAACGATCCGCAGGTTGGTCTGGCTAATGCCATAAAGGGCCAGGCTAAAAAGGATGACCAATGCCAAAAAAGCGGACAGGTGGCCATAGGTGCGGGCGCGGCTGCTAACGCGCCAGGCCAAGATAAACGCGCCCAGGATTAGGACGGAGACGATAAAGGCGTAAAAAAGGACCAGGAAGCTGTTCACCAGACCCGCCTCAAAAATGCGCATCTCTTGCAGCGTGGTGAACTGCCGGGTGGTGGTAGGGGTGATGGAGTTTTTAAGTTGGTTAGCCTGCAAAAAGGCCAAAAGCAGGCCACCGCCAAAGGCTGTGGCGCTCATGATGCCGGCGGGCAGCAGGGTCTGGCCCCAACTGCTGTCCCACAAGAAGTAAAGAAGGGCCGCCATGGCTATTATGAGCAGCAGCCCTGACCAGATTGCTCCGGCAACCAGTAGCGGAAGGGCAAAGAGCAGGCCAAATAGGGCAATGGCGGCAGCAATGAAACGGCCGTTCTGCCAACGCGCTTCCTTTTTTTGCTGCCAGTAGAGGGCGGCTGTTCCTGTGGCGATGAGAATGACCCACAGGAGCAGCAAGGTGCGTCCCAACGTGCCAGTAACGGTTGTCGGTGGGGTGGCCACATAGCTGTAAACCGCGCCACCGGCGCTGACCAGGAAAGAGAGAAGAAACAGGACGAGGCTGACCTGACGTCGCTTGGTCGGCCAGGCTGCCGCAGAAACGGCCGTTATCTCCCATTCGCCACTTTTCACCAACTCACTCAGCGCCGCCAGCGACCCTAACACCCAAACCAGGACAATCATCACGAAGACAAAGGGGGACTCGGCAAAGTTATCGGAAGCGTTCATAAAAAAGGATTGGCGGAAAATCTCGCCAGGGGCCAAATCCCCTGGCCCCTGAATGATTTTGTCTGGAGGTAGAGAGTAGTTGATGAACTGGAAACCCAAAATGCCTATAACGACGAGCAAAATCAAACCGTGCAACAGCACGGGGCCCCAGACGCCGTCGTCGTCACGATTCACCTGGCGGCCACGGCTGCGGCGCGATTTGGGGGTGACGGTCGTTTCCTTCTCCTCTTGCAGGCGAGGCAGCAGGTAGCCCACCACAAACATCAGGGCCACGTAAGCAAAAAAGTGCAGGCGCGTAGCGGCAATGGCAATGCCAAAGTGAATTTCCACGTAATGGGCCAGCACAGCTGTCACCAGCCCCAAAATTAGCAACCGCGCCACCTGGAAGGGGTCCTGGCGCTCATCATCAACCTGCACCGGCGAGAACACGGCATAATACACCAGGTAGAGGACCAAACCGATGATGCTGCCAAAGGGCACCGCCACGCCAAAGAAGGGGGCGCCCATCAACGGCACGATGACGGCCGTTGTGCCCACCGCGCCCAAAATCCATAATCCAACCAGTAAATTACGATCACGCTGGCTACGCACCACACCCAGCCATTTAAAGCCATAATAAAACACGCTTAGATACAGCGCTTGCCAGACCAAAAAGCCCAGCCAGCCGGTAATCACCAGGGCGTCAAAGGTTTCGTTATGAGACCGGTCTGGAGAAGCGTTGCGCGCTTCCACGGTGGCTAACTCTGGCGGATAGAATGAGTTATAGGCCACATACATGGACTCTGGCCCATAGCCAATGAGGGGGCGCAAAAAGTTAAAGGCATCGTCACGACCGTCCGGGAACTTCAGCGGCTCATGCAGGCCAATCAAGTCTAATGTCCCTTCCCAAATGAGCACACGGACCCGGCCCGTAGCACGATCCGACTCCAGCAAGCGTCCTAGGCGACCAATGGAAGGCTCATCACGCAAATCTACCAATACGGAGGTGATGTTGCCCAACAGCGGCACGTCTCCTAATTGGGCGTCGAGCGGTTCGGCAAAGTTGAAAGCACCCAAGGCCCCGGCTACCAGCAAAGCTAACAAGAGCCAGGAAAGCCACAACCAGCGCCAGCCCCGGCGCATGGCCAACAACACGAAGATCACCAGGGTCACCACGGCTATTGCCGCGACAAAGGCTACGAAAGATGTCATCACCCCGGCCAAAGAGGCCAGGCGCCCCGTATTTACAATCTGGTTGATAACCAACCGCGCCAGGGTAAAAGAGGGCACAATTCCCAAAACCAACAAACCCAAAACGCGGCCTATATCGCCCAGGCCCAGCCCTTTTTGCGCCGCTTCAGCATTGCGTAAGGAAACGAGTAATATCAGTACAAAGGCAAACAAGGCCACCGCCAGGCCAATCCACGGACCACGGCTGCTCGACCAGTAAATGGCAAGGAGTTGGATAGCCAGGGTGAAGATGTAGATGGAGGAACGGATGACATCAGCGTAAGAGAGGTTTTCATCACCTAAAATGTTGGTGAAGGCGTCAATGATGCGCGCCAGGGTGAGGGGGACGGCCATGATCAGGTAGGCGGCAATGAAAATGGCGTTGCCCATATGCCCGGCAATGCGGCGCTGGGTATCACCGCCCCAAGGTAAGGGATCTAACTCAAAGCGCTGCAGCATGCCGTAGAATGAAATAGGAATGCTGGCGATGATGACGGCCGTTGCCACGCGCTGCACCTGGGCCTGGGTGCGCATGGTGGAGACCATGATGGCAAAAATGACGATGTAGGAGAGGGTGGTGTAGGTGCCCTGTAAGCGCTGGTAAGAACCGGCCCAGCTAACCTGGGGCGTGACGGAAAAGAGGTTGGAAAGGAGGTAGACGATGGCGAGGAGGAAGACAGGAAGGAGAAACGGCCGTTTCCACATGGAATTATCCTCACGCCAGCGCAGCCAGCCTAGCTGCTGCCACCCTTCCTCATTAATGAACTTCACCAGCCACACGGCGCTCATCAACAAGGCAATAGAGCGCAGCAGCGTCAGCTTATCCGGCTCAAAAACGCGATCGGAATGAATGTTGAAAAAGAGGGGAATAGCAACAATGGCGACAAGCCAGCCAATTTCCAAAAAGCCGTTACACCAATGGGTTAGTTTTGAATTCATAAGCAATACTCTTGGGTTTTGGGTACTCTGTTGCGCAAATGTGCCAATGATAGCACAACCCTTTAGCCGTTAGCTAATAGCTGAATAGCTGTTAGCTGTTAGCTTTAATGAAAACAGCTAGAGCTAGAGGGATGTTCGCTATTAAGTTGTACTTGTTCTAGCGATCACACTCTAGCTCTAACTCTAAACTCTAGCTATTTTCGGAGGAGACTTCACCGGCTGCCGCCGACCACCATGAATGAAAATACACCGCAACGC
>CAZDEO010000148.1:0-6022 GCA_964504445.1 uncultured Anaerolinea sp. | reverse complement strand
AAACGGGCTTGTCGTGCTGCCAGTTGGGGGTCTGGCGCTGGGGTTTCGTCAGGAGTAGGCATGCCTGGCTTGGGCGGTAGTAGGGGTGGGGCGACACCAGCATCTACCAGGGCCTGATAGCCACCAGCAAAGGTAACAAGTTCACCAATCGCCGCGAGAAGGCGGTGCTCCACCTTGGCGTGATTAATCTCTGTCAATTTTTCAAACCGCTGTCCACTCACTTCTACAACAAGTTTACCCAAGGGAGGCACCCGTAAGATGCGCATCATTTCTAGTTCTTTCCGCATGGTTTATTCCTCGCTTATTTTTGGCAGGTTGGACAGAAATGGGTGCTTCTTCCGCCAAGCACTATTTTTTCTATGGGCGTGCCACAATCATAGCATAACTGGCCAGTGCGCCGGAAGACGCGCACGGCGTTTTGCATTTCACCGGGAGTACCATCGGGGCGAATGTATTGGTCAATGCTGGCCCCACCGCGGGCAATGCCTAGCTGAAGGGCATGGCGGATGGCAGCGTGAAGACGGCCGTTTTCCTCTCTGGTAAGGGTATCTGTGGTGCGGGTAGGGCGAATGCCGGCATAAAAAAGGGTCTCGTCGGCGTAGATGTTGCCGATGCCGGCAATGAAGGATTGGTCAAGGAGAAGAGGTTTGATAGTGCGCTTACGACCTTTGAGCAAGTGTGCCAGGAGGTCCACGGTAAAGGCGGGCGACAGAGGTTCCGGCCCCAGCTTGCCCACCACTTCATCAGCATTGTTCACCAGGTAAACGCGGCCAAACTTGCGCTGATCGCGAAATCGTAATTCCTGGCCATTATTGAAAGCGAAAATGGTATGGGTATGCTTGTCCGTGAGCATGGCAGTGGCCACAACAGTAAGCTGCCCGGACATGCGCAGGTGGATGATGAGTACCTGGCCATCGTCAAGATGGAAAAGGATAAACTTGCCCCGGCGGTCAATGGCCTGAACAGCACGGCCGTACACCCCATTTTGCAGTTTTTCCACAGTCAGCCCGTGAATGTGGCGCGGCCAATAGCAGCGCACTTCTGTCAGCGTCTGGCCAAGCAACGGCCCGCGCAAGCCGCGAGCAACCATTTCCACTTCTGGTAATTCAGGCATAGTCGCATTTCAGGCCGGCCAACTGATTGGCTGACTAGTTGATGAGGAAACGGCCGTTCTCATAAAACAGCTCGTCATCCACCCAAATTTGGCCACCGTCCCGCATATCGCAAATCATATCCCAGTGCACCGCCGAGCGGTTCTTGCTGCCCGTTTCCGGGTAACCGCTGCCCACCGCCATGTGAATGGTGCCACCAATCTTCTCGTCAAACAATATGGACCGCGTAAACTGGCGAATACCATCATTGGTGCCAATGGCAAACTCACCCAGGTAACGCGCCCCGGCATCGGTGTCCAACACGCTCAGCAAAAAAGCTTCATTTTTCTTGGCTTTGGCCTCTGCCACACGGCCGTTCTCAAAACGCAGCTCAATCCCCTCCACTTCACGCCCACTATAAATCGCCGGATAAGTGAAGCGCACCCAGCCATTCACCGACTCCTCCACCGGGCCAGTAAAAATCTCGCCGCTGGGCATATTCTTGTGTCCATCTGAATTCACAAAAGTACGTTCCGCAATAGACAGCGTCAGGTCTGCGTGGGGTCCTTTCACCCGCACATTCCGCTTCCCCTTCAGCCAGTCCACCAACGTTTGCTGCGTGGCGCTAATTTTGCGCCATTCTGCCACCGGATCATCCCGATCCACAAAGCACGCGCCATAGACAAAATCCTCATATTCAGACAAAGACATGTCTGCATCCTGCGCGTGAGCTGGAGTGGGAAACAGCGTACCCACCCAGCGCAGTTCGCCACTGGCGCTGCGCCGCATAAAGGTTTCCATGAGGGCACTCATCGCCTGACGCTGTAAACGCTGGCGGGCCGGATCAACGTTAGCCAAGGCACGCGTATTGTCTTCGCCGCGAACCCCAATGCGGCAATCATAGTCCTCCATAAAAATCCGCGACGGTTCGGGCACAAACTGAAGCTGAGCATCATTGCCCTCTTTCAGCAAAATCTCTTCAAGCGTGCTGTCTTGTAGCCAGACGACTGGTAAACCGCCAGCCTGCAACACGTGGCGGTACGTCTCCCGCAATAAAGGGAGGGCGCCAACAGGGCCATTGATCAAGACTTTTTCGCCATGTTGCACGGCAACACAATAATGGGTGAGTAAATGGGCTAATTTAGAAATGCGGGGATCGTTCATTATGACCTCAATTTTTTGTTTAACGCCGCCATTATACCTGGAAACCCTCAAGAGAGCATAACCCCATTGGTCTGAGTATAATATGGACATGTACCCGGATGATCGTGTTCTGGTAGCTTATTTGCCCCAACCGGCAGACTTTGCTCGCATACAGCAGGAAGGTTGGTACCGCATTCCGCAAAGCCACGCGCCTAAAGGGCTGCATGCCGAATATTATGCCTTTTACTTTGGGCGTCGCTTTGGTCCACAAAAATGGTCTATCGTTTATTTCGCGCCCCGTCTGGGGCACGAGCTGGTCCAACGGGTGGATTTGCTGCCAAATGAGCCAGACCACCCCCGCGCCGGTGACCTGTATTACAAGGTGCAGTTAGGGCCGCTTCAGGCGTTGCCAGAACCCATCATCAGCCTGCGCTGGCGCCGCGTAACGTTCATCCATACTACCGGGGATAGGTTTATGGATGCGCGGGAAATTAATGACCTGTTTGTAGAAGGTGGCGAGTATGTAGACCGTCTGTTTGTGGCCCTGAAGGAGCGCGGTTTACGACCAGAGCGCAACTATGAGGTGAAAGAAGCGGGCGGCAGCTATATAGCGCCATTGATGGTGCTGTGCCGCCACGGCCGTATCCCCATCACCGCTGCCCATATTCCTCACAGCCCACAAGAGCTAGACCAGTTGGTGGAAAAGGTAGCTCAGGAAACGGCCGTGCAGGGTGGCCCTGCCCCCTAAGCAAGCACCTTTTACAGGTAAGAAATTCCGCCAATAACCCATCCATAGCGCAGGTTACACCCCATCAAGAAGGAGTTCATATGACTGAAACCACCCTCATCGTCATTTTTGGCGCTTCCGGCGACCTGACTCGCCGGAAGCTCATCCCCGCCTTGTACAATCTCTATCTCAAAGACCGGATGCCTGCTCATTTCGCCATTATTGGCGTCTCGCGCAGCCCTTTGTCTGATGCAGAATTTCGCGCCCAGGTGCAGTCTGGCGTGCAGGAATTTGCTGCCCAGCAGTATGACGCCCATCGCTGGGCAGAGTTTGCTCCGCGCATCAGTTACCAGGCGGTTGATCTGGGCAGCGCAGCGGAAATGGAACAATTGGACGCTTACCTGCACCAGATGGAGGGGGAAGACGGGAGCAGCAACCGGCTATACTATCTGGCTATTGCCCCTGGTCTGTATGAAACGGCCGTGCACAACCTGGGTGCAGCTAACATGATCACGGAAAATCATGGCTGGCGGCACGTGGTCATCGAGAAACCTTTTGGACACGATCTGGAGTCAGCTCAGGCATTGAACACGGCCGTGCACAAAGTGCTGCACGAAGACCAACTCTACCGCATCGACCATTACCTGGGCAAAGAAACCGTGCAAAACCTGCTGGTTTTTCGCTTTGCCAACGCCCTTTTCGAACCGGTCTGGAATCGCAACTACATCGACCACGTGCAAATCACCGCCGCCGAAGAGGTAGACGTTGGCCATCGGGCCAGCTACTACGACGGTGTAGGCGTGGTTCGGGACATGATGCAAAACCACATGATGCAGCTCCTTTCTCTGGTGGCTATGGAACCCCCCACCTCCTTTGCAGCCGAAGCCCTCCGCAACGAACGCGCCAAAGTCCTCAGCGCCATTCGCCCCATCACGGCAGACAACGTCGCCCAACACACCGTACGCGCCCAATACACCGGCTACAGCCAGTCCAAAGGCGTCGCCCCCCACTCCCAAACCGCTACCTATGCCGCCATTCGTTTCTACATTGACAATTGGCGCTGGCAAGGGGTTCCCTTTTACCTGCGCTCCGGCAAGGCGCTGGCAGACAAGTCCACCGAAATCACCATTTTCTTTAAGCGCCCGCCCCACATCATGTTTCCCCTACCGGCAGACACCCAACTGGCGGCCAATTATCTTTCCATTTGCATTCAGCCCGACGAAGGCATCCACTTCTCCTTCCAGGCCAAAGTGCCGGACACCGCCGCTGACATGCGCACTGTAGACATGTCCTTCCATTACAACGACGCTTTTGGCCCCACGGCCATCCCAGAGGCGTATGAACGGCTGCTGTTTGACGCCCTGAAAGGGGATGCCTCCTTATTTACGCGGGCAGATGCTATTGAGCTGTCCTGGCAGCTCATTGACCCCATTCTGGAAGGCTGGGCATCCCCTTCCGCGCCGGCATTGGCCAGCTATGAACCGGGCAGTTGGGGGCCTCAAGAAGCAGATGACCTGTTGTGCCACGATGGGTTCGTGTGGACCCAGGGCTGCGGCAACCATACGTGAGACCGGTAAGATTGGCAGCACTATCTTGGCGCAAAAAAGCCGCCCTTAACGAAGCGGCTTTTCTATGACCCTGCCAGGACTCGAACCTGGAACCAATTGATTAAGAGAGCATGTGACCAGGAGCTTTGTGCCGGGTAGCGACACCTGGTTGAGCCGGTGCGCCGATAAACGTCGCTAGTAATTCTAGCATAATAGCCCCCACTCTAACCAAACATTCTTATTTATTTCTGCTGCTGGTACAGGCATTGCGCTATGGCGCGTAGCGTGCGCAGGTTGTCTGGCGTTAGGTGGCGGGCTATGTCGGTGATGGCCTGTACGTTTTCTGGGCTGGCAACGGGGGGTAGCAGCCCGGCCCGCCTGAACACGAATTCTGGCGTGTAGCCTAACGCCCCAGATACACCCGCACAAAACTCCCAGGTTATTGCAATCTTGCCAGTTAACGCCTTAGACATGTTTGCAGATGACATGTTAGCGCGGCGTGCCAGTTCGTTGTTAGACATTCCCCGTTCAGCTAGCTCCGCATTTAGCCAAGCAATGAATTCATCCATTGCTTGTAGTTTACAACGGCGGGCACTTCGTAGATGAAGTTACACACTTCTTCTAGTTGACAATAGTATTACGAAGTATTATCATAATCACTAACCATAGTTAGTGCAGAACTTCATGGAGGATATGTATGGAGAAAGATAAAAAAGTGGTTAGAAAAGCAATCAGTATGTACCGATCAGAGTGGGCAGAGGTCGCACGGGTAGAGGAGCGGTATGGACTAAACACCAGCGCGGCCATGCGACTCATTGTGAATGAGTACAGTAGGGGCGCCGGACCGACTGAACTGCACCGGCCGCACGTGGACCTGATTAGGCGAGTGCAGAAGCGGCAAAACATGAACGCCAGTGAGGCACTGCGCTGGATTCTGGATGACTATAAGGCGCTGCTGCAAACAAAGCAGGATGACTATAGGGCGCTGCTGCAAACACGAGAGGTTAAAGTTGATGAACGGTGATACGGTAAAACTAACACTGCATCCGGCATTCAAGGACACCATTCCGCTGCCGGTAGCTATATTGTCACATCAGGTATTGGGGCTGGGGCACGGCCAGACGTTGTATCTCATCCACATTCTGGCGGCGCAGATTCGTGGTGAGCGGCCAATCAGCCGCCGTCTCATTGCGGAGCGCATGGGCGTCTCGCTGCGCACACTGAGCAAGTACAGCAGCCAGCTGGAGGGAATGGGTATTCTGTTACGTGTTGAACAGTTCCGTGAGGGGCGGCAGGCCGAGAACACGTACGACCTCGACCGGTGGTTGTCTCAGTCTCTGGAGGCTACATACAGCCAACAAGATGAGCGATTGGCCAGGCTGCTGAATCAACTAAAAGGCATTGAGAACCTGGATGATTTGCGCGCACTAATTGGCGCGTATAGTACCCCCCTTGATCCTACGATCAAGGGGGGGGGTGATCCTACGATCAAGGGGGGGGGTGATCCTACGATC
>CAZDEO010000147.1:0-7125 GCA_964504445.1 uncultured Anaerolinea sp. | reverse complement strand
CGGTGATAAGGTTAGCTTTTTCCCACCCACAGCGGGTGGGTAACAAACATTGACGCAACACAAAGATTTGAAGGTTAGGGGCTGATTTAAGATGGTTCCTAATCTTTCTCATTTGTAGGGAGTAATCATGCGTGTTTTTATTGCGGGCGTGATGCAAGCTGATCGTACGGACCGCTTCATTGAAGCTCAGGATTATCGCTCTAAAATTACAGCGGCCTTGCAGCAGCAACTGCCAGGTGTACAGGTGTTAGATCCTTTTGCCTTGCACCCAAACAGTGTAGAGTATGATGATGAGCAAGCCCGGGAAACCTTTTTGTCCTTAACCAAACTGGCGGGCACGGTCGATCTGCTCATTGCTTATTTGCCTAAACCCAGTATGGGTACGGCTATGGAGATGTGGCAGGCGCATCAGTCCCAGGCTTACATTGTGGCTGTGACGCCTTTTGTCCATCATTGGGCGGTGCGGTTTACGGCCAACGAGGTGCTGCCAGACCTGGAAACGCTGCTGGCGCACATTGAAAACGGCCGTATCCCCCACATTCTGCAGTCTCGCACCAGAGTTGACGCTTACCCTGTTGCTGACTAGAATTGCACCGCCTTGTTCACCAACTATCGGCAAGCCCCAGTAGCTCAAAGGACAGAGCGCCGGACTTCTAATCCGTAGGTTGGGGGTTCGAGTCCCTCCTGGGGTGTCTAACTTGCAGCCGTGATTGTCCCTCACCAATCACGGCTGCCCCATTTTTAGCAACCGCAAAACGTACCACACATCTATACTTTATCTCCCATGCTACTCATTTCAGGAGCCACCGGCTTTCTCGGCCACAATCTCGTTCCGCGCCTGGTTCAGGCGGGGCACCCGGTGCGTGCCCTGGTACGCCCCAGCAGCGACACCCGTTTTTTACAGAAATTAGGCATAGAATTAGCCAGTGTGCCCGACATTACCGACGTAACGGCCGTAACCCAAGCCATGCAAGGGTGCCAACAGGTCATTCACATGGCCGGGCAGTTTCGCTTTTGGGGCAAACTTCCCGACTTCTGGCGTACCAACGTCCGTGGCACCCTGGCCATGCTCAATGCCGCCAGCGCCGTTGGCGTGCAGCGTTTCATTCACATCTCCACCATTGCCCTGGTGGGCAAAACCCCCGACACCCTCATTGACGAAAGCGTCCCCTGCTTACCCCTAGACTACTACCAGCGCACCAAGCTAGAGGCAGAAAAGCTAGCCCTGGCCTACCACCGCCACCGCGATCTACCCGTCATTGTGCTGCGCCCCGGCTGGTTTTACGGCCCCTGGGGGCGCTATGCCTTCAACCGCCTCAACTTCGAGGAGCCATTGCGTGGCTGGCGAATCAAGGTAGATGGTGGGCACAACATCCTCTGTCCCGTCTTTGTTTCCGACGTGGCCCAGGCAGCGCAAAAGGCCCTTACCCGGGGCCAAACTGGAGAAATTTACAACGTCAGCGGCCCTTCACTCAGCCACAACGAAATCAACGCCATTGTCAGCCACTTGGCGGGCATTCCGCCCTGGAGAGTGCCCATCCCCCGCTTCATGGTGCTGACCTTGGCGCGGGTATGGACGGCCGTTTCCCGCTACACAGGCCGCGAACCCTTCTACCCCATCAATTTGGCCCCCTACGTCTTTCAAAATTGGCGCGTCAGCATCGCCAAAGCCCAGGCCGACCTCGACTTTGTGCCCACCCCCTTTGCCCAGGGCGCCCAAGAAACGCTAAAATGGTACTGGGAACAAGGCATTTTGCCTTCTAAAAGAGGTTAGTTAGATGCTTTGTTCGTTTTACGGGTTACAGGTTACAGGTTACAGATGGCTTTTACCAAAGCAACTTGCAACTTGTAACCTGTAACTCGCAACTTGTAACTCGCAACTTACCGCCAACCAACCAACTACCCAAGGAAAACCCCATGACCCCCAAAATTTTTACCGTAGCCGAAATGGTCGCCGCTGAAAAAGCCGCCGACGCTGGCGGCTGGTCCTACGACCAAATGATGGAAACCGCTGGCAAGCACGTCGCCGAAGCCATTATTGCCCGTCACCCGGCGCAAGAGGCCAGCATATTGGTGTTGGTGGGGCCGGGCAACAACGGGGGGGATGGCCTGGTAGCCGGCCGTTATCTGGCCCAGGCCGGGGCCGACGTAGCCTTCTACCTTTACAAGCCCCGCGACCCGGCCCAAGACCCGAACTTCGCCAAAATTCAGGAGATGGGTTTGCTAGTGCTAGAAGCAAGTTTCGACCAACGCTACCGCGTTTTGCGCACCCGCCTCAAAATTACCCACATTGTAGTGGACGCCTTACTCGGCACCGGTGTCACCCGGCCCATCACCGGCGAGTTAGCCAATTTGCTACGGCAGGTGCGCGCTGGTTTGCAAGAGCGTGCCGACTTTTTGGCCCAGCAGCAGGCCCCGGGTCTCACCAGCATTGCCCATTTGTCGGCTATGCCTCCCCCCCCCAGGCCGGTGGTAACGGCCGTAGACTGCCCCAGCGGCCTCAATTGCGACACCGGCGAACTAGACGGTCTTGCCCTTCCCGCCGACCTTACCATTACCTTTGCCGGGCCAAAGCGGGGCCATTTTCGCTTCCCCGGTGCAGCGGCCTGCGGCGAGCTGGTGGTGGCCGACATTGGCATTGACCCCAAATTGCCAGAGGTGGCTGGCGTGGGGGTGACCTTGATGACGGCCGTTGCCGCCCGAAACCTGCTACCCGCGCGCCCCATCCAGGGCCACAAAGGTTCCTTTGGGTGGGCACTCATCGCCGCCGGCTCTGCCGACTACTGGGGCGCACCCCTGCTGGCAGCCAAAGGCGCCTATCGCGTCGGTGCAGGGCTGGTGGCCTTGGCCGTGCCCGAACGCATCCGCCCTACCATTGCCGCCCAACTGCCCGAAGCCACCTACCCAGCCGTGCCAGAACAGCACAAGCTCGGCGTTGAGAGCGCCCGGCTGCTGCTGAAACAAATGGAGCGCTACAGATCATTGCTTATTGGCCCCGGTTTGGGGACTGCCACTGAATTGCTGGAGGTGCTCTTCAAGGCGAATGGCCCGGCCCATGCCCTGCCTCCCCTGGTAGTAGACGCTGACGGGCTGAACGTGCTGGCGCAAATGCCCCGCTGGCCCCGCCGCCTGCCGCCAAACACCATCCTCACGCCCCACCCGGGGGAAATGGCGCGCCTGGTGGGCGCACCCCTGGCTGATGACCGCGTGGCTGTGGCGCGGCAAATGGCCCAAGAATGGGGGCATGTGGTGGTACTCAAGGGAGCGTATACGGTGGTGGCTGGGCCAGACGGCCGTTGCCACATCATCCCCTTTGCCAACCCGCTGTTAGGCACCGCGGGCAGCGGCGACGTGCTGGCGGGGGTGTTGGCTGGACTGTTGGCGCAAGGAGTGGGGGTGTATGAAACGGCCGTGTTAGGCGCATACCTCCACGGCGCAGCAGGCCAACTGGCGCGGGCCAAATTTGGCGACGCCGGCCTGCTCGCTGGCGAATTGGCCGACTGGCTCCCCAAGGTGCGCCGTACCTTACTTGGTACCCCGTAAAGGCCATAATCCGATATTTCGTGGGTGATTGCGATTTCCAAATCGCGTTCTGGCCAAATACGCGATTTCCAAACCACGGCTACTTAATCAATATCCGCCTTCACTTTAAACGGTTTCGCGGGTGGCCCAGTACGGGCCAGATCGCCCCAAGGGTAAACGGCCGCTTCCTGTGCCGCCTCCCGCAGTTTAGGGTCAGCAGCGTAAAAGCCATGCTTTTCTGGCGGAATCAGCGCCTGAATCTGGCGCATAATTTCATGCCCAATCTCGTCCAGTGCTTCCCGGCACTCGCGCCCGCGCCCCGCGGCGGTAAAGGGGCCAAAAGGCTCGCCAATGCGCATAGTCACCTTGGCCCGTTTTCCTTTGGGCAAAGCCCGAAAAATCTCCGGCACGCCATCTAGCCCAACGGGCAAAATGGGCGCGCCGCTGCGGGTGGCAATATACGCTGTGCCGGGGCGTGCCGGGCGCAGCACCTCCGCCCAAGACCCGCCTTCTGGGAAGATGACCAGCACGCCGTTTTGCGCCAGCACAGCCTGGGCTGCGTGCATGGCGTCTCGCGAAGCCGACCCGCGCCGCACATGGTAATAACCCCAAGTGTTGGGAATCCACTTCAGGTAAAAGGGAGCATCAATGAGAAAGTGGCCGCCCAAAAATTCGATAGGCCAGGGGGTGATGCGCACCATTGCTGCCGTGTCCCCAAAGTGGAAATGGTTGCCCACAATGATGAGGGGGCCACCGGCAGGCAAATTTTCTTGCCCAATTATTTCCAGGTCACAGAGCAAACCAAAGGCAATTTTGGAGAGGAACCGGAAAACAGCCCGCCGTTTCAGGAAGCGAGGGTATGGGTAGGTTTCGGTATGAGGCTTCATGGACGATAGTCTAACAGCATTTCAGCGTTTCAACATTTCAACGGGTCAGCTTGCCTGATCCGCTGACAACCTGATAGGCTAATTACCTGACTGCCTGATTAGCCGACTGCCTGACTGGCTGACAACGCAATGAGCCATTGGGCAGCCCAGTAGGTGGTGAGTACCAGCACGCGGGCGGCCTGGAACTTTTGCCGGAAGCGGTCCAGAGCCAGCAACGAATCGGAGATGACGAAGAGGAGTGCGCCAATAGCCGCGAGGAATGCCGGCGTGGTGGCTGCCGCACTCCAGCGCCCCAATGCCTGCCACGCCATGAGCAAAATGGTGACAATGTAGGCGATGACGGGGCCGCGCATTTTGGCCAGGTGGGGATGCAGCAGGGCGTAGATGATGCCGCCGTACAGCAGCAGGGGCAACAGCCACCAGGAAAAAGTGGCCCCGCCCACGGTAAACGCGGCAATGTAGAGCCAGTGTCCGGCTAAGAAACTGCCCAACCCGGCAATGAAGTAGCGCGGGGGTAGCATGAGGAATACGTCTCCGGCCAGGCACAAAACAAGCCCGGCCACGATGAGCCATTTGTAGGCGGGGGCTTCTGGGGTGCTGCCTTGCAGGGCGAGCAGAATGATGAGCAGGGTGGTGGCGGGCTTGAAGATGTAGACGTGGGTGCGGTTGGGCTGGTATTCACCACGAATGGCGAGTACGGCCGTTACCACCGCCAGCAAAGTAAGAATTGTAGGAACCATAGCTGACTCCTTGGGAAAAATAACGCAAAGCTGCAAAGAGATGAAGGCGCCAAGAAAAAGGGTTGCCTTGGGTCATTGCCGGGAGCGGCTTTGTTTGCGCTCATTCTACTCACCAATCAGCCAATCAACAAACCCACCAACCCTTTTCCTACCAATCACGTCACCATTTCCCTTTTTTTGCATCTGAATAAAAAGTGCATGGCCGACAACGGCCGTAACAACCAAAATCGGAGGATTACAACATGGACATGATTATAGATTTCCCTGGCGGCATGCGCGTAGACGCGCACTTTGGCCCTTTTACCGTACCCACGGACCAGCCACCGGTTAGCAGCGCCCCCACCCCTTTTGCCACTTTTTTGGCCTCCATTGGCACCTGCGCCGGCATTTACGTGCTGGGCTTTTGCCGCCAGCGCGGCATTCCTACTGATGGCATTCGCCTGGTGCAAAGTTTGCAGGTGAACCCCTTTACGGGCATGGTGTCGCAGGTTAACCTGGATATCCAACTGCCGCCAGAGTTTCCGGAGAAGTACAAAACGGCCGTCATCCGCGCTGCAGACCAGTGTGCGGTGAAGAAGCATTTTGAGCAACCGCCGCAAATTACGGTGCAAACGTCGGTGTTGGAAACGGCCGTTGCCTGATCTGACCCATCTTCCCCACAAACAAAAAGCCTGGCTTTTGCAGAAGCCAGGCTTTTTTCATGCAGACTGTTAACGGGTTACCCGGCGCCTGCCGCACCTCCGCCCGCTGCGCCCGCTCCGGCTGCGCCTGCTCCGGCTGCCGCGCCCCCAGAAGTTGAGGACGCCGCGCTCATGGCGACAAAAGCAGCCATGCTCTGTGCCGGATCGTTGTCGGGCAGCGCCTTGAAGTAAGGGGGCACTTCCATCCACCCTTCCTTTTCAAAATAGCGCGACCAGGCATGCAGGAGGCCAAAAGCAGCCGCAAAAGGCAGGTATTTGATGAACATATTGGGGCTGTCTACTGCCTGCTTGCCCCGGCTAACCCCCTTCAGATAATTGCTAAAACGCTGCCAGGCGGCCGCCGCTTCCGCTGCTTCATCTGTTAACGGGGAAATGAGGGCACCGCCAATAAGGGCGACCATGCCCACCCCCATAATGGCAAAGCTAACGGCCAAAGCTGCCGGGCTAATGCCGGGAATGACGAGGAGCAGCATGCTGGCAAGGCCAATAACTAGACTGATGAACCCCAAAGTGAAGAGGGTGGTACGCTGCCGTTGGCGAGTTTCGCTGAAGACCTGGGCAGCTTTAAGCTCGGCCTTAACGCTTTCGCTAAAGGTTTTCCAGCGCCGGGAGGTGACGACGTTTTGCAGTTCGGAGAATTTGATGGTTTTGATCGGCCCTTTTGGGGTGTTGAAAAGGAGGTCCAGCAGGGCCTCTTGGTGGGGTTGCAGGTGCAACGGCCGTTCCAGCAGGCGAATGATAAAGTCATGCTTACGGTACCATTTCTGCTCTGGCGACTCGTCAATTTCTAGCACGCCTTGCTCCGCCAAGTCAAACAGCGTGCCCAGGGCGCTGACCCAGGTTGCGCCGCTGCCAGGCGTTAGCAACGTGGCGGCCAAACCGGGGCGCATTTTGGATGGGGGTTCATAGGCAATGCCCCGCCGGTCAACTCGTGGGCTGGCATTTTTCAATTGCGTGGCCAGGACCGTAATGCCCGCCAGCAAAATAGCAATGCCGCCCCCAATCCAGTATGGCGTCTGGGCGTTTTGTGCTTCGCGGGCGGCCTGCCATGCTGGCGGTTGACTGATGAGGCTGCCCGCCGGGTAGGTGAGAGAGACCACGAGCGGGCTGTTGGGCGATAGGTTTTGTAGGCGGAAGGTGGCCTGGTTGTTGGTGGTGGTGATGGTGGGGCTGCCTGCCCGGGCGGTGGGTTCGTTAACGGGCTGCAACCGCATGGGCCAGCGCACGGTGGTGGTGCTGCTGGCAATGGCAAACTCATATTCGTCGGGGAGGGCT
>CAZDEO010000146.1:0-7567 GCA_964504445.1 uncultured Anaerolinea sp. | reverse complement strand
AATGAGGCGAATTCTAAATTCAAGAATGTTTAACTTATTTCAGTTACAGTGTATTTAGCGTATACTATAGGCAAAATATGCCCTTTGCAACCGGCGTAGAGTGAGTTGCATTGGCAAAGGCGGTCATTTGGATGAATACCATGAAGCCCTTAAACTATGGCATTGCCCTTCCCTACACCTCTGCCCGTACCATTGCTACTCTCTGCCAGGCGGCGGAAGAGTCTGGTTGGGATGGCTGTTTTACCGGAGACGCCATCTGGTGTGAAGACCCGATGATTGGCTTGGCTGCGGCGGCCATGATGACTGACCGGATTCGCCTGGGGACGATGGTGACGCCTGTCCCCTTGCGTAAGCCGTGGAAGTTGGCGAGCGAATCGGTAGCCCTGGATCATCTGTGCCACGGCCGTCTTATTCTCGGTCTGGCGACGGGTGCAACGTGGATGGGCTGGCATGCTTTCTCCAACGAAGTAACCGACGCCCGACAGCGGGCAGAGATGCTTGACGAAACGATTGACATCCTGACGCTGCTGTATGCGCGACGGCCGTTTGATTATGACGGCCGTCATTACCAGGTGAAATTGACGCGCCTGCCTGAACAATACTATCCTCCCAAACCGCAGCAGCAGCCACGTATTCCTCTCTGGTGCGTCGGCATTTGGCCACAAATGAAGTCTATGCGGCGGGCGCTGAAAGGTGATGGCGTCATTGTCGAAAAGCCATCTCTCTCAGGGGAGGAGCAGCCCATCACCCCGGCCGATATTGCTGCCATTTGCACCTTTGTTCAGGATAATCGCCCGGCAACCACGCCCTTTGACATTGTTGTCATCGGTAAAAGCCTGCACCTGGGGCCAGGCCAAAGAGAAGAGAAGCTGTTGGCGCTGGCCGAAGCGGGGGCGACTTGGTGGGTAGAAGGGTTGTGGGATGAGCCGGTGGCACGGGTCAGGCAGCAGATTGAGCACGGGTGGCTTGGTAAAGGCTAATGCACACAACCGACTAGCAAGCCACCTATCAGGTAGATTTGCTATGGAGGCTTCACCGGCCGCCGCCGACCACCATGAATGAAAATGGAGCGCTATCTTCCAGGTGGCGACGCCAGCAAGATGCTGGCACTATATTTATGGCGGAGACTACCATGAAGGACAGCACTTCCCATCCACCATTGCCTACTCCTGACGCTTATTGGGTTACCTTGCCCACCTCGGCCACCATGCCTGCCAACGGCCGTTTGCTGGCCGGTGAATATCCCAGCGTCAAAGACATCCATGTAGCCACGGCCAAACTCGCCCGGTACCTCAACAGCGGGGTTACCTTTTTCCTCGACTTGACCGAAGCGAACGAATACAACCTGCGCCCTTACGATGCCCAGATACAGCAGTTAGCTGCCGTGCGCGGCCTGTCTGTTACCTATCAGCGTTTGCCTATTCCCGACTTGGGTACGCCCACGCGCCCCTTCATGGAAGAGATTCTTGACGTTCTTGACGCCGCCCTGGCGCAGGGCGAGACGGTCTATGTACACTGCTTCGGCGGCATCGGTCGTACCGGAACTGTCGTTGGCTGCTGGTTGGTGCGGCATGGGCTGACGGGCGAACATGCCCTGGCGCAAATCGCCGCTTGGCGCGAGGGCACGCCGGATGGTTGGAAGCGGTCACCGGAAACGGCCGTGCAGCGCCAAATGGTACTGACCTGGGCGGGTTAGTGCCGATACTGTAGCTGCCGCTCCTGCCCAAGGCAATCAGACCCACATGGTTGTGCTCATGGATATGGCTGGGCGAATCTCTTTTTGCCGCTCACACCTGCCAGGCAAAAACCAGCAGTTAGGTGACAATCCCGGTAAAATGCCCGCTAAAACAGGAATGAAAAACAGGAGAAAACCCATGACTCCAGAACGTGAACTGACCCCCTGGATTTTGGGCGGGGCATTTGGCCGCGCCACTGCCGCTGGAATTGGGGCAGCGCCTCTGGGTGGCAAAACGGCCGTCTCATCGGCCTGAACTTGGGTGGGCAGTGGACGGACGGGACTGGTAGCATGGAGAATGGCGTGTGTGTGGACGGCCGTTTACACAAGCTCTCGACGGATTTGAACTGGACTTACAGCCAGGCAGATTTCATGCGCCCCTGGCACATCGGCGACCCGGATGGCCGCTTGGACCTGACCTTTACCTCCTTCCTAGAGCGGGTGGCTGCCAGTGACGTGTGGCTGGTGCGCTCAGAAGTGCATCAGATGTTTGGCCGGTATAGCGGGTACATCACTACCGACGCTGGGGAAGTACTCCCTGTTCACGACCTGGTGGGTTGGGCTGAAGACCACGTGGCGGTATGATGATGGGCCTGCCAGATACTACAAGAAAAGAAATACTCACCGAGGCCACTTACCAGGTTACTCAGTGCTACCTGCACACGGGGTAGCGCGAGTTTTTACGACACTCCGCGGAAAATCAACCCTTGACAAAGGCGTGGATTTCGGTAATATAATCCGTATGCCATCTATATGGATGGCATACGGATGTTTTTGGAGGTTGAAATGGCCGATAGTGAAAAAATGACTATCAATGTGAGCGTGGTTGATTTGGGAAAAATTGATTTGCTGGTAGAAGAAGGCTTTTATGCCAATCGGACCGATTTCATTCGTACTGGCATTCGCAATCAGTTGGATAGGCATACAGAAGAGGTGAAGCAATCTGTTGCACGCAAAACAATGGTGGTGGGGGTGGTGACATACGGCCGTAAATCCCTGGAAAAACGCCAGGCCGCCGGCGAAAAGGTTTCCGCCTGGGTTGTGGGCAGCCTGGTCATTGCCGATGACGTGCCTGTGGAGCTGGCCTTGGACACGTTTGAGTCGATCAAAGTGTATGGGGTGATCAAAGCTAGCGAGAAGATGAAACATGCCCTGGCAGATCGTATTCATTAAAGCAAGGGTTTGCTCCAGAGAAATGAGGATAGGAAAAATGAGCAACAAGCATAAAGTTCAGGAATTTTTGGCGACCGAAGCGACAGACTATGAATTTGAGGCTTTGCAAAAGTATGAAAACGAAATGCGGGCGGAGCGATTGCCGGAAGACCCACCAAGGTCGGTGACCGGAGTGAAGGCGGATTGGCAGACGAATCCCCCATTTTTGAAGATGTGGGTGTGGTTGGTGTGGGACGCAGCAGAAACGGCCGTTATCGCCCAGGGTATCATCGCCTACACAGAAAGTGAGGATAACCAGCATCTGGCTCAGGTGTCTATCGGCGTGTTGCCCGCCTACCGTCGCCAGGGCATTGCCCGCCAATTGCTGGAATTGATCGTGCCCATAGCCGTGTCTCAAGGACGGCGGTTGCTGGTAGGGAATACAAACGGCCGTGTCCCCGCTGGGGAGCAGTTCATGGAGCGCTTAGGTGGCAACCGTGGTTTGGCGACCCACATCAATCAATTGTTTCTGGCCGACCTGGACCATGCATTATTAAATAGCTGGTTGCAAATTGGGCAGAAACGAAGGGCTGAGTTTGAGCTTGGTTTATGGCATGGCCCATACCCAGAGGATCGCCTGGACGAAATTGTGGCCTTGCATGACGTGATGAATCAGCAGCCCTACGATGATCTGGATGTAGAAGAATTCCACATTACTGGTGAACAACTGCGCCAGATTGAGGCGAATATGGCGGCTCAGGGCGTTGAGCGCTGGACGTTTTATGTGCAGGAACGGCCGACAGGCAAACTGGCTGGCTATACAGAGATGATGTTCACGCCAGAACGACCTGCAGTGGCGAGCCAGGGTGATACGGGCGTGTTTCCTGAATATCGCGGGCGCGGTCTGGGGCGTTGGCTAAAGGCGGTGATGTTGGAGAAGGTTTTGGCGGAACGGCCGTCTGTCCAGTTTGTTCGCACCGGCAATGCCGATTCCAACGCCGCCATGCTCAAAATCAATCGCGAACTGGGCTTCAAGCCCCACCTGTCGCAAACAATCTGGCAAATTGAAACAGACAAAGTGCGGGCCTATCTGGCTGGGTAGCTCATTGTACCGTAAAGGACAAAAAACCCTTTGCGCTCCCTGTGGATGGCTGAGGTTCGACGTATCTCAAAAGGTTTTTTGTTGTGCAAACAAAAGGGAGACGCCTCTCGGAGGCGCCTCCCTTTTCGGCTGAGTCATCATGTAGAATGACTCAGGTTTTTTGTACTGGCTGAATGGCGTTTGTTTATGCTGTTTTGACGACGACTTCTTCTTCAACTTCTTTGTTGCGCTTCAGCATGTCCTGAACCCATTCGCGTCCTTCTTTTTCCATTTCTTCACCGCGATCAACGAGCTTGTTGAAAAATTTGTTCAATTCTTTGCGACCGTCGCAGAACAGATCTTGCCCCATGCCTACGGCTCCAAAACCAAGGAGGAGCGCCTTGTGCGCGGTGTCTACCAGCACATTTTTTGTTTCTTCTACTTCTTCTACAACAACTTCTATTGTGGTTTCTTCTTTCTTGGCCATCTGTATATAAACCTCCAAAGGCTAGTTAATCGTAAATAATCATTCAATAACGCAGCGCGTCATCATGACTATAACACGGCGCGTCATAAGTGTCAAGAAGCGTGAAAAAACTGGATGGGCGTTATGTGGTGGGTGGGCTGGTGGTAGCTGTGGGGGGGGCAACGGCCGTTTCTGCCACCAGTTCTGGCAACGAATATTGGGGAAATAACTCTTGCAGCCGGTGGTGAATGGCCTGTGCCTGGGCGGCAAACATCTTATGCAGCGCTTCGGTTACCTCTACAATTTTGCGTTCCTCTAGTCCATCAAACTGAGGCACGGCATACAGCAAAAACGCCTCCGCCACGTGGTCCAGCCCCACCTGACTTTCCGGCGCCTGGCGTTGAGCCAGGTAGCGGGTCATATCCCGCGCAATGGCTGGGCCAAGAGGGCGATGGCGCATGATCACTTCATCTTGCTTAAACAATTGGCTGCACAGCAGTTCGGCCACCTGGTTCGCAGAGTCATCGGGCAGGCCAACCTGGCGCAAAAATAGATTGATCAAGCCCGTGAAGGTTACCTGATCCGGAATCCCCACATCCACGAAGGCGAACCGGCGCATGAAGGCGTAAGACATCTCAAACAAGGAAGCCTTATCATACACATTCATGGTGCCAATAATCCGCCAGGTCGCCGGTAGCACATAATCCTTTTCGCTTTGGCGCGGGTAGCCAGGGGGCAAAATGCGGATGGGATGATGCCCATCGCGGTAAGGCAGGGTAACGGGCTGCCCAGAGAGCACGGTAAACATTTCGCCAAAAGCTTTGTCAATTTCGGCGCGGTTTATTTCGTCAATGATGAGCCATTTTTCCTCGCGAATAGCGCGCAGCACAATCCCCTCACTGAAGGCTAGACGGCCGTCCGCTGTGGGCATGTAGCCGCCTATGGTGTCAAAGGTGGTCCAATCGGCCGTTGCCGTTACCGAGATGAAGCCCCGGCTGGCGTTGGTGTCGTGGGCCAGATGGCTAACATCTTGCGCAATGGTGGTTTTTCCCGTTCCCGGCGGCCCTATAAGAATAATGTGATTGCCCGCATTGAGGGCAGAGCAGATCTGATTAAAGGTGTCGGCAGGCAAAACCAAGGCGGTATCAATAAAAGCAGGAAGCAGCTTTACCCGGCGGGCCAGGGGCGAGTGCAGGGGCGCCTGCTGGTCTGCGCTGGGGTCAGGGGTGATGGGCAGGCAGCCCTGGGCTACCTGGAAGAGAAACAGGCCAACGTCGTCCAGGTCATCGAAGCCCAGGTCGGGGTCGCCCAACAGATTGTGGGCCAGAGCCATGTAGGCGCGGTAGTCTAGCTGATTGGCCTTGTCGCCCAGGCCCAGGTGCTCCAGCAGTTGGGTGGCCTGGCGTTTTTCGTAAGGCAGGTGAATTTCCGGATAGAAGGCTGCCAGTAAGATGCTGCTCATGCTGTCCGGCAGGGGGGAGCGACGAAAACGTCCCCAACTATCCAGGTGCATGGCCTGGCTGTCCTGATTATGCACCAGAGCTTGTAACAGTTGCCAGAAGTCGCGTTCACGGCCGTCATAACGGGCCAGCTCCAGAGCGCGGACGGTGTGGTTGAGGTTACCGGTCAGGTGCAGAGCTTGCTCATTGGCCGCCAACCGCCAGGGGCGCACAGGGTGGTCTGCATTGGCGCGGCACAGATCGGCCAGGGTTTGGAGTGGTTGGTTTGCCATGTGGAAAGAGCCGGTGGTGAAAACGGCCGTTTTCACCATCTCATAGCCCGCTTTCCGCGCCGTCTCCTTTGTCTTGCTGGCGGTCATGTTGGCCACGCGTTCGGCGTCTAGCTGCTGGCGAATACGCCGCCGCGCCTCCCGGCGCAAAAACAGGGCCAGCCGCCGCCCGCTAGATTGGCGGTACTGGCTGGCAGCGCGAATGAGGGCGCGGCGCTGGGCCGGTTGAGTGATGAACAATGCATCCAGAATGGGCAGTTGCAGTTCGGCCATCATTTCAGGGGTAACACGCTGCATGCGCTCCACCTCAGCCAGTACCTGCGCGCTGCGCCGCCGCAAATCTTCCTTGTGGGCCGCATTCAAAGTGGGCAGGGTCAGTGTTTGGCGCACAAAATCGCGCAAAATGGCGACCTGCTCGTTGTCGTTCAGGTCGGCGGGGGCCGCAGCCAGGTCAGCCAGGGTACGATTCAGGGGGTTGTCGGCTAACGGTGCTTTTTCCGCCTGGAGAAACTGGGTAAGGTCTAGGGGAGCAGGTGTCTGACCGCCGGATTGGGCGGGCGCATCTGCATCGGCGACCAGTTTTCTGGCGGCCTGGGCCATTTGCCGCTGGCGCACCAGGCTGGCGGCGGGGGTTTCTGCTAGCAGGTCAGCGGCTGCCAGGGGTTCGTTGCGCAGTTGGGCAATGGTTGCCAGCCCCAGGGTGGGGCCGGTGGCTCCGGGGTGATGCTGCCGCATTTCCTGCATTTTGGCTTCAGCTTTGTCTAGCAGGTCTGGGCCAACCTGGTGGGCAGCCTGGGCCATGCCGATGAAAGCGTTGTCGGCGCTGGGCTGCAAGCTGGCGCACCGTTCCCAATTGATGTAGGCCATGCGCTGGTTGCCGGTGGCGGCATGGGCCTGGGCCAAAATGGTGTGAATGGTGGCGCGCTCGGGACCGCTGCCATTTTCCCATTCCTCTTTTTGTTCTTGCAGGTAACGAATTGCCTGGTCCGGGTCGTGGGGCAACAGAGATTGGGCGTTTTCAATAAGTTCGGGCACGGAATCCTGAAAAACGTAGGCCTGTTCGGGGCGGTGCTGCTTGACCAGATTTTCCAGATCGCGCAGGCGACTGGCGGCGCTGATGCCGCGCACCAATTCGGTGGCCATGCGGCTGATGCCCCCTTCGCTGAGTTCTTCATAGTTGACTTGAAGGTCGGTGCAGAGAGACCGCAGTTCATCCCGGCTGAAGTGGCGGCGAATGAAATCCACCAATTTTTTCTCGCGGGGATCGAGTTGGGTCAGGTCGGGTACGGCCGTTGCTGGCGGAGTGGGTAGGTATTGAATAATGACTTCGCGACGGGACTCGATGCGCTGCCGGTCCAGGTCAGTGGCGGCGCGTTGGATAGCTACGCCCAAAAGTTGGGCGGC
>CAZDEO010000145.1:6986-7653 GCA_964504445.1 uncultured Anaerolinea sp. | reverse complement strand
GTCCCCCGTTGCATTTGGATGATTTAGTGACCGTTTAAAGTTGCACATCGGGTTGCTATAATGTGACAAAGAAACGTGGAGGTGGTAAGAAACGTGAGTGTTGCACATATTATCACAAATCCAGAAGTCATGATGGGGAAACCGGTGGTGGCGGGTACGCGCATCACGGTGGAATTGATTCTCGAAAAGCTGGCTGCAGGAGAGAGCGTAGAGACGTTAATGGCGGCACATCCCCGATTAACACGTGAAGGTATACAAGCCGCTTTAGCTTATGCCGCGCAAACCATGCGCTCTGATTTAGTTTATCCAACTTCAACGGCCGTTCCATGAAGTTTGTGGCTGACGAAGGAGTTGATGCGCCGATTGTCCAGCACTTGCGGTGGGCAGGATACCAGGTTTGGTATGTGGCAGAAATGGCCCCCGGCATTGCAGATACGGTTGTATTGACTCTGGCTAATCAAGAAGAGCCCATATTATTGACCGCAGATAAAGACTTTGGCGATTTAGTTTTTCGCCAACAACGTGTTTCCCAAGGGGTTCTTTTGCTCAGACTGCATGGAATTCCCCCTGAGCAAAAAGCAGAAACGGTAACGGCTGTCATTCAAAAATATGAAACACAGCTAGTGCGGACTTTCACAGTGATAACCCCACAGAAGGTTCGCGTTCG
>CAZDEO010000145.1:0-6976 GCA_964504445.1 uncultured Anaerolinea sp. | reverse complement strand
TTTCCATCAATTATCTAGCGTTTCAAAAATGCGGCGGTAGGCCGGAGACTGCGCCATCAGCGTCTCGTGGTCGCCGCACGCCTCCAGCCGCCCCTTGCGCAGCACCAGCACCAGGTCCGCCCAGCGAATTTGCGACAGCCGGTGGGTGATCAGGAAGGTTGTGCGATTGGCGGCCGCTTCCTGAATGGCGCGCTGAATCAAATCCTCGGTGGCGCTGTCCACGGCGCTGGTGGAATCATCCAGCACGAGAATGTGCGGGTTGGTGAGGAAGGCACGGGCCAGGGCCAACCGCTGCCGCTGCCCGCCGGAGAGGGTGACGCCGCGCTCGCCAATGACGGTCTCGTAGCCATCCTTGAAGTTGAGGATGAAGTCGTGGGCCTGGGCGGCTTTGGCGGCCGCAATCACCGCCTCACGGGTGGCGCCGGGGCAGCCGAAGGCGATATTGTCGGCTATAGAGCGCGAGAAGAGGAAGATGTCTTGCTCGATGATGGAAATTTGGCGGCGCAGGGCGGCCAGGTTCCAGGCGCGCACGTCAACCCCGTCTACCAGCACTTGCCCGGCTTGCACGTCGTAGGTGCGGCTGATGAGCTTGGCCAGGGTGCTTTTGCCGGAGCCGGTCTGGCCGACAATGGCCACCGTCATGCCGGGCTGCACGTTAAAGCTCACCTTTTGCAGAACGGGCGCTCCGGCTACGTAACCAAAAGTCACGTTCTCAAAGCGCACCGCACCCTGGATGGGCTGCTGTATACCAGCGCTGTTTTCGTCCAGCAGGGTTTCACGCTGCATCAGCTCCAAAATGCGCCGTGCCCCGGCTAAACCCAGGGAAACGCGAGAGTAGGCGGTGAGGGAGATGAAAGTGGGGAAGCCAAACAAGGCCAACAGCCCCATGTAGGCTACCACATCGCCAATGGCAATACGGCCGTTCTGCGCCAAAATGAGAGCATGGGTAAAGCCGGCAGCCTGGGTGATGCCCAGCAGCAGCAGCGGCAAAAAACGCGCTTCAATCTTACCCTGGTCAACGGCCCCATCCCGGTAAGAAGTGGCATTCTCGGCAAATAAATCAATTTCCTGAGACTCTTGCGCCGCCCCTTTCACCAACTCAATGCCATCTATGGCCTCCGCCAGGCGGCTGTTCAACTCGCCAAAACTGCGCCGCACCCGTTCCGTCACCGGTTCCAGTACCCGCAGGTAGCGCACCAGCGCCAGCACGTAGGTGACGATGAAAAAGAGCGGGGCGGCGATAAGCGCCCAATCGTAACGCGGGGCAAAGAGCAGGGGCATGATCATAAAATTGGCCGAGCCGACGACGAGGTTGATGCCGGGATTGAGCATGAGGTTGACTTCGTGGACATCGTTGGTGGCGCGGGCCATGGTGTCCCCCACGGGCTGCAGGTCGTGGAAGGTCATGCTTTTGCCCAGCAGGCTGGCGTACAGCTCCTGGCGAATGTCGCGCTCCAGCCGCTCGCCGATGAGGGCGCTGGAGAAGTTGCGGCCCAACTGCAAGAATGCGCGCACGGTCTGGCTGCTGATGATGCCCAAAGCGGCCGTGCCGATAACGGCCGTATCCATAGGCGTCGCCGTCACCCCATCAAAGGCCAGGCCAATGAAAACGGGCACCACAGCGGCCAGGGCGGCATTGCCCACGGCACCCAAAAACATCAGCAGCACAAACCATTTGTGATGACTGATGTGCGACAAAACCCAGCGCAATGGGTTGCGCGGGTCGGTGGTGAAATCAAGATTAACGCTGAATTCTTGCATAAGAACAGTTAGAAATTAACAATTAACAATGAGCAATTGACAATGAATCTCGAGTTGTTAATTGTTCATTGTTTACCCAGTTGGCTGGTGTGCCGTGTGGTGTAGAGGGGGCCACTGGGGCGCAGTTGGCTTTCGATGAGGTGCACGGCCGTTACCGGCACCGCCAGCTTCCTGACCTCCGTTCCCCAAGAAATGTCGCGTAGTGAACGGCCGTCCTGGGGACGGCCGTCCTGCACCCGCCCCAAGGTCAAATGGGCGCGAAAGGGCTTCTGTTCTGCTGCCCAGCCCAGCCCTTGCACGGCGCGCTCGATGTCTGCCTGCAACGCCTGGGCCGCGGCTACATCACCAGTCAGTCCGGCCCAAATGACGCGGGGGCGTTGGCGGTTGGGAAAACAGCCCAATTCAGACAAGGCCAGGGTGAAAGGCGCATGATGCGCCGCAATGCCGTCCAGAGCGGTGGCCAGGGTGGGGAGGGTGGCAACGGCCGCATCCCCCAAAAAGCGCAGGGTCAGGTGCATCAGGTGCGGCGGCACCCAGCGCACGCTGCGCGGCGGTACCTGCCCCGCCAGCACGTCATTCACCCGGCTCAATTCCACCTGCACGGCCGTTGGCAGGGCAACGGCAATAAACGCCCGAATGGTTTCCTCTTTGCTGCGCATACACCTGATTGTATGTCAGCCGCGCTAATTAGCAACGAAAGGGGACAAACCGCCTGGAACTGCTGGGGCATGCGGCGCCCTTTTGGGGGAAAACCCATGCTTGACAAAAGCTGGTGGCTCATATTAAACTAATGTGACCGGTCACGTGACCGGTCACATTTTTCAACTGCAAGCCCACAGGCCTTGCCCGGGCTGACCTTTTGAGAGGATAGTAGTGTCCCGCTCCCGCGTAACCATTCGTGACGTTGCCGCTCAAGCTGGCGTTTCCCACCAGACTGTTTCGCGTGTCATCAACGGCAGCGCAGGTGTGCGCCCCAACACCCGCACCCGAGTTGAGGCCGCCATTGCTGACTTGGGGTACCAGCCCAATGCTGTGGCCCGCTCTATGGCCCGTGGTCGCACGGGCATTCTCGCTTGCATTGCCCCTAATCTTACGGACTATACCTTTGCCAGCATTATTAACGGCGCGGAAACGGCCGTGCGCGAGCAAGGCTACTTCCTCTTGTCTGCTTCCGCCCAAGATGAGGAGACCTTTGCCGCCCTGATGGATGAACTGGTCACCAGCCGGTGGGTGGAAGGTCTGATGATCATCAATCCCTATGCTGACGGCCGTTACCAACACCTGCCCGCCAACTTCCCCACCGTTTTTGCCGGGGCGCGCCCCCGCGAAGACGCCATGAACTCCGTAGCCCTGGACGATGTGACCGCCGCCTACACCGCCACCCGCCATCTGCTCACCCTTGGTCACCGCGAAATTGGCGTCATTACTGGCCCCCTGGCTGAAGATTGCTCGCAAGACCGCTGTCAAGGCTACGAAAACGCCCTCCAAGAATTCGACTTGCCGGTTAGCCCAGAGTTAGCCATCGAAGGGAACTGGTCTGCTACTTCCGGCTACGACGCCCTGATGCAATTTGCGCAAATGGGCAACCTGCCATCGGCAATTTTTGCCCAAAATGACCAGATGGCTGCAGGCGTGTTGCGCGCTGCCCGCGATTTAGGACTGCAAGTGCCCCAGCAGCTTTCCGTCATTGGTGTTGATGACATTCCTCTAGCGGCCTATTTTGCACCAGCCCTCACCACCATGAAACAAGATTTTGCCGCCATCGGCCACGAAGCAGCGCGCCTGCTGGTGCAGGCTATCACAGAAGCTGAGCTTGCGCCGCAGCAGTTTCGCCTGCCGGCCAGCATCATTGTGCGCAAATCAACAAGCAGTTTGTAAGCTAACGTAACTTTCAACAAAGGAGGTGATTGCCTGCCCAAACAAACCCCTGAACCCAGAATCAATTGTTTGTATAACAATTTTTACTTAACAAAATGATGGAGAAGAACATGAAAGCGAAACAAATTGGAATGTTACTTGTTTTGATGTTGGCCCTCAGCCTCTTTTTTGTGGCTTGCGGTGGCAACACAACCACAGAAGAACCTGCGGCCAACGCCCCGGCGTCTAATGCGGTAGATGCCGCCGAAGAACCGGCGGAAGAAGCCATGGAAGAGGTGACCATTCGTTGGCGTACCCGCCCCGATAATCAGGCAGAAATTGACGTTTACTCGACCATTAGCAATGAACTGGATGGTCAGCTAGAAGGTATTACCCTGGTCTATGAACCCGGCGGCAGCGAAGGTTCTAGCTACCAGGACGTGCTGAAGACAGAACTGGGCGCGGGCACTGCGCCCGACGTGTTCTGGATTCCCGGTACCGACGTGGCGGATTTTGCCAAGCGTGGTCTCATTATGGACCTGCGGGACATGGCTGACGCTACGGCCGGCTATAGTGATGCCGACTTTTACGCTGGCCCCATGTTCCACCTGACCTTTAACCCGGAAACGGGCAACACCGGTGAAGCGTTGTGGGGGCTGCCAAGAGACGTGTCTACCTTTGCCCTGTACCTGAACCTGGATTTGCTGGCTGAATCCGGGGCGCCAGACCCGCGTGAGCTGGCGGCCAATGGCGAATGGAACTGGGACACCTTCATTGCAGTGGCGTCTGCCATTGACGCGCTGGGCGACGACATTTTTGGCTACGGCCAAAATGCCTGGTGGGGCCCCTATGGCTATTGGATGCATGCTGCGGGCGGCGGCTTCTTCAACGAAGATCGGACTGCCTGCGCGTTGGACACGCCGGAATCGCTGGCGGGTCTGGAATTTGAGCAACGTATCTACCAGGAATTCGACATTGCCGTGCCTTATGGTGAAGACAGCGAGCCGCCCTTCCTGGCGGGTAAAGTGGGCATGTTCCAGAACGGCCGTTGGGCCACCCCTGGCGCCCGTGCTTCGGCCAACTTCAACTGGGACGTGGTGGAACTGCCCGACGGGCCGGCTGGCCCATCCAACTGGCTCTTCTGGGGCGCTTACGTGGTGAATGCCAACACGGCCAACCCGGAAGCGGCCTGGCAACTGGTGCAGGCGCTGACCACGGCCGAAACCCAGGCCAAAATCTCCGAACTGGGTGCCAACATTCCCAGCCGCGTCAGCCAGGCTGCCCTGGATGCCTTCCTGACCTTTACACCACCGGCCAACAACCAGGCTTTCCTGAATGGTTTGGCGCGCAACCCCGCCACCGAAGGCCCGCTGTGGGCTGGCAATTGGCCGGAGTTTGACGCCATCATGGGGCCAGCGGTCACGGCCGTACTCAATGGCGAACGCTCCATTGAAGACTTTGCCGCCACCATTTGCGATGAAGCAAACCGCACCTTTGACCAGTAATAGGTAATGTGTGAAACGTGAAGCGTGATTTTGGCGTCACGCTTCACGTTTCACGTCCCCGGAGAAAGGCGTATGACCAGCGCAGCGCTCAATTCACCGAACGGCCCCCAGAAGAAAGCCAACGTTCAGCTGTGGCTGCAGCTGCTGCAAGGCTGGCACGCGCTGCTGGCGCTTGGCTGCCTGGCGGCGCTCTTCTTCGTCTGGAACACCGGCGAGCTGGCTCTCTGGCTGCAAATCCTGGCGACCGTCTTGATGGGGGCTACGGCCATTCTTAGCGGAACGGCCGTGGTCACAATGCGCCGGCTGAAGCAAAACGGCCGTATTCTCTCCCTGGCGCTCAACTACCTCATTTTCCTCTTCTGCCTCTTTGGCAGCCTCCACCGGCTAAACGCTTTTACCGGCATAGACAGCCTGGCCAACACCTTTGCCCGCGGCCTGCCCTTTCTCGGCCTGGCTGTCATTGGATACTTCATTGGCGCAGCCGCTGACCGTTACGAAAACCAGCCAGCTCGTCAAAAGTCCCTACGACAGGCGCGAAAATGGCTGACGATTATCGGACTGGTTGGTTTCCTCATTGCCGTGGGTATTTTGACGGCGCTGCTGACCTTCATCACCAGTCTCACTGATTGGGTATTGCTGGCTATGCTGGCTGGGGTTGGTGTGACCAGCGTCATGCTCTGGGCCATGTGGCGGCGCGCCATGGCCGACCACTTCCGCACCACCAACGCTCATGCCGAGCTGCTCAACGGCTACCTTTTCCTCTCTCCCAACCTGCTGGGCTTCCTTATTTTCTTTGCTGGGCCGCTGTTCTTGTCGCTCTACTTCAGCTTCACCAACTCCGACGCCTTTGGCAACAGCCAATGGATTGGCCTGGACAACTACGCCGAAATCTTCAACCTGGACCTTGCCCGCCTGGACAACCCCATCCAACGCGCTAACGAAGTGTTGGACACCACCCGCTACAGCGAGCTGAACCGCTTCACCATTTTGGGGCAAAGCTACGTCATTGGTGCGGAAGATGTCTTGTTTTGGATTGCGTTGGGCAACACCTTGCAATTCATGCTGCTGGCTGCTCCTCTCAGCGTAATTCCCGCCCTGCTGCTGGCCAACTTGCTTAACAGCAAAATACCTGGCATGAAGTTTTTCCGCGCCGTCTATTTTTTGCCCAGCGTGGCGGCGGTGGTGGGTATTGCCCTGGTCTGGCAGTGGCTTTACAATGCCACCATTGGCTACATTAATTACGCCATTACCCTCAGCGTGAATTTTTTGAATACCCTGGGCTTTGTCTTGGCAGACCCGCAAATTCGCTGGCTGTCTGAAAGCCGCACAGCGCTGTTGGCTGTGGTGATTATGGCCGCCTGGCAGTGGATTGGCTTTAATACGGTGCTGTTCCTGGCCGGTTTGCAAAACATTCCGGGGGAATTGTATGAGGCGGCTACTGTCGATGGCGCGTCGCCGCGGCAGCAGTTTTTTCGCGTTACTTTGCCGCTGTTGGCACCCACCACCTTTTTTGTGGTGACCACCACCGTCATCCAGGCGATGCAGGTGTTTGAGCAGGTGTTCATCATCATGCCGGGGCAGAATCCTGCCGGGCCGGGTAACTCCACGCTGACCATGGTGCTGTATCTGTATCAAAAGGGGTTCCAGCGCTTTGAGCAAGGGTATGCCAGCGCCATTGCCTGGGTGTTGTTCCTGCTTATTTTTGCGGCGACGCTGTTCCAATTCCAGCGCCAGCGCAGTGCCGGTGCGGTTAATTAGGAGGTGACGACCATGCTTAAATCTTACCGCTTCATTCAATTTACGCGGCGCACGGCCGTTTACCTCATTCTCACCTTCTTTGCCTTTCTGATGAT
>CAZDEO010000144.1:0-7939 GCA_964504445.1 uncultured Anaerolinea sp. | reverse complement strand
GTGGAGCACCCCAGGCATAGATTTTGCTGGTCTCAAAGGTGGTGTTGTCCTGGCCTAGGCGTTCGAGTTGGGCGATATCGGGCAGGGATTGGGCCAGGTAGGCGGCAACGGCCGTTGTTCCCGCCAAACCCAGCATCAGCACAGTGCAGGCTATGGCCAGCAGGAGCAATCCTACCAGGCAACCAGACCGGCGGGCCGCCTGGCCTCCCTGGCGGGCGCGCCGGAAGCGCCGCTGCCGCCATTGCATGATACGGGTTGATTTGGGCATGCAGATATTGTAGCAAAGTTGGGCGCTGGGGGTTAACGGCCGTTCGGGTCTGGTAACTTCAGGCAATTTGATAGATATTGATGGTTTAAATTGGTTTGAAAGATTTGAGTAAAGGATAGAGTATGGCTAGAATTAGCCAATGACTGTTTACGCTAGAGTAATTTTTACTAGAGGTGAAGGATTATGATGCATGAGGAAGCGCTGGCAAAAACCAGCTTAACACCGGATATGCTGTGGCCCATTGAATATTACAAACAAGAAGGTATGTACTTTTATTTGGAAGCCACAAAAGAGATATTGCCTAACGGCCGTGTAAATGTTGAAAACCACGGCGAGATGATTATGCTAGGCAGCTACTCCTACCTGGGCCTAATTGGGCACCCCAAAATCAACGCCGCCGCCAAAGCCGCCATTGACCAATACGGAACCGGCACCCATGGGGTACGGCTGTTGGCTGGTTCATTAGTGCTGCACAACGAGCTAGAAGAGCGTATTGCGCGCTTCAAGCAAACCGATGCCGCCATTACATTTTCTAGCGGGTACGCCACCAATCTGGCTACCATTTCTGGCCTGCTGCGCAAAGGGGACACTGTTATTAGCGACAAGCTAAACCACGCCAGCATTGTAGATGGGTGCATGTTAGCCATGGCGAACCATGTGCGCTTTCGCCATAACGACATGGAACACCTGGAAAGACGCCTGCAAGAAGCGCGAAAAAGCGGGCCAAATAGCCGTATTATTGTCGTGGCTGATGCCGTGTTCAGCATGGATGGCGACATTATTAACCTGCCCGAAGTCCACCGCCTATGCAAAAAATACGAAGCTTACCTGATGATTGATGAAGCCCACTCCATTGGCGTGTTGGGCGAAACGGGGCACGGCATTGAAGAGCATTTTGGCATGTCTCCGGATACCATTGACATCAAAATGGGCACCCTCAGCAAAACCATACCGAGTGGCGGCGGGTACGTGGCCGGTAACAATGAGCTAATTACCTTTCTAAAACATGAAGCGCGGGCTTTCATTTTTTCCGCAGCCATTCCGCCAGCGTCAGCAGCGGCAGCAAAGGCGGCCTTTGATGTCATTGAAGAGGAGCCGTGGCGGGTAAAAAAGGTACAAGACAACTACCGCCACTTTGCCGGGCGGCTCAAAGATGCAGGGTTTGATTTGTTGTACTCGCAAACGGCAATTGTGCCCGTGATCTGTGGCGATCTGGAACCGGCGGTGCAGTTGGCCCACTATTGCCAGCAAAATGGCATTTTTGTGCAGGCGGTGGTGGCCCCCGTGGTCCCAGCTAAACTATCGCGCTTGCGGGCCTGTGTACTGGCAGCGCATACGACGGAAGATTTGGATTACTGCGCGGACACGATGATTGCCGGAGGGCGGAAATTCGGGATTATCCATTAATGGGCAGATACCAATAAGTTGGCGGATTCAGATTTGACCAGTCTCCCAGGAGTGGTCAAATCTTGCTAAATAAAAACCGTAGGCTTGCTAAGCCCCTGTTTGCGTCAATAGGGGCTTTTTTCTTGCCGGAAGTCGGGGTTTGTGTTAATTTTTGCACCCTACCCGTACAAAAACTAGACAAGCGTGACCCGCCACGCCTTGTAGCGCCATTCATGGGGAGCCAACGACGACACATAGCGAGATTTTTCTGGTTTGGGACGATGCGCCCAGCCACCTATTTCAATTGAATCATTGTTGAGGATGGATGACAGCAAAGGCCGATTACCTGGAAGTTGACAATGTATCGCTTTACTTTGGTGGCAATGCTGCGCTTTGCGAGGTCAGTTTTGGCGTGCGCCAGGGGGAAATTCTCGCCATTATCGGCCCCAATGGCGCGGGTAAGACGTCTATGCTCAACTGTATTAGCGGCTTTTACCGGCCCCAGTACGGCCGTATCCTCTTCAAAGAGCGCGACCTTACCCAAACCCCCACCCACAAAATCGCCTCCCTGGGCATTGCCCGCACCTTTCAAAATATCGCCCTCTACACCGGCCTCTCTACCCTGGACAACCTCATGGCTGCCCGGCACATCCACATGCAGCAAAGCAGTTTGGCCAGCATGCTCTATTGGGGCCGTGCGCAACACGAGGAAATTGCCCACCGCGCCCGCGTCGAAGAAATTATTGACTTTTTGGAAATTGCCCATATTCGGAAAGCCATCGTTGGCGCCCTCTCCTACGGGTTGCGCAAGCGCGTAGAACTGGGCCGTGCCCTGGCCCTGGAGCCGGATTTGCTGCTGCTAGACGAACCCATGGCGGGCATGAACGTGGAAGAAAAAGAGGACATGGCGCGCTTCATCCTCGACATTCACGAGCGGCAAAACACCACCATTGTCCTCATTGAGCACGACATGGGGCTGGTCATGGACATTTCTGACCGGGTGGTGGTGCTGGATTTCGGCCGTAAAATTGCCCAAGGAACCCCCGATGAGGTGAAGAACAACGAAAAAGTCATTCACGCTTACTTGGGAGACGCCTGATAAATGGTCACTGGGCCACAGCTAATTGCCAATTATGAACGACCCCGCCGTTGACCATTGACCATTCACGATTGATGATTATGCAAAACCCGCAAACGCTTCCTCAATATTTCCTGCAGCAGGTAGAAAAATATGGCGCAAACAAAATTGCTTTGCGCCAGAAGGAGTTGGGCATCTGGCGCGAATTTAGCTGGCAAAAATCGTATGAAAACGTGCGCGATTTTGCCCTGGGCTTGCTTGTGCTAGGCGTACAGCGCCAGGATAAGATTTGCACCATTGGCGACAATGACCGCTTTTACCTGTGGGGCTACCTGGGTTTGCTGGCAGTAGGGGCGACACAAGTAGGCATTTACACCGACGCCATCCCCGACGAGCTGGCTTATATTGCTGCCCATAGCGATGCGACCTTTGCGCTGGCGAAGGATCAGGAGCAGTGTGACAAGCTGCTGGAAATTCGTGACCAGTTACCGCATATGAAACAGGTTATTTACTGGGAGGAAAAGGGGCTTTGGAACTATGACGAGCCGTGGCTGATCTCTTTTGCGGAGGTGCAGGCTTTGGGACGCGAGCTGGCGCAGAAGGAGCCGGAACGGTTTGAGATGGAGGTGTGGCTGGGGCTGGGGGAGGATACGGCCGTCCTCTGCTACACCTCTGGCACCACTGGCCTGCCCAAAGGGGCCATGCTCAGCCATGACAACCTCATGACCAGTAGCCAGATTTTTCAGGAAGTTGATCCCCGTTTCGACACCGACAACCACGTCAGCCTGCTGCCCCTGGGCTGGATTGGTGAACACGCCCTGGGCATTGCTCCCCACTGCTACACCGGCATCATCCTCAACTTTCCCGAAGAACCGGAAACCGTGCGCGAAAACGTGCGCGAAATCGCCCCCGAAGGCATCCTCTATAATTCCCGTTTGTGGGAATCGCTGGTCGGCATGGTACAAGTCAGCATCAAAGAATCCACCTGGCTCAACCGCAAACTTTTTGACCTCTTCTTACCCATAGGCTACGCTTACGCCGACACCACCCTGCACCGCCAAGAAGCTGGTTTGGGCCTGAAGCTGGCTTACAAAATGGGCGATCTGGCCGTTTTTGCACCCCTGCGTGACAAATTGGGTATGTCTCGCATCCGCACCGCCTACACCGCCGGGGCCGCCCTCAGCCCCGACGTCATTCGCTTTTTTCACGCCCTGGGTATCAACCTGAAGCAGGTATATGGTTCTACGGAAGTGACGGGCGGGCTGACCATGCACCGGGATGGGGACATCAAGTTTGCCAGCGTAGGCCAGCCCATCCCTGGTGCAGATGTAAAAATTGACCCGGAAACCAGCGAGATTTTACTCACCGGCCCAGTGGTCTTTCAGGGATATTACAAGAACATGGAAGCCACAGCCGAATCTTTGGTGATAGATACCGAAGGGCGGCGTTGGTTCCGCACCGGTGACGCCGGTTACGTGGATGACGACGGTCATCTCATTTACCTGGACCGCGTGAAGGATATGATTACCCTGGCCAATGGCGAGCGCTTTTCGCCGCAGTTTGTGGAAGGGCGGCTGAAGTTCAACCCGTACATTCGCGACGTGATGGCTATAGGCGGCCCCACGCGCGACTTTGCGACGGCGCTCATCGTTATGGATTTTGGCAACGTGGGCAACTGGGCCGAGCGGCGGGGCCTGGGCTACACCACGTTTATTGATTTGTCGCAGAAGCCGGAAATTTACGCGCTGGTGAGGGAGGCGGTGGCGGAGGTGAATGAGAGTTTGCCGGTAAACGGCCGTGTCCGCCGGTTCGTCCTCATGCACAAAGAATTTGACGCCGATGAAGCAGAGATGACCCGTTCCCGCAAGCTGCGGCGCGGCGTCCTCTACGACAAATACAGCGACATTATCGAAGCCATGTACAACGGGCAAGAAAAAATAGACGTGCGCGCCACCGTGCGCTACCAGGACGGCAGCGAAAGCACCATGGAAACCTCGATCAAAATCGCCACGCTTGACTGACCTGGCAACGGCATACGGCATACGGCATACGGATTACGGATTACCACTATGAACTGGCAACTCCTTCCCCAATTTGCAATGACTGGCCTGCTCAATGGCGGCCCAATCGCCCTCATCGCCCTGGGCATCGTTCTTGTTTTCAAGTCGTCAGAAATCTTCAACTTTGCCCACGGGCAAATGCTGCTTATCGGGGCCATGGCCACCTGGTGGTTCTCCTCGCCAGAAGGATTGGGGCTGCCCTTGTGGACGGCCGTTATCGCCGCCCTGGCTGTCTCCGTACTCTTGGGGCTGGCTATTGAGCGCTTTACCTTGCGCCCCATGACGGGCCAACCCCTCCTCTCCATCATCCTCATGACCCTGGCCTTGGGTCAATTTTTGCAAGGGGTAACCATTCTCACCTTTGGCACCACCCAGCGTAACTTCCCCGTTATCTTCTCCATCACCGACCCCTACCGCATCACCTTGCCCTTTACTTATAACGACAATCCCATTGTCGTCATCCTAAAGCAAAATCTGGTCTGGTCTTTTGTGGTGGCTATGGTGTGTGTAGTGCTGTTGGCGCTGTTTTTCCAGTATACGCGCACCGGGTTAGCCATGCGTGCCACAGCCGAAGACCACGAAACGGCGCAAAGTGTAGGCATTCGCATCAACCGGGTTTTTGGCCTCTCTTGGGCCATTGCGGGCATCATTGCCGCTATTGGCGGCATTCTCATTGCCACCGCGAGCGGGCTAGACTTAAGCCTGTCCATTGTGGTACTGGCGGCCTTTCCCGCCGTGCTGCTGGGTGGTTTGGAGTCCATCCCCGGCGCCGTTATTGGCGGGCTGCTCATCGGGCTGGCGCAAGGGCTGGTGGGGCTGCCCAACAACGACTTCTTCCTGGGTGCCAAAGCGGCTCAGGCTATCCGCAACTCTGCTGAAATTGTACCCTACGTCATTTTGTTAATTGTGCTGGTCATTCGCCCCGACGGGCTGTTTGGCCAAAAACGCATTGAGCGTGTGTAGTTGGGTTGGTTAGTTGGCCAGGCTGTTACCACCCAACGAACCAACAAACCAACCAGGAGACTGTCATGGCTGTTTTACGACCTGCCGGTGATTTTGATACCAGCTACAAACAAGATATGGCTGTGGTGCGCCAGCGCTGGCAGTGGGGACTGCTGGCCCTGTTTTTGGTCGCCATGTTTGCTTTGCCTTACTATGCGTCTGCGCCTGTTGTTTCATTGGCAAACCGCATTGGCATTGCCATCATTGCCGTGCAGGGGTTGAATATTCTCACCGGCTACACCGGGCAGATCTCGCTGGGGCAGGCCGCGTTTATGACGGTAGGCGCGTATATTTCGGCGCTGCTGGTGGGGGTTGCCGGGTGGAGTTTCTTTTTGGCGTTGCCGGTGGCTGGGTTGGGTGCGGGGCTGGTGGGGTTGTTATTTGGCTTGCCTTCGTTGCGAGTGAAGGGGTTTTATCTGGTGATGGCCACGTTGAGCGCCCAATTTATTATTCCGTGGCTGGCGCGTCACATTTACCCAGATTTGCTGAATGGGGCGCAGGGAATTAATGTACCAGTTCCTACGCTTTCGTTGCCGGTGGTAGCCAATACGTGTTTTTTGGGGACAGCGTTTAATGCAGAGCTAGGGGCGTGTGTGTATCGCTTTGCCACGCCGCGGGAGTTTATCCATATCACTTTGGCGGTGTTGGTGGTGAGTACCATTGTGGCGCTGAATATTTCGCGCAGCCGGCTGGGGCGGGCGCTGATTTCGGTGCGGGATAATGACCTGGCTGCGGAATTGCTGGGGGTAAATTTGTTTACCTATAAATTGCGCGCCTTCTTTATTGCGGCGGTGTATGCCGGGGTGGCGGGGGCGTTGCTGGCGCATAATTTGCGGCACATTAATTCGCAAACGGTGGGGCTGGTAGACTCGATTTTGTTGATGGGGATGCTGGTGGTGGGGGGATTGGGCAGTAATTTGGGGCCAATTTTTGGGGCAACGTTGGTGACGCTGTTAGAGGAGCTGGCCACGGTGCTGGCCCCGGCCCTGGTTGCGGCTATGCCGGGGGTGGCTGGGGGTGCTACCGCCGCGTTACGGCCGTTAATCTTTGGCCTGGCTCTTATGCTATTCCTCATTTTTGAACCGCGGGGGTTGGCGTATCGCTGGTTGTTGATTAAGGCGGCCTGGCGGTTACGGCCGTACGCCCGCTGATGGCCATGAACCAGAAAAGGAGGTGTGCTTCAGACAAGAAAATTACTTCCGGTAAAAAATAAAAATCAGCGCGACATGATGATCCATGGATCACCGATAGGCAAAAATACGACTCAAAGGAGAAGGAAGAAAGATGAAAAATTGGACACTTGCCATACTATTTATTTTGTTGGGCGCAATGATCCTGGTTGCCTGTGGTTCCCCTGCCGAAATACCGGCCAATGACACCCCTACCCAACCGGCGGTTGAAGAACCCGCAGCCGAAGAACCAGTGGTTGAAGAACCGGCAGACGAAGAGCCAATGGATGAGCCAGAAATGCGCACCGACAACCTGGAAGGGGAAACCATTACCTTCTATCATTTTGGCGATCTTTCCGGCCCCTATGCCGCCATCACCGGCCCCCTGGTCTTTGGCATGGAAGATGCCGTAAAAGCCATCAACGAGAGCGGAGGCATTCGCGGCGCCACCATCGAAGTGCAGTTTGCCGACACCGCAGGTAGCGTTGACGAAGCCGTCGCCGCCTACGATCGCTTCACCGGCGCCGACGATAGAGCGATGATCATGATTACCTATGGCTCGGGTGAAGTTGAAGCCCTGGCCAGCCGCTTTGCTGAAGACAAAATTGTCAACCTCTCCGCCGGCCTCAGCGCCGAAGGCTTCTATGGGGCAGAATCAGGCTACACCTTTGGCCTCGGCCCCATCTACCCCGACCAGTTTGGTCTCTTTTTAGACTATGTAACGGCCAATTGGGCAGACATTAAGCCTGCCAATGCCGGAGACGACATCAAGTTGGCCTACCTGAGCTGGCCGGGCGCTTTTGGTCAGGGCGCGCTAACAGCCGAAACCCGCGCCTACGCCGAAAGCCTGGGCGTAGAAATTGTGGCTGAAGAAACTTACGACCTGTCTCCTACCGCCGACACCACCACCGCCATCTTAAATGCCCAGGCTGCCGGCGCCAACGTGCTTTGGACCAACAGCCTGGCTTTTGGTCCA
>CAZDEO010000143.1:0-7997 GCA_964504445.1 uncultured Anaerolinea sp. | reverse complement strand
AACGACTATTTGCTGAAAGTGCTCTTTGGTTAAACAGAATGCAATTGCCCTGTTTCCCCTTCTATCTATCCTCACTATGGGGTAAAATCGGCGCAAACTGGAACGCAAAACATTGCCGGAGGCGCGCCATGCAATTTGGACTATTCGAAGAAAGACCCACCTATTTTGCCACCCTGGACGATTTGGTAGCCCACATGATGAAGATGGAGGATGATCCACTCTTCCCCAAGGGCACCAACATGGTCATCTACCGCGGGAACCCGGCGGCCAAGCTGATGATCGTGGGCGAAGCGCCGGGCACCGAAGAAGACCGGCAGGGCAAGCCCTTTGTGGGGCGGTCGGGGCAACTGCTGGACCAGATTTTGCAGGCGGTGAACTTTGACCCGGAAGAGGATGTGTTCATCACCAACGCCGTCTTCCGCCTGCCGCCGGGTGACGATGGCAAGCCACTGCGCAAGCCCACGTCGGACGAGATTGCTTTTTACAAGCCGTACCTGCTGGAGATCATCCGCCTGGTGGACCCGATGATTATGCTGCTGACGGGCAACGTGGCTACAGAGTCGCTGCTGGGCCAGGTGGGGATTACAAAATTACGCGGGCAGTGGTTTGAGTGGCACGGCCGTCACGCCATGCCCATCTTCCACCCCGCCTACCTGCTGCGCAACCCCTCTCGCAAACCTGACCAGCCCAAAGCCCTCACCTGGCGCGACATTCAGGAAGCACGCCGCAAGTATGACGAACTGATGGGCCAATGAGACCGAGACGGGCCGCAGCCTTTGTGTGTGGGGGTAGCTAATGTATAATATCCGTAAGATTCGTTAGATTTGTACGGAAGGTGAACAAATGGCTACGACAGTGATATCCAGCGATCAGGCGCGGGCGCGGTGGCGGGAGGTGTTGGATACGGCCGTTGCCGGCAGCGACGTGGTGGTAGAAAGATATGGCAAACCTGCGGCGGCTATCATTCCCTATGAGGATTTTTTAGCCCTGGCAGAGCTGCTAGAAGAACTACGTGATGCACGTGACGCCCAGGCGGCGCTGGCTGAATGGCAGCAAGATCCATCTACCGGACGCGCCTGGGAAGACGTAAAAGCTGAATTAAATTTTCAGGATTCCTAGGAAAAAAGCAAGCTGTGTGGCAAGTCATTATTGCGCGGAAGGCAGAACGCACGCTAAAGCGGTTGCCCAGAGATGTTGTCCAGCGTTTGTCTGCAGCGATTGATGCCTTATCCGCCGACCCACGACCTGAGGGTTCGCGAAAATTGGCTGGATTTGATAATCTGTATCGCGTTCGCGTTGGCGGTTGGCGAATTATCTACACCATCGAAGATGATAGGTTGCTTGTGCTGGTACTAACAGTAGCTCCAAGAGGTGGCGCCTACAAAAATCTATGACCCATTCCGACAAGGCCGCCCTGCGCGGCGAACCCGGCTACGTCTGGCGCTCCGGGCAAGAGCGCCGGCTCAACATGGTGCGCCAATGGGCGCCGCTCGACGGCGCGCACATTCTGGACAACGGCTGTGGCCTGGGCACCTGGCTGCACGCCTTTCGCGCTTACAGCAACCATTGTTTTGGCCTGGAAGTGGAGCATGATCGCGCGGTTCAGGCGCAACAAACCGGGGCTGGCGTGGCTGTGGGCGTGGGTGAAACCCTGCCCTTTGGCCCCAGCACCTTTGATTTTGTCTTTAGTAATGAAGTAATTGAGCACGTGGATGATGATGGGCTGTATGCGGCAGAAATGGTGCGGGTGACGAAACCCGGCGGGCGTATGCTCATTTTTTGCCCCAACCGCTGGTATCCGGTGGAGCAGCATGGCGTTTACTGGCGGGGGCAATACCACTTTGGCAACAAGCCGCTGGTTAATTATTTGCCAGACCCGCTGCGTAACCGGCTGGCTCCCCACGTGCGGGCGTATACGAAACAGGGGTTGCTGCGCTTATTTGCCGGGCTGCCGGTGAGGGTGGTGCATCACGGCCGTATCTTTGGCGGTTATGACAATATTGAGAACCGGCTGCCAAGATTGGGTAAATTCATCAAAAAAACGCTGTACGCCGCGGAAAAAACCCCATTTGCTGTCTTCGGGTTGTCACATTTGTTAGTTTTGGAAAAGAAATAACCCGGCTGCTTTCCCCAACAGGCACCTGAACTTTCAATGGTCCTCCGATCCAGGGTTATTGATCGGGAGCAGCGACCAAATCAGCAGCAAAATCAAAATAACCAGAATCAGCCAGTTCATGATGATTTTTACTGTAGCATTCCGACTCGTTCCCGCAATGGGTCTATGGTGGGGGAAGTACTAAAGTCCTGTGGCGGTAGCAACGGCCGTCCGCCGGTGAATCGCCCAACTGGTCTCAATAAATGCAAAAATTACCGCAATCAACAAGACCAATTTCCTTGTTTTCCCTCATATGCCCTACTACAATCAAAATGTAAGCGGAGGTCGGTCACCTGGAAACCTGATGTACGCTCGTTTCCAAATTTGTAAAATTCCAACCTCCATCGCTAAATTTATAGAGGAGTGTGGCACATGAGCAAGAACGGAAGTAACGGTCAGGGAGAAGTGGGCAGCATCAAGGTAAAACGAGGGCTGGCCCAAATGCTGAAGGGTGGCGTCATCATGGACGTGGTAACGCCAGAGCAAGCGGTTATTGCCGAAGAAGCCGGGGCCGTAGCCGTCATGGCCCTGGAGCGCGTACCTGCGGACATTCGCGTGCAGGGCGGCGTCGCCCGCATGTCTGATCCCGGGCTAATTAAAGAGATTATTCAGTCTGTCAGCATCCCGGTGATGGCCAAAGCGCGGATTGGGCACTTTGTCGAGGCCCAAATCTTGGAAGCCATTGGCGTAGACTACATTGACGAAAGCGAAGTGCTAACCCCCGCCGACGAAGCGTACCACATCAACAAGCACCCCTTTAAGGTGCCCTTCGTCTGTGGCTGCCGCAATTTGGGCGAAGCGCTGCGGCGCATTGGTGAAGGGGCAGCCATGATCCGCACCAAAGGCGAGGCCGGCACGGGGGACGTGGTGGAGGCGGTCCGTCACGCGCGCACCGTGTTGGGCGACATTCGCCGCCTGCAAGCCATGCCCGACGAAGAGCTGATGACCTACGCCAAAGAGATTGGCGCGCCTTACGAATTGGTGGTGGAAACCAAGGCTCTCGGTCGCTTGCCGGTGGTTAACTTTGCGGCAGGCGGCATTGCGACGCCGGCGGATGCGGCGCTGATGATGCAAATTGGCGTGGACGGTGTTTTTGTCGGCTCTGGCATTTTTAAGAGCGGCAACCCGGCGCAGCGGGCTAAGGCAATTGTGATGGCGACGACCCATTTCAGCAACCCGCAAATTCTGGCGGAAGTGAGCGAGAATCTGGGGGAACCGATGGTGGGCATTAACGTTAGCAGCCTACCGGAAAGCGAGCAGTTGGCGGTGCGGGGCTGGTAAGGAAACGCCAGAGATTTGGAAACTGATGGCTGGTGTCTGGAGACTAGAAGAAGCAGTTACCAGCCTCCAATCTCTAGGCTCCGGTCATTTTTCTTTGCTTGCACGGGTTTTTAAGATGGACATACGCTTGTTGGAACCAGAATTTGACTGGGAGGAGTGGCTGAGGCTGCGGCAGGGATTGTGGCCGGAGGATTCGGACGCGCCGCATTTGGGGGAGATGCGGGAACTGGTTGGAAAGTTAGCCGAACAGCCCGTATTTGTGGCGGAACGGCCGTTGCCTGGACGCTTGTGTGGCTTCATTGAAATAGGGCTGCGTTCTTACGCCGCGGGATGCGCTAGTTCACCGGTACCCTACATTGAAGGCTGGTATATTGATCCGGACATGCGCGGCATGGGCGTGGGGCGCGCATTGGTGCAGGCCGCCGAGTCGTGGGCGCGCCAGGAAGGGTTTACAGAAATGGCTTCCGACGCGGAACTGCACAACGTAGACAGCCATCGTGCCCATGCTGCTTTAGGGTATGCAGAAGTGGAGCGCGTGGTTTTATTTCGCAAAGAGTTGAAGGGGTTGAGATGAAAATTGGCGTTCTGGCACTGCAAGGTGCGTTCATTGAGCATGTTAAAATGCTGCGGGCGTTGGGGGCGGAGGCGGTGGAGGTGCGTTTGCCCGCCGACCTGGAAGGGTTGGATGGCCTGATTATCCCTGGCGGGGAGAGTACCACCATTGGCAAGCTGGCAACGCGTTTTGGCCTGATGGCGCCGTTGCGCCAGTTTGCTCAAGGGAAGGCGGTGTGGGGCACTTGTGCGGGCATGATTTTTATGGCTAAGGAGATTGGCAATGGCTCGGCTGGCCGGGACCAACCGCTGCTGGGGGTGATGGATGTGGCGGTGGCGCGGAATGCTTTTGGGCGGCAGGTGGATAGCTTTGAGGCGGACCTGACGGTGCCGGTGCTGGAGGAGGGGGAGCAACGGCCGTTTCCCGCCGTGTTCATTCGCGCCCCGCAGTTGGTGTCGGCCCAAGGCGAGGCCCACGTGATTGCCGCGCTGCCTGATGGCACGGCCGTTGCCGCCCAACAGGGAAAATGGCTGGTCACTTCCTTTCACCCAGAATTGACCGACGATTTACGCTTTCACAAATACTTTTTGACGTTGGCGGCTGGTGACGAGCGAGCGCTTGCCCCTCACGACCGCTGCGGGAGGACGACGGTAAAGACGGCTCCACCTGCGGGGTGATTCTCGGCCCAAATACGGCCGTTATGTTGCTCCACCAATTCCCGGGCAATAAACAGCCCCAAACCAGTCCCTGTGCCACTGGACTTGGTGGTGAAAAATGGCTCAAAAATCTGGTCAAGCAATTCAGGAGCAATGCCGGGGCCTTCGTCGCGCACAGATAAAGCGAATTGTTCTCCCCCGTGGTTATTTTCTTGTCCCACTGCCCAGGTGTTGACATAAATATTCCCGCCCCCGGGCTGCATGGCGTCCCGCGCATTGTTGAGCAAGTTGATCAAAACCTGCGTCAGGCGATTGTGGTCACAAACAATAGACTGCAAGTCATCAGCCAGAGCGGTGTGAATGGTGACGTTGTCCTCTTTCAGGAATTGGGGCTGCACCAGGGTCAGCGCATCCTCCACGACCATGTTCAAGTGGGTCACGGCCGTTTGCATGCCGGTGTCGTGGGTATAGTGGCGCAGGACTTCCACAATGCGCGTACTGCGCCAGGCGCTCTGCTCAATCATCTGAATGTAATGACGCAGCGTGTCGGCGTCTAATTTGTCACCATTTACTTCATGAATAAGGTTGCTGCAGGTGGCTGTAATGATCGAGAGCGGATTGGTTAACTCATGGGCAACGCTGGCGGTCAAGGTTCCCACGCCAGCCAATCTTTGCGTATGTAACAATGCATTTTCAGCATGTTTTAGCTCTGCCAGGTCGGTTAAGGAAATCAATTTATCGCCTCGCTCTGCTTCCCCTATGGGTGTAATGGATAGAGAGACAGGGATGGAACGGCCGTCTGGGTGAGTGAGGGTGGTTTTGTGCTGATGGAGCATGCCGGATAGCCGCAGCAGGGCTGGCGGCAAAAATTGGTTGCAATCCTGCCCAACCAGTTCCTCCGGCTCCAGGCCAAACAAATTCCCTGCTGGGTGGTTGGCAAATTTAATCTTACCCAAGTTGTTGACAACAAGAGTGCCGCTGTTCATGAACGGCAAAAATGCTTCTGACAACTGCCAGGCACTACCCCGTTTCAGATCAACCATCCAACCTTTTCCTCACTCCCTTGTAGCATACGCCAGCCTAACTTGTCCGTCCGTATGCGCCCCGTAAATTCACCGTGAAGGGGCCGTGAACGGAAGAAGAGGGAAGAATAGGCAGAAGAAGGGTGATATGAATAAAAGGGGTTGAAGAGAGCTACGGCCGTTCCCGCAGGCAAAGAGAGATGGCCGTTGACCCGGTCTCATTTCCTGCAGCATCTACTGCCACCACGCGGAAGGTGTGGCAGCCCGGCCCGTCAATGGCCCATGCCTCGGTAAAAGGCGGCGCCGTGCGGGTGGCAAAAGGCACGTCCGCGTTGTCCACGTAAAATTCCACCCGGTCAATAGACAGGTCATCGCTGACCTGAGCCTGCACCAAGACCCACTCCTCGTCGGTGAAAATTTCCTGGTTGGGCAGGGGGGACAAGATTTCCGCCGTGGGTGGGGTGTTGTCTATGGTGATAGGCAGGCTGACTTCTTCATAACTACCGTCCTGGCGCACGGCCGTTAACAGCAGCGTGTACAGCCCGTTCAAATTCTCAACATCCCAAACCCCCAATGCTCCCGCATGCACCGGCTCAGTCACGTTGTCGGCAATGGTGCGCAAATCTGTGGGCGTGAGGCCAGCAAAATAGGCCAACCGGTAAAAGGCAAAATCATCCAACGCCACAGTGCCGCTAATGACCACCTGATTCCGCACGTAGGCAAAGGGGCGTGGAGCCAGAAGCGCCACGTTTCCTCCTGGCGGGGGCACGCTAATGGTGTCAAACTCTGTGGGGGGCTGTTCAATCTCATTTTCGCGCACCCAGTCAGCCGCAGCCTCAGGGTAGACGCGGTAAATTTTGCGCTCGATGAGTTCTGGCGGGGTGTAGAGGGTAGCCAGACGGCCGTTTTCCCGGTTAATGGCAAACTCCTGGAACACAGTGTCAAACACCACGGGTTCGGTACCCACAATGAACCATTCCGACACTGTGGGGCAAACGGGCGTGGGCAGCAAGCCAGATATGTCGCAAACCGGCCTTTCTACCATGCCTGGCGGCGGCGACCAAACTTGCACCGGCTCCCCTTGCAGCGCCCAACTCATCAGCGCGTGCCAGATGGGCGTCGCCCCCTTATGACCCGGTACCGCATCCATGGGGCTGTTGTTCGTATTACCCACCCACACCCCCGTTACCAACTGCGGCGTATAACCAATGGTCCACGCATCGCGGAAATCGTTGGTAGTGCCCGTTTTGACTGCTGCCGGGCGATTACCGGGTAGTTCCAGCACATTGGGACAACCAAAAGCGACGCAGCGGGCGCTGCGGTCGCTCAACATGTCGTTGAGCAAAAAAGCCAACTGCGGCGTCAAAATCTCGCGACGCTGAGGTTGGTTATATTCGTACAGCACGTTGCCATTGCTATCCTCCACGCGCAAAATGGCCACCGGATCCAGGGTACGGAAGCCCAGCCGCTGCTGGTTTTCTGGCCGGGGTTGGCCCACCATCACCCCCATGTTGTCCATGACGCTGAAGGCGTACACCATGTCCAGCAGCCGCACTTCACCACCGCCCAGGGTCAGCGACAGCCCATAGGCGCTTGGCCCCCCATCCAGGCTGGTGATGCCCAGGTTGTGGGCTGTGCGGATGACTTTGTCCACGCCGACCCAGCTCATGACCTGCACGGCGGGTACGTTGTAGCTGTTGCCCAGGGCTTCGCGCAGCCGCATGGGGCCATGAAACTGCCGGTCATCATTTTGCGGCACATAGGCACGGCCGTTATAGGGTGTGCCAAAGTCTGTCTCCACGTCTAGCACCATGGTCGCGGCCGTGTACCCCTGGCTCAGGGCAGTCAGGTAGGTAAAGGGCTTAAAGGTAGAGCCTGGCTGGCGCAGCCCGTCCACGGCCACGTTAAAGGAGCCAGCAATGCTGCTGTTCCAATAGTTCAGGCTGCCCACCATGGCTCTGATTTCCCCCATAGCCGGGTCCAGCACGATCACCGCCGCATTGGTTACATTGCGGTCTATTCCCACGTCGGCGCTGTTGAGGGGCGGGAGAAATTCCAGGGCCGGACAGGCGGCGCGTTCATCAGCTGGCAGCAGTTCGCCCACTTGTCCGGAAAGCCGGGCCACCTGGGCGCGGGCTACGCATTCTGCCTGGCGCTGTATTTCCAAATCCAGGCTGGTGTAAACGCGCAGACCACCGCGCAGCACCATTTCCGGGCCGAACATTTTTTCCAACTGCTGCCGCACATAAAGGGCAAAGTGCGGGGCAATGATGTCAAAACGCTCTTCAATGCCAGGGGAGACTTGCATTGGGGCAAATTGGGCAGCGGCA
>CAZDEO010000142.1:5760-8041 GCA_964504445.1 uncultured Anaerolinea sp. | reverse complement strand
CAACTGCGCGATGAACGGGCAACGGCCGTGCTCACCACCCTCCCCGGCTACGATCCCGCCCGCCACGACGCCCTGCTGCCCCTGGCCCGCGCCCTGTGGGGCGACGAGTACGTGATTGACCCGGCTGACGTGGCGATTGTGGTGGGGGAAACGGCTTTACAAATCACCGCCGACGCCGCCTACCCGTCGGGCACGCTCTTTGTCTGGAACGCCGATTCCCAACCCCAACCTTTCATCCTCACCGGCCAGCAAGACACCACCATCAACCGCGGCCAAGTCGCCTTTGGCGCGGCCACGCTGGACACCTGGGTCAGGTACGACTTAGACGGCAACGTCATGGAGTTTGTAGACCCCGCCGGCAATTGGATTAGCCCGCTGGACTTGCAAGAAGACGGCCGTTTCACCTTCTATACCCAAGAACAGATCGGCCCCAACGGAGAGCGCCAACTGGCCCAAACCATCTGGTGGGCCAACGGCGGCGCGCCCGTCGAACTCACCACCAGCCCCATCCCCGGCCAATCCCTCACCGACTTCTTGGGCGACGGCAGCGCCTACCAACTAAGCGAGATTGAGTACAACGGCCAAACCCGCCTGGTCATTACCCTGGCCCAAGGCACCACCACCACCCACATCTTCAACCCCGACACCAACCAGTGGGACAACCTGACCGTCTCCCTCATTACCCCCGCCGAATACGTGCAGCAGTTGGCCGCCGAAGGCGTCGTCATCACCCACCCCAGCGTCACCATCCCCGGCTTCGAGCTAACCTTGTCGCCTCGGCTCTACGCCGACCACCTGGAGCCATACGCCATTGTCACCAGCGTTGAGCAGATGCAGCACGGCATAGATTGGTGGAAGCGCAAAAACGCCGCCAACAACCAGGCCGCCATAGTCGCCCTGGGCGAAAGCCCCGACACCCACGCCCTCTTCCCCATAATTAATGCTGAGGGGCAAGTCGAGCCAACCCTAATTCCCCACAGCGCCAACCTCAACATCCGCGTATTAAGTGGCCTGGAACAACCCGACATCCGCCTGCCGTTTAGTTCTCAGGACAATCCAGATTGGCAATTCGGCATGGTTTGGGATGAAGACAGTCAGCAGCTAACCGTAATAGCTCGCTTACTTGCAGCAGATAGTACCGATGCTGGTTCTGGGAGCATCCCACAGTACATGTGGATACGAGTATTACAAACCCTACATCTGTTTTCATGGAATGTTTCACAACTACAAAATGCGCCAGATGGCCAAGTGAATACGCGCACCATTAACACCAGCGGTGGTATGGCAGAAATCGAGGCTGAGTTTGAGAATCATATTGCGGAAGATTATCATCCAACTGCAATATTGATCTATAGTGAAACAAGTGTAAAATCACCCCGAATTCTAGCTGATTTTGCCAATCAGATACGTGATTAGAGCAGCAAAACATACGCATATGGGATGCTATTATTGCTAAAAATTTCTCTTTTCGACTGCAATCATTCCGCTGGTGGTTTACGTTTGTGTACCGAGTAAGGGCAAACACAGATTCTTCACATACGTTCAGAATGACGAGGGAGAGAGAATCTTCGGCTTAAAGCCTCAGGGGAATTTGTTACAGAATGACTGGCGGATTGTCATCCTGGAAACCTGAGTTAGATTCTATCGCCTTGCTTTCAGCCAGGCTCCAGAATGACGGCCTTCCACGTATTATCGCTTCACTGCGTTTCGCTCCAGAATGACAAGATTCTCCAGTTGACCAGCACGCATACTATTTGACATAGTAGTGGTGTGGCAGTAGCAACCAGTTTTCGACCATACTTAAAAGCCCTGGTAATCAACGCAGTGTTGATTGTATTTACGGTGCTGTCATTTTGGCTTAGTACCATCTCGGTTCAGGCACAATCATGTTCGGGTAGTTATTTTTGTGGCTCCATGCAGTATGTGTGCCAGTGTAATGTGTCTGGCGGGAATCAAACATGTGGTAATGATGGTGACCCCTGCGGGCCTGATGATGGTGAGGGAGGTTTATTAGGCACGTGCAGTTGCAGCGACCAGTGCTACTCCAACCCCGCCTGGTTCAACACCTGCTCCGGCGGCAGCCAAGCCGCCTGCTACAACCCCACCTGCGGCGGTGGCACCTGCCTAGGCGACCACGCCTGTTATTGGTACGTCGCCGGCCCCACCCCCTCTAGTACGGGCGCGACGGCGCGGGCGGTGTTTGGTTAAAGCGCACGGCCTATTCTCCGCTCCGTCTCGCCCCAATGATGCCCCACACCCACCCAACCAGGACGAGACAGGC
>CAZDEO010000142.1:0-5660 GCA_964504445.1 uncultured Anaerolinea sp. | reverse complement strand
GGGAGGCCAGTTGGTGGCGAATGGCGAAGATGATTGCCCGCCTGTCGCGCCCCTACATGCTCCGTCTCGCCCCAATGATGCCCCACACCCACCCAACCAGGACGAGACAGGCGGGAGGCCAGTTGGTGGCGAATGGCGAAGATGATTGCCCGCCTGTCGCGCCCCTATTCCGCTGGGGGCGTCTCAATGGAGGGGCGGGTAGGTTGGGGCTGGGTGCTGGGGGTTGGCGCGGCGTTTTGCCCTGCACCGTAGGGCGCCCAGGTGGGGTGGCTGACGCGGGCGTCGTCTTGGGTGATGCGAACCGCTTCGCCAATCTCCAGGTCGAGAAGGTACAGGCCGTCGTTGAAGACAAAGGCCATGTTTGTGCCGTCTGGTCCCCAGGCCATGAAGTGGGGGTCGCGGGGGAAGCGGCTGTTTTCGCCGGGGGCGGGATAAATCTGGCGGGCGTTGCTGCCGTCCTGGTCCATCAGCCAGAGGGTGTAGCTGCTGCGCTGGCTGTCCAGGGGGTTGGTGGTGCGCAGGAAAGCAAGCTGGCTGTCGGCGGGGGTGTCTGTGTTGGGTGACCATTTGGGGTGCGCCCACATGCCGGCCTGGGGCACAAAGCGCCCGGCCAGGCCGGTGGTTGTGTCTATGACCCAACTATCGAAGGTTTGCGCTTCCGGATCGGGGTCGTTGTGGTTGGTGAAGGCCAGGAAACGGCCGTCCCCCGACCAGCTAAGGGTTGGCACCCACACCCAATCGGCCAGGGTGTTGTATTCGGTGAAGCGCTGCAGGGGGGCGTGCTGCCCATTGGTCAGGTCTATGACGCCCACTTCGTTGGCAAAGCTGTAAGCGAGGGCTTGCCCCGTGGGCGACCAGGCATAATTGCCGCCCCACCAGCCAAAGGTGGCGGGGTAGGACTCGATAATCTGGCGAGGGATAAAGCGCAGGGCTTCGGTGGTGGAAATTTCGCCCAGCCAGAGGTCGTTGTTGGCTTCCCAACCGGGGGGCAGGCTGGTGGAGATGGCGGTGGTGTAGGCAATTTGCAGGGGCGCGGTGCGGGCGGGGTTCCAGTCGGCCCAGAGAATGTTACTGACGCCCAGGGGTTGGGGTCGCGCGTCGCGCTCGGTGCTGACCACCCACAAGCTGTTGTTGAAGCCGGCGGTCTGCGTGGTGGTGCGGGTGAAAAGCAGGTGGCTGCCGGTGGGGGAGAGGCTGAAGACACGGCCGTCCAGGGGGCCGCCGGTGTTGACCTGGGTGGGGAAGAGGGTGGAGCCGCGTAGGGTAACGGCCGTGCCGTTGCTGATGTAGGCCAGTACCCCGTCAAAGCGCACATTGTCCCGCGTGGCACCAATGCCCACCATGACGATTTCATCCTGGGCCGGTTCGATGACGGTAGCCTGGGTGGGGTAGCGTTCCGCTTCCAGGCCGTCGCGATAGACGATGCGCACCGTGACTTCCTGCAGCCCCGCTTTACCGGCCTGCAAAATGCGTGGCGGGTCGTCGGCGTCCATGGTTTCAGAGCGCACAATTTTGCGGTCGAAGGGCAGACTTTGGGGGATGACTTCGATGCTCTCCGTGACGCGGACGAGGGTCACGGTGAGGCCGTCGGTGAGGGGGGTGAAGGGGGGCGGGTCCACTTCGTCGCTGTCGCTGACGGTGAGGCCCGCCTCTTCAAGCAGTTCACGGACGTTGGCTGCTTCTGTGGTGAGGTTGAGGGTTTGCCCATCTACCTGGAGCTGCACTTTGACGGGTTGGCGTACGGCCGTCTCTGGCAGCGTGGGGGTGGCGCAGGCGGTGATAATGACGAGGAGCAAGAGGGGTAAGGCATGGAGGAGCAGGGGAGCAGGGGAGCTGAGGAGCTTTTTTGTCCACCAGCCAACCGGCCAACCGGCCAACTTGTTACCCTGCCACCTTCCCAATTTACGCCTGCTCCCAAACAGCGCGCATCTCTGGCGACAGCGCTGCGGCGACGCGCTGGTTAAGCTGGCTGTCTATAAGCCCCTTGATGCCCCCGAAAACGGCTTTGGTGGGGTGGCGGGCAAAGTCAACATCGGTGTTGCCGCTGCGGCGGGCGACCTGGTCATAAAATTCAGCGGCGGTAAGGTTTTTGTTGCGGAAGTGCAGCAGCCAAAAAACACGGGTCAAATCTTGAGCCAGCGGTTCTGGCAGGGCGTGGGCCAGCGCTTTTTTGGTGCTTTTGTCCAAATTGAAGCCCAGGGTTTTCAGTACGGCCGTGCTCCAACGCCGGGCATGGTCAATGGTACGCAGCTTGCCATTATTTTGGACCAATTTATAGTAGTTTTCCAAGGTTCCGTTGTCTGTGTGGGCCATGATTCCTCCAAAAGTGGTTTTATCCTTGTGCATCATTATCCTGGAAGCAGCAAACCAGCTTCCAGGAAAGGCGAAATTCCTTTCTGATGATGTGCTGACAAAAATGCGCCATACTGCTTTATTGCCTGCCCCAAAATGACCTCTGGCAGGCTTTGACGATTTTGGATAAACTGTTATACTTGCGCGTCCTAACTACAAGGCATTAATTATAGTCAATTATGGCCGAATCGGGTATGGCTTTATGAAAGGTCATGCCCTTTTTAGAGCAATTTGTACCTAAAAACCCCCCTCAGTTGAGGAGTTCAAATTAGAGGATCGAAAGATGAGTGATCGCGTAACGATTGTGGCTGAACCACGTACCGTGGTTGGTAAAAAAGTAAGTACCTTGCGCCGTGAAGGGCTAATTCCTGGTGTTATTTATGGGCAAAGTGATCCCATTAACGTGCAGATGGACCGCAAATCTTTGCGGCGAGCGTTGCGCGTCGTGGGCACAACGCAACTGGCTGATGTGGATGTGGCTGGTGAACAGCACACGGTGTTGGTGCGGGAAATTCAACAGCACGTAACCCGTGGCGACGTCATGCATGTTGATTTCCTGGAAGTGGACATGAAGGGCACCATTACCACGGAAGCGGAACTGGTCTCGGTGGGTATTTCTGCACCTACGGAAGAAGGGGTAGGTACCCCTGTGCTCATTTTGCGTACTCTGGAGTTGGAGTGCCGGGTTGATTCCCTGATTTCGGAGTTAACGGTAGATTTCAGCACCATCAAATCGCCGGATGACGTCATTTACGTAAGGGATTTGCAGGTTCCCCCTGGCGTAACTATTTTGACAGACCCGGAAATGGCTTTGACCAGCTTCCAATATGCGCAGATGGAAGAGGAAGAAGAAGCCGAGGACGAGTTTGTGCCTGCTGCCGATGCGGTGGAAGTGATTGGACGAGGCAAAGACGAGGACGAGGAATTCGAGGATTAAGCACGAATCCGACTTATTTGTTTATCTTAAAGGGCTGGCGACAACCAGCCCTTTTTGTTTGGCGGATGACCCCAGGTTACAATGTTGGCTATGGAAAAATGTCTAACGAGGGGGTTGCCAGGCTTGGTGTTGCTGCTGGCGGCGGTGCTACGCCTGACGGGGCTGGACTGGGACGCTTACCGTCACTACCACCCTGATGAGCGGTATATTGCCTGGGTGGCAACAACTATAGAGTGGCCGACAGATTGGCGCACTGCTTTTGACTCGGCGCGGTCGTCTTTTAACCCGTACCATTGGCCGCCAGGGGCGGCAAGTGCGGGGATTGTGGTGCCGCAGGATGCGCAGCGCCGGTTTGCTTATGGGCATTTGCCGCTGTACTTGGGGGTGGCGGCGGCGCGGCTGGCGGAGCGGGTTGGCCCGGCGTTAACGCCCCATTTGCCGCCGGGCTGGGCGCTGACGCGGGATGTGCTGAATGGGGCGGGGATGGTGGAGTTTAGGCATTTAACGGCCGTTGCCCGCGCCCTGACTGCTTTGTTTGACGTGGCGACGGTGCTGGTGCTCTTTTTACTGGGGCGGCTGTTGTTTAATAAATGGGTTGGGCTATTGGCCGCGGCGTTTTTGGCGCTGAATGTGATGCACATGCAACTGGCCCATTTTTTCACCTCAGACCCGTACCTGACGTTTTTTGTGGTGACGGCCGTTTACTGGATGGTGCGCGGCGCGGGCAGAAGTGCAGCGCAGGGGAGCAGGGGAGCAGGGGGGCAACTGCTGCTGGCAGCCGTGTTCGTGGGGCTGGCGGTAGGCTCCAAGTTTTCGGCGGTGCTGCTCTTTTTGCCCCTGGGGCTGGCTTTTTGGCTGCGGAAGGGGCGTTGGATGTGGGGGTTGGCAACGGCCGTGCTGGTAGCCTTTCTTGCTTTTTCCCTGACCAACCCCTTTGCCGTGCTGGACTTTAGCTGCCGGGCGATGACGCCAACCACGCAAGTTGGCCCAATCACCATTCCCGCCATCAACCTGCGTTCTTGCTACCTGGACAACATCACCACCCAAAGCCGCATGGTGCGCGGTGACGTTGACCTGGACTTTACCCGGCAATACCAGGGCACGCTGCCCTACCTGTACCCGCTGGAAATGCAGCTGCGCTGGGGCATGGGGCCGCTGTTGGGGGTGGCGGCGCTGTTGGGGTTGGGTTGGGTCGCCTGGCGCGGGTTGAAGAATGTGGAACAGCTTAAGAATTGTCAATGGTCAATGGTCAATGGTCAATTGTTAATTGTTTTGGCCTGGGTGCTGCCATTTTTGCTAACCACCGCCGGATTCTACGTTAAATTTATGCGTTACTTGCAGCCGGTAACGCCTTTTTTGCTGCTGTTTGCGGCGGCGTTTTTAATGCAATTGCCTTGGCGGCGAGTACGGATTGGCTTGGTGGGGCTGGTGTTGGGGGGGACGGCCGTTTGGGCGGCAGCATTTATGGGCATTTACAGCCAACCCCACCCCTGGGTGTTGGGGTCGCAGTGGATTTACGCCCACGTCGAGCCGGGGGCGTTGATTCTGAGTGAGCGCTGGGATGACCCACTGCCCACTTCTATGGAGGTGGACGGGGTGCTGCGGCGTAGGGCGGAATTCAAAAATGAAGAGCTGACCTGGCTGACGGGGACGGGGGAAAAGGATGACGCGCTGAAGCTGGCGGCTAATCTTACGCTTTTGGCGCAGGCAGATTATTTGGTACTGACCTCGAACCGGGTGTATGGGGTTGTGCCGCGCCTGCCGCAGGCTTACCCGCTGTCGAGCCAGTATCACCAGCTGCTGTTTGACGGGGCGCTGGGGTATGAGCTGGTGGCGGTGTACGGCCGTTTCCTGCGCTTGGGCAATTTTTACATCAAGCCCGAGACCTTTGCTTGGCCGGGGTTGACGCCGCCGCCGGCTGTGACCGCCTATTTAGACAGCTTCTCTGGCATTACCTGGGGGCGGGCTGACGAAAGTTTCACCGTGTATGACCAACCCTTGACCATGATCTGGCAAAACGTGGAGCGGAAAACGGCGGAAGAGCTGCTGGAAATGTTTAGGCAGCCATAGGAAACGGCCGTTTCCCCTGTCCCAATCGCCACTCCCCGCTATAATCCTCTCCGGCATGAATCAACCAATCAATCGCAATTACCTGTACCTGACTGTTTTTGTGGCGGGCATGAGCACCCTGGCGGTGGAGTTTACCACCAGCCGTATGCTGCAAACCGTGTACGGCACGTCTAATTTGGTGTGGGCCAATGTCATTGGCCTGGTGCTGCTTTGCCTGACTATTGGCTACTTTATTGGCGGGCGGCTAGCGGACAAACGGCCGTCGCCCACCACCTTCTACACCCTCATCACCATTGGCGGC
>CAZDEO010000141.1:0-8232 GCA_964504445.1 uncultured Anaerolinea sp. | reverse complement strand
ACAGGCATTGGCAGTATGACCATTATCTGTGTCCACTAAAACGGGGGAACCCCAGGGGCAGTCGGAATTTCTAGCGCAAGTGGAGTATCTGCGACTGCGGTTGGGTTAACAACAGTGGCCGTATCTGGCGTCGCGGCAGGACAAACCGGTCGAGCTACAGCTAACCTTATGACCGGTCAGTCTGTTTCGCAGGGGCTCTTCCAGCCTGGAGATATGGCTCTGGATGCCGCCACGAGTGCAGTTGGTTTCAGACTTTCTGGTGGTGGTTTTAACCGCATAGCCCCAAGTCATGTGGCACATCCCGGTTCTTTTGCTAGAGGATCAATCCAAGCGACAGGTCCTAAAGCGACGCCGGGTCAGAGACAGGCTATCCAAGAGTTGGGCCCATGCCATCATTGTGGTACGAGTAATCCAGGCGGCAATGGACGGATGATTGCCGATCATATACCGCCTAATTCCCTGGCTAATGAAGCCCAACAACAATTATATCCGCAGTGTCGGTCATGCATGGGGCATCAAGCTGATTATTTAAGACATTACAGCAGAAGCCCGCTTGTACGGCCTCAACGGCTACCCTTTGGGACACTTGGCGCAACACTTTTTTCACCTCCTATTGATCTGGAATAGGAACCTGTGCTTTTGGAGAGAAACTATGGAAGTGTTACGAAAGGTAATAACGAATTTATCAAGGTTGGCAGGATACCATGTAAAAGGTGATTGGGAAAAGGAAATCTTAAATGAGTGGGACAAGTTAATCTCCTTTCCGCCCATCCCACCGGCTGATTTCGGCTATGCCAGGGCTCGATTAACCGTGTACCGTTCCGATGCAGAGTGGCTAACTATCATTGAGCTCATTGGCTATGAAAGTGAAAGTGGCGAATGTTTAAATGAGGTTTATGCACAGGGCAACATGCTCCCCTCAAAAAGGAATACACACTTTGTCACTGTTCTAGAACCACCAAAGCACTCAGCATATTTTCCTTATTTTGAGGATGAGGAGGGAAATATCTTGCTGAATCCGTTAGATTTTACGGTTGAGATATATGGTGTCCAGCACCATTTTGCTCCTTCATTAGCGGATTACGCAAAGTTGGGAATTGATCTTGCTCGTACAACAGCTGGGGAAATAGATGCGATTGTTAAGATTCTGCGCTATCTCACTTACACATATTCTGAGCTTGTGTTCTTAGACGCAAGAAAAATTTTGCGGATGTTTAGGCGGCCTGAAGATTTGCCTTTGTTTCTGCAAACATACGACTGGCAGCATCCGGATTGGCAGCAACGCGAAAAACCTAGCGATTCACAATGTCTGAAGGTGTTGGCAGCCGCCATTGCCCAGAACGACCCTGATTTATATATTTGCCCAGAGAAACTTGTAAACACACACTGGTCATATTGGCCGGAATGGCCAAAATGAACCTTCAACCATTGTGGTGAATGCGTTTTCTCTATTACTGAAACGTTTTATCTTTGGCTGTGACCAGCGTCACCCCCAGCGGCGGCAGCGCCACGACGTTTGCCTACGACGCCAACGGCATCCGCACCAAGACGGTGCAGCCGGGCGGCATCACCACCTACTTCCCGTTCCCTGGCTACGAAGTGGAAAGCCCCACCAGCAACCCCACCGTGCGCATCACCTTCTCCATTGCCGGGCAAACCATCGCCACCCGTGTTTCCGGCGACCCAGTCAATAATGGCCTGACCTACTTCTACAATGACCACTTGGGAAGTCTCAGCGCTTTACGTAACCCTAGCGGTGGCCGAAGCGCCTCTATCTATTACCTACCCTTTGGTAACTACCGTGGCGCAGCGCCCACGCAAACCGTTACCGACCGGGACTTTACCGGGCAACCGCAGAACCGGGCGGTGGGGCTGCTGTACTACCAGGCGAGATTCTATGTGCCGGGCATAGGAAGATTTGCCAGCGCCGACACTGTTGTGCCGGGTAAAGAGAACCCACAAGCGTTTAACCGGTACTCGTATGTCGCCAACAATCCGCTTCTTTTTGTGGATGAAAGTGGCCATTGCTGGGGATTTGCCAGCGGCATACGCAACTGGAACTTTACCATCGGCGGCACAACCTATGGTGGCGGTACGAATTGCGCCAACATTGACATGGCCCTGGCCATCGTCCAACATCCCGATGCGACGCCAGCAGAAAAAGCCCAGGCAGGCGTCTACTTGGGTGGGTGGGGTTTGGCTGCTGCCAGTGGGGCGACTGGAACCGGCTTGCTGGCTTGCAGTACAATAGCCACTTGTGCAAAAGCTGCCGAAGCGGCATTGGGCATTGGCGCGGCTACCTGTCGAGATGGTGACTGCGGCAACGAGGCTGAAATAGTGGCCCGGTCTGCCCAAAGCGTCTGGAATATGAACCCATTTCAGCGCGGTATTGAGATTGAGAACATGCTGGGCCGCAGTCCGAACCTGTCTCAGAATTTTCCTGTTATTGACAGGTTTCAAAACGGCGTAGCCACAAGTATCAAGAGCCTTGACCTGGGTGCTAATAGCTACCAGAATATTAACACCTTGACAAACAAGGTCCGCAGTTATGTCAATACGTTAGCCAATTGGCAAGGCATACGCTGGGGAGGTGTAAACATTAGTGCAAGTAGTATAACCGGGCGTGAAGTCCTATTGGCCGTTCCGCCAGGGGCCAGCCAAGCCCAGATTAATGCTCTACTTCAGTTACAGCAGTGGGCCAACTCTGTAGGTGTGACCTTAAATGTAGTCGTTGTTCCTTAGCGACCTTTAGAGGAGAGGAAAAATGTATGTGGTTGGTATTTATGTATGGCGCGGCAAGGCTTACCTCCCTGTTCAAGCGAGATTTGAATCCGGTATAGGAGTAGATGTAGAACCAGTTTATACAGCCGAACTAAAGATAGATGAATTGGTCGCGGCAATTAAAAAAGTCATTGATGCTGGGCACCAAACCCTGCCGGACCCAACGCGGGAAGAATGGCAGCAACGAAAGGATCCGGTGCTGGCAGCAACAAAAGCTCGCAGTTGGAAAGCGCTGGCCCGCAATGGTGCATCTTACGGTATTGACCAACTCAATGACAAAATTCGGGTTGACATGTCCTATACCGACAAGAAGGGGCGATGGCAGAATGACCCGGAGAAAGTACGGATATTCCCTAAAGACACACCGCTGGAAGAGATTGTGGAGGTCATTCTAGCAGATGCTCGCTCCCGGCCTGAAGTGCTTTAGGATAGGATGCGCCCCCATTGGCTGGTGGCCGCCGGCGGTATCAAAGGCGAAGATTCTTTTTCAGGTAGCAGAACTTTAACAATGACCGATGACAGCGGGGCAATCATTCCCCAAAGCAGAAACAGGCTATTGTTTCTGAGGAATCTACGAAAGCTCTTGCTTTAAGAAGCGTTGCGTCTATGGCCTATCTGACCGCAGGTGGCAGTCATCACATCCGCTGGCGTTCTCTGGGTGGGTCCGATACACTCGATAATCGGGTTCTTTTACATCCTAACTGTCAGCGACAGCTGCATAGTCGGGGCTTATCCGTTTCCAAACCGCATCTGCCCACCGTAGATGTTTGTCAGGCTTGAGCGGTGTGCGGGGAAACTCGCCCGCACCGTTCTTAGGGGAGGGAGTGATGGTAACACCACTCCCTTACCCGACGATCCCGCTAACCCGCAAAGTTGGAATCGCTACAGTTACGGATATAACAACCCTGTCAAGTTTTCCGATCCATCTGGGGACACTCCTTGGGACGTAATTGATGCGATTTTCTTTGGCATCAGTGCTTATCAGTTTGCTGCCAACCCTACCTGGGGCAACGCAGGATGGCTGGCTGTAGATGCTGTTAGTCTCTTACCAGTCTTACCTTCGGTTGGCTGGCTCCGATATGGGGATGAAGCCGGGCAACTGTACAGTAGCGTCAGCCGCGCCGTTACCCATATCGGACTGGAAGGTGGTCAGAATCTGCTACGGGTGCTTAATCGCTTTGATGATGGTGGTCAACTGGCCCTCGACTTTCTCAAGATAGCCGATATCCCCGGCGCGCAAAAGATTGCCCAAAACCTGGCCAATGGCGCTTGGCAGACGGTCAAGGGTTCGCGTTTTGAGTTAGAATATGCTGTCAGTCATGCTGATGACATTGCCGAAATCGGCCGCAAGTTAGGCGGCGGTCGAGAAATCGACTTTGTTCTGAAGAATGGCGGCTTTGTCGAGACTAAGAACTACAATTGGGCTTCGGACTATTATCAAAATTCTGATAACCTGAGGCAAACTATCAATGGATTCTTAAGTCAGGCAAATGAGTATCTGAAACATACTGATATGGTAACCTTTAGTTTCAAAGGGAGCGTTCCTGATGCGGTTAGGACCGCTTTAGAGCAAAAGGGAATAATTGTCGAGGTGATCCCATGAGCCAATATTATTTGAATGTCGTATTTCTTTGTTCTGCAACAATTGGTCAACCACAAAGTCTGGAGACGTTGCTGGATCGTATCCAAAAAGATAACTACAAAATTAGCGGACCACGAGTTGGCGATACAGTTACAGAGCAATTCGCCTTTTGGCGTCACTATGACGAGCAGGCTCGACGGGAAATGGGCATTGCCTATGACAAACGACATCTAGCATTTGACGTCGTGGAGAATGTGGTTGGGGGCGGTATTATTTTGATTTTTGATGCGAGGTGGTTGACCGATGAAGGCGGTCCAATCGACGTGGCAGGCTGGCCCTGGCATCTGTGGCAAGTCGAGGGCAGTGGCTCCGGTAGCATCGTGGAAGCACATACCAAAGATACCGCTATGTTTACCCAGAAGCAGTGGGATCCCGAAGACAATGCCCGTCGCCTGTTAGAACTGGCCAAGGTTATCTACAACACCATTCAGCCCCGCTTTGCCTGGATCGAACGCTGCCATTGGAAAGGGTACACGACGCCGGAAGACGTGGCCCAACTGCGCTTGCCCCATCTCTACTGGGCCAACTTCTTCAGCCCGGCCTATGTGGAGAAACTGGGGCAGGAGTTCCTCATGAATGCGCCGGGCTGGAAAAAAGAACCGTTGCCCGACGGCGGCCTGCTTTATGTACTCAGCCCTAGCCTGGCAGGGACAGGGCCGAAGGCGACGGTAACGGCCGTGCAAAAATACTTTAGTGTTCCCTCCGTCCGGCGTAAAGCGAAAAATGAATAAATAGGGCGTAGGGAGCCTGGGCTTTTTCTTTGGTCCTTTCTTTTTGGGCCAGTCCAAAAAGAAAGGACAGGCGGGTGGCAGATAAACACCCTCCTCCGCGACAGCGGCTACGGTTTTCATATGCAGTTTTGCAGCTCGTTAACAATTAGCCAGCTGGTAGCAGCTGCGATGGCGGCAGCTTAAACGTCTTGCTGCCCCAGGGAATGTGGGTCAGCTCCTGCCCAATGCCCAACCGGTCCAGATGGTGGCGCGTGTACTGCAAAGCGCCCCTGCTCGGGGCGGGTCTTCTTAGCAGGCTGTGGCAGGCGTCCCGCCTAGCCACTTTTCTGGCCTGTTTGGTGGTTGGCGTAGTGCGACCACTTTGCCTGCTCACCTGATGTTCAAGTAAAATTTGATCTATGGAAACTGCTAAAATCCAGGAGGGGGCAGCCCTTTATTACCTCACGTTTACAGTTGTCTACTGGCTGCCTGTGTTTGTTGCGGCTGAACCATGCCTCATCTTTACCGAGAGCCTCAACCACTGCCACCAGCACAAAAGTTTACGCATCAACGCCTTCGTCATGATGCCCACCCACACCCACGTCATCCTGTTTGACGCCGATTTTGATAATGGGCGGTTGAACAAGACTGTCACAGCCATGCGCCAATACACCGGACGACAACTGGCCAACTATTGCCACGAGAAAATGCCAGCAGTTTACGGACAGTTGATTGGCACGCCGCGGCGCAAAGATCGGTCCAACCAGTTTTGGCAGCAGAGCAAGCATCCGGTGGCAATTTGGTCGGGAGATTTTTGGCGAACGAAGTTTGATTATCTCCACGACAATCCGCGCCGCAAGGGGTTGGTGCATGAAGCGGCCGATTGGCGATTTTCTTCTGCGGCGTACTGGCTGCGTGGGCAAGAAGAGGAGTGTGATGTGGTGTTGACGGGAGTGGCGTGGTAGCGGGTAGTTGAAGAAAGGCGGCGCGGCCAGAGGCCGGGCCGCAGCCGGGGTGAGGTTTCGCGCTTGCTGAAGACCGCGCCACAGCAGGGGGCCCAGGTCTGAGGGATGCTAATGGTGCCTGTTTGGGGGTGGCTGATGATGTAACGGGCTGGTTGGCGGCCGGCGGCTTGGAGACTGCGTTTGAGAACGGCCGTTTGTCCTGCCAGGGGATGGTTTGGATGTATAATCCGTACAACCTGCGGATCTTCTATCGGTATAGGGGTTTTATTTAGATGTTGTCCCCCTCAGTTTTCGAGACCCATCGGGACATAATCCATTGTGTTCATCAAACGGGATGATTTGTTCAGATACCGATGAAAGAATGCTCGTTCGCTTTACAGTTAGCAATGGAGTTGATGAGACATGGCCGCATTTGCTGTTAGAGAAGCTCCCTCTGATCTCAAGCGCGCAGAAGCGCCCGCAGTCGCTGCGGCAACGTAACTTCCAGTACGGTTCCGCCCGTGAGGCCGCCGCCCGCCAAAAGCAGGCTCCAGCCGACAACCATCAACTGCGTACGCCAGACGTCGGCGTAGTTGACGCCGTTAATTGTGTGGGTCGGTCCTGCCCAGAGGTGTACGGTCAAAATCGTAACCCCAGCGACCATCATGGCAATACCTGTGCCCAGCCCAGACACTTCATCGTCCTGGCCCAGCAGGTTGACCAGCCGCCAAACGCCAGGAATACGGAACAGCAAAAAGACGGCCAGCGTTAGGGCCGTGGCGTAAACGATGAAGTCCACGGGCATGGAAGCGCCACGCAGGGCGCGCGAGGTAACCATGTGCAAGATGCCCACGGCCAAGCCCGCAACCAGAGCGATCAGCGCCAGGCGGTAGGCGTTGGCGCGCCCTTTCACCAGCAGTCGCGTGGCCCAAATGCCCAGCGCGCCAATCACAATGCCGGCCAGCACGTATAAAATATAAAGCCACTGGTAATCGGCCAGGGGAGCCATGCTGCTATACTTGCTGGCGTCCAGGGCCACACAGGTTGTCCCTGCGCCGCCCAATAGGGTGATCACGGCCGTTACTCCCAACAACACAATGCCTACAATACGCAAAACTTTACCAGTCATCAGGCTCCTCCAGATTACGTAAACGCAAAACCGGCCACAAAAGCGGCCGTCATCAGCAGCAGCAAGGCGGGCAAAATTGTGAGAATTGTCTGCTGCGAGAGCAGTGGTTTGCCCATTTTTAGGAAAGAGAGCAGCAAGCCGCCCACGCCAATCAGCGCCCCGCCGACACCCACCAGGGCAAATCCGGGCGGCATCGTCCCCTGCAGACTGAAGAAGATGGGCAGGCCAAAGATGAGCAGCCCAGCCACGCCGTGGACGACGGCCAGAGTGCTGGTGGCCGCTTTGCCCTTCGTACTCAGGCGCGTCAGGGTAACGGCCGTAAAGCCCACCCCCACAAATACCAGATAGAAAACGCGCCAGGCGGGCGCATATTCCCAGATCAGCCCCAGCGACAGCGTGAGGGGAATAATCGTGGAGACGATAACCACCAGCGGGCTGTCCAGCACGCCAAAACCGAGGATGATCAGCAGCAGCCCGGCCAGCAGCAGCACGCCAAAGCCGATGGTGTAGGCCCACACGGCAAACGGCAACGCTCCTTCCACGCCCACCACAATCTGGTAAGCGGCCAGCAGCCCGGTTACCAGGAGGAAAACACGGTCGAGAACGCTCATTTTCTGCATGTTGGGTTTCCTATCCTTTTACACAAAAATTACCAGCAGCATGGCCCCCAGCATGTACAGCGAGGCATATTTAAACAAACCAAAGTTAACGTGTTCCGACGGCCGTACCATGCTGCTAATTGCTAACAGCAGCAACCCACTAGAAAGCACAATCATCAGCCGCAGATAGCCCACCGTCAGACCGATGCCGTAGGCAGCCACCCCCATCATGGTCGCCGCCAGCATGCTGGAGACGGCAATCGTTACGCGGGTGGCGTGGAAGCCGTAGACGGCGGGGAAGGTGGGCACGCCGGCACGGCGATAATCGTCAAAATAGCGCATGGAGAAGGTCATGATGTGCGTGGGGATCCAAAATAGGACGGCCAGCGCCAGGGCAATGCCGACCCATTCGATCTGGCCTGCGCCC
>CAZDEO010000140.1:0-8550 GCA_964504445.1 uncultured Anaerolinea sp. | reverse complement strand
TGGATGACAGGCTGCGGATTGTGATTAACGGCTTGGGGCAGAGCATCGTGAACGATACGGCCGTTGACAATTGTCAGCACGCGCTGGGCCTGGGCGGCTAAATCCTCATCGTGGGTGACCATCACTAACGTTTTACCCTGGTCGGTGAGGTGACTGAAGAGGTCGAAAACGGCCGTAGACGTTTGCACATCCAGGTTGCCGGTAGGTTCGTCGGCAACAATGAGTGGTGGGTCGTTGGCCAGAGCGCGGGCAATGGCCGCGCGCTGCTGTTGCCCACCGGAAACTGTGCCGGGCAGCTTGTGGGCCTGGTCAGCCAAACCCACCAGTTCTAGCAGGTGCATGGCGCGTTCGCGGCGCTGGGCCGGAGGCAGGGCTTTGGCAAAGTCCATGGGTAAGACCACATTTTGCAGCAGGCTAAGGGCAGGTAACAGTTGGAAGAATTGAAAAACAATGCCAACGGATGTGCTGCGCCAGGCAGCTAATTGGTTTTCGCTGAGAGTGGGCAGGGAACGGCCGTTGACCACCACATCCCCCCTGGTAGGGTGATCGATGCCAGTCATCATATTTAGCAAGGTCGATTTGCCGTTGCCTGATGGGCCTACAATAGCCACAAATTCGCCCGGTTCAATGTGGAAGGTAACATCCTTTAGGACCTTGACCTCTTCCTCACCAACGGTGTAACTTTTGTAAACGTGGCGCAGTTGCACAATGGGGGTCTTGGGCTTGCTCATAATTCCTCGAAGTAATCACCATGATAACCGAATAAAATAGGGTGGGGAATTTCAGCGCGGGCCTGTTCAGTAAAGGTCGCCGCATCCAGTAGCAGCAGGAAGGAATTGCCCTGCGCCGCGTTGAGTACGACGGAAAGAACCAGGCCGTCGTCTTCAGCAGTGCGCCCCGGCGTGCCCACGAAGACAGGTTCGCCAGGGTAGCAGTGGGGTTCATCCCAGGTGCGGGAACGGCCGTTTTGCACGTCTACCTTCACCAATTGATTGTAGAAACCTTGACGCTGCGCCGGGTTGATGCTGGCAGCGTAGACGTAGCGGTAGCCCGCATCCATGTTGTAACGGCCGTAGTCGAAGCGAGGTAGCTCCATGCAGGCGTCAGACAATGTTTCGTAGCTGGCGCGCCGCCCTTGGTGTGGACCAGTAAGGGGCAGGCGGTAGCGGCGCAGATGCCCCCCAGGAATTTCGCTGGTCGGCTCTTCCAGCCGATGCAAGTAAAAGGCGCTGATTACGGCATCGTCTTGGTAAGCGATGATGTCCACGATCAGTTCATTTCCTTGCTCGAAGGCGTTAACGTGATGGAAGGCAAAGAAAGGGTCACTGTCAATACGGGCTACCAGCTCGCCCGTGTGCCGGTTTAGCACCCAGAAGGGCGTGCCGCGTTGTGGTTTCCAACGAAAATTTTCGATGAACGGCCGTAGCCACAGCAATAAACTGATGGGGTTAACCACCAGCGGAAATTCAGCCAGGATGACATAATTTTGGCTCATGCCAAAGCTGTGCATGTAGGCGGGCTGCTTCACCGGCAGTTGGCCGACCATTTGGGGCTTGTTACCGCCAGCCAGCTGATAAAGACGGTAGTGGCTGAGGCGGTGGTAGCGGGTGACAACATTGTAGGTAGTGTCTCCGTCAAAATGAGGATGCACCGTGGTCATTTGCCCCACTTCGTTGGCTTCATATTGGAGGACGCCCACCGATTCCAGCGTTTCTGGGTCGAATTCTACCTGAATGGGGGTTTCGGCCAGAGCAATAAAGCGGTCGGCAATTTTGGCCAGGCTCACTTTGGCGCTGTCGGTAACCTGAGGGGAAAAGACGGACATGATGCGCCCGAAGAAATCGCGGCAGGGGTCGGTGGCAAATTCGGAGTAGGTGATCCGGCCGTTTTCCTGAGCCGTGCGGTAAGCGTTGTTGCGCAAAAATTTATTGGCATAGCTTACCTGCCCGCTAGCAAAAGAAAACTTGTGTAGCATCGCCAGACCGTCGAACCAGTGACGATAGCGCTGCTCGCCGACACGAAAAGTGCCAGGACCATTGCGTAATAACGTACCTGTGAGCCAGGGGGGAATATGGCCCTGCACCGGCAGTCTTTCTAGCGCCAGTTCTTGTTCTGTCTGGCCAAACCCCAGGTTAAAAACAGTGTCAGGCATTGCTAAAAATCCTTTGCGTGGTTGAGACATGAGTCGGCGTCGGATCAATCAACTCCGCGGCAATCTTACCAGAGGAAAGCACAGCGGGAACGCCGGCGCCGGGATGGGTGCCCGCGCCAACGAAATAGAGATTATCAAATTCCTCAGAACGGTTGTGGGGGCGCAGCCATGCCGATTGCAACAGGGTAGGCTTTATGGAAAATGCGGCGCCGCGGTAGCTGTTTAGCGTGTGGTGGAAGTGGCGGGGATCGATGTGGTGTTCGGCGACGATGTTGGCTTGCAAGTCGGGCAGGTAGTTTTCTTCTAGGAACTGCATAATTCGGTCGCGGTAAGGTCCAGCCATCTTGTTCCAGTTGATGCCAGCTTTCAGGTTAGGCACCAATGACAAGACGTAGAAAGATTCGTGCCCCGGTGGAGCAATGCCAGGATCCGTGACGGTGGGCATGTGCAAGTACAGGCCCAGGTTTTCGGAAAGGGTATGGCGGGAGAAAATGTCTTTCATCAGGGTTTGGTAACGGCCGTTGAGGATAATATTATGGTGCTGTAGTGGACTATCTAAATAGCGCCTTTTCGTGCCAAAGTAAATGACAAAGAGCGAGTTGCTATACCGCATCCAGCTAAGGCGGCGGTTGCTATATTTTTGCCGGTGCCGGGCAGGAATGAGGTGCCGGTAAGTAAAGGCTACGTCACCATTACAAACCACAGCATCGGCTTGTTCAGTGGTGCCATTGCTCAGGCGGACGCCGGTCACGCGACGATTTTGTACCAATATCTCTTCTACTTCGCTGTTCAGCCAGATGTCGCCGTTTTGTTCTTGGAAAAGGCGGCCCAACCCATTGACTACTGCACCGGTGCCGCCAATAGCGTAATGCACGCCCCATTCTTTTTCAAACTGAATGATGAGGGTATAAATGGACGGCGTGTCGAAGGGGTTGCCGCCAATCAGCAGGGGGTGAAAGGAGAATGCCTGCCGCAAAAAGGGATCTTTGACGGTTTGTGAGAGAAAGCCATAGGTTCCACGAAAGGCTTGCAGGCGCATTACGTCCGGCATAATTTTGAGCATGTCGGTGAGTTTGAGAAATGGCTTGTCGGTGTAAGGATGGAAAGAGTCGAAGATGGCCTTGGCACGTCCGACAAACTGGCGGTAGCCGTCCTGGTCAGCTGGGTTGAATTTGGCAATTTCGTCCAGCATATCGCCTAAGTGGTGACGGTAGTCTAGATGACGGCCGTCTTCGGCAAAAATGCGGTAGAAGGGATCTAGGGGCACAAACGTGATGTAGTCTTCCCGTTGCCGCCCGGCGGCGGCGAAAATTTCATCGAAAATATAGGGCGCAGTCATCACCGTGGGGCCGCCATCAAACTTGAAGCCGTTTATTTCATATTGGTAAGCACGTCCCCCAATGCGGTCTCTTTTCTCGACGATAAGAACGTCATGACCCTTAGCCGCCAGGCGGTTAGCGGCGGCTAAGCCCCCAAACCCACTTCCAATTACAATAATTTTCATCGCTGTACCCCATTTATAATTTTTGCCGTGTTGATATCAAACAGGTAACAACAGCCGGCCTTTGGTTTTAATGCTGCGGCTGGGTATGGTGGAAGGACGGCCGTAGGCGCGTGCGGAACCATAGACCAGGAATACGGCGTACTTTACCTGTGGTAGACACATAGGCGCGGCGGCTAAAGACGTCGTAATCATGTTTTTCAATGTCTTCCAGAATGGTGGCGTAAAACACGGCTGCGGCGGCAATGGCCATGCGCCCTTCTGGATTAAGCAAACCAATTCCTGGCCATGCTTCTCGGTAAAGCTGCCGGTTGCGTTCAATTTGAAAGCGCATAAAAGCCCGCCATTTGTCGGTGACAAGACCGGTGGCGATGTCGACATCGCTAAGGCCAAAGGCCGCCAGTTCTTCCTGAGGCAGGTAGACTCGACCACGCTGCCAATCTTCAGCTACGTCGCGCAAGATGTTGGTGAGTTGCAAGGCCACACCCAGGCGCACCGCATAAGGAATGGCATCATCACTGGTGAACCCCACAATGTACATGCTCATCAAGCCTACTGTAGAGGCCACGCCATAGGCGTATTCGGCCAGGTCGGCGAATGTTTGATACCGTCCTTGCACCAGATCGCGGGCAACGCCGTCAATGAGCTGTTGCGCATAGGTTCGTGGAACGTGGTGGCGCATGCAGGCGTCGTGCCACGCGGTGGGTACGGGATCGTGGCCTTGCAGGGGGCTGCTGGCAATGCGCGTCTGCCATGCGCGCAGTTCTGCCAACGCACGGCCGTCCTCTGCCTGGTCCACAATGTCGTCAGTGGTGCGGCAAAAGGCGTATAGCGCGCGTACCGAACGGCGTTGAGTGGACGGAAGCAGTTGGGAAGCCAGGTAGAAGGAACGGCTATTAACGGCTGTTAACTCCTTGCAGTACCGGTAAGCAGAAACCAGCGAAGCCTGGTCGGGCGCTGGCACCATTACGGGGGTAGGGCGATGTTCAATAGCCTGCTGGGCCATGGTTAGCAATGAGTTTTCCCAATCGTAAATTAAATAACTCATATAGCACCTGTCCTTCCCAAAAGTTTTTGCGCGGTCCTAGCTCTGGCAACAACAACGCCCCTGGCGTGCCTAACCACTTTCTAGGGTAAAAAGACCAAAGTAACGTGAGCGGCATAATGCTCCATATATAGTTACGAAATTGTTCAGGTTTTGTACCTATCTGTTTTGCCCGATTTTGAAAACGAATCTATTTTGTGGCAGACCAGAACCATCGGGTCAGGCTTTTTGTAAAAACATGCGAATTGCCTGGAGAGAATTTTGACGGAATAATTTGGCTACGATAGTATTTCTAAATTTGCTAAAAAATACATACCCATTAAATACTGTGGCACTGAAGCAAAGGTTGATTGATTCCCAGCGGCTCCGCTGCCATGAAGTAACTAAATATGCTGACGAATTGCTGAAGCCCTCTGGCAGGAATGTCGCCTGCAGAGGGCTTTTCTGACTGATTTTTGCGCTTATGGTCCGATTTACTCGATACATTCGCTCCATAGACCCTGGGTTTCTGGTTGTTTTTGCCATTGCTTGTTTAGCGTTGTGGCCTTTTGTCGGGAAAGCCAGCTTGCCCCAGGAGACGGACGCGGAACTGCACATCTTTCGGCTGGTGGAGTTGAGTTACCTGGTGCGGGGTGGGGAATTTTACCCGCGCTGGGCGCCTAACTTTTATCATGGCTATGGCTACCCCATTTTTAATTATTATGCGCCGTTGAGCTATTATGCGGGGCTGCCCGTGGCCCTTTTGCCAGGGCTGGATGCAGTGGATGGGGTGAAGTTTGTTTTTGTGCTAGGGTTGCTGGCAGCTGCCTTCGGCATGTATGGTTTTGTGCGGGACAATTGGGGACGACCAGCGGGGTATGTGGCCACGGCCGTTTACCTTTACGCCCCCTACATGCAATACATTGACCCAATTGCGCGGGGTGTTTTGGCCGAATCTTTTAGCCTGGGGCTGTTTCCGCTGGCTTTGTGGGCGCTGGATAGGCTGCGGCGCAAGCAAACGACCTGGCGCTGGCTGACGGCCGTTATCCTCACCGCCGCCCTTATTCTCAGCCACAACCTGCTCGGCATGTTCGCGTTCGGCGTCTTGCTGGCCTGGGCGGGTTGGGTAATGGTCAATCGTCAATCGCCAATTGCCAATCGTCAATCATTAATTCTCTTGATTGCCGCATTGATGATGGGGCTTTTGTTGAGCGCTTTTTTTTGGCTGCCGGTGATTCTGGAGCGGAGCGCCGTTAACCTGAACACCCTCATTGGCGCCGGAGACAATTACGACTTTCGCACCCACTTCCTAAGCTGGCGCGAACTATTCACCTTCACCCGCCTCCTGGACTGGGGGGCGACGGAGCCATTCTTTGTGTTTAACCTGGGCGTGGCCCAATGGGTGATGGGCGGGGTTGGCGTATTGGCCCTCCTCTTGCGCCGCGCCCGCCAACCTGGTCATGGGACCTTTTTTGCCTTGAGCCTGGCTTTTTTGCTCTTTCTTATGCTACCCGTTTCCACTTTTTTGTGGGAGGCCTTGCCGGTTTTACCCTATTTCCAATTTCCCTGGCGGCTGCTTGGCCCCACGGCTGCGGTGCTGGCGGTGCTGGCGGGGGTTGGCGTAGATGCGCTGCTGTCGGGGCGGAATGGGTCCGCCCAGCGCAAAGGGGCATGGACGGCCGTTTTCGTTTCGCTGCCTATTTTGCTGGGGCTGCCCCTGACGCAGCCCGCGCCCTGGCCCGACTTTGGCCCCGCTTCCACACTGCGCATGACCCTCATTGAAAACAGCGGCCGTTGGCTGGGCACAACCTCCACGGCAGACTACGTGCCCGCAACGGTGGACATAACCCCCGCTCGTAATGGGCAAATGGCTGGCGCCTTTGCTGAGGAGCGCCCTTTAGACCGGGTGAATCGGGCTGGATTACCTGCCGGAACCACCGTCAGCGGAGAAGAGCTGACGCCCCTCCACTTCCGCTATCATGTGGTTACTCCCCGCGAATTCCGGCTGCGCCTGTTTCTCTTTGATTTCCCCGGCTGGACGGTGCGTATCGATGGCGAAGTTGTAGAAACGGAATTAGGCCGCCCGGAAGGGTTCATTGTGGCGCCTGTGCCCGCCGGGGAACATCTGGTAGATGTGCGTTTTGAGGATACCCCAGCGCGCACCCTGGCCTGGGTCATCAGTGGCCTGGCGCTATTGATCACCCTTGTTGTGGGATTTCGGATTTCACAATTCACAATTCACCATTCACAACTCTCACCTCACAATTCATTATTCACTATTGTTGATGGTTGGGTTTTGGGCACGGTATTGGTCATCACGGCCGTTACCCTCCTCATCCTCAATCCCCTGGGCGTGCTGCATCTGCATTCCCAAGGGTATGTGGCAGAACCGGCGGACACGGCCGTATTCGCCGACTTCGACGCCCAAATTGCCCTCATTGGTTATGACGCCAGCGCCCGGCAAGCCCAACCCACAGACACCTTGCAGGTGAATTTGTATTGGAAGGCTCAGCAGCCGCCAACTGCCAACTACCGCGTCTTCGTGCACGTTTTAGCCCCGGATGGTTTTCTGTCGGCCCAATCCGACAAACTCAATCCCAGTGATTTTCCAACACGTCGTTGGCCGCTAAATAAGTATGTGTTAGATGAACATACCATTCACCTGCCAATGGGATTAGCTTCTGGCCAGTACACCGTCACCGCCGGGCTGTGGGACGCCGGCAGCGGCCAGCGATTGCCGATTTTTGATAGCGACGGTACGCTTTTGGGCGATAATTTCCCTCTATTTATGTTGGAGATAAAATGAGCGCGAGGATAGAGCTAGAGCTAGCGGATGCGGCTGCGTTTTACGCTCGCTCTTACTCCAGCCCTGGTTTTGGATGAGGAAATATGATGCGTGAGATTGAAATACGGCCGTTACACCTATCCGACTTGTTAGCAATAACCCGCCTGATAACCGGGTATACATCTCCTGAAAAATACGTCGTGGAAAAGCAAGAAACGCCAGAGCAAACCACCATTTCTCTGCGGCTAGAACCATTGCCCGAACCATACGTCAAAGAATTCACCACCGACGAGGAGACTATGGGCATTTACCGCGACTTGCTGCGCGGCCAATACAGCTTTGGCGCTTATGTGGGGACGCAGTTAGTGGGAGTGGCCATGGCCGAACTACACGCCTGGAACCGCACCTTTTGGCTGTGGGAGTTTCACGTTGCTGCGAGCCACCAAGGGCAGGGCGTTGGCCGCCAGTTGATGGAGTTTGTTTGTAATACAGCGTATGAGGCTGGCGCGCGGCTGGCGCTGGTGGAAACGCAGAACACCAACGTGCCCGCCATTCGCTTCTACCACGCCCTGGGTTTTGCCATCGAAGGCGTAGACCTGACCTACTATGACCCGGAAAATCTGGCTGGCGCAGAGGAAATTGCCATTTTTATGAAGCGACATGTGGAATAATGGTCAATCGTCAATGGCTAATGGCTAATGGCTAATTGCTAATTGCTATGAAACGTTTTTGGGCTAAGGAGTGGGTGCGGGTAACGGCCGTTTTTGCGCTGCTCGGTTTGCTATTTCTCAATCGGGCACTCTTTCCGGCGGCGGGGCAGGCATTGGGGGCACACGACATGCGCGCCCTGTTTGTGCCCTGGCTGGAATGGACGCGGGAGGCGGTTTGGCACGGCCGTTTCCCCTTTTGGCACGCCGCACAATTCAGCGGCTACCCTTTTCTGAGCAACCCCCAGGTGGCGCTGTTTTATCCACCCATCTGGCTGGCCCTGCTGCTGCCGGTGCGCGAGGGCATTAGCTGGTACCTGTGGCTGCATCTGCTGGTGGCTGGCACGGGCATGTATGCCCTGGTGCGGGCGCTGCACGGGC
>CAZDEO010000139.1:0-8590 GCA_964504445.1 uncultured Anaerolinea sp. | reverse complement strand
ATTACATTCATCTCTGTTTGGGCGCTGCTGCTCGATACGGCCGTCGCGCAGCAGGGCGGTCCGCCACCGCGCTGGATCGTCTACCTGGTGGGGCCGGTGTTTGCTCTGGTGGGCGCGCTGATCCTGATGCGTCAGCCCGGCAACCGCGTGGGCTGGCTGTTGATGATGCCGGGCCTATCCGCCTTCGTACTGACAGATGCCTATTTCTTGCCGCTGAACAACGGCCTCACGCCGCTGCCGCCCACGCTAACCCCTGGACTGTGGCTGGCGTTGTGGTACAGCGGCTGGAACTGGACGCTGCTGATCTTTCCCTTGCTCTGGTTGATGCTGCTGTTTCCCACCGGACGGCCGATTAGCCGACGCTGGGGTTGGTTGATGTGGGTTGGCGTTGTCCTGCTGCTGTTTTTGCTGCTGCTGGGGACGTTTGTGACGCCCATGCAGCCCGGCAGCGGTGACGTCAACTGGAGCTATCCCAATCCGATTGGGATTTTTGAGTACAACGCCGTTCAAGAGAGTGCCATCTTTGCCTTTTTCGCTGCTGTGATGCCCGTGTGGGTTGTACTCTGCCTGGCGTCGCTGGTGGTGCGCTACCGGCGTGCCGGGTTGGTGGAACGCCAGCAAATGAAGTGGCTGCTTGTGGCCACGGCCATTTTCGCGGCAGCCTATATCCCGGTCTTCCTGATAACGGATTTCGACTCTGGGCCAGACACCGCCTTCTGGAGCAATCTATGGATGGTGGCTATGTTGCTGATTCCGGTGTCAATCGGCATTGCCATTTTGCGCTACCGACTGTTTGACATTGACCTGATCATCCGCAAGACGTTGGTGTATGCGGTGCTGTCCGGGGTGCTGGCGCTGGTCTATTTTGGCAGCGTGGTGCTGCTGCAAAATGTCGTGGGCCGGGCAGCGGATGAACAGTCGCCGCTGGTGATTGTGGTTTCCACGCTGATCATTGCCGCGCTGTTTGCGCCGCTGCGGCAGCGGGTGCAAGCGTTTATCGACCGCCGCTTTTATCGCCAAAAGTATGACGCCCAGCAGATTTTGGCTCAATTCATCCAGACGTGCCGTAATGAGACAAATATTGCCCAATTGAGGCACCGATTAACGGCCGTTATCCAGGAAACGCTGCAGCCAGAATTCATCAGCGTGTGGCTGCCCGAACAAAAGGGTGCACACAAAGAAAATCAGGTTTAATATCTGAAGCCAATGATACGATGCTTAACGAAAAAAGAGGCAGATCGTGAGAAAAGCAACCGAACCCCTGTCCTTTGACTTGATTGTCATTGGTGGCGGCCCCTCTGGCGTAACTGCAGCCCTGCGCGGGCGTGAATTAGGGGCTACGGTAGCGCTCGTCGAGCGCGGCGCTATGGGTGGCACCTGCACCAACGATGGCTGCGTGCCAACCCGCGTGCTGGCGCGAGCGGCCCGTTTAATGGCCAATGCTGAGCAGTATGCCGATTATGGGATCACCGTATCCATCCCAGAGTTAGATTTTCCGCAACTACTGGCGCGAACACAGGCTATCATTTATGAGATTCACGAGAAAAAGCAGCTCATCGCCCATCTGGAAAAGTCAGGCGCCCATGTGTTTGCCGGGGTAGGGGAAGCGTGTTTTGTCGATCCCCACACGGTTTCCTTGCCCGACGGCCGTCAATTGCGCGCAGATAAGTTTATTTTGGCAGCCGGAGGGCGAGCACGCCGGCTGGATTTCCCCGGCGCTGAACTGGCGTTGACCCATAGCGACATCTGGCGGTTAACCCAACTGCCTCGCGCGGTGGTCATTGTGGGTGGGGCAGCTACGGGTTGCCAGCTAGCTACTATTTTTAACGCTTTTGGCAGCCAGGTAACCCTGCTAGACGCCGCCCCTACTATTTTGGCTACAGAAGATGAGCTTGTCGCAAAAACCATGACCGCAGCTTTCCAGCAGCGCGGTATGGAAGTAATCACCCACATTAACGCCATAGAGCGGATTGAACGGCGGGGTACTGACCTGGCGCTGGTGTATCAGACGGGCAGAGGTATTGTCACGGCCGTTGCCGATGCCGTCATTCTCTCTACCGGCTGGTTGGGTAACCTGGACGGGCTGAATCTTGCCGCGGCGGGTGTGAATACAGACGGCCGTTACGTCCTCACGGATGACGCCTGCCGCACCTCGGCCCCTCACATTTTTGCCGCCGGGGACATCAACGGCCGAATGATGCTGGTGCAAAGCGCTGGTTATGAGGCCAAAATTGCCGCCGAGAATGCACTGCTCAGCCAGACGGAACGCACAAAGTATCAGATTGTCCCCCACGGCGGCTTCACTCACCCTGAGTATGCCAGCGTAGGGCCAACGGAAGCCCAGGCACGGCAGCAAGGGGAGTGCATCGTGGCGGTTGCCGATTACATAGACCTAGATCGGGCCGTGATAGACGGCCGTACCGAAGGTTTCTGCAAGCTCATCGTAGACCGGCAGAGCCACAAACTGCTGGCAGCCCATGTGTCAGGCGAGCAGGCGCTAGAGATTGTGCACGTAGTGGCAGCCGGCATGGCTGCGGGCATGGGGGTGGAACAACTGGCAGAATTGCAAATTGCCTACCCTACATTCACCGCCATTTTGGGACTGGCTGCCCGGCGTATTGTCGCCGAACTGGGCAGCATTCCGCTTTCTCCAGAGTGGCGCGTGCTGGGCAAGGCGCCGGCTGAATGGGAACGCAGCGAAGATACCCTTCCTTAACAACCTTCAATATCGGCTGCGGACGTAACTAATTTTCGGGTAGCAGGTTAATGGGGATAATAACATGATAGAATCAAATCCAGATGATATGGTCGAAAACTGGCACGTACGTCTGCGCCGGATATTAGTGCAGTACTTCAGTGAAGAAGAGCTGCAAACCATCTGCTACGATTTGCGGGTAGATTATGATGAGCTGCCTGGTGATAGCAAAACCCAAAAGGCCGTGTCCCTCATTATTCACCTGACGCGCCAGGACAAAGTAGAACAATTAATCACTATTTGCAGCCAGGAGCGCCCCAATGTGCCCTGGGACGACCTGCGCGCAGCTGCAATGCAAAACCCCCTGCTGGTGGAGGAACTCCCGGACCAACCAGGGAGGGCCACCCCACGACCAGTTCCCGGTTCTGCTGTGCGGTTCTCAACCCCCGTGATGGTCGTTTTTTTGGCGGTTTTTGTGCTCGTGGTTGCTGGCGGGATCGGGCTGGCATTTTGGAATAGCCAAAACAGCCCTGGGCAAAACGAGACGCCTATCCCACCAGTCACCAGCATGGCCGCAGTCGAGACGCCAATCAACTCTGCCCTTGCCACGGAAACGGCCGTTTCCCCCAACAGGCTCTTGTTATCTGATAATTTCGAGCAAGGCCAGACGCTGAATTGGCAAAGCAGCAACCCGGCCACAACCCCTTCAGTCGTTGCCTTGCCTGATGGCAACCAGGCGCTCCTGCTCACCCATGGCACTGAAGCCTTCTATACCCCCGCCTGGGAATGGCCCACTTCCAACTATCGCCTGGAAGCTGACGTCATGGTCAATGACCTGGCATCCGACACCAGCATTGGCTGGCATGCTCGCGTTCAAAACCCCGCCGCCTCCGGTTTTTGCCGGGGCTACCGGGCGGAAATTGGACCAGAGCACACCGCCATTCACGTCATTTCCGCTGTAAATTGTTCTTCCACATGGGAGTATGACACTCTGGATTATGGCGCGTTTCAATTGGAAGTAGGCAGATGGTATCACTTGCGATTGGACGTTAAGGACGACCAGCTTCAATTTTTTGTGGACAATATTTTACTAAATGTGACCACAGACCGCCAAAACAGTTACCCCAATGGCGGCATCGGCCTGATGGTTTTTCAAAGTGCGGAAACCTACGCCGACAATGTGGTGGTGACCACGCTAGCAAACAATCCATAATTATCAGTACCCCTTTGCTTTTTACGTTATTGGCCGGAGGAAACTCTGATGAATCAGTATCTCGCAACAATTATTTTATTGTTTGGATTTGTACTGATAACGGAACCCAGATTTCCTCTACACGCCACGCCCGCCGCAGATTTGACCATTTACGGGGATGCTCTGGCCTCAGGCTGGGAAAATTGGTCGTAGGATAGCAGCGCGAATTTTAACAACGGCACCCCCGTGCACACCGGAACAGCATCTGTGGCCATCACCTTTAATGCGGCCTGGGCTGGCTTTTCCTTGCACGTTGCCCCGCCTCTGGCAGCCAATGCCTATGCCCACCTGGAATTTTGGATTTACGGCAACGGCCGTGCCCTTACCCTCTTTACCCAACCCAGCGACAATGGCCCAGCTAGCCCAGCCTATCAATTTACCCCGGCAGCCAACACCTGGACACTAATCAGCGTGCCGTTGGCCACCTTTGGCTCGCCCAGCGCCATTGCCCGCATCACCCTGCAAGATGACAGCGGCGCCGCCCAGCCTACGTTTTACCTGGACACCATTCGCCTGATGGCAGCCGAGACTCTGGCCCACCGGGTGCACATTTACCCGCCAGACAGCACCGCGGCGACAGTTATCATTGGGCAGTATGGGGCGGACTGCCCGGCAGGAACGCTAACCTTCTATTTTCCCCGTGGGGTGGCGCTGGACAGCAACGGCCGTTTATTGGTTGCCGATCAATTTCATCACCGCGTCCTCATATTCACGCCCCCCTTTGCCAGCGGCATGAACGCCAGCGGCGTCATTGGCCAGAGCAGCCTGACGGCCTGCGAACCCAATGGCGGGGCGGCCAACCCCACCAACCAGAGCAGCTTATGGGGGCCGCGGGGCGTAGCCTTAGACAACGCAGACAATCTCTTCGTGGCCGACAGCGAAAATAATCGGGTTTTACAGTTTACCGCCCCTTTGCCAATGGGCAGACGGCCGCCTTCGTCTTTGGCCCGCCCGATTTCAGCAGCAACGGCCCCGGCACAAACCTAACCCAGAGGCACTATCCCATTGATCTGGCGCTGGACACGGCTGGCAATCTCTACGTGTCACACATGCTCAACAACCGCGTTGGGCTTTTTGACTCCCTTTAGCGGTGGCCAGCCAGCAGATTTCTTCTTTGGCGACCCGCACGTGACGGGCAGTAACTGTATTTCGTAACGATTAGCAGACGATGATCTGCTACCCTGCCAGAATTAACAACGTTTGGCAAACAACCCCCTCGCAGGTCGTTCGCCTCCGGACATAACCTTCAAAATTGAGGTGCTAGGCGAGGGTGGAAAACGGCCAAAAGTTGTCTCCCGTTTGACGCCGCCACTGATGCTGGGCTGTTCTCATGGGAGAGATTGAAGGCTCGAAAAAGTGTGGCTGCCGGACACGATGCAAGCAAAATAAAGCGTTCCTAAAGGATTAACTGCTACAGTGTGATTCATCTGATTACCGCAACTGGAGCTTTGCATGAATACCAAATCTGAAACCAGGATGAGTGCAAACGCGTGGCCCACTGTGGGGTTGCTTTTTTCACTGGCGCTGGGGATGATGGGCTGTGTGCTGTTTTATTTGAACCGGGCAACGGCCGTTCCCGCCTCCTGGGGCAGCGCTGCCGGACTGCGCAATGATCTGGTCGACTGGGTCAATGCCGTGCAGGCGGCGCTGCTGCTTCCCTTGTTTAGTAGTGTATTCGGCGTGCTGGTTTTGCGCCGCCGCGTCGCGCCGCGCATTGGCTGGCTTTTCATTGCCATCAGCCTGTTTAGCGCGGCCTCACTCTTTCTGGGGGAATATGCCATTTACGGCGCTTACACGCGCGCTGCGCCGCTGCCCGGCACCAGCCTGTCAGCCTGGGTCACTAACCTTATCTGGATTGTTCTCTATGCGCTGCTGCTCTATCTGCTGGCGATTTTCCCGAACGGCCGTTTCCTTTCCCGTCAATGGCGCACCGCCACGCTCGCCGCCTTGTTTCTCTTCATCGCCTCCCTGTTCATCGCTGCCGCGATAGAGACACCGATGTCATCTGCTTACCAGATTGACAATCCGTTTGTGGCCACCCACTCGCCGGCGCTGTACAACACGCTTTTTGCCCTTGGCGTACCAATGATGCCGCTGAGCGTACTGCTGGTGCTGGCCGCCGTGCTGCTGCGCTTTCGCCGCAGCCAGGGGCGCGAGCGGCAGCAGATGAAGTGGCTGCTGGCCGGCATGGTGCTGATGGCTGCGCTGCTGATTGGCGGCCTGCTCCTTTTCCTGAGTCTGGGTCTGGCTCTCGGTGGGGTGATGGTCAATGTGTCCGTGTTTGGGCCGCTGCTGGGGATCGGCGTGGCCCTGCTGCGCCACCGGCTGTATGATATTGACATTATTATTCGGCGGACGCTGGTTTATGCGCTGCTATCCAGCCTGCTGGCGCTCGTTTACTTCGGCGCCGTCATCCTACTACAACTGGTTTTTGGCGCCTTCATCGATGCCCAGTCGCCGCTGGTGATCGTCATCTCCACGTTGCTGATTGCCGCCCTGTTTACCCCGCTGCGGCGGCGGGTGCAGGCGTTCATCGACCGCCGCTTCTACCGCCAAAAGTATGATGCCCAGCAAATTCTGGCCCAATTTGCGCAGACGTGCCGGGATGAAACGGATGTGGGACGCCTATCGGCCAAACTCCAATACGTTATTCACGAAACCGTGCAGCCCGCACAGGTCAGCGTATGGTTCAAGAGCGAGAAATGATACTTCTAACGAGTGAGAATCCAGGAGGGAAAGGCTGATGCCTTATGCAACCATTCCACCACGCTGGCGTTTGCCACTGCGGGCCATCTGGCTCGCCTGCGCCGTCGCGCTCACGCTGCTAATGGCGTTTGGCTCCACGGCGCGCTGGGCAGAATTACAGACCGTGTGCAGCGGCAGCCACTGCGCCACCCTGGTGCTTTCACCTGAGGAATTGACCCTGCTGGAGGCACGCGGATTTACGCTCGGCGCGTACGCCGCCTATTTGTTGGCAGTTGATCTGATCGTGGCGGTGGTCTTTGGCGGACTGTCGGCGCTGCTCTTTTGGCGCAAATCGGCCGATTGGATGGGTTACATTGGGTCGCTGGCTTTCCTTTTCATGGGCACCATCTTCTACTCTGACTACCCGCGCGCGCTGGTGCGCCAACTCCCGGCGCTGGAACCGCTCAACGCCGCCTTGACAACTGTGGCCATCGCCCTCTTTGTGCTGCAGTTCTACCTCTTTCCCGATGGCCGTTTTGTGCCGCGCTGGTTTGCCGGCATTGTCGCCCTTTGCGGATCTATCCTGCTGCTGGAGCCGCTGCTGCTGCCTGATGGGCCACAGGCCGCATCAGCCACCCTGGTAGCCGTTGCGGTCGCGGCCGCCGGTGCAATTTTTGGCATTATCTCGCTGGTTTACCGCTTCCGCTATGTGGCCACACCCATCCAGCGGCAGCAGATGAAGTGGGTAATGGGCGGGTTTGTCTGCATGTTCGTCGCGTCGATGGAATGGATCATTTTTATGGAGCTGTTCCCGCTGGAGCCCGGACCTCAGCGGCTGGCGTTCATTGCCACGATGCTGCCGCAATACCTGCTGCTGGCGTGCTTACCGCTGTCGTTTGTGATCGCGTTTTTGCGCCACCAGCTGTGGGATATCGACATCATCATTCGGCGGACGCTGGTTTATGCACTGTTGTCCGGCCTGTTGGCGCTGACCTATTTTGGCAGCGTGGTTGCCCTACAGACGATTTTCGGCAGGTTTATCAGTGGGCAGTCGCCGCTGGTGCTGGTTATTTCCACGCTGCTGATTGCGGCGCTGTTTACGCCGCTGCGCAACCGCGTGCAGACCTTCATAGACCGCCGCTTCTACCGCCAAAAATACGACGCCCAGCAAGTGCTGGCCCAATTTGCCCAAACCGTCCGCGACGAGGTGGAGTTGGAAACCCTGCGCACCGAACTGGTCAACGTTGTGCAGCAAACGATGCAGCCGGAACATGCCAGCGTTTGGCTGCGCCGCAATAAATGACAGCCGGGCGGAGATTTTTCGTTTTATCGACGTTAATCTGTGTCCCCTACCCACAATGAGAGGTACAAAATGACAGAATTATCGACCCAGGAACGATTCAAACGAGGCGCAGCCGATGCCGGCCGTTACTTCGATTTCATGGCCCAGTTCGTAGACTTCAAGCCGGAACACGCCGAGGCCATACGCGCCACCCGCTTCATCGTTGAGAAGCATATCCCGGCCATCGTAGCCGATTTTTACAACCAGCTCCTCAGCTTTCCGGCCACGCGCAAACATTTTCTCAAAAAAGACGGCTCAATTGATCAGGCGTATCTGCAGCTGCGCATGCAGCATCAGGCCACCTTCTGGCGGCGCACGGCCGGGGCCGCTTTTGATGAGGATTATGCCCGTTTCCTCGATTACGTTGGCCGCGCCCACACCTCTCAAGGGGCTGACGCCAAGATTTACATTCCGCAGCGTTACGTCACGGGCATGGTCGGTTTTGTGCAGCAGCGTATTGCTGCGGCCCTGGACACCGAACTGCGCGAAATTGATCCGGACCTGGCCTTCCGGGCCATTCGCGGCTGGAATGCGCTGCTGCTGGTGCTGCTGGAACTACTCTCCCGCCCCTGGTATCAATTAAGAAAGGCAAGGGAGCGAGGCCGTTCCCGCCCCA
>CAZDEO010000138.1:0-9296 GCA_964504445.1 uncultured Anaerolinea sp. | reverse complement strand
CGTCTGGTTGTGGCCCAGAAGATCGTGGGTTCAAATCCCACCAGTCGCCCAAAGCTGATAGCTTAACAAGCTGTCAGCTTTTTTTATACGCGCGTCCATTCACCACGTTCCTTCATGCATCCTCAGTTATCTTGGCGTATAATCGCCACAATGAGCGATAAAAACCCGCCCAAACGACACATCTCGCCCCAAAACCAATCTGAAGATTCACGGTTGGCCGGCGTGCTGCGCCCGCAGCGGCTTACAGAATTTATCGGCCAGGAAACCATGAAGACGAACCTGGCCATTCTCATAGAAGCCGCCCAGGCACGCCAGGAGCCACTAGACCACATTCTCTTCCACGGTCCGCCGGGGCTGGGCAAAACAACCCTGGCGCACGTCGTGGCGAATGAGATGAACGTCAATATTCGCATCACGGCTGGGCCAGCCATTGAACGGGCAGGCGATCTGGCTGCAATTCTGACCAACCTGCGTGCCGGAGACATTTTGTTCGTTGATGAAGTGCACCGTTTGGGGCGGGCAGTGGAGGAGATTTTGTATCCGGCCATGGAAGATTTTGTGCTAGACATCGTGGTCGGCAAAGGGCCAGGGGCAAAAAACGTGCGGTTGAAGCTACCCAAATTCACGGTTATTGGCGCAACAACCCGGCTGGCGTTGCTGACAGCGCCATTGCGGGCGCGCTTTGGGGCATCGTATCGGATGGATTTTTATGAGCTACCAGCCATGGAGTACATTGTCACGCGGGGCGCAAAAATTCTAGACGTGCCAATTGAAGAGGAAGGAGCCACTGAAATTGCACGCCGGGCGCGCGGCACCCCTCGGGTAGCCCTGCGCCTGCTCCGTCGCGTGCGTGATTATGCGCAAGTAAGGGCAGAAGGGCGCATTACCCAAGACACGGCCGTTGCCGCCCTATCACTTCTCGAAATTGACCCATTAGGACTGGATGAGCTTGACCGCCGGGTGCTACTGGCTATCATCGATAAATTCGGTGGTGGACCGGTTGGCCTGGAAACCATTGGCGCATCTATCAGCGAGGAACCAGATACTATTATGGATGTGGTGGAACCTTATCTGCTGCAACTAGGCTTTTTAGAGCGTACGCCGCGGGGTCGGGTAGCTACTCCGCACGCCTATAAGCATCTTGGGCGCGCTTATGCGCAAAAAACAACCAACAACACACCCCAACAGCCCAACTTATTTGATAGGGAATAGTGGCGGGTGAATCAGAAGTTGAAGAAGGAATCCCTTTGACTTTAGGCCTTTAGGACCCATTATGATTGAATTTGGCCGCATTCTCATCATCATTGGGCTGGTTATTGCTTTTGCCGGGGCGCTGATTCTCATTGCTGCCCGCTATTTTCCTTGGCTGGGCAATTTGCCCGGCGATTTCCGCATAGAAACGGAAAACGTCAAAATCTACATTCCTTTAGTCACCATGCTGTTAGTCAGCATTCTCGCTTCTGTTTTAGTGAATCTGGTACTGCGCATTTTTCGCCGCTAGTTGTCTTTCTACTCAAAACCTTACTCCCTGATGAAAAGCTGCTTAGCCCTACTTTCTTGAGAGCGCCCGGTTTGCTATACCTGAATTAAGCAAACAGAAAACAAAGGAGCAGTCTATGATGGGGAAAACCCCTTTACCAGCCAGCATTGAGGCCCGCTTTGAACGCCTGGATCGCCGCATAACCTATTGGATGGCACGGAATGGCATGTTCATCATGCGTGTTGGACTGGGTGTCGTTTTCTTCTGGTTTGGCGCATTGAAGCTGGTGCCAGGGCTTAGCCCGGCGGAGGAGTTAGTGCGTAATACCACCTATTTTGTGAACCCTGACTGGTTTATTCCCGTTTTGGCTATCTGGGAGATGGCCATTGGTTTGGGTCTGGTTTTTGGAGTCTTTATGCGCTTAACGCTGCTGCTGCTCTTCTTGCAAATGCCGGGCACGGCGTTGCCACTGGTTGTATTGCCAGACGCAGTATGGACTGTGTTCCCCTATGGTCTAACCCTTGAAGGGCAGTATATTGTGAAAAACCTTGCCCTGATTGGCGCAGGTCTGGTGTTGGGCGGCACAGTGCGCGGTGGACGGGTTGTGCCAGAACCAAAACCTTAGGAAGTGGACACGTAGCGGTGTTTTGTCACGGCCTCCTGAGGATAGATAGGTTCGCTTACAAATCCATCTATCCGCTATCATGCTTCAGGTTTCGGATACAAGTACCGAGGACGCCTGTTTTGCTCCTCTTCTCTGAACCGCTACAATTCCGGTTATGAAAACCAGCAACTTTAATTATACCCTCCCGCAAGCGTTAATTGCCCAACGGCCTTTGCCCACGCGAGACGCTAGCCGCCTGTTGGTATTGGCAAGGGAAAACGGCCGTATTGCCCACCACCGCTTCACCGATATCCTCGACTTTTTGAATCCCGGCGACATCCTCGTCGTAAATGACACGCGAGTCATTCCAGCGCGACTGTACGGCCGTAAGGTAACAGGCGGTAAAGTGGAAATATTACTACTAGAACAGCTAGATAGCACCCGCTGGAAAGCCCTGGTTGGCGGCAAAAAGCTAGAGGCTGAGACAACTGTTTTGCTTGATGATGGTGATGATTTGACAGCCAGGGTAACGGCCGTGCTCGATGGCCCCCAGCGCGAAATCACCTTCAGTCAGCCGCCCGATAGTTACCTGCACGAGCACGGCCATACCCCCCTACCCCCTTACATTCACGAGACCCTCGACGACCCTGAACGCTACCAAACCGTCTATTCTCGCTACGAAGGCTCTGCCGCAGCGCCCACCGCCGGCCTGCACTTCACCCCTGACCTGCTGTTGGCGCTGCGCCACAAAGGCGTGCTGCTAGAAATGATTACCCTGCACGTAGGCCTCGACACCTTCAAGCCCGTTGAAGCCGAAGATGTCGACAAGCACACCATCCACACTGAATGGGCCACTATTTCACCCAGTGCCGCCAAACGCATCAACGAAGCCAAATTGGCCGGCGGGCGCCTCATTGCCGTAGGCACAACCGCTATGCGCACCCTAGAAACCGGCGCACTGCGCTCGGCAGGTATCACCGGAAGCCTGCAAGACATTAGTGCCCGTGACGCCCGGGGTGAAACCAGCAACTTTTGCCCCTGGAAGCCCGTCTCCGCCTTTGAAGGCCCCACCGACCTTTTCATTTATCCTGGTTACCAATTTCGGGCAGTAGACGCGCTAATCACCAATTTCCACCTGCCGCAATCAAGCCTGCTGATGTTGGTATCTGCCTTTGCCGGGCGAGAAAAAGTGCTGGCAGCATATGAAACGGCCGTGCAAGAAAAATACCGCTTTTACTCCTTTGGTGATGCCATGCTCATTCATTAACCCCATGGCTGAATCCTCGATTCTCCCCCTCTCCATCGTTGCCGCCGTCATACCCACCTTACTCTACGTCGGTCTCATCTACTGGGTAGACCGCTACGAAAAAGAGCCTTGGTGGTTACTAACAACTGCATTTCTGTGGGGAGCTATCCCCAGCATCCTAGTCGCCCTGATATTCAATAGCATTCTCAGCCTCCCTTTCTACTACCTGGCAGGCGATGTAGCCGGTGAAGCCCTAGCCGCCAGCCTGATTGCGCCGCCTGTTGAAGAGACCCTCAAAGGAATCGCCCTGCTGATCATCTTCTTTCGCTGGCGGCACGAGATCGACAGCCCCCTCGACGGCATCATCTATGGCGCCATAGTTGGCATGGGTTTCGCCATGGTCGAAAACGTTTACTACTTCATCAACGTGTACGCTGAGAGCGGCGTTGAAGCCTGGGGTTTCAACATCTTCGTACGCAGCATCATTTTCGGTTTAAACCACGCCCTTTTTACCAGCATGACAGGGCTAGGCATTGCCCTGGCCCGCATGTCCACCAATCCGCTTGTGCATTTTACCGCGCCCATTGCCGGATGGTTCACCGCCATGTTCCTCCACTTCCTGCACAATGTCACGGTTTCCACCGGTAGTCTGCTTTGTTTCATCGCCTTATTATTTGACTGGGGGGGCGTCGTACTGACACTGGTAATTATTGCCTGGGCACTATGGCAAGAGCAGCAATGGATAAAAAACTACCTGGCAGAAGAAGTGCGCTTAGGCATTATCACGTTGCGACAATATGAAAACGCCTGTTCAACACGCAAGCGCAACAATCATCGGTTCCAATTACTTACTTCTCGTGGGTACGGCACCTATCGTGTGGCATCTCGCCTCTACTACAAATGTGCCGAGCTGGCCTACAAAAAACACCACTTTTCTCTTTTTCAGGACGAAAAAAACAACCACCGCATTGCTGCGCTACGTCAGGAAATTATGCAGTTGAGTCGCTTGGTTGTGGGGAGTTAACCACCATATTTGGTGGCAAGCACAGGCCATGCAAGCATATGGCAACGCTGTCCATTAGCAAGGCTAATGTTCAAGCAAAGACTGAACCTGCCGCCAGTGAGATTGGTCATGCTTAACAACCAGGTTAAGCAGTTCGTGCATGCTGGTTGGCCCAAAGAAGGAGTGACTGCCTTGTCGCTGCCATAAGCTACCATCTAAGTTGGTCAGCATAGCGTGGGTTTCCTGGCGCGCATCAAGGAAGGAAGCCAGGGCAGCACGGCCGTTCTCTTGCGCATATTGGCGCGTTTCCGCCCACTCATCCGCCGAAACCCCCGGCAAAAACGCGCCCGCCTGAGCCAGCACTGCCCGAAAACGAGGCTGATGCACCTCCTTCTCCACATCCCGCAAATGGCACATTACCTCCGTCAGAGACCACTCTTCAGTAGCAGGTTGCCAGGTCCAATCTAACCCTGGCCCCGACAAGGCGTCACGCAAGCGACTGGCAAATTGCACAAGCTGATCAAGCAAACTGGCAACAGGGGGAGGTTCTATCATCATTCCTTACTCACAAACACGAATAGTTAATTCCTTCAGCCAACCATTCTGCATCAGGGCATACAAATCTTCCAGCGTGCCACAAGCCGAAGGGTAAGCAAGCGCGCCAAAACTTCTGTCCTTCTCGCCTCCGGGTAACCAAAAAGTGTGTAACCCCACCTCGGCGGCAGGAACAATATCCATCTCCCAACTATCACCCACCATCAAAGCCTCTTCTGGCAGACAACCAATCATCTGCAATATCTCCTCATAATAAGCTGGGTGAGGCTTGGTTGCATGCATATTCTCATAAGTCGTCACCAAAGAATAATCAAACTCCGTTACCGGCACACCTGCCCAGGACAGCCGCTCTTCAATAGCCACACGTGGGAAAAGCGGGTTCGTAGCCACAACAATGTCTAACCCCAAATCTACACAAGCCTGTACCAACTTAACCGCTGTTGGCCGAAACTGTGTTAGTCTTTTTAGCTGCGGAAACTCCGTCAGGTAAAAACGCTCAAAAAAAGGCTCAAGAACCGCCGGGTCCATCTGATTACGTTGTTGGAAGGCTTGCCAAAAAACATTTTGATTAGTCAGGGATAGATCTGTATTCTCTACCACCTCTTGAGTACAAGCCATTAATTCATGCAAGAAACGCTTTTTTGCCATTATACCCTGAGCATACTGGCTGATTAGCGCAAAATAGCCGGGCATAAAATGGTCCATGTCATTGCCCAACAAAGTATCATCTAAATCCAACAATATAGCGTGAAGCACGGGTGGCTCTCCTTCGAAAATGTAGCCCAGGTTGCCAATCTGGAAGATATGCAAGTTTGGTAACCTGCGTTACGGATTTTCATCCCTTTTGGCGCCCAACCGGGCATGAAAACTCTCCTGAAAACAGTTGATGGGCAGTCATTTTCATCGCTCTTGTTACCCATCAGAAACGGAAACCGGGTGATTTTCTTGGCTATTCACCAAACAACTCTTTCAGGCCTGGTTTTTCCATTGCGCATTTTGCGCATCCAACGTGAGGGTTAGGCACATCAATCAGATGGCGGCTGCAAAATGCGCTAACTTCAACCCGACGATTGAAGCCTAAAAGGCCACTTTTGACTGTCGCCTCAAGAATGAGATTGGGGCTGCTGTTAGCAAGTAAAATGTCTGGCACAGGGCAATTCGCGCAATCCTTGGGTCGCCAGGGGGAAGAGTTGGGGTTTCCCTGCAATAAACGACATTCTTGATCGGACCGCCCGCGGTGGAAATTTTCGTAGTAAAAACGGCACTCTTTGCCAGCAGGTGTTTTCATACTGTTTTGATTGTAGTGCAGAGTAGCCACTGGTAGTGAGCTAACGGTATAGCTGTTACAATCTTCTAATGTGCATCAGGCAAAAAAAAAGCGACCCTGGTTGGTATCGCTTTTAGTACGCCCTGAGAGATTCGAACTCCCGACCTTCTGGTTCGTAGCCAGACGCTCTAATCCGCTGAGCTAAGGGCGCACTTACTGATGACCTCTGGAAGATACCGCAACTCGCGCCAAATTGCAACAAACTGCAGCCAAAAGTCAAGGCGGGGAGGATGGGATTCGAACCCATGAACGGCTTTTAGACCGTTAACCGCTTAGCAGGCGGCCCCAATCGACCACTCTGGCACCTCCCCATGATATGCGAGGTCATATTGCTTAACTTTTAAAAGATACTCGTGGCGGAGGGAGAGGGATTCGAACCCCCGGTAAGCAAATGCCTACTACAGTTTTCAAGACTGTTGCCTTCGTCCACTCGGCCATCCCTCCATGTGGAATATGAGGTTATGTAACGAGCGGAGGAAAGTATAACACGGCCGTACATAGGGGGCAAGTAGCGCCTGATGGGTTTGAAGGAGAAAAACGCAAGCTATTTCCCTGTTTGTACTCCTGCTCTATGTTTCCGTTTATGAGAGCAGTGCAATAACCAGATAGCTACTGCCCACAACAACGCAATAAACCGCGAAGCCATAAAGCCGGTGATGTTGGAGCCAGCGCAGCAAAAAGAGAATGGCAACGTAGCCACTAACGGCCGCAGCCGCAAGCGCGCCCACATACACCGGCCAGCCGGCAGCCCAGCTCCCATCGGCCCAAATATCCAGTGCGGCCAGCAGGCTGGCCCCAAAGATAGCCGGAATGCCCAATAAAAAGCTAAACCGGGCGGACACGTCTCGCCTTAGCCCGCGCAATAGTCCGGCCGTTATGGTGCTGCCGCTGCGGGAAATCCCGGGGAAGAGGGCTAACATTTGCCCCAGGCCAATGAGGATGGCATCTAGCCAGGTGATGGCGGCTATTTGTTTGCGCCCGGAATGCAGTTTTTCACCTAGCACCAGTAAAACGGCCGTGACCAACAAAAACCCAGCAGCCGCTTGGGGGGAACTAAACATCTGCTCAAAGAAATCCTCTAACAGCAAACCAGCAGCCCCGGCGGGAATAGAGCCAACGAGGATGTACCAGCCTAAGCGAGATTCTGTGGCGGCAAACGGCCGTTTCTCCACCAATCCAGCCAAAAAAGCGCGACTAATCTGCCACAAATCCTGCCGAAAATAAAGTAGTACCGCCAACAACGTGCCCGCGTGTACGACACCCACCATCGTCAACCCCGGTTCCGGCATCCCCAAAATGTCTGGAACCAAAACCAGGTGCGCCGAACTGGAGATGGGCAAAAATTCGGTTGCCCCTTGCACAATCCCTAAAATAATCGCTTCCCAAAAATTCATTGGCAATAACTTCCTCGTAATAACAAAAAATAAGCCGGTACGAGCTACCGGCGAAGACCCATTTTGAAGACCCAACCTGAAAATTTCGCTTATGCCCGTATCAGCCTAAACGAGTTGCCCCATCCTTGATTGAGACTATAATTCTAGCTGTAAATTTGAAAATGGTGAACCTAAATAGGCTCATCAAATGAGCCACACAAGGAAAATGAACGAATCTTTTGAGCCTGGCAGTAGTCCCGGACCGTTGCCAGACCTGTCAACTAAATAGCCCCCTGGTTGGCAGATTCCCTTTCGCCTCCAGGGAACCATGAACCTGGAGGTGCCCCATGTTACAAACAACCCTCGATGACATGTTGGTGCGGGTCCGTGCCCAAATTGTGCAGGGCGATCTCGACGGTGCAGCGGCCCTGGTTGAGTCGCTGCGCGCGCCAGACCAGGCTGACCTGTTCGCCGAACTAGACGAAGCTGAACAATCCGTACTGCTCTCCAAACTCCAACCCGGTGACTCAGCCGACATCCTGGAAGAGTTGGAAGATGAAGAAGCCGCCCGACTGGTAGATGGCCTGGCTATGGATGATCTCGCCCGTATTGTGGATGAGATGGAGCCGGACGAGGCAGCCGACTTGCTGGCCGAGATGGATGAGACCCAGGCGAATACCATTTTGTCCCGGCTGGAAGACCCCAACGAGGTACGGCCGTTGCTCGTCCACCCCGAAGATAGTGCCGGCGGTCTGATGACCTCCTCCCATCTGGCCCTGCGGCGGCGCATGACCGTCGCCGACGCCCTGGCCGCCATTCGCACCCTGAAGCCCGATTCCGAAGAAATCTATCATCTTTTTGTTGTTGACCAGCATGGACGGCTGGCGGGCGAGATTAGCTTTCGCCAGTTAGTGATGGCCGATCCGACCATGTTGTTACAAGACATTATGGACACGGAAGTCATCTCTGTGCCAGTCGGCGTAGACCAGGAAGAGGTAGCCCGCCTGGTCGCCCGCTACGACCTGCTGGCCCTGCCAGTGGTAGACAATGGTGGTTTGCTGGTGGGGGTTATCACGGTAGATGACGTGATTGACGTGCTGGTCAGCGAAGCCACTGAAGACATCCAGCGTTTGGGCGCGTCGGAACCGCTGGACAAGCCTTACCTGGAGACAACCGCCCTGACCGTATTCCGCAAGCGCATTGGCTGGCTGCTACTCTTGTTTCTCACGGAGACACTCACCGGCACGGTACTGCGCCATTTTGAGGAAGAACTGGCGGCCGTGGTCTCCCTGGCTTTTTTCATCCCCTTGCTTATTGGCACCGGCGGCAATGCCGGTTCCCAAACCACCAGCACCATCATCCGCGCCCTAGCCATTGGCGAAATAGACAAAAAGAGCTTGCTGAAACCCCTGTGGCATGAAACCCAGGTTGGTTTCTTACTGGGTTTGGGCATGGCTATCATCGCCTATTTCCGGGCGCTGCTGTGGCATACCGGCTCTGGCGTAGCCCTGACGGTGGCTATTGCCATCTTTGTCATTGTGCTGTGGGCCAACGTGCTTGGCTCGGTGCTGCCGCTGCTAGCCCACAAGTTAAAGATTGACCCGACGGTTGTTTCTGGCCCGGCAATGACGACGCTAGTAGATGCCACCGGCTTGTATGATGACCCCCAAAAACTAGACCACAAGCTAAGGTACAATTCTCATAGTTT
>CAZDEO010000137.1:0-9432 GCA_964504445.1 uncultured Anaerolinea sp. | reverse complement strand
TATAGGCTTTTGGATTGTTCTCGCGGACCCAGGCCAGGATGTGCTTGGTGTCAATCAGGAGAGCTGCGGTCTTTTCTCGCAGCGCGGGCAGTCTGGCCGGCAAATCTTCCACCTGATACCGCTGCACGTCGGTAATTTCTGCCGACAGCCACCAGGTGAGCTGCCGTTCATGCAGGGGGATGAATGAGAGCTGTTCCTCGTACAGCCTCACGGCACGGTCCACGAGGGCGTCATCCAGCATGTAAGGCTTGTGTTGGGTGGTGGCCAAGCTGGCGTACTGTTCTTTGGTCTGGACCATCTTGCCGTGAATAAGGTGTAGGTGGGGAGAAAATTGATGGGCCGACGAATCTATTGTTTGTGCTGGTGGCACTGGGGCTTGCGCGGCCGTTTTGGGTTTCGGTGGGGCAGGGCCAGCGCTGTTCCTTTGAACCCGGGTCACCTGACGCATCGCCTCCGCTAATACCGCATCCAGTTCAGGCAAATCTACCAAAGTGCCCCTTCCGCTTCGCCTACTGCCCAGGCTGGCGCGCCGAAGCCGCTGCGCGCAAAGAAAACATGCTGCCGGAGCGATGGATGGCTATTGCGCGGGGTCAGCTCAATTTGCGCCGTGCGCGCCAAAAGCTTCTTGACCTCCCCCTCGTTTAGCGGGCTGTCCCGCTTCTAATTGCATTCACCATACAACACAACCCCCTCATCCCGGCTGCTGGCCCGGCAGCAAGAAGGACGTGACGCAGCACGCACGGGTTTTTGCAGGAAAGTCTATAGTTCGTCTATAGGTGTTCTATAGTCAAATCGAGTCTGTCTCGTGCTATCCTTAGCTTAACATTAATGTATTCTAAGCAGTTGGTGATTTTCAGGCGCATGCTTTCCTATCTTTTGGCGGTTCAGGGAACGCCGATGCACTTTATGAAGAGAACCAACGACCGCAGCGCACAAATCGGAGGGTTATCATGGTTACGGCGCGTTCCAGTCATTTCGCAAAAGTTGTTTTCTGGTTTCTTTGCCTTCTCTTAATTCCACTGGCCCATTCGTCGCCCGTTATTGCCGATCCAGGCCCCTCACCGCTGGATGGCGGGCCTGAGGATGAGGCCGCTGTTGGGGTCGGGCAAGTCGCGCCTATGGCGTTTCAGCCGGCGCCCGACGCTGACTCTTTTGCCGAATTCGTACCACCGGGCGCGGAGCAAACGGCCGTGGCAACCAGTCTCACAACAACTACCAATAATGCGTTGGCGTTGTTAACACCAGCGCCGGCAGTTCTCGTGAACCAGTCGGAGAATGTAGCGGTCTCATTCAACGACGATAAACTCGGTTTCATCATTGAAAGCGACACGTTATCGGCGGCGATGAGCCTGGTGCTAGATGATTACCAACTGAGCGCCATACCAACGAATCAAGAAGAGCGTATGTCCTTAGACAGCGGGCGGCTGGTGCAGTTTGAGGTGGAAATCATTGATGATAATGGGCAAATTTTCGCCACATTTCCTAAACCTGTGCGCATGGTCCTCGACTTGCGCGAATATGGCTACAACCTGGATGAAGTGGGCGGCTATTTCTATCTGGCATATGCGGATGAAGAGACTCCTGGGCGGTGGCACGAAGTACCAATACAGCAGCACGGCCGGACGGGGCTAATCAGCGCCGAAGTCACCCATTTTTCAGATTGGACGGCAGGCTGGCGGCCTGAGGCCTGGGCATTGGAGTGGGCGCCGCCAACGGTTAGCGAGTTTACCGGGGCGGCCACCTATCAATATGCTTTTGACCTTCCTCCAGGGCGTAATGGCCTGCAGCCCCAGATTTCCCTTTCCTATTCCAGCGCATCTTTACGGGGTGCGATTCGCCAGGTATCCCATGGCACGGTGGCCACAGGCTGGTCTCTCAGTGACATATCCATTACCCGCACGGGCATCAAAAATGGCGCGACAGCCTGGACCTACCCGGACTCTTTCCGGCTGACCATCAATGGCAGCGGGGGGAGGCTGCTGGCGGGCGAGGCAGAAAATGGCGTCACGCCCTATTATGTTGAAGATATGCCGGGAATACGGGTCTACAACTATGGCGGGCGCACCTGGAATCAGGAGCAGAATGGCAACACCTATTGGATTGTGCAAACCGGAGATGGCACGCATTACCGGTTGGGATACACCGATGAGGCCGTCGCTTACCAAAAAACCCAGCTCAACGATGGAAACGTGCATACAGAAATCACAGCCTGGCATGTTGATACGGTAACGGATAGCTTTGGCAACCAGATCAATTACGCGTACTTCGCAGCCGCAGACCGGCCTGTCCGGTACGAGAATTGGGGCTTTTGGTGTCCTGGGGGTAATTGCTGGTGGGAAGTTTGGACCTACAACAGCCAGCTAACGGAGATACAGTACAATTTTACGGCCCGCATCACCGCCCTACCAGTGGCCCACGATGTGGCGCGTTTAGAGAGTCAGCCTGGCGCACAGGCCGCTTCACGCGTCACCCTGGATTACGACAACACCGAAAGGCGTTTGTCTGCCGTTCACGTTTTTCACCACGGCTCTGAAATTCATCGCTATCTCATTGATGCGGCAACCGAACCCATTGACAATCCCAGCAAATGCGACGAATACAACGGCGGGGGGCATACCACATTAACTACATACACGCGCGTCGTGCATACTATTACCGCGCAGGGTTATGATAAAGTAGAGAATCGCTGGGTTTCTTTGCCGGCAAATTCATTTGAGTACACCCCTTACCATCATTTTACCCATCTTAATGAGCATAATGAGGGGGAATGTTTTCAATATCTGTACCTGACTGGTTACGAAAACGGCTACGGTGGCCGGGTTGAATACACTTACGAATCTGATGGTCGCCAGTTGGGTGGGTACGGCAATTGTATGGATGGGGGGCTTTGTGACCCGGCTATCTACCCCGAAATGGGTTACAACCTGAGTGTTAGCGAGATGCATTTATATGACGGCCGTCCGGATGACGGAAACCAAAATGATGTCCCTACGCGCTTAACTTACCAATACCAGGGTCGGTGTTACGACCAGTTAGTGGGCACGGGAGGAGGCGGTCTTTGTGCGCAGCCGGAGACCACCGCCAATTACGGCAATATTGGGGGATACGACCAGGTACAGGTAACGACGTGGGCCGGTGATGTGCCCCTGACCCGGCAAACAACAGCTTACCACGTGACGTTGGAGAAGTACGGCCGTCCCACATATCAGGAAATGGGCGGATTTGCCGACGGCAATTATGTGGCTTATCAAAGCACAGAGAACGATTACGAAGTAAGCAGCTTCGGCAGCGATACGCGCTTTACCTACACGGCGGCGGTGACCTCAACGACCTACAGCGCGGGAAACCAAATATCGACATGGGTGGCATACAGTTACGACCCAAATTACCAGAAGCTGCCAGACGGCACGGTTGGACAATTTGGACAGCTTACGCACATCTCTGAGTATGATGACGCCACTGCCGACGTGCCCGTGCACACAACGCGCCGCTGGTACCGCATCAACAACGCCAATGGGCATTGGACTATTAAACAAATCAGTGAAGGGATTTATGCTGGAGATAGTTGGGACCCCCTGGCCATTACCTGGATGTACTACGACGGGCAAAACAGCACGCCGGGCAATCCCGGTATTACCCAGGGAGCAGTCACCAGGGTACGGCAATTTTTAATTGACCCAGAGTTTGATTGTAATCAGGTACCTGGTGGTAATGGCAGCGGCGGCGGATATGAGTGCGACAAGGCATTTCGCACCATTGACCAGACGATGACTTACGACGAATATGGCAATATAAAAAGCCGGGTCAGCTATGGCGAGTACGGCTATCAGACACAAGACGAAGTTGAGCCAGGCATCAACTACAATTTGCGGGACGTGCCGGCCACCGACCCGCGACTGACAACCATTGACTACGATATTACGTTCAACCTCTATCCCATAAGCACTACGACGGCGCTGGAGACAACGTTCTTCTCTATTTATGGGTTTAATGCGCCACTCGGCGACTTCCAGTACCAAACCGGGCTGCTGAAAGAGGTGACGGGGCCGGATGAAATTACGACAAAATACGAATACGATCCCTTTGGGCGGCTCCATGCTGTCTATGATGGGGATGCCTCTACCGGAAATCCCTTTGCAGGTTTTGGGGACAGCGAGGAATGGAATGGCGATCCCCTGGTGCGCTACCGGTACTGGGACAATGAATGGAATAATGGCACACAGTTTTTAGACCCGGCGAGCGATGCCCCTTTCATTATTAGTGTACAGAAACGCCCCGGCAGCTTTCCGGCCCCCGCAAGTTCAGATAACGGCTATGCCTTTGCTGACCAGACCTTTTATGACGGGTTCGGCCGGCCCATTCAGAGCCGCAGTGTCTGGCATTGGCTGGATGGTGCAACAAAAAGCCAGGAAGTTATTAGCATCACCGCTTACGACGCTTTGGGAAATACGAGCTGCCAGACCGTTCCTTTTGCCGTGCCCTTTTACACCGATCGGGGCAAGACATGGCCCCAATCGCCATTTATTACTGATGACTGCACCAGCAGGCCACATACCGCCACGACATATGATGCCTTGGGACGGCCGTTAACTGTGCGGACGCCAGCAGGCAGCGCAAGCCAAACACGTTACGTTTATGCTATTCCAAACAACACCACAGTAAATGGCGACGGGCAGCTTTCCCGGGTGCAGATCATCGACGCTAACAACCACGTGATAAACCAATTCTATAATTCCCAGGGGCAGTTGGTGAAGGTACGCGAGAATGCCGGAGAATATGGCGCGGCGACCGCCTATGCAGACACAGAATACACCTTCGACCTGATGGGTAACTTGCGTTTTGTGCGTACCAAGGCGCCAACTCAAGATGGCAGCGGCGCAGCGTTACGCATGGTCGAGATGCAGTATGACAGCCTGGGGCGAAAAATTTACATGGATGACCCGGATATGGGGGCATGGTATTATGACTACGACGCCCTGGGCAATTTGGTGCAGCAGGAGGACGCTAACGGAAACACGCTCTGTATGGTTTACGACGAGCAAAACCGGTTGCAGACCAGGTGGCACAGCACCGACGCCACCTGCGATACGGATGACACATTGCTGGCCGAGTATCAATATCACCCCAGCGGTACGGGGGCAAAGGGGCAGTTAGCGCAAATCCTGTGGCCGGACACCGACAACCGCGAAGCCTTCACTTACGATACTCTGGGGCGGCTGATTCAGCATGAGCGGCGGATTGACGGCCGTTCATACACCATGGAGTACGGTGAATTCGACGCCTTGCACCGCCCCACGGAGACAATCTATCCTGACGGCGAAGTAATGACCGTCACCTACGACCATGAGGGAGAAAACAGCCTGGCGGGCAGCGTGGCCGGTAGCCTGGTCAATAACGTCACCTACAACGCCCTGGGTCAAATGCGCCTGTTTGACCGGGCAGATGGGGTGGACACCTTCTATGATTATTATCCAGCCACCTTACCTCCCATCAACGACTATCTGGGAGACAGTAATTCCCGGTTAAAAACCATTAGGCATGGTGGAGAACCAGGTGACACCTGGGGCACCAGCTTCTTTTACCATTATGACCCGGTTGGCAATATTCAGGTCATTTCCGATACGCTGGCTATTGATGAGGAGATTAGCAGCAGTACGCAAACCTTCAGCTATGACCATTTGAACCGGCTAGAAGCAGCCTATGCGCCAGAAAGTTCATCAGAAAATCCTGTGCCCGGCTACGACCACGCTTATGCATATGACCAGCTGGGTAACCTGACCAGCAATGCCGGGCGCAGCTATCAGTATAATGAAGTGAATTGGCACGCCGCCTGCCCCGAACCGCCGCCACAATCCCTGCCCCATGCCGTGCGCCTGGTAGACAACGACTACTTCTGTTATGATGCCAACGGCAACATGACCATCCGCAATGACGAAACCGGCAGCTACCTGCAAGCCTTTGACGTGGAAAACCGGTTGACCACGGTGACCAACACCCTCACGGCCGAAGTGACCCATTTCGCCTATGATGCCAGCGGCCAACGGGTGAAAACCATAAACCCCGCTGGCCACATCATCTACACACCCTTTCCCAACTATGAGGAAGAAGTACGCCTGGAATCGTGGAACGCCGTCCCTGGTGCGCCTTTCGCCGTGCACGCCGGCAGCAGCACCAACTGGCCCTTGCAGATGAACGCCGCCAGCGGGTGGGCGGCCAACGGGCTGCCGGTGGCGGTAGCGGATTTCAACGTCACGGCCGTTTCCGGATTTCCAGCAACGTCAGTAGACCGCGATGCCTACCTCGGCGACCCGCATGATGGCGGGGCGCGAGCGGTCACCTTCAACAACCTGGCCACAGGGACGCTGCGCAGCCCAGACATCGCGCTGTACAGCGGGCGGCAGTACCGCCTGCACGCCTGGGTCAAGTTCCAAAACAGCAGCGGCAGCGCGGCCGTGCGCGTTGTGCCATACGGAGACCAGGCCGCCAGCTTTACCATCTGGACATCGGGCGAAAATCGCACCACCGTGAACACGTGGCAGGAAATAGACGTCACCTTCATCCTGCCCGTGGCCATCGAATTCAAAAGCAGCATGATCGAACTGGCCGCCGCGCAAATGGACGGGTGGGTGGCCTTCGACGACCTGACGCTCTACGAGCGGGGCGAAGGCAAAGCATTCTGGGGGACGGAAGCAGAGTCCCTGGCGCTTGAAACCGCCATCTTCGCCAGCGATTTTGAGCAGGCAGGAGAGTGGACGGCCGTGCCGCACGCCGCATACCCGGCCACCTCCATCTGGCAGGGGGGCAGTGGCCCGGCTGCACCCTACAGCGGCAGCAAGAGCGTCCTGATCAGCAACCTGGGAGAAAACGACCTGACCTCTCCGCCGGCGGCCATTGCCGCCAATACCGGCCTGACCATCACCATGCAGGTACAAAACGCCCTGCAGCACGCGGTGGCCGGCGCCGAGGACGGGGTGCAGCTGCTGGCGCACTTCTATGACGCCGACGGGCAATGGCTGGAAACGCGCCCCCTCTGGCATAGTGACGAACTGGACACAAGCACAGCCTGGCAAACCGCCTCGGTCAGCACGCCAGCCCCTCCGGCCGGTACAACCACCCTGTCCCTGACCCTGCAAGGGCGGTTCTACCGCGGCTGGCTGGCCTTTGGCAGCCTGGCAGTCGCCCAGGGAGCGGCAGAAGTGGCGGGCTGGGACTTCGCGGCGGACACCTGGCAAGCCTCCCCCCCTGGCAGCTTCCCTGCGGGAACGGTCTGGCACGGGGCGGCAAACCAGATGCCTGAGGGCGTGGATTCGCTGGTTGTGTACGCCTTCACCAACCGCGCCAGCGGCACGGCCGTTTCCGATTGGATACAAGCCCTGCCATACCAGCGCTACCAGGCAGACGCCTGGCTGCGCGGCCAGGCCGGCGCCCTGGTAGACGGCAGCGCCCTGTGGGTTGAGTTCTACAACGGCACCCAGTTCGTGGGCCGGGAACGGCTGTGGGATAACGCCCTGCTGCCGCTGGCGTCAGCCTGGCAGCAAGCTGGCGGCAGCTTTGTGCTGCCCATCTACGCCGACCGCTTCCGCCTGGCGCTGGAAGTGACGCGGCTGACGGGCTGGCTGGCCCTGGACGACGCCACCCTGCTGGACCGCACCCAGCCCACCCCCTGGCAGGTCAGCGACGGCTGGGAAGTGGTGGCCGACCCGCAGTTACCGGCTTCGGCCACTGCCGGCGCAGATGAGGCGCACAGCGGCAGCGGCGCGGCGCTGACCTTGCACAACCTGGCGGCCGGAACCCTGGACAGCCCGCCCATGACGCTGGCGCCCGGCGACTATACGCTGCAAGCGTGGGTTAGAGGGCGGCTGCTGTCCGGTGAAGTTGCGCTGGAAATACTCCCCGCCGCCCCGGTCCCGGCCATTCCCATCTGGACGGCGACAGCCGGGCAGGAAGACCTGGTGGGCATATCCGGCTGGCAGCCCATCACCGCCACCTTCACCATACCCGCCATGAGCAGCCAGGAAGGAGTCTTGCGCCTGCGGGCCACGGCCATAGACGGGGCGGTGGCGCTGGATGACGTCCTGATCTGGCAGGGGCAGACAACCCTGCTGGATGACGGCTTTGAAGCCGCTTCCGGGTGGGTGGCCGTGCCCGATGGCGCATTCCCGGCCACCTCCATCTGGCGCGGCGGCTCCGGCCCGGCCGCCCCGCACAGCGGCCAATACAGCTTTGCCATCAGCAACCTGCCCCACGTGAGCGTGGTCTCCCCGCGCATTGAGGTCAAAGGGGGCCGCCCGCTGCACATCCAGTTCCAATACCAGAGCGGCTGGCAGGCGGGCGGCAGCGCGGGCGGCTTTGCTCTGGAAGCACGCTACTACGGCGGCGAAAAAGGGACAGAGCTGCTGGGCGTATACCCCGTGTGGGCCGATGAGGCGGGCGCTTCTGCCTGGCAGCCGGTCAGCGTCAACCATACCGCCCCGGCCGACGCCACCGACATCGAGCTGTGGTTTAGCGACCGCTACGCCAATGGCTGGACGGCCCTTGACCAGGTATCGCTGGTAGACGTGACCAGCGGCAAGGAGCTGGCCGCCTGGGACTTTGACGTCGATTCTCCCTCCCCCTATGCGGCCGGCTGGTTTGTTAAGGACAACAGCGGCGACTTCCCGGCCGGTACAGCCTACTGGCCGGCCTTCGAGGCCGGTTTTGCGAGCGATGCCGGGCACTTCCGCTTCACCAACGAAGCGGGCGGCGTCGTGCAGACCGCGCGCTTCCCGGCCGCAGCGGGCGAGACCTACCATCTCCACGCCCTTATTGCCGATGCAGCACTCCCCTCACGGCCGCTGCGGCTGGAGGCCAAATTCTACCAGGGCGATGAGGAAATAGGGGCGGCGCTGCTGTGGACGCCCCAGGAGTCGGGGGGAGCCACTGCCTGGGAAGCGGTGGAAGAGACCTTCACCCTGCCCCCCGGCAGCGACGCCTTTCAGATAGTGCTGACCGGCGCGCAGTTTGGCGGGCGGGTGCGGCTGGATGGGGTGCGGCTGGCGGCCATGAGCGCCGCGATTCCGGCCCAGCCAGAGCAGGCGTATGAACTACAGGCGCTGGTGGGTGGGGAACTGCTGGCGGCCGGGCAGGAAACGGCCGTACTCCTGGTCACCTTCCACAATGACAGCAGCGAGCAAATTGGGCAAGAAACGGTGTGGAGCGCGGTCGATTACCAGCAGCCCACCTTCCCCTGGCAGGGAGGCGCTTTTACCACCCCGCCCGGCACCACCAGCCTGCGCGTGGGTCTGGCCGCCAGTGTGGACGACGACGTGCAGGAAGGCTGGCTGCTGGCCGATAGGGTGACGCTGACGGCGCTCAGTCCCCCCATGCCCATCACCCCTAGCCAGGCCTACACCCTCACCGCCCAGGTGCGGGGCGAACTGGCTGGGCCGGCCG
>CAZDEO010000136.1:0-9492 GCA_964504445.1 uncultured Anaerolinea sp. | reverse complement strand
GCAGGCACACCCCGACGCGGTGGGTGGGGTACTGCTGCATAGCGGTACGGCCGTGCGTCGCCTCGACGAAAAAATCATCGCCGTACCCTGGACAACCCTCACCGGCGTTTAGTAATCGTTCGTTATCAGCTAGGCAAGATATAAGGTACAAACTCATGAGCATTGACATAACCAAAGCAGTAGGCTATCAATTTGCGCCACGCCCCTTTACCTACACGGCCCGCGACGCGGCACTGTACGCCCTCTCCGTTGGCGCAGCCGACGACCCGCTGGACGAAACGGCGCTGCGCTACGTGTATGAGCTGCACCGCCAGGGGCAGCAGGTATTCCCCACCTTTGCCGCCACCTTTTTATTTGCGGTGTTTGATCAGTTGCTCAACATGCCTGGGCTAACCTTCAACCCGGTGATGCTGCTGCACGGAGAGCAATATTTGGAACTGAAACAACCATTGCCTCTCAACGTCACCCTCACCCAACACGCCCGCATCAGCCAGATTTACGACAAGGGCAAAGGCGCTCTGGTCATCATTGACATCAGCAGCCGCGACGCTGCGGGCGAGGAAATTGCCTTCAACCAGGCCAGCATGTTCATTCGCGGGCTGGGTGGCTTTGGCGGCGAGCGCGGCCCGTCCAGCGACGTCAACAAGCCCCCCGACCGCGCCCCCGACGCCGTGTACCAGGCCCGAACCACCCCGCACCAGGCGCTTTTCTACCGCCTGACCGGCAGCGACCCCAACCCCCTGCACGCCGACCCGCAAATTGGACAGATGGCCGGGTTTGAGCGCCCCATTTTGCACGGGCTGTGCACCTTTGGCTTTGCCGCCCGCGCCGTGCTGAAGACGTTTGCCAACGACGACCCTACGCGCTTCCACAGTATCAAGGCGCGCTTTGCCCGCCACGTCTTCCCCGGCGAAACTATTGTCACCGAAATGTGGCACACGTCAGACACCGAGATTGTTTTTCAAGCTAAAGTGGCTGAGCGGGATGAGGTGGTGTTGTCGAACGCGGCCATTACGCTGCAGCAGAAGTCTTCTTAATTAATCCCTCGCAAAGGTAGACACTCATGGAAATCAACGAAGTAGCTCAACACAGCCAGCGTATCATTGCCGAAGTAGAAAAAGCCATTGTGGGCAAGCGGTATTTATTGCAGCAGGTGATGACGGCCGTCCTGGCCGACGGGCACGTGCTGCTGGAAGATTACCCCGGACTGGGCAAAACTATGCTGGCGAACAGCTTTGCCACCGCCCTGGGCATCTCCTTCAAGCGCATTCAGTTTACCCCTGATCTACTGCCCGGCGACATTACTGGTGGCTACATCTTCAACCGCGCTACCAGCCATTTCGAGCTGCGTCAGGGGCCGCTTTTCGCCAACATCGTCCTGGCCGACGAAATCAATCGCGCTTCCCCCAAAACCCAATCGGCGCTGCTAGAAGCAATGCAGGAAAACCAGGTGACTCTGGAAGGGGAAACCATGCCGCTGCCCCAACCTTTCATTGTGCTGGCTACACAAAACCCCATTGAGTACGAGGGTACCTTTCCCCTGCCAGAAGCCCAATTAGATCGTTTCATCATGAAGCTCTCCGTAGGCTACCCCTCGGCGGAGGAGGAGCAGGAGATTTTGCGGCGGCGGCGCGCGCGGCGGCAGGAGCAGGTGGCGCTGAGCCAGGTGACGGATGCAGAGACGCTGTTGGCCATGCGCGCTGCCGTGGAAGGCATCTTTGTAGACTCGGACATTGAAAAGTACATTGTTTCTCTGGTTGCCACCACGCGGCGGGACCAGCGGGTGGCGGTGGGGGCCAGTCCGCGCGGTTCTCTGGCGTTATTGAAGCTGGCGCGGGGCTGGGCGGCGTTGGACGGCCGTTCCTTTGTGTTGCCCGACGACGTGAAAGCCTTTATCCAACCCGCCCTCATCCACCGCCTGATTTTGCAGCCTGACCTGTGGATGAAGCGCAATGCAGCCAGCGACGTGATTGCATCCCTCAGCAGCCAGGTAGCGGTGCCGGTGGTGCGCGAAGGGTAATTCAGGGCAAGGTAAGGAAGAAATGACGACCTGGTGGGAAAACAGAAAGCAAATAGCCCGGTTCGTGGTGGGCCTGGGCACAGCGATTCTGCTGATTCTGGTGGCGCGCATGCTGCCACTGATGACCTTCCGCCAGGGGTTGGGCATTCCGGTCACGTCGTTAGGCGCGGAAGACTTCCCCCTTATTCGCACGACGGCTGATTTTTCAATTTTGCGCTACATCATCTGGACGGCCGTGCTGCTCTCTCTGGGTTACATTCTCTTTACCCGTGAAGGGCGGAAAGCGATTCCCGACATTGTGCGGCAAACGGCCGTGGCCCTCTTTTGGGGCCTGGTTATTTTTTCTATTGTGCGTGTCAGTTTGCCCGAATTGCCCCTGGCAGAAGAATTTACTGAAGCACCGCCAGCCCTCGTCACGGAACTGCCTACCCCGGAAGAGCCATTGGGTGCGCCCGGTGCAGAACCCGTTTATGCCCCTGAACCGCCGTTGGCTCTTACCCGCGTGCTGTCAACCCTGGTGATAGCGGGCACGGGTTTGCTGCTTTATCGCTGGTGGCGCGGTCGCCCATCTCTGCGGGAGGAGGGAGAGCTTGATTTTGCCGAATTGGCGCGCCGCGCCAATCTGGCTATTGCTGAACTGCAGCAAGGCCAAAAGCTGGATGACGTGATTTTGCGCTGCTACCGGGAAATGGCCGATACGGTAGCCATGCAGCGCGGACTGCGGCGCGGGCGTGGCGAAACCCCCCGCGAGTTTGAGCATGACCTGCTGCGCATTGGCTTACCCCCCAGGGCGGTGCAGCGCCTGACGCGCCTTTTTGAGCTGGTGCGCTATGGCGGTTACCAGCCGGTCCAGCGCGATCAGTTGGAGGCGATTGATAGCCTGAATGCTATTGTGGCCGCCTGCGCGCCGGTACAGCAGGGGGAACGGCCGTCATGAACCAAACGCCACCCCCATCCCGGTTACGGCCGTTCTTGCCGTTGCTCATCTTGCTCTTTATCAGTGGGCTGCTTTCCTTCTTTGTGCAAGACTTTTTCACCCAGATTATCTTCCTGCCCATCCTGGAATTCTTCCGCTATTACTACCGCCTCTACCTGGGGCTGCCCCAAAACCTGGCATGGGGCGGCGTGGTGTTCATTGCCCTGCTTATGGGGGTATACCGCTTATGGCCACGCTTCTCCAACCTGTCTACAGCTCCCGCGCCCTCAAAACCACAAAACCGCCTGGGGCAGTTAGCCGCCCTGCGCGCTCAGGCAGAAAATAGCGACTATGCGCGCTGGGAACTGGCCCGCGAGATTGAAAAGCTGGCCCTCCTCTTACTGGAAATCGAGCATGGCGAAAAGGCAGCAGTGCTTCAAGAGCGCGTTGCCCGCAACGAGATCCCGCTGCCGGAAGCCCTAAACGCCCTGTTCCGGGCTTGCCGCGCCATTCCCAACTACCGCACTTTTATTGAGGCTCGCCAGTCTGTGGGCGGTCGTCTGGCGCGTCGCCAGCCTATTACGGATCTGGCCAACCTGGACCTGGACGCCGCCCTGGCGGTTGTGGCGTCGTGGGAGGACAAAGCATGAAGCAAGAGATTGCCTTCTCACGATTTACCCTTCACTCTTTACAGTAACCTGATGCAGCAGAAAACGGCCGTTGCCCTCCTTCTTTTTGTGTTTCTGATTGCCGGTCTGGCTGGCCGCAATGGGCCGCTGCTGCTGCTGGCCCTGCCCCTGCTGCTGGCGCTGCTGCTGGGGCTGTGGGGTCAGCCTGCTGCGCCGCGGCTGCAAATCACGCGTGTCCTGACGCCGCCGCGCGCGCCCGCCAATACGCCGGTAGAGGTGACGCTAACCATCACCAACCAGGGCGCAGCGTTGCCGGAACTGCGGGTTACCGACCTGCTGCCCCCGGCGTTTACCCTGGAAGACGGCAGCCCTTGCTGGTTAACGGCATTGCCCGCCGGCGCCACCCAAGCCTTTCGCTACACCATCAGCAGCCCCCGGGGCGCGCACCGCCTGTCGGCCGTCGAGATAACATCGCGGGGTTGGCTGGGGCTGGGGACGAAAACGGCCGTCTTACCCGTAGAAACCGACTTCTTTTCCACCCTGGCTCCCAGTGGCAAAACCTTAAATGTGGTAGAAATCCAGCCGCGCCGCACCCGCATCTACTCCGGCATGATTGCCGCCCGCGTTGGCGGCAGCGGCACCGACTTCTTTGGCGTGCGCCCCTACGAGATGGGCGACAGCCTGCGCCACCTTAATTGGCACGCCACGGCTCGCCATCCCCGCGCGCTCTTTACCAACGAATATGAACAGGAGCGCGTGGCGGACGTGGGCATCATCGTGGACACGCGCCTGGCCAGCAACCCGACCCGCGGCATTCATTCCCTGCTGGAACACAGCATTGCCGCCGCCGTTAGCCTGATTGACGCCTTCATTAGCCAGGGTAACCGCGTGGCCTTGCTGCTGTACGGCGACGCCGTTGACTACATTTTCCCCGGCTATGGGAAGGTGCAGCGCGAGAAGATGATGCGGGCATTAGCCCGCGCCCGTCTGGGGCAAAGCCAGGTTTTTGCCGAACTGCGTGCCTTGCCCACCCAGCTTTTCCCGGCCAAGTCGCAGATTGTCTTTGTCAGCCCGCTGCTGGCTGACGACGTGCCCTTTTTGCAGCGGCTGCGAGGCTATGAATATCAGGTCATGCTCATTTCGCCGAATCCCATTGTGTATGAGCGCGACAGCCTGGAACCGGGTGCGGCAGCGGATTTTGCCATGGGCCTGGCGCAGATTGAGCGGACCCAGGTGCTGCGCCAGTTGGTTCAGGCGGGCATTTACGTGCTGGATTGGGACGTGACCCGCCCGTTTACTGAGGCAGCCGGGGCGCGGCTGCGGGCAGGCCGCAGATGACCATCAACGACTTAAAAACCCTTTTACTCGTTTTGCTGGCCGCCGCTGCGGTACTGTTGGGGGCAGCCTGGGTGCTGGCGGGGGCCTGGTGGGGCGTGTTGTGGGTGACGGCCGTTACCGGGTTATGGATAGCCTGGTTGGTGGCAGACGGCGTGCGGCTGCCGGGGGCGTTGCCCTTTTGGGCGCTGGCATTGTTGCTAAGCGGGGCTGGGGCGCTTTGGGTGAGTGAGGCGGGCGTTGTGTGGGCCTACCAGGGGGTGGTGGGGGTCATGATAGCCTGGAATTTGAGCGGGCTGTACGGCCGTTTACAAACCCACGCCCCCCACATTGCCCACGAGAGCGCGTTGATAAACGGCCGTTTGCGCCAGGTGGCCTGGCTGGTAGGATTGTCCTTGTTGGGTTTTACAGCCTGGGCGCTGCTGCGGCCGGCCTACAACTTTGATCGCACCGTCCTGCTGGTTTTGCTGCTGCTATGGGGGTTGTCTTACCTGCTGCGCCAACTGCGAGCGGAGGAAGAGTAGAGACTGGAGATTGGAGATTTGAGATTTGAGATTCGAGACTGGAGATTGGAGACTTACCAGTCTCTAGTCTCCAATCTCTTTTTCAGAAAAGGAGCCAACGATGGGCATCGGCATTATTGATTTCGGAACCTACATTCCCCATTATCGCGTTTCGCGGGCGGCCATTGGCGCGGCGTGGCGCATGGAGCAGGCTGCGCCGCTGCTGCTGGGCGAGCGCTCGGTGGCGGGCTATGACGAGGACAGCCTGACCATGGCCACGGAGGCGGTGCTGCATGCGCTGGCTGGACATGAGGCAACGGCCGTTGACGCCCTCTACTTTGCCTCCACCACGCCCCCCTTTGGCGAGAAAGCCGCCGCGCCGGTGGTGGCCATGGCCTGCGACCTGGACGTGGCGCGAGCGCTGGACATTGGCGACAGCCTGCGCGCCGGAACGGGAGCGCTGAGCCTGGCCTTTGACGCCATCAAAGCGGGCACAGCGCGGCAGGCGCTGGTGGCGGCGGCAGACATGCGCCGCGGCGAGCCGGGCAGCTTGCTGGAAGCGTTCAGCGGGGATGGCGCGGCGGCGCTGCTGCTGGGTTCTGGTGAGGGGGTGTTGGCGGAACTGCTTGGCTCCTACCACCTCAGCGACCCGGTGATTGACACCTGGCGGCGCAGCGATTCGCGCTACCTGCACGCCGACGACGAAGCGTATACCAGCGAGGTGAGCTATTTTGCCCTGGTGGACAGGGCGGTGCGCGGTTTGCTAAAGGTGACGGGGATGGAAGGGAGCGTGGTGGGGGGCACGGCCGTTTACGTGGCGGACGGCCGTATGCTTATGAAACTCGCCAAAACCTCCCCCCTGGCCGCCAGCTTTGGCAAAATGGGCAGGCACAGCCCGGCGGCGCGGCTGCTCATGGGCGCGGGCAACCTGGGCGCAGCCTTCCCGCTGGCGCAGTTGGCGCTGCTGTTGGAAACGGCCAGCCCCGGCGACTTGCTGGCCCTGGTGGGCTACGGCGACGGCGCGGACGCTACCCTCTTCCGCGTGACGGAGGCCATTACGCAGCGGCCGGCGAAGCGTCCCACCCAGGCGTGGCTGGACAGCAAAACGGAGCTGTCCTACACGCTAATGCACTATTTCCGCGAGAACCTGCAAGAGAAACCGCTGTTCCCCACCTACACCGACCCCTGGACCTCACTGCCGCTGCTGCACCGCGAGCGGAACGAGCTGCTGCGCTTCCACGCCCAAAAGTGCGGCAACTGCGGCGCGTTGTGGTGGCCGCATCGCCCCAACTGCTATGAATGCGGAGCGCAGGAGGGATTTAGCAGCGTGCGCCTCAGCGGGCGAGGCACGGTGGCCTCCTTTGTGGCCGAGTGGGCCATTCCCACGCCGCTGCCGCCGGTGGGCATGATTGTGGCCGACACGCCGGAGGGGGCGCGCATCACCAACCCTTCCACCGATGGCGACCCGCGCCAGCTTGCGGTGGGGGCTGCGGTGGAGTTTGCCCTGCGCATCTTCCACACAGCCAAGGATTTGCCGCATTATTCGTGGAAGATTCGCAAAGTACGTGGATAACGCCAACTTCAGTTGCACTGGCGTGATCGTCCAATACCTTTGCCAGTCACCAAAATGATAACCGTCCGAAGCATTGCTCCACCGTCAACATAAAAGGGTATTAGACCATAGGCTCGCAAAAATTAAAATCTGCTCCCGCATATGTCATCTTTTTTAGCGTTTGACCATATTCCAAAGAGCCTGTTTGTAAGTGATCCAAGAGATGGTCAAGGAAATCATAGATGATTGCGCGCCACTTGAAGTTGCTCCTATTGAGCCCTTCTTGAACTATGAGGCAACTAGTTAGAATCGAATTGGAAAGTATTGACCGTTGATCCGGAAAGGTCGGGGTAGGTTGAAGACCCGTTATAGTGAAGAAATCCTGCTGACCATCGTTTGCCATTGGATGGATATGGGTTGACCCATAATCATACCCGTACTTATACAAAAACCGGAGATTCATTTCTTTAGCTATCGTCTCCGCTTTCGGACGTTGCCACTTGGGTGGTTTCTTCGCAAGAGTTGCGTATCGGTTCTTCTGATCTGGTGATGGCACAAAGAGTTGAGAATCCAAGGTTTTTCTAAAATCAGAATCACTCCACACTTTATTCCGGGCATTATGTTGTTCGTAGAATGACCAATCATCAAACAAGTCAAATTGGTTTTTCTCACCCAAATGAAATAGATGAAAGAGGCGGTCAACCAGACATCTGTGAAGTATCCAGCAATCTTGATAATCAGAAATGCTCCAAAGCTGCATAATCCCTCGTATCATTGTATCTGTACGGGCAATAAAATTCCGAATGATTATGTCCTTGGTGCTACAAGGGTGTTTTGCAAAATCAAAAAGCAATATTCCACAAAATCCATGAAACCCTTCAATTGCCATTTGATATTCTTCAATACTACGATACTCAATCATTTTGTGTCATTACAGTTGAACTATGTCCAAATTGATCTAAAAATTATTCGGCTTCTTTACACAAAAAATTTTCAAAAGACAGAAAACCTTTGCCCACCTTAGCACACAACAATGAGGCGTGTCACCTGACAAAAATCATGTTTTCTTAGGGAGGGTTTCTCATGCACCCGAGCCAATAAGGTTTCGTGCTATAATGCGGGCACTATTATAAACGAGGTAATTTTCTATGGCATTGGCACCCACATTAGATGCATTGATTGAACGGAAACCAGAATTGCGGGGCGGCCGTCCTATACTTGCCGGTACAGGGACGACGGTGCGCACTATCGCCGGTCTGTACAAATTGGGGATGTCTCCTGAAGAAATCGCCACGCAACTACCTCATCTACATCTGGCGCAAATTTATGCTGCTTTGACCTATTATCACTTACACGTCGAAGAGATTGAAGCAGATATGGCCGCCGATTCTGAGGAAAGCCTGAAACTTCAGGCGAAATAAGCCAACTGCGATGCGCAAACAAATCAAGCTGTACCTGGATGAGGATGCCCAGCGCACCGATTTAATTCAAGCGCTGCGAGCCAGGCAGATTGAAGTAGAAACAGCATCAGAAGCCACTTTGTTGGGCCAACCAGATGACGTGCAGTTGCAATATGCAGCCACGAAAGGTTTTGTTATTTTTTCGTTTAACCGCGGCGATTTTTTCGCTTTGCATACTCAATGGTTGGGGTATGGACGCCACCATGCGGGTATTATTATTTCGGACCAGTTGGGGACGGGCGTAGTCATGCGGCGACTTTTGCGCCTGGTAGACGCAAAAGCGGCTGAAGATATGCAGGATTGGCTTGAGTTTCTAAGTAACTGGCGCTGAGTTACCTCTTTGTAAAATAATCCTGGTGCAAAATAGTTGGCATCGGCCGTTCCTCTCACACCCTCTTTCGCCCCCCAAAGAGAAAACAGCAGAGTCAGGTTTGTGGTGGGCTGTCGTGCGCTTCGTGAAGCGCGTAGGCGTAGAGCAGCTGCTGCCCGTCGCCGTGAGTGACTGTTTTGCATAATTGCCAGCCCAGGTGCTCCACGATACCCCTGGCCGTGACCGTGGCCGTGTAAACTCTTTCGTACCCCAGTTCCCGCGCCACATGCGTGCCGGCGCGAACCAGCTCAGTGCCAATGCCGCGGCCACGGAACCGCTCCGCGACGAACAAGCCACCCAGGCCGGGCTGGTATTCGGGCAGGGCTTGCAGCGCACGCTCGCGCAAGGTAATGGTGCCCGCCAGCTTGCCATCCGCAAAGGCCACCAGGCGCAGGGGGATGCGGGTGCGGTGCGCTTCAGCGGCAAAATCCTGGGCAATTTCGGCCGGGGCACGCTCGTTGTAATAACCCGGCCACTGGGCACGAAACCAGTGCGCCAACGTGGGAATGGTCTCGGGGTGGTCGGCGAGAAAGGCGATTTCAATCATGCGCTCCCTCCTTTGTGCGGCTTGCGGCGGAAATGGGCAATTCTGGGGCCGAGTCTTCATACACCTCCGAATCCAGAGGAACGTTGGCCGTTAGGGGGTCAACCAAATGGTAAAACATGCGCCAGCTATGGTAGCCAATGCGGTCTACCCAGCGCATCGA
>CAZDEO010000135.1:0-9573 GCA_964504445.1 uncultured Anaerolinea sp. | reverse complement strand
GTGGGTTTTGATAATCTGACGGGCGAAGCCATTCACCATGCTTTGACGACGATGGGACCCATTGAAGCCCTGGATGGCGTGGTGCAGGTTGACTATTCCAACGGTATGCGCGCACCGCAGCAGGCCCAAATCCGCCAGATTCAGGGCGGGCCAGATGCCTTTGTGGTGTTGCAAGATTGGACGCCCATGCCCGATTTACGGCCGTCGCCATAACTCATTGAGCAATTAGCAGTTAGCGATTAGCGATTATTGGCTAATTGCTAACTGCTAGCTGCTAATAGCTATCATGTTAACAGTCAACAACATTGAAGTCGTCTATAGTGACGTAATCCTGGTGCTGCGCGGCATCTCCTTACAAGTAGAGGCTGGGCAAATTGTGACCTTGTTGGGGGCAAATGGCGCCGGAAAAACTACCACGCTCAAGTCAATCTCCGGGCTGCTGCTGCGCGAGGACGGGGCGGTGACGCGGGGCAGCATTGAGTTTGTGGGCACGCGGCTGGATAAGCTGCCTGCGGAAGAGATTCCACGCCTGGGGATTGTGCAGGTGTTGGAAGGCCGGCGCCTGTTTCAGCATTTGACTACGGAGGAGAATTTGCTGACGGGTTCTCTTATTCACCCCAACCATCGCGCGGAGATTAAGGATTCTCTGGCGCAGGTGTATGAATATTTTCCGCCGCTGGTGAAACTGCGTAACCGCACCGCCGGTTATTTGTCTGGCGGGGAGCAGCAGATGGTGGCGATTGGGCGCGCTTTGATGGCCCGGCCCAAGTTGTTGCTGCTGGATGAACCCTCACTGGGGCTGGCGCCGCTGCTGGTGCAGGCAATTTTCGAGATGATTCGTAAGTATAACGAAGAGTCGGGGGTGTCTATTTTGCTGGTGGAGCAGAATGCTCACGTGGCCCTGCAGGCGGCCGATTATGCGTATGTGATGGAAAACGGCCGTATCGTCCTGGATGGTCCCGCGGCCCAACTGGCGCAAAATGCGGATATTAAAGAGTTTTACCTGGGGTTAACGGCCGTGGGTGAGCGGAAAAGTTACCGCGACGTCAAACATTACAAGCGGCGCAAGCGCTGGTTGGGTTAGCATACTCAGGGCGCACCGCTAAAATGAGAAGGGTTTGTGCAAATCGGCACAATGAATAGAATCAGGGGCAATAAACGCACTGCCTTTAGGCACGCAGAACCCAAACAAATCAGCGCCATGCAATCTTTTTTGCGTGGCGTCTTTTGTGTATTTAGGAGGTTGCCCCATGAAAAAATTCCTGATGTTAGCTGGCCTGCTGGCCTTGTTGGTGGCCTGTGCAGCGCCCATTACCGAGACTGAACCAGGGGAAACGGCCGTATTGCGCACCGATGACCTGACCGGAGAAACCATCACCTTCTACCATTTGGGTGACCTTTCTGGCCCTTATGCTTCTACCACGGGCGTCCTCATCAACGGCTTCGAGGATGCGGTAACGGCCGTTAATGAGCAGGGCGGCATTCGTGGTGCTACCATCGAGGTCAAATTCTCCGACACCGGCGGTAGCGTAGACGAAGCCGTCGCCGCCTACGACCGCTTTACCAGCGAAGATGGCAACGTGCTAATCATGTTCCTTTACGGTTCAGGCGATGCCGAGGCCCTGGCCGGGCGTTTCAAGGAAGACCAGATACCTGCCCTGTCTGCCGGGCTAAGCGCCGAAGCCTTCTATGGTTCCGAATCTGGCTACGTATTTGGCTATGGCCCTATTTACCCCGACCAGTTTGGCCTCTTTTTGGATTACGTTACCGTCAATTGGCCCACCATCAAGCCGGAAGGCACAGGCGATGTTATTCAATTAGCCTACATAAGCTGGCCCGGGGCTTATGGCCAGGGCGCGCTAACGCCGGAAAGCCGTGCCTATGCCGCCAGCCTGGGTGTAGAGATTGTGGCCGAGGAGATTATTGACCTGGCGCCCACAGCTGACGGCACGGTGGCTGTACTCAATGCGGAAGCAGCCGGCGCCAATGTACTGTATACCAACACCCTTACCTTTGGGCCGGCCACCATTCTCAACGCCCTGGCGGCCTTGGGTAAGCAAGATCAGTTTTTGGTGGGCGGGAACAATTGGGCGATGGACGTGGCCACCTTTGCCTTTCTTTCAGATCCTTCTCTGGCGAATGGCTTTATAGCCCCATTCCCCTACCAGTGGTGGTCAGACACAGACCATCCCGGCATCCAATATGCGCGCCAGGTGTTTGCCGCTAATGAAAGGCCGGAAGCGGAACGCAGCTCTGGCTATTTGATCAGCATGTCGGGGGTAGATCTGGCAGTAACGGCCGTGGAACACGCCATTGATCAGGTAGGCTTTGATAACCTGACCGGACAGGCTGTGTACGAGGCGATTATGTCCCTGGGGGCTTATGAGGCGCTGGACGGCGTCATGCGCTTCGACTTTTCGGGCAGCAACCGGTCACCTCACGTCGCTCAAATCCGGCAGGTTCAGGGCGGGCCAGAAGCCTTTGTAGTCCTCCAGGATTGGACGCCCACGCCAGACCTGCGCCCGTTGTTCGCGGACGGAGAGTAACGGATGCGCCCTCAGGCAAATGCCAGCTCCTGGAACATCCGGCCCATGCCGTCATTGCGCAAAGAGCTGCTCATCGAGGGCAGCTACTCATCCCAAGAGGTAAGCCAGATGCGGTATGGCTACATTCCTGCCGACCAGCAAGACAAATGGTTTATCTATTTTGATGGCGATTGGCTGCACTTTCATCGTAGCTGGACGGGAAGCTGTATCTTCCAGATGCTCCTGGTGGCCGAAGAGGATTATTTTCGAGCAGATCGGCTATTAGTGAACCAGGACCCCACCCAGTACAAAATGAACGATGACACCTACAACCTGTCACTGGTCGCTTACCTGATTGATCATTTGCTGCTGGGCCGCTTTGCCCAAATACCGCTGCCGGGCAAAATGTCGGAACAAGACCGGCAGCGGCACCAACAGCACGTCATGGGTCAACAATCGGGGCGTAGTGGCGCCATTCGTTTAAACCTGCTTTCGGATAATTAAAGCGTATAGTTGCCCTTTCTAAAAATTTTCGCCTGTGGCGAGACCTTGCGCTAGAATAAAGGCAATCACCCATAAAAAGAGGTCATCATGGAAGAGGATAATTCGGTCAACTATGTAATTCCCCTGGCAATAGGCATTGGGGTCATGGCTGCCTGTGGCGTCATTAGCCTGGTGTTGGTGTTGCTGGCAACCTTTGTACTCTGAAAAAGAGTCGTGTTCATCATTTTACCCTGTTGGCAACCTTTGCCAGCAGGGTTTTTCTTTGTTGGGTTCAGACATGAAGTTTGTAACGGAGTATTGGACAGATGCTAATGGTCTGCGGCTACATTACCTGGTTAGCCATGGAGATGGTAATGCCGGGGCGCCGCTGGTTTTTGTGCCTGGTGGGCTAGGAGCAGCCGAGGATTACCTGCCAGATATTCCTGAGTTCGCACCACGCCCCGTGTTGGCTATGAGTTTGCGTGGGCAGGGACGCAGCGACGCGCCCGAGAGCAGCTATAGGCTGGAGGATTTTGCCGGGGATTTGGCTGCGGTGCTGGTGGCAAGTGGGTGGCAACGGCCGTGTCTGATGGCCTACTCTATGGCGGTGCCCGTTGCTGTGGCGTATGCAGCCCAGCACCCAGAAGAGTTGGGGGGCTTGATTTTAGGAGATTATCCGGCTCGCTACCCGCGCATTCCCCCAGAATGGGTGGACAACGCCGTCTTTCAATTGGGGCGCCTTCACCAGCGCCACGTCATGGAAGCTATGCAGCGCGAGTCGCAAGAAGTTGACTTGTGGGAGCGGCTGCCCGCCATCTCCTGCCCAGTGCTGGTGCTGCGTGGCGGCCAACCCGGCGCAAAACTCAGCGAAGCGGACGCCACCCGCTACCAGGAATTGCTGCCTCGCTGCCGGGTGTTGACCTTTCCGCACTCTGGCCATGCGCTATGGGAGCCGGACCCCAACCAGTTTTTGACGGCCATTAAGGTATTTTTGGCCGAGCTGGATACCCAAAGAAAATGAGGATTTTTTGGCCTCTTTCCTGTAAATTTGACAGAAGCCAGTCTACATTGTATAGTATGGGCCAAAGTTTCAAGATTTAAGAAGTTGTAAGTTCTGACTAGGCCATTTGAAGACGCTGTCTGGATGAACGAGTCTAGACAGCGTTTTTTGTTGCAATAGTTGTTGGGAACCAAAACGTTCTGAAATCTGAGAAGCAAAAAATTTTAGAAAACATAAGGAGTTTTCAACAATGAGTGAGCGTGTTACTGGTACTGTAAAGTGGTTTAATGACCAAAAGGGCTTTGGGTTTTTGTCCCGCGATAATGGCGACGATGTGTTTGTACACTATTCTGCTATTGAATCCCAAGGTTTTCGCAGCCTGGCGGAAGGGGATGCAGTAGAGTTCTCCATCGTCCAGGGCCCAAAGGGTCTGGCTGCTGCAGATGTGCGCAAAATTTAGGCACAACGCAATAACAATGTAGCGCTAAAGAGGCTAACTTTTAGGTTGGCCTCTTTTTGTTTTAGGGAGAAGTAGGGCCGGTGAAATTTGATTTGACGTTGCTGAGTTATAGTCTGGAATCTATGGCGGTCACAACTCGGCTGGCGGAGTCGTGGGGCTTTGATGGCTTGTGGGTATCGGAGACAAAGGGGGATCCTTATTTGGGACTAGCTCTGGCTGCCGAACACAGCCAACATATGGATCTGGGCACGGCCGTTGCTGTCGCCTTTCCGCGCAGCCCTACCATTACCGCCTATCTGGCCTGGGATCTGGCGCGGTTTTCGCAGGGGCGGTTTATTTTGGGGTTAGGCACCCAAGTGCGGGCCCATAACGTGTTGCGCTTTGGCGTGCCCTGGGAAAAACCGGTGAAGAAGTTGCGCGAGACCATTGAGGCCATCCGCGCCTGCTGGCATAGCTGGCAAACCGGGGAACCCCTGGATTATGTGGGGGAGTTTTTTCGTTTGAAGCTGATGACGCCTTTTTTTAACCCCGGCCCGCACCATTATCTGCAGATTCCCATTTACATTTCAGCCGTCAATGCGCAAATGTTGCGGTTGGCTGGGGGATATTGTGATGGGGTCCATGTGCATCCATTGCATACGGTAAAATATTTGCAAGAGGTTGTGCAGCCACAAATTGAGCAAGGTGCGGGGCGTAACGGCCGTTCCCTAACAGACATTTCCCTCTCCAGCGGTATTTTTGTCATCCCCACCGACGGCGCTAAACCCGCCCACGAATATGAGGCCTACGTGCGCCAGCAGCTTGCCTTTTACATGAGTACACCTGCTTACAAAGTCGTGCTAGAATTGCACGGTTGGGCTGACCTGTCCCGCACATTAGGGCAAATGGCTCGCAACGGCGAATGGGCAACCATGCCAAACCTCATCACCGACACCATTCTCGACACCTGTGCTGTAACGGGTTCTTGGGCCGAATTGCCGGGCAAAGTACAGGCAAAGTATGGCAACCTGCTGCACCGTGTGAGTTACTACTTGCCCTTTGTCCCTGGTGAAGATGATGCGGGCTGGCGGGCAACCCTAAGCGGGTTTACGGAGTTCGAGAAGGGTAAGCGTGCAGCATAAAGCGTAATAGGTGATAGCCTTGTTACCTGCTAAGCTGTCGTTTTCTGTAAGGCATTGCCAAATCCAAAAGGAGATTTTATGTCCAACCTTATCCGCGTCACGCGTTCTTTTATTGCCGCCGATGCGCTGGCAGAGGTAATTAACGCTGAGTATGATTTTGCTACTCCGGTAGATTGCAAACTTTTTACCAAGGTGCTGCGCACGCAAGACAATGATCATTATAAAATCTTGGTGGATGGTCAAAAGTATGTAGTCCGTGTATACCAGGTGGCCTCGCATCTCAACCGCCAACAGGAAGATTATGAGTATGAGTTGGCCTGGCTAGATTTTTTGCGGGAGCAAGAGCTACCTGTGGCTTACCCCATCCGCCGCAAAGACGGCCGTTTCCTGGGCAGTGTCTTGGCTCCCGAAGGGCTGCGTTATTTTGCCCTGTTCAACTTTGCCGAAGGGCAACCCATGGACGTACGCAACGAAAACCAGTTATTTGCCCTGGGGGCCAATATGGCCAAAATCCACGTGGTGTCCAACAGCTTCCAAACGACACACCAGCGCCAGCCCATGAACCTGGAGTTCCTGGTGGATTGGCCGGTGGAACGGCTGAAGCGCATTTGGGGACACCGGCCTAGCCGCCAACGCGACCTGAATTTGCTGTTGGCTTCGGCCGAGGAGGCCAAGGATGAAATACTGGCCCTGATTCGCAACCCGTACCACACTGAGGACAGTTGGGGACCCATTGGCGGTGACTTCCACAGCCACAACACCTATTTCATTGATGACGACAGCCCTACGTTCTTCAATTTTGACCTGTGCGGACCGGGCTGGCGGGCTTATGATATTGCCTCTTTTTTGCTGAACACCGATTTGCTGAATATTTCTCAGGATTTGACGGAGGCCTTTTTTGCAGGGTACTACTCGCAACGGCCGTTATCCGACAACGAGCACGCCGCCATTTCTCCCTTCCTCACCATTCGTCGCGTCTGGCTGACAGCCGCCTTTACCCGCGAGGATGTGCCTGTAGGCTACTCCTTCATTGCTCCGGCGTGAGTATTGGCCCAACCCACCTCCCCCCGCTTTTTCGTTTATACCAGCACCGCCTTTTGGGCAGATTTGCGGCGGGGCGCGGAAACGTCACTCTGCCTGGCCACGTCGCCAGAGGTGGCGGGGGTGAGCAGACGTTATTTTGTCAATGGACAAGAAAGGGGAACGGCCGTGCTGCACGATATGGCTTCGGCGCAGAAACTGGGGCAGATCAGCGAGAAGCTCGTGGCTGAAGGTGGGTGGCATGGAAACTAAAGCCGTGCGCCCCTTGCCCATGGGGCGCTTCCTGCTGGTAATTGCCTTTGTGGCCTTCATCAGTTTGGGGCTGCCCGATGGCTTGCTGGGCGTGGCCTGGCCTTCTATGCGCGCCAGCTTTGGCGTGCCGCTGGACGCCATGGGCTTTTTGCTGGCGGCCAGCGTGGCCGGCTACATGATCAGCAGCACCTTCAGCGGGCCGCTGGTGGCGCGGCTGGGCATTGGCCGCTTGCTGGCCTTGAGTTCATTGCTGACGGCTACCGCTCTCATTGGGTATACGCTGGTGCCCGTCTGGTTCCTGGTGCTGCCCCTGGGCGTTATCGCCGGTTTTGGCGCCGGCGCCATTGATGCGGGTATCAATAACTTCATTGCTGACCATCACCGCCCCCTGCTGTATCTGCTGCATGCCATGTTTGGCATTGGCACCACCATTGGCCCGCTGCTGATGACGGCCGTGCTCAACCTGTCTACCTGGCGCACCGGGTACCTGGTGGTGGGTGCTTTTCAGCTTGGGCTAACGGCAATATTTTTGCTGACAGCCCATTGGTGGCAGGATGGCAAGGCGGCGAAAACGGCCGTGGCGGTTGCGCCGCCGGCGACCCTGGGGCAAACTCTGCGCCTGCCGCTGGCCTGGCTGGGCATTCTTTTCTTTTTGCTCTACACGGGCCTGGAGGTCAGCGTGGGGCAGTGGAGCTACACTCTGCTGACGGAAGGGCGCGGCGTGGCGGCCAACCTGGGCGGCATCATGGTGGGTGGCTATTGGGGCGCGTTTACCGTGGGGCGGCTGGTCAGCGGGCTGATTGTGCGCCGCCTGGCGGAGAAGACGTATCTACGCTTGAGCTTCACGGGGGCGGTCTTGGGGTCGTTACTGATCTGGTGGAATCCGGTAACGGCCGTTGGCCTGTTGGCGCTGCCCCTCATCGGTTTTTCTCTGGCGCCCATATTTCCGGCGTTAGTTGGCAGCACTGGCGACCGGCTACCGCGCCAGCACGTGGCCAACGCCATTGGTCTACAAATTGGCGCAGCGGCTTTGGGCGGCGCGCTGCTGCCTGGTTTGGCGGGTACGCTAGGGCGGCTCATCAACCTGGATATGATTGCGACCGTTTACCTGGGCACGGCGATTGTGTTAACAATTTTGCACGAATATTTGCTACGTCAAGACGTGAGGTGTGAAACGTGATTTGCCCTTATTAAGGAGTATTTATGTCAATTACAATGCAAGAGATGCAGCAGCAGGTAGACGAGTGGATTGGCACCATTGGCGTGCGCTATTACTCGGAGCTGACAAACATGGCCGTGCTCATGGAAGAAGTGGGTGAAGTGGCGCGGCTCATGGCCCGGCTTTATGGCGATCAAAGCTTCAAAAAATCTGACCCCGCGCCGGACCTGGCTGACGAAATGGCTGACGTGCTATTTGTGCTCATTTGCCTGGCCAACCAGACCGGCGTGGACCTGACGGTCGCCTTCAAGCGCAACATGGCCAAGAAAACCAGCCGCGACAAAGAACGGCATACCAATAATCCCAAACTGTTCCGCGAATTATAGTCAGAGTATGTTGTCATCCCGGCAATTATCTGCAATCTCGCTTGACGCACTGTTACCGGTTGAATTATTATTCAAGATGTGAATAACTTCTATTCAAGTCCAGAGATATATTACCCAAGGTGGATGACGCCACTGCTCCAAACGGCCGTTGTTGATCACCCCGTGGTGGTGCTTACCGGTGCAAGGCAGGTGGGCAAGAGTACCCTGCTGCGCCTGGCAGAACCTTTCCACGCCTGGCGTTTTCATACCCTGGATGATTTCGACGTCCGGCAACAAATTCAACAAAACCCTGCCGCTCTATGGGCGGGTACAGATAGGGTAATTATCGACGAAGTACAGAAAGCGCCTGACTTGCTTCCGGCAATTAAGCAAACAGTAGACCAACATCCCCAGGCCTATCGCTTCGTCCTTTCCGGGTCTGCAAATTTACTGCTCATGCAGCAGGTGAGCGAGAGTTTGGCTGGCCGCGCTGTTTACTTTGTGCTGCATCCGCTGACTGTTGGTGAGCAGGAGCAGCAAGCACCTCCCCGCTTATTGGCAGAATTGCTGGCCGGGCGATGGCCAACGGAGCAGGAAGTCCCTGAAATACCAGACAGTTTGCCCTGGCTGCTAAAAGGGCTGATGCCGGCTCTGCTACCTTTTTCCGCGCCGGAGGCGTGGGTGCGATGGTGGGATGGATACGTTCGCACTTACCTGGAGCGTGATTTACGCCAGATTTCACAAATTGATGCCCTGGTAGATTTTCGGCGCGTCATGGAACTACTGGCGCTGCGAACCGGACAGCTCCTTAATCAGTCGGAAATTGCCCGGGATTCTGGTATCTCGCAACCCACCGTTCACCGTTACCTGAATTTGCTAGAGACTACCCATCTCTTTGAAAGACTGCCGGCTTTTACGCACAACCGCACCAGCCGTTTGCTGAAATCGCCCAAGGTAATGTGGGCAGACCCTGGATTAGCTGTATTTCTGGCCGGTTATTATGATTTGGAGGATTTGCAGCGGGCACGTGAGCGCGGCAGTTTTTTCGAGACATTTATTTATCACCACCTGCGTGTGTTAGCGGGTTTACTAACACCGGCGGCACGGCTCTATTTTTGGCGCACGCAAGCGGGGGATGAGGTGGATTTTGTGGTGGAACACGGCCGT
>CAZDEO010000134.1:0-9720 GCA_964504445.1 uncultured Anaerolinea sp. | reverse complement strand
GTGAAATTCTCTTTTTTTTGAGGCCCAGTGTCCATTTGACGCTGAACCAAAACACATTTTCCTAGAGAATGCAATTGCCCTGATGCCTGCCCCAAAGTCCCTTTTATGATTCGCAAATATGCTGCTAAAATATTCGTTTGCTTGGCAAAAAACACGAACCTTCTCAAAAGGGAAAGGGAACCAGCAATAACAAATGACAAAAGAAAACGAACAAGTATGAAAGATCGGCGTGAATCAAAGCAAGTGAGAATAAACCGCATTTGGGTTGCAGGATTGATGGTGGCAACGGCCGTTATCTTTGGTTTCATCGTGCAGGTCAACTCCTCCACCGCCAACCTTCAGGAGGACGACCACATGTACCTGCCGGTAATCCAGCGGTTTGTGCCTACACCCACCCCACTACCCCCTGCTTTTGCCGAAAACATCCAATTACCCGGCGCCCTCTGCCCCGACGAAATCGGGGTCAACGAACACAGCGGCTTCATTTACGTCGCCAACAGTTACAGCGATAACGTCAGCAAGATCGCCAACGGCGCCTTTCTCGGCAACACCTTCATTGGCAAATTTCCCACCGACATACTCTCCATTCCTAACAGCAACCGTACCTACATTACCCAGCTAACCGACACCCCCGGCGCGCAGCAAATCGCCGTATTTGAGCAAGCAACCCTGGTACAGCAGTTGCCCGACCATTTTGAACCTCACGACATCATCTACAACCCGGTTAACGGCTACATCTACATCACCGACCTGGACAGCACGGTGCGGGTGTACAAAGACACCACAAACAATCCTGAGATTGTGGATGTTCATCTGCCCAATGCGGGCTGGGTGCGCTCTATTGAGGTGGATCCCCTCACTGGCCTGGTTTACGCTGCCAGTTGGGAACGCGGCATTGTATACGTCATCAACGGCACAACACTGGTAACGCAATTTCAGGCCGGTTGGGGGACGATGGAAATTAGCCTGGATCCAAACAGCGGCTATTTTTACCTGGCCCACTCTGAACCTAACGCCACTTACGCGCAAAATATCTCCGTGTTTCACCGCGATGATTATACTGTGACGCCTCATTTCACCGGCGATCGCTCTTATGACGTAGCCGCAGACCCGGTTTTTGGGTTGGCCTACGCCACCAACCAGGATAACAATACCGTAACAGTTCTTTCTGGGCGAAATGTAGTTGCCATCATCTCCGTGGGGCAGAAACCCATCGCAGTAACGGTGGACCCCACGACTGGGTATGCTTATGTGGGTAACCATGACAGCAATACGGTAACGATTTTGCAAAATGGTATGGTGATCAGCACCCAGCCCACAGGCCATCAGCCTTATGCCATTGCCGTGAATACGCAAACCAACGAGGTGTTTGTCGCCAACCGCACCTGGCGTATTTCGTGTGATGAATTGGGTCGCTGTGACCCAATTTGTGGTGAACCTACGGTGACGGTATTGCGCTAGCAACGGCAGCATCCCAGCCATGCCGGAACAAAAGCGGTGCGGCAACCACGGCCGTTCGTGGGATCTTGCCAGACCTGGGGCGCGGATTGAACCAGGCCCTTATTCCACTGTAAGAAGCGGGAGAATGCTGGAGCCATCGGGCAAGGGCAGGCGTTCTTCCGTTTCCAGCAAATAGACGCCCACGAGCAGGCGCAACGGCCGTTCTCCCCCCACCATCACCCCCTTCTCATCCGCCACAAACTCCCCAACCTGCCACACCGACGTGGGATACGCCCCATCCTGGGGCTGCCCATCCGTTTGGGCAACCAGGTTGCCCTGGGCATCCAGCACATGGACGAAGGTAGTGTAATCGGCGCCCAGGGGTGCAAGCGCCTGCCAATAAAGGGTCAGACGGCCGTCTTCAGACCAATCGTACCCCGCCAGGCGCATTTTCCCGCCAAAGTCGGCCTGCACGGCGTGCTGGGGGTGGGGGAGAAACGGCCGTTCCGGGCGGATAATCACCAGCGCCACATCTACCAGCGCCCCGGGCGGGCCAAAGCGCACCACGCCCCGCGCCGGTTCGGCCGCCGCGTCCAGTGGGATAGACCAGCTTTGCTGCCACACTTGCCCGGCCTCCCAGCCCACAACGTCCTCAATTTGCCCCACGATCTGGCCGTCGCGACCGCTGATTTGCCATTGCAGGAGGTGGGAAACGGCCGTGTCCCGCCCATAGAGCCAGGGTTCCACCGCCAACACCTCACCGGGACGGCCGTCAGCCAATGCCAACGCCTCCACCTGAAGCCCGCCAACATCGGCACAGCGCCGGGGCAGGTCAACCGGGGGCACAAACAATGCCGGACGGGCATAAGCCGGCGCCAATAAAAAGAGCCAACTCCCTACCACCAGCGCCACCAACCCCACCACCGGCAGCAGCATCACCCCACTCCTAACCCTTTGCCCCTTTGTCCCTTTCTCCCTTTGTAACAAATTCTTCCCCACCCGCCACCAGCCCAAAGCCAGCAGCGCCGCCATGGGCGCCGCCGCCGCAAAAGCCAACCGCCCCTGGTAACCCGACCAGTTGATCGTCAAAATATAGCGCAGCAAGGAAGCGTAAATAGCGGCGATGGCCAGAAGCGTGAAAAAGGTAGCCATTGGCGATTGGCGATTGGCAATGGGCAATCGTTTCGGCTCTAATCGCCAATCTCTCATTTGCAAAATTACGCCTATTGCCGCCATTGCCACAAACAGAGCCAACAACCCATAGACCCAGATGGGGGCCTTGATTTTCAGCCAACCAAACCACGCCCAATAAGATTGGAAGTGAATCACCACAAAGTCACGCAAATCAGCCAGAGTCAGCGGTGCGGTACGCAACACCTCCGACCCTTTGGCCTGTAAATGCACATCCCAGGCCAGCGGATCGCCATAAAGGAAGTAACCACGCACATACCACCACCCGGCTATAAGCAAGGGCAGAATGAGAACGAGAAGGAAATTGGCAATTAGAGACTGGAAATTGCGGCTTGCGGCTTGCGGATTACGGAATACGGAATACGGATTACGGATAACGGGCCAGAGCACGGCCAAAACCGGCAGCGGCCAAAAAGCAAGCAGGGCAAATTTGGTGAGCAGCCCCAGGCCAACCAGCCCCCCCAGCAAGGCGAACAGCCGGGGAGAGGGGGTAAGCGCAGCCTGGATAGAATAGGTGAGGATGGCCGCGCCAAGAACGGCCGTCAACACGTCATTATTCACGCTGGCCATCATAAACAAAAATTGCGGGTTGAAGGCCAACACGCCCGCCGCCAGCAGCCCCACCCGCTCATCGTCGGGGGCCAACTGCCGCCCCAGCCGGCATGCCAGCCATACAGCCACCGCCCCCAACAGCACCGCAAGCAGCCGGGCAACGCGAAAAGCAAGGTATTCAGACGCCAAAGGGTTCGCTTCTGCGGCGTCGTGGAGGTAAAAGTGCGCCCGCCCGCCGTCCTGCGGGTCAAAGGTAAAGCAGGCGTTCAGCGGCAAATCAGCCGTAGCGGTCATGGGAAAAGGGGCCGTTACAGCCGCATTCAGCAGGTAAAAGAGCGGCGGCTGGTTAGCCTCCATCGTCTCGTTCTCGGCGGCAACGGGATGCATCACGGGGAAGGCGCGTTCCTCCAACAGGTAGCGCACATAGAGGAAGTGATCTACCTCGTCTGGCGCTTCTCCCAGGGGAACCACCCAAGAATAGGCCACACCGAGCAGCAGGTAAAGCAGTATGATGAATGTGAGCCAATGTTTATGTGTGATCATGAATTATGTGAGTTGATTGGTTGATTCACCAGCAAACCATCCAACCTTACAAACTTCTCTTCTTCCGCCAGGCCCACAACAGCAACCCGCCCATAAACAGGATGGTGAGCAGGCTAACGGCCGTACCCACCACAAAATCCAGCGGCAAAAACGAGAACACCACCGTATGCGCCCCTGCGGGAACAGACACAGCGCGCACAATGCTGTTTGCGCGATAAAGCGGCGTCCGCTCCCCATCAATAGTCGCCCGCCAGCCAAAGTAGTAGGTGTCGGCCAACACCACAAAGCCGGCGTCGTCCAGGTTGGTTTGCAGCGTCACCCGGTTCAGTCCATATTCGGTGATGGCAACCTGGCTGGCGGAGGAAACGGCCGTTTCCCACACCGGCGGCGGCGCCTTCCCAGCTTCCAACACCACTACGTCATGCAAATCAACCGCTTGCGCCACTGCCAGCGCCTCGGCCGCATCCGCCGCTGGCAGCGCCCGCCCCACCACGTAAGCCCGAGGAAAATACCCCTCATTCACATACACCCGCGTCTTACCCGCCTCATGAACCAACTGCGGGCGCGGCAAATAGTAGCTACGAAAGGCGATTCCCTGCGCCGCGGCGCCAATCGCCACCTCGCCCCCGCCCTCATACGCCACCCGCAAGAGAAATTCCCGCCCCCACTCCGAAGGAAACGCCCCAAAGTAAAAGCTGGCCCAACCATCGCTTAACGGCTGGCTGGCCTGCCAACAAGCATTTGCCAACTCCTGCCCGCCATCAGCGGTGAAAACGCGCACGGTGATCGCCCCATCCGCCGCGCCGCTTGTTTGCACGGGCAAGTCCAGGCGGTGCAGCCCGGCATCGGGCACGGCGAAGGGTTGGGCAACGGCCGTTTCCCCACCCAACGCCACCCACGCGCCCACCGGCTCCTGCGCCGCGCCCAGCGTCGAAACCTCCCGATACCAATCAGCAATGGTAACCACATACTTCACATTCAGCGCGTCTAGCAGTGGCGAATCGAGGCCGCGCAAAGGCATCAGCTTGCGCTCAAAATAGATGGCGTCACTACCCTCCGCCGCCGCCAAATAATCCACCACATTCTGCAAGATGGCCGGCTCGTAGCCACTAAGATTGGGCAGACGATGGGCCAGCGCCGTGTTAGGCGGGTAAGCTACCCCCTGGGGCAAGGTACTCATGCGAAAAGGTTCGGGGTCGGCTTGCAGGAACACGGCCGTTTCCGTCAGCGGGTACAAATCAGCCACATCCCCCACCGGGTTGTAATCGTGCCCCAGCCAGTACAGGTCCAGGGCCAGCCAGAAGAGGAGGAGAACGGCCGTAATCCGTGAACCGTTGGCCGTAATCCGATTACGGAACACGGAATACGGAACACGGAATACGGAACACGGAATACGGAATACGGAATACGAAACACGGAATACGGATAACGCCCAAATTAAAGACACACTCACAAACAGGGAGAGGGCGAACCAGAGCAGGTCGGGGCGCAGGGCGGCCAAATCAGGGCGATACCAGAGCAAAAATCCGGCTACAATGGCAAGCAGCAGCAGGGTAACAGCAACGGCCGTTTGCCGCACCCGCCGCCCATCCAGCTTTTCCGCCAACAGCGCATCCAGGCCAATGGCGCTGAGGACAGCCAGGGCAAACAAGTAGACGGGCATCGCCCGGCTCGGCCATAGGCCATTAAAGACGGGCAACACGTAGAGCAGGCCATAGAGCGGCGTGCCCAACGCCCACAGCAAGCCCACCCCGCCCCATAGGGCGTAAAAGCGCGTCAGCCCCTGCCGCCAGCGCAGCGCCAAGGCCAGCGCCGCCAAAAAGAGGGGCAGCAGCCCAGCATAAAAAGCAATTTCATTGTAATTTGTGCGCCCCCACCAGTTAGCATAAATAGGATTGCCAAAAAAGTCGGGCACCAGGGCCACCACCGCCCACTCCTTCAGCCCCAGGCTAAGGGATTCGGCGAAGCTGAACGGGGCGCGGTGCCCCTGGCGCAGATAGTTGAAGGCGGGCAAAACCTGGATGAGGCTGAGGCCGACCCCGAGGAGAATGGGGAGTCCGTGAGCCGTAATCTGTGAGCCGTGAGCCGCGAGCCGTGATCCGTGATCCGTGATTCGTGATCCGTGATCCGTGATCGGCTTGCGGAATACGGAATACGGAATACGGAATACGGAATACGCACTGTAGAGAACGGCCGTTATGCTGCTGTAAAGCGCCCAATTCCAGTGCCCTCCCAACCAGGGCATGGCAAAGGCAAAGGCGGCCATGGCCGTTTCCGGCATCACCCGCCACCTATTTTGCGCTTCCTGCGCCAACTTCTTGTGGATGCGCTCCACACAAAGCAGGTAGAGGGGCAGCCAAATAACCGCCGCATGAACCACCTGCCACTCCAGCCAAACGACCATCATGCCGTTGAAGAGGAAAACGGCCGTGCCCGCCCAAGCTGCCAACGCCCGCAGCCCCATCTGGCGCAAATAAGCAAACATAAACAGCCCACCGAGGAGAAGTTGGCAGAAGATGGTGAGGTTAACGGCCGTTGCCGCCGGTAAAAAATAGTAAAACAGCGATAGCGGATAAAACAGCGCCGCCTGCGTGTTATACGTCAGCGGGTAGCCCCCCAACACATATGGGTTCCACAGCGGCAGCGTCCCCCCTTTCACCTGCTCCGCCACAAACGCCTTCACCGGGTAGATGTAATCCACCACGTCACTCAGCAGCGGATTATGCACAGCCGCGACCTGGTTCGGCGGCTGCCAGGGCGGCCACGCCTGCGTCAGCAAATCCAGCGGCAGCAGCACCTTGCCCGGCCGCAAACCTGGGGCCAGAAATAGCAAAATGAGCAGGGCGATGCTGAAAACGGCTGCCCCATAACGTATGAAACGATTCATCGGCTGGCAAATGTATCATGCCTGGGTAAAATTTCAACATGAACCGCCGCTTGGCCCTGCTGCTCATCCCCACCCTGCTGCTTATTTTGCTGATTCTGACTAATTGGCTACCCTGGTTGCGCGGCCCGGCCCCGGGAACCAGCGAGTGGTATTGGCCGTATCTGCTACGGCCGTTTTCCCGCTGGTGGCTGTCCTTTCTCAGCGGCATAGGGTCACTGCTACTGGCCGGGTGGTGGCTGCGCCGCCCATCCCCGGCGCGGCCCAATGGCCTCATCCTCCTGGCCCTTAGCGCAACCATGATTGGGCTGCAACTAAGCCTGATCTACGCCCATCGCCCGGCAGTGCTGGCAGAACTGGTTGACCGCACCCTCACCATTCTAGATGGCGGCTTCTTTGTGCCTGCTGCCGAGTTGGACGACCTGGGAGCCGCGCTGCGCGACTATCCGCAGCAAATGCCCTCCTTCCTCTCTGAACACGCCCGCACCCACCCACCGGGATTGATTATTGCCAATAACCGCACCATTGCCTTGTTCGAGGGCTTTCCCCATCTGTCGCTGGCGCTGGCGCAGTGGGTGTACCCTGGGCGCTGCCTGGATTTGTGGCTGCTGGAACGGCCGTTTGCCGTGGCCGCCGCCCTGCTTACCTGGGCCATTCTGCCGCTGCTGGCTGCCGCCCTCACCCTCTGGCCGGGCTACCGGCTGGCGCAACTCTGGCTGGACGAAGGAGCGGCACGATTGGCGACGCTGCTGCTGGCAACCCTGCCCGCCTTGCTGCTCTTCGCGCCGAAAGTAGTCCAATTGTATCCGCCGCTGGTGCTGCTGCTCTTCCTGGCGTTGGCGCGCGGGCTGGAACGGCCGTCGGTCGGGTGGCTGCTGCTGACGGGAGGGCTGTACAGTCTGCTGACCTTTCTCAGCCTGGGCAATCTGACGCTGGCCTTGCCCATTGCCCTCTATGGGCTGCTTGATTTGTGGCGCCACGGCCGTTTCACCTGGCGCAATGGGCTGGCTACGGCCGTGCCCCTGGCGCTAGGCGGCCTGTCTATCTGGCTGGTCTACTGGGCTGGCTGGGGCGTGCCCCCCTGGGCAATTATCCAAACCGGCCTGGGACAGCATTACGAGTTGGTAACGCTGCACCGGCGCTATGATTGGTGGCTGCTCTGGAACCTGGTGGATTTGCTGGTTTTTGGCGGGTGGCCGCTGCTGCTGGGCTTTGCGGTGGCGCTGGCCACAGCTGTGCGCGGCCTTCGCGCCCGCCGCCTGATGGCCGTTGACCAACTAGCCCTGGTCCTGTTGGCCCTGCTGCTCGTTCTCAATTTTTCCGGCACGGCGCGGGGAGAAGTGGGGCGGCTCTGGCTGTTTTGGCTGCCACTGCTGGCGCTGGCAGCGGCGGGGGGATTAGCTGCCTGGCTGCCGCGCCGCGCCTGGCTGCTGGCGGTTGGGCTGCAACTGGCGGTTGCCATCAGCCTGGGGCTGGCCTGGCAGCCCGCGCGCCCGGTGATTGTGGTGGCGCAACGACCGTTGCTGCCTGCCTACGCGGGGGCGGAAACGGCCGTTGATGTCACCTTCAAAGAAAGCCTCAGCGGGCGAGCCATTACCCTGCTGGGAGCCGATCTGCCGCCCGCCAGGGCCACAGCGGGCGGTGCGCTGCCTTTTACGCTCTATTGGCAAGCGGATGGCCCCACGTTACGGCCGTACACAGTCTTCAATCATTTACTTGATGAGGATGGCAACCTGGTGGCGCAGCAAGACAATTGGCCGGGGCAGGGACAATGGCCCCCCACCTGCTGGCAAGCAGACGAAATCATCAGCGATCATTACCAGCTTGACCTACCTGCCAACCTGCCGCCGGGCCAATATACCCTGGTCTCCGGCCTGTATGATGCCCGCGACGGCCACCGCCTACCGACAATAACTGGCGAGACGTTTGTGATATTGGGAAAGATAGCGATTGGAGATTGAGCATCTCTAATCTCCACTCCCCAATTTCCACAACACCACCGCATCATCTACGCTGGCCGCGCCGCTGGTGGGGAGACGGCCGTTTTCCTCCGTGTACAGCCCCAGGCGCACCTCGGCTGCGCCGGGCGGGAAGGGGAACTGCAGCGGGTCGCGCACCAGGTCGCCGGGCTGCCAGCGGTGGGTAGGAGCCAGCCCGTTCACCGGCGGGCGGTCTGCCTGGGCGATGAAGTTACCAGCGGCATCGAGGATGTGGACGAATACTTTGTAGCTGTCGGCAACGGCCGTTGCGCTCTCCCAATACAGCGTCAAATCTAGCACACCATCTTGCGCCGCCCAATCAAAGCCACGCAGGTAGATGGCATCGCCAAATAGGGCTGCCGCTTCATTTTGCGGCGCAATGGTCTGGCGATAGGGCCAATCCATCTCGTAAACGGCCGCTTCCGGAGCGAAGATGATGGAGTGGGTGCCGGTGGTAAAACGCTGAATCGGCCGGGCGATGGCCGGATCAGCCACCAGAAGGGGGTGCCAGTCGGGGAAAATTGCCAGCAAACGCACGTCCTGGCTGGCGAGAAAACGAATCAGCGCCGAAGTTGGCTCTGGGTCATCGAGGATAGGCCACATCTCTGGTGACACCAGCCCATGCAGGTCTACAATGGGCCGGGGCGAGAAGAAGGTGATGGCGCCGATGTCGTCTATGGCAACGACTTCATCATGCGGGACGTTGGCTGCCAGCCATTGCCCCATCGCTACGTCAATTTCTTGAACTTCGCGGGCGTTGTAGCCGAGCATGCCCGCCCAATAGGGAGCACGCCACAGCCCGGCGAGCAGGAAGGCGACGCCAGCGACAGTCCAAAGCAGGCGCAGGGTGCGGTGCAGGCGGGGGATCAACCAGCCCAACCCAGCCGCCGCTGCGATCATCTGGAAGGGAATGAGGGGCATGGTGTAACGGCCGTGATGCCACAGCAAGGGCACAATGAGCGGCGTAACCAGCGCCAAGCCCACCAGCCAGCTAACTACTAAGCGGCCACGCCGCCAGAGGGCTACCAGGCCCACCAGCAGCAGCAGCAAGGCGAGGAAGTTATCCTGCCAATGATATTGGCTGATTTCGCGTAAGGTGCGCAGGCTATAAAGGGCGGCGTCAGGAGCCGG
>CAZDEO010000133.1:0-9774 GCA_964504445.1 uncultured Anaerolinea sp. | reverse complement strand
CAATCCGTGCCAGCAGGCACCAAATCTGTCTCGGTTGCCAGCTCCCGCGCCCGCTCTTTCACAGCTTCCAAATAAATCGCCAACGGCCGATAAAACAGATGCGCCCACTTCCCAATCCCCACCTCCGTATCCAGCATGGCAATCATCGCCATCACATGCAGGACATAGATGGCATACGTCGGCCACGCCCAGCCCGCATAGCGGAAAATGTGGACGAGAATCCCCGTCACCGCGCCGATGAGGATAAAAATGGGGAAAAACCAATCGGTGTGGTGAGAGAAACGGTGCAACTGCTCCTCACGACGTCTGCGCCCAACCAACGCCTCCACCGAGCCGTAAATCAGGGCGATGGTGGCGTAATACCCCAACCAGCGTTGCGGATGATAGATGGGGTAGATGTTGTCCGTCTGGAACCACCACAGCAAACCCAGCACCAATACCAGCATCGTCACATAGCCAGAGACCAAAAAGAGATGTTTGCGCCAGCGGGTTTGGCTGTGGGGGCTGTCGCACGCCCGCCACCGTTTTTGCGTGGCAAAATGGAGGACGAAGGTTTTCATCTCCTCCCAGTAAACGCGGCGGGGGATGCTAATTTTTTGGCGGACGGGGGTCAGCACTTGCTGACTCATCTGCCAAATGCCAGCGGCCATGCGGTAAAAAAGGTAGCCGCCGTGCAACAACACCAGCACCCACACCAGCATGACCGGCGCAAAGCTATTCAACGCCACCTGTTCGGTAATGATGTTTTCCCCACCGGTGACGAGATGGTAGATGACAAAGGCGGCCAACGTCACCAGCATAATCCGCGCAATCGTCCACCATAACGCTTTTTCGGAAGTGTAGAGGCGGGCACTATGGCCGCTTTTGTCGTATTGGGCGGTCAGCCAGCGGCGCAAGGCCATCATCGTTTCGCCCGGCTCCGCTTCGCGGGGGCAAGTTTGGGCGCAATCGCCGCAGTAGTAGCACAGCCAGGGGTCGGTGCTTTGGGTTATTTGCTCCTCCAGCCCCAGTTGTGCCAGACGGATCATGTTGCGCGGAAAGGGGTGTTCGTCATCAGCCAGCGGGCAGGAGGCGGTGCAAGTACCGCAGTTGAAGCAGATTTCGGCCCCGACGGCCCCATACGCTTTGAGGTCTAACAGTAGGTCAGGGTTTACGCGGTTGTTCATCGTTTCTTCTCCTCGCGGCGTTGGTAGAGGTAATACTCGCCACACATGCCCGCTTCTTCTACCAAGTCATACTTTTTCATGGCGGTGATGTGCCACAACACTTCGGGGGCGGGAAGTCCCGTGGCTTCGGCTAGTTCGGGGATGGTTTTGGGGGCTTCGCGCATCGGTTGGCATAGCTGTTGCCGCACCGCTTTTTGCGCTTTGAGTAGTTCTTGGGCGCGGGTGGTGCTTTCTTTGTGCGTCTCCCGTAACTGTTTGAGTAGTTGGGTGCGAGCTTGGGCAATCTCGCGTTTACTGGTCATACGGCCGTTACCTCCTAAAAATCATTTAACGCAAAGGCGCAGAGAAAAAAAGAAAAATCTGCGTACATCCTGCTAATCTGCGTCCTATTTTCATGCGTTTGCTGGTGCGCTGTCGGTGCGTTGCAACATTTCCAGCGAATCAGCGGCAAACACAGCCACCATCGCTTCATATTGATCTAAAGTCCATCCTTGCACATCTATGGCGCGGTTGGGGCAGGCACTGACACAAGCCCCGCAACCGGTGCAATTGGCCGGATTGACGACAGCACGGGCAACGGCCGTTCCCCCCACCATCACCATCTCCACCGCAATCGCCTCCTCATAGCCACAGACTGCCACACATTCGCCACTGCCCGTGCAACGGTCAAGATTCACCTTAGCGACAAACGGCTCCAGCTCCACCCGACCTTGCCCTAGCAAAACGGCCACTTTGGCCGCCGCCGCTGAGGCCGCCGCACAGCTTTCCTGAATGTTCATGGGGCCTTGTGCTGTGCCCGCCAAGATGATGCCGGGAACGGCCGTTTCCACCGGCCTCAGTTTGGGATGCACCTCCAGCAAAAAGCGATCCGTGCCCGGCGACACCTTCAACAGTTTGATGATGTCCGTAATCGGATTGGGCATAACCCCCGTCGCCAGCACCACCAAATCGGCTGGCACCGCCACCGCTTGCCCCCACGTCAGGCGATCATTCATCTGCACCAGTAGGGGGTACGCATCCCCATCTTCCGTAGGGACAACTTCCGGCAGTTCGTCACTGCGGAAGCGCAAGAAGCGCACCATGCTTTCCGACGCTTCCGTGTAGAGTGCCTCTTGGCCGCGCCCATAGGTGCGGATGTCCTGATGCAAGTCGTAGATGTGCAGTTTGGGGAAGCGTTGGCGTAGCTCATTGGCCGCGTGTAGGGTGGCGGCGCAACAGATGCGCGAGCAGTAATCGTTGACCTGCCCATCCGCTTGCGGCTCGTGGATGCCATCTATTTGCCGACTGCCGACGCAATGGATGAGGGCGACGCTCCGCACGGTACGGCCGTTCCACACCAAATCCGCCCCATCTTGCAAAGCCAACAGGCGATTCAACTGCGCCAGCGTGATCACCTCCGGGAACTCCCCGTAGCCATATTCACCCTGACGTGGCTCATACGAACGAAAACCGGTTGCCACAACAATCGCCCCCACATTCAAGGGGATGGTATGCGGCTCGTTGTGCAGATTCAGCCCCTGCCCATTGCCGCGCAGACAGTCGCCGCACCCGTCGCAATGTTGCCAATCAATGGCTGGCGTGGGTGGGTAACATTCAGGATAAGCGCGGTAGATCGCTTTGCGCTGGGTGAGGCCGTAGTTAAATTCGTCGGGCACGTTGACGGGGCAATGGCTCATGGACGCTTCCGCGCCGGCGTAATTTTCAGCGACGCCCCGCGACTGTTGCACGATTTCTATCTGAAAATCGCCGACGTACCCTTTAACGGCCGTTAGCTCCGCCTGCGTGTAAATGGTCACAAGGGGATGGGCGACCACCTTATCAATCAATTCATGGAGTAAACGACGCGCCGACTCGCCCGTCGGGAACACCGTTTCCAATTGCGCCATATGGCCGCCCAAAAAGGGCGTTTTTTCGATGAGGCTGACCTGCAATCCGCGCCGCGCCATGTCCCACGCGGCACGCAGACCAGCCACGCCACCGCCAATCACCAGCGCATGTTGCGCGGCGGGCAAGTGGAACGGCTCCAACGGCTCCAGATGACGCGCTTTGGCAACGCCCGCCGCCATCAGCCGAATCGCCTTCTCCGTTGCCGCCGGACGGTCGTTGTAATGCACCCAGCTATCTTGCTCGCGGATGCCGACGTGATGGTAAAGGTACGGGTTCAGCCCGGCGCGAGCGACGGCGTGGCGGAAGGTTTGCTCATGCAATGAGGGGGCGCACGCGCCAATAACGACGCGGTTAATGCCCAGCTCGCGGATGTCGTCGGCGATCATGGATTGCCCGGCGTCGGAACACATGGAGAGGTAGCGGCGGGAGACGACGACGTTGGGCAACTTTTCTAGCTCTTGGGCGACGCGCTCGCAGTTGACGGTATCGCTGATGTTGCCGCCACAATGACAGGTGTAGACGGCAATGCGGATTTCTTCGGGTGGGGTTGTGTTTTCAGGCATGGGCTACTTCCCTCCTGGCGGTGGGTTGGTTGATGGCGTGACGCTGATGCAGGTAAGCGGCCGTTTCGGCGGCGGCGGCCCCAGCCATCACAATGCTGTCTACGATGTCCATGGGGCCAACGGCCGTTCCCGTCGCAAAAATGCCGGTATGGTGGGTCATAGATGGGGCGATATTGGCCGAAGGTTGGGCGATAAAGCCATCATCCCCCGCCACCGGCACATCATAGATCGCCTGCGGATTGTAGGCGGGCACCATCCCCACCGACAACACCACCAAATCATGCTGACGCTCCACAATATGCCCCTCATCCACCAGTTCCACGCGCACGATGGGGTTGTGCGCTTCATCTTCGCTGATTTGCGCCACCTTCCCCTTCACAAACTCAATGCCCATCGCTTGGGCGTTCTGGTAAAACTGCTCATACCCCTTGCCAAAGGCGCGAATGTCCATGTAGTAGATGGTGATGTCTGCCAACGGCAACGCGCCGGAAAGGAGCATCGCCTGCTTGATGGCGTACATGCAACAGATGCGGGAGCAATACTCAACGCCGAGCGTCTTATCGCGGGAGCCAGCGCATTGCACGTAGGCGATGGAATCTGGCTCTTTGCCGTCGCCGGGGCGCAAAACGTGGCCGTAGGGGCCGGTGGGCGCCAGTAAACGCTCGACGACAAGGGCGTTGACGACGTTGGGCAGTTGCCCCGCGCCATACGCTTCTTTGGCATTGGTGGGGGTCATCTCAAAACCGGTTGCCAGCACAATGGCTTCTGCTTCGATAGTGAAGTTTTCCGGCTGTTGGGTGAAATCTATGGCGTCTGTGGGGCAGATTTGCTCGCATTTGCCGCACAGCAGGCAGTAATCCATGTTGAGGAGGGCGTATTGGGGAACGGCCGTTGAGAATGGCACACTCACCACCCGCCGCGCCCCCAGCCCTAAATCAAAGGGGGAAGGCAGATCAATCGGGCAGACATATTCACATTGGCGACAGCCGGTACAGAGGCTTTCATCTACGTAGCGCGGCTTTTTGAGGATGTCGGCCACAAAGCCCGCGCCATTTTCTTGCACCGCTTCGACTTCGCAATAGGTGAGCAGGTGAATGTTTTCGTGGTGGGCAACGGCCGACATCTTGGGCGTGGTGATGCAACTGCAACAATCCAACGTCGGGAATACCTTGCTCAAGGCGATCATCTTGCCGCCAATGCTCGCTTCCCGTTCCACCAACGCCACTTCAAAACCCTGATCGGCAAGGTCTAAGGCCGCTTGCATCCCGGCGATTCCGCCGCCCACCACGAGGGCATCCACATGCAGATTCTTAACCGTCATAGCAACTCCTTTTCAAAAGACATTACTGGAAATAAAAATCAATCCGCAGATTCCGCCGATTTCGCAGATTAAGAAGCAAAAAATCGGCGTAATCTGTGTAATCTGCGGACAATCTTTTTGACATAATGTTAATCCCAATAATGCCTAATCATCCGTTAGCCCTTTACGCTTCAATCTGCGCCGCTTGCAGTTCACGCCACACCGGCCCAATATCGGCCAGCAGGTCATTCATCTGCTTAATTTCGCGCAGGAAGGGTTGCGTGCAGACGGTGCAAATAGCGACCAAGCGCAGGCGGCGCGGGTCTATCCCCCGTGCTTTCAGTTGCGGGAAGGTGCTGTTGACCAAAACGGCCGCTCGCTCTGGGCCGCCAATGTAGGGGCTATCTGTGCCGCTATACATCACCAAAATGCCATCTATACCCTGCTCGAAAGCGCGTAAGTAGAAAGATTCAGGGAACATGCAGGGGCATAGCACGGGCAAAATGTAAGTATTGGCCGCGTAATTGGCGTGTAGTTGCCCCACCGCGTCCGCCCCCGCGTACCCGCCCGACAAGGTGGCTAAGACCAAAATTTTGGGCGGGGCTTGATCTGCTTCTATTCCCATGAGTGGCTCCTTTTAGCTTTTAGCTATTAGCTATTAGCTTTTAGCGGGCGCGTTTGATGAAGATGCGGTCGTAGCCACCTTCGGCGGTGATTGCGCCTAAGAATTCATGCCCCACTTTTTGGCACCATTTGGGAATGTCGCTTTTGGTGCGGGCATCGCCTGACCAAATTTCTAACACTTCGCCCATTTTGACGGCACCAATTCCTTTTTTTGCTTCTAGCAGAGGGCCGGGGCAGGCACTGCCGCGGGCGTCTACAACTTTGACAGCTTGTACATGGGCTAAATCTACGGTTGCGGTTGACATGGTTATGCTCCTTTGGCTCAGGGCAATGTGCCTTAGCAGTAATAAATCTGGGTCTTTGGGATTTCGTGGGGTTTGGCGTGAAACGTAATGCATCTCTGGTCACGTTTCACGTTTCATGGGCTGTCAACCCCCTGAGTTCCTAAAGAGCTATAAATCTAAACCTTTTCTTTGGATGAGAGCATGGGTTCTAGCAAAGGGCATTCTGCGGGAAGTGCTTGTCGCTGCAGGCGGTAATAGATGGTATTGCCTTCGCGGCGGGCTGTAAGCACTCCTTTGTTGCGCATCAGGCGCAAATGCTGCGAGGTGTTTTGCAGTGACGCGCCAATGGCAGTGGCAATGTCGCCAACGGACTGCTCTTCTGTGCTGATGGTCCAGAGGATGAGTACGCGATTGGGGTTGCCAAATAGGTTACAAATTTCAGCCTGCTGCTGTGCCAGGCAGCGTTGCGCATCGTCCATGTTAGTAAACTGCTCTCTTTATTACTATATGTCTTGACTTTACTAGCAACGCTGTTGAAAGATAAGTGATGATTATCACGGTGGGTATTGAGATAGTGTATGGAGGGGTATAGAAAAACCTTATGTGATGACGGTTTAAATGGCATTGTTGTTGACAGCACGCTTCCCGTCCTTACTGCTCAATTTCCGCGGTACGGCCGTTTTGTGTTACCTTGCGGGTGCAAACCAACCGCAAACTAGCTCCAAAAAGCGCGGAAAACAAACCATGACAACCCAACCGGGCAACAAAATAATTGTCTATCGTTGGCCCTGAGCGTTGCCCTCCTTATTTGTTACCTTTTTGCCCATTTCCCGATATACCTTATAGCAAAACAACAGGAAACCAGGGTGACCTGATGAATAATTTGAGATATGTGGTGATGTGATGTCAGATATCAAGACGACACAGGAACAAACCATTGGCTATGAGGACGAAAATAATGCCGACGATGCGGCATGGATACGGGCTGCCCGGCGCAATCCGGCAGCGTTTGCCTCCCTCTACCGGCGTTACGTCACGCCGGTGTACCGGTACGTTTACAGCCGCCTGGGCTACTCTGGGGATGCAGAGGACGTTACGGCGCAGGTTTTTACGGAGGCGTTGGCGTCGCTGGAGGGTTACCGGGAGGAAGGGCAATTTGCTGCCTGGCTGTTTACCATTGCTGCCCGGCGTATTGCCGATTACCATCGGCGCAACCGGCCAACGTTTCCCCTTGATTTGGCAGAAGCGCGCCAGACCGACGGCCGTTCCCCGTTGGGCGCTCTAATCCATAACGAAACCCTGTCTCACCTGAACCGCCTCGTAGCTGACCTGGACGAAGAAAAACAAGAGTTATTGCGCCTGCGCTTTGCCGCCGACCTGACCTATGCCCAAATTGGCGCATTGACTGGCCGCAGCGAAGCCGCCGCAAAAATGGCGATAAGCCGCTTGCTGCGACAATTGCAGGGGCAATGGGAGAATGAACATGCGTAATCAATTGCCAACAGACAATACATTACCGGTGGAAGAAGCGCTGCGGACACTTTACCACACTCCGGAACCAGCCCCACGTTTCGTGGAAACGCTGGCCCAGCAGTTGTTCACCGCTGCAGAAATGGTTGAAGAGGAGCAAACGGCCGTTGCGCCACCCATCTCATCTTTCTGGTACAACTTGTGGCGCAACCTGATTACTCCTTTTCGCCAACACCGCTGGGCAACGGCCGTGCTGCTCATCCTCACCATCTTCAGCCTCAGCCTGGCCGCCATTGGCCCTCAACGCGCCTGGGCCGCCCTGCAGCAATGGCTCAGCTTTGTGCCCGGCGTAGGCTTTGCCGATTTGCAAGACACCTATTTGCTGCCCGCGCCCGTCAGCAACACCCAGCAGGGCGTCACCCTTACCGTGGAGCAGGTGTTAGCCCGGCCTCATCAAACCACCGTGGTTTTTCACAGCACGGGCTTGCCAGCGGAAACACGCTTTTCTGGAGGCGATGATGGTGAGTACCGCTTCCGCCTCCATTTGCCCGACGGCCAAATTCTGACTAGCAGAACGTGGACGCTGCGGGTGGGCGGTGGTTCGCTGACTTTTCCACCTTTGCCACACAGCTTTATGGCGGAAACAGATGCCATTACATTGACGCTGGAGATTGGCCGCCTGCCGCTGGTGCCGCCGGGAATGGCCCCGGAAAACTGGCGTCTACCCCTCATTTTGCAAGCGGCAACGGCCGATCGCGTGGCTGCGCTCTACCCCGTTCCCTACACGCCGGACAATGCAGTTGCTGAGAAAGATAGCGTGACAGTGCGCGTGTTGGAAGTAGCCCATACACCCCAAGAAACGGCCGTGCGCGTGCAGGTGCAATGGACGGACCCGACCCGGCAAATGCGTTTCTTGTCCGGTGGCCTCACGCTGCCTTACCTGCGCGATGAGCTAGGGCAAACCTACTGGTACGGCGTTGGCTCTACCAGCGGCGCAGTGGCGCAACGGGTTGTCACCCCACTGGCGCAGGCCGCGCCCACGCCTGCACCGGAGCAACCCACCTTTTCCGACACCCTTTTCTTCCAGCCGCTGTCGCTGGGCACGCAGCAGCTTACCCTGGTGATTGAGGGATTGGAGTTCGAGGTGCCGACAGAGACCGCCTTTACCTTTGACCTGGGGCCACAGCCGCAAGCTGGAGATAAATGGCCGCTGGATTTGCGTCTGGATGTGGCCGGTTTTCCCCTACACATCACAGCCGCGCGCCTTATTTCAGAGACGCTGCAAACAGGCCCTACAACGGACGATGTCCAGGAGCGGATCGCCCTCCAGTTTGACCTTGAGCCGTCGCCCAACGTGGCGGGGTTATGGCTGGATGCCTCCGTCAGTGGGTTTAGCGGCGGCAGCAGCGGTCAGTATGATCCGCAGACCGGACGGCGACAGATTGCCGTCACCGTGGACGTCCGCGAACCGCTGCCTACCGGCCTGATTACGGTAAAGATTCCGACCGCGACTGTTGTGCAAACAGGGCCGTGGGAGCTGACGTGGACGGTACCTTAAAGGGGATGGCCTGAGGAAGATAGGTGAGAAGTCGTTGGTGGGGTGTTGTGCAAGCGTCGAGTGGGCAACGGCCGTTACCCTACAATGGAAACCATATCAGCTAGAGCTAGGGTGGTGTTCAAGATGAAGTAGCTCGGCTTCTTCTCCTGAACCGCCCTCTAGCTCTGGCTCTCGCTATTTAGGAGGTTTCCATGTCTATTTACGATGAAGTTGTTCAAGCATTGCTTTTCTTCGCCACCTGGCTACTGCCATTGGCACTACTGCTGATTATCTTGGGCCTGCTCTGGCGCCAACGCCGCGCCGGGCAAGTTGCCCTGTTGGTGGCCGGGTTGCTCCTCTTGCTCACCGGCACGGCTTATGCCACCGGCGACGTCAGTTGGCGGATCTTTCCCGCGCTAGTTAATGGCTACCATTACAGCCCTAACGAAGCGCCGCCTGACCCGCGCCTCGTTCCCCGCCCGCCGGAACTGTTCATCGAGCGGCAGTTGAACGCCCTCATCGGCCAGACCGGCCCCGCGCCCCTGCGCGAAGATTCTCCCCTGACCGCTTTTACCATTGACGCCGTGCATATTGAGGATTGGCATCGCGTCAAATGGCTCACGGCCGTTCTCGACACCACCCTCACCTTTGCCGACGGCCGTCAGGAGCAAGTCGCCATAACCCTACCGGCAAGGGGCGGGTCCAGCTTCCTCGTCCCCTTCCTGGGCGAAGTTAACCGCTACGCCTACGCCTGGTACGCGCCGGAAAGCAGTTTAGGTCACCTGCTGCAAACGCCCGCTCCGGCTACCCTACTGCGCGACGACGCGCCGCCGCTCACCCTGACGCTGGCTGATCGGGTAGACGCCTCCGGGTTGGATGGCGTCAATCCCGCCACCAGTTTTCTGGGCGCGTCTGATATTTCTGCCGACGGCCGTTTACTGCT
>CAZDEO010000132.1:0-9934 GCA_964504445.1 uncultured Anaerolinea sp. | reverse complement strand
AATTGAAAGCTGGAGATTGGAGACTGCTCTCTAATCTCCAGCCTTTATTTTTGGGGAGTGTTTAGCGCTTGATTTGCGGGAAGGCGTTCCAGCCAGCGTAAACGGCCGAATCCGCCAAATCGTCTTCAATGCGCAGCAGTTGGTTGTACTTGGCGACGCGGTCGCTGCGGGCGGGGGCGCCGGTCTTGATTTGCCCCGCGTTGAGAGCCACTACCAGGTCAGAAATGGTGGCGTCTTCCGTTTCGCCGCTGCGGTGGGAGACAACAGTTGTCCATCCATGCCGCGTGACCGTATCCACCGCCCAAATGGACTCTGTAAGGGTGCCAATCTGGTTGACCTTGCAGAGCAAGCTGTTGACCGCCTTGCGTTCCATGGCCATTTCGATGCGCTTTACGTTGGTTACCAGCAGGTCATCGCCCACAATTTGTAACCGGTCGCCCAGTTTTTCCATCATCAGCGTCCAGGCATCCCAGTCATCTTCTGCCAGGCCGTCTTCAATGGAGATGATGGGGTATTTGTTGACCAGGTCAATGTAGAAATCCACCATTTCCGCGCCGGTGAGTTTTTTGCCTTCTACCTTCATGTTATAGAGGCCATTCTCATAAATTTCTGAAGCGGCGGGGTCCATCGCCAACATGATCTGTTCACCGGGCCTGTAACCTGCCTTTTCAATGGCTTCCAGCATGAGATCGAAGGGTTCGGCGTTGGATTTGACGCTAGGGGCAAAGCCCCCCTCGTCGCCTACAGTGGTGCCGTATCCTTTGGAAGCCAGCACTTTCTTCAGGCTGTGGTAAATTTCTACGCCCCAGCGCAGCCCTTCGGCAAAACTTTCTGCGCCGACGGGCATGATCATGTACTCTTGCAGGTCGGTGGCGCCGGCGGCGTGCTTGCCGCCATTCATGATGTTCATCATGGGCACGGGCAGGGTGCGGGCGTAGACGCCACCCAGGTAGCGGTAGAGGGGCAGTTCCAGGCTGGCGGCGGCGGCTTTGGCCACGGCCAGCGAGACGCCTAAAATGGCGTTGGCGCCCAGGCGGCTCTTGTTTTCGGTGCCGTCTAGCTCGATCATCATGTCGTCAATGCCGGTTTGGTCGGTGGCGTCCCAGCCGACGAGGGTTTCGGCAATTTCTTCGTTGACGGTATCAACGGCTTGCAGGACGCCTTTGCCGTTGTAACGGGATTTGTCGCCGTCGCGCAGTTCGTGAACTTCGTGTTCGCCGGTAGATGCGCCGGAGGGGACAATGGCGACGCCCATGGCGCCGTCAATGAGATGAACTTCTACTTCTACGGTAGGGTTGCCCCGCGAGTCGAGGACTTCACGGCCGTATACAGCTTCAATCATGGTCATGGTTTCAGTCTCCTTTCTATGAAAGACCCTATGGGTTGTTGTTCCCAGAGTCTAAATTATCGAATTATTGATGGACTGTAAAGACTATACTGAACCTGTGCGGTTCCCGCAAATGATAAGTGTCAGGTTTTTGGGTGCCAGGTGTCATGATTACACTTGGTACATATTTGCATCCTGTGCTGGGGAAAGCTATAACTCCGCTTTATGATGAGCGATGCCCCGCAGCTTCAACTAGAGCAACTATATGCCCTGTGGCGCAAACTGACCTATGAGTTAACGGCCGTGTTCGACCCCCATGGCGTTTGTGCCATTGTGGCCTCAGAAATTGCGGCCCAAACCCAAACCCAAACCCTGGTCGGTGTACAAGACCCGCAGCACAAATACTTCGACGTTTGGGTTGCCGACCCTGATGGTGGATTAAAGCAGGCACGCTGGTCAGACAAGAAGGCCTCTTTTGCCCCTTTAATAACGGCTGAAAGGGCGTTGCACACCCTGAAGTTTAACCGTTCCCCTGACGAGCTGATCAACAGCGAACTGTGGCAGTTGCCAAACAAAGCCCTGTTCTCTGTGCCATTGCCTTTTCCTAAGGGCGACAGCCCCATGTCGAAAACCCCTCCGGGCATTCTCTGCCTTATTGATCCGCGCCCAGAATGTTGCTTGACCCTGGAAAGCCTGGAGCCGCTGGCGATAAATATCACGACTTTTTTGGATCGGGCCTATTTGCGCCGCCAGCTTGACCGGCAAATGATAGAGTTTGCTGTGGTTTCTGACATTAACTATGCTTTGACTTCCAAGTTAAGCTTGCAGAATATCTTCAAGCAGCTGATGGATCAGGTGCGGCGGACGCTCAATGTGGAAACCGTTTCCATGGGCCTTATTGAACCGGCGACGGGTGACATCAGATTTGAGGCTATATTAATGGGGCCGTTGTTTGCCGATTTGCCACCGGTAAAGCTGCGCAAGGGTCAGGGGATTGCGGGTTGGGTGGCAGAACATGGCGAACTGATCATTGTGAACGACGTTTATGCGGATGAGCGATTTTACGCCAAAGTAGACCGGCAGTCGGGATTCCAGACGCGGTCGATGATTTGCATCCCCCTAAAGGTGGAAGAGCGCATTATTGGTGTGCTGCAAGCTATCAACAAGCAGGAAGGCCAGTTTAGCCAGCACGACTTGTCGTTGTTGCAGGCTATTGCCGGACCGTTGGCGGCAGCGATTGAAAACGCAAATTTGCATAGCGACGTGCTGGCGGAAAAGCGGCGTGTAGAAACGATTTTAGCGAGTATGGCGGAAGGGTTGTTGACGGTGACCGTGGATGGCATCATCACCCAGGCAAACGAGGCGCTGCTGACGCTTCTGGCCTTGCCGGAGTTGCAAATGGAGGCGGGGGCAGAGACGCTGGTAGGTCGGCAGGTGACGCAGGTGGTGCGTTTAAAGAGGGGGGAGTTACGGCCGTTTCTGGACGAGGTGCTGGAAGCCGAAGACGAATATCCCCAGTTAGCCGCCGACGTGTACCAGTTTGATGAGTCTGGGGAATTTGTGCCCGTATTGCTTAGCGGCGCGCCAATTCCTGCTGAAGATGGCAGTGTGGGTGAGCTGGTTCTTATGCTCAGCGATCTGCGCCAGATCCGGGAAGTAGAGCGCATGCGAGATGATTTCTTTCACGGCATTGTGCATGAGCTGCGCACGCCTCTGGCTACCATTTTGATGTATGCGCGTATGCTGCGCGGGGGTAAGGCGGCCGACCAGGAGAAAGCAGACCGCTTTCTGGGCGTCATTGAGCGAGAGAGTGATCGCTTGCAGAAGATGGTGCGGCAGATGTTGCAATTGGCCAAACAGGAAGTGCGCGAGCTGCAGCGCAGTTCGGAACCTGTAGACCTGAACCTGGTATTTGAGGATATGCTGCCCCCTCTGGCGGACCGCGCTTTGGAAAAAGGGCTGGTGTTTCGCCAGAAGGTTGACCCCGATTTGCCGCCAGTGTTGGGCAATGCGGAGACCTTTTATCTGATTTTTAAAAATTTGGTGGATAATGCCATCAAGTTTACGCTGTCGGGCACGGTGAGCGTTACGGCCGTGGCTGAAAACCGCCAGGTGGTCGTGCGCGTGAAAGATCAAGGCATTGGCATCCCTTCCCAGGCGCTGCCCAACCTGTTCAAGCGTTTTTACCGCACGCAAACGGCCGTGGAGCGCGGTATTGCGGGTACAGGGCTGGGGCTGTATATGGTTAAAGAGAATGTGGAAACCTACCGCGGCCAAATTTTTGTGGAAAGTGAAGAAGACGTAGGGACAACCTTTACGGTAGTTTTGCCCGCCGTGGAAGAGTAGCAAAGGGCAAAGGCTGCATATTTGTAACTTTGTTGGGCAACTGATGGAAAAACGACACATTTACCTGGATCACGGCGCATCGACGCCGGTAGACCCCCAAGTGGTAGCGGCGATGATGCCCTACTGGACCGAAGTGTATGGCAACCCGGGGTCGGGGCATGCCTACGGCCGTGCCGCCAACCATGCCCTGGAAGATGCCCGCCATACGGTGGCTGGCCTGCTCAATGCCCGGCCCGCCGAAATTGCCTTCACCGGTGCTGGCTCGGAAAGTGATAATCTGGCCCTGCGCGGCGCGATGTGGGCCGCGCGGCAACATGGGCGCGGCAATCACTTGATTACCAGCGCCATTGAACACCCGGCAGTGCTGGCAACGGCCGTGCAGCTGCGTGACCTCTTTGGCTTCGACCTGACTATTTTGCCAGTAGATGCGTACGGCCGTGTGCGCCTTGCCGACGTTGCTGCCGCCATTCGTCCCGACACGGTACTCATCAGCATTATGGCAGCCAACAACGAGATTGGCACCTTGCAGCCTGTTTTGGAGATTGGCGCATTGGCCCGGCAGCACGGCGTTCTCTTCCACACCGATGCCATCCAGGCTATGGGCAGCACCCGTTGGGACATGGCCACCATGCCCATTGACCTGCTTAGCGTGGCCCCCCATAAATTTTACGGCCCCAAGGGCGTGGGCATTTTTTATGCGCGGCAGGATGTGGCATTGGTCTCGGCTATCACCGGTGGGGGGCAGGAAAACGGCCGTCGCCCTGGGACGGTGAATGTGCCCCTGGCGGTAGGCGCTGCCGAAGCCTTGCGCCTGGCTGTCACCCACATGGATGAACACGTCACCCATTACCAGACCCTGCGCGACAAGCTTATTGACGGCGTCCTGACTCAATTCCCCGATGACGCGATTCTCACCGGACACCCTACAGAAAGGCTGCCCCACAATGCCAGCTTCGCCTTTCGCCACATCAACGCCAACGACTTGCTGATGCACCTGGACATGGCGGGCATTGCTGCCAGCAGCGGCTCCGCCTGCAAAACGGGCAACCCCAAGCCTTCGGCAGTGCTGCAAGCCCTGGGGCTGGACGACAAATGGCACAGCAGCGGTTTGCGCCTGACGGTGGGTAAGCAAAACACCCCCGCTGACATTGACACCACTTTAGAAAGCCTTGCCAGCATTGTGCCCAAATTGTACAAATTACAAGCGGTTAGATCTTAGCCCTTGCTAACCGCTAATCGCTAACCGCTAACCGCTAACCGCTTATGATGCCTCTACTTGATTCCGCAACCCTGGTAAAAAATCGTGTTGTCGTGGCCATGAGCGGCGGCGTAGATAGCTCTGTGGCGGCGGCGCTGCTGGTGGAGCAGGGGTATGAAGTCATTGGCATGATGATGCGCCTATGGAGCGAGCCGACGGTGGGCGGCGCGCCTTCTGTCAACCGCTGCTGTACGCCAGACCAGATGGCTGACGCCCGGCGCATCGCTGATCAGTTGGGCATTCCCTTTTACGTGGTGGATGTGAAGGATTATTTTCGGCAAACCATTGTGGACTTTTTTGTTGCCGAGCATGAGCAGGGGCGCACGCCGAATCCGTGCATTGAGTGTAATCGCAAAATTCGCTTTACCTATTTGCTGAATCAGGCGTTGGCGCTGGACGCGCACTATTTGGCGACGGGCCATTATGCGCAGGTGGTGGGGGGCAACGGCCGTTTCCACCTGCTCAAGGGGGTAGATGACCACAAAGACCAATCTTACGTGCTGCACGTGCTGCGCCAGGAACACCTGGCCCATGTTCTCTTTCCCGTAGGGGGGTACACCAAAGAAGAGGTGCGCCAACTGGCCCGCAAGTTCAATCTGCCTGTCGCTGCGAAGGGCGACAGCCAGGATTTGTGCTTTTTAGGGGATGGCGACTACCGTCGCTTTTTGCGCGAATACAGCCAAAAGGCCAGTAATCCCGGCCCCATTTTTACCCTGGAGGGCGCAGAAATTGGGCAGCATGCGGGTTTGCCCTTTTATACCATTGGGCAGCGTAAGGGGTTGGGGCTGACCACGCAGGAGCCAGTATACGTGGTGCGCAAGGATGTGGGCCGGAATGCCTTGATTGTGGGCACGCGGGCGCAGTTGGGGCAGCAAACGGTGTCTGTGCGTGACGTTAATTGGGTTATTGGCGACCCACCCGCTGCGCCAATTGCCGCGCGGGTGAAGATTCGTTACAAGGCGCCGGCGGTGGGGGCTGAGGTTAGGGTGGATGGAAACGGCCGTGTTCAGGTACAATTCCAAGAGCCAGTATTTGGCGTAACGGCCGGACAGGGGGCTGTTTTTTACGTTGGAGCCGAAGTTTTGGGTGGAGGTATCATTGCCGACAAAGTAGAGTAGAGCATGGAAATAGGGAGTATCGCATCAGCATTTGTTTTAGGTTTCTTGTTGTCAACCGCTTATGGAGCGGGTTTTCATGTACTTTTGGGCGGCCCGGCTCGGCGCTTTGTGTTATATGTGTTGGCGGCCTGGCTCGGTTTTGCTTTAGGCCATTTCTTGGGTGATTTACTCAACATCGAGTGGCTAAAATTGGGCGTGCTACACCTGTTCAGTGCCAGCTTGGGTGCCTGGATAGCCTTGCTGACAAGCTGGTGGCTGGTTTCTTATGAGACCCCTCAGTAAGTTGTGAGCCCCTTAGCATTGATGTTATACTTGATTGACTTGGCCAAGGTGAAAACATGAGTACACAACAAACGACAATCGAGTTACCGGCAGTTCAAGAACCGCGAAAGCCGCTTGTATCCCGCATCGCTGTGGTTTTGGGTGTCCTGGGCGTATTGGTATTAATGGGGTTGATTATTTGGGGAATTATTGTCCTGGCAAATAACTTTGCCCCCCAAATTGAGGCCATTCGCGATATTTTGATTATTGGTTTAGCCATGATGTCTTGTGTGTTTGCTATTGTGATGCTGTTGCTGCTGGTTATGGTTATTCGCCTGGTGAATATGCTGGAGTTTGAGATTAAACCTATTTTGGAGAAAACAAACGAAACCATTGGCATGGTGCGTGGTACCACAACCTTTGTGAGCGAAAATGTGGTTAAACCGGTAACCAAAGTGAATAGCTATGCGGTAGCGACTCGCCGGGCGATGAAAACATTGTTTGGCAATCCGCGCAATAACTTACCAGACTAGAATAGGTTGATGATGCTTAAAGGAAAGGAAATATCATGAGTGACAATAATAGCGATTTTGGCGCCTTTTTGGCGGGTTTTGTAATTGGTGGCTTGGTGGGGGCAGCTACGGCTTTGATTTTAGCGCCGCAGTCAGGCCAGGAAACGCGACAAAGGATTGCGGCGCGTAGTGATGAGTGGCGGCATATGGGTGAGGAACGTTTGCACCATGTGCGGGAAACGGCCGTTTCCTACGCCAATGAATACACTGGAAAAGTGCAGGAAGTCACCTCTCAGGCTCAAGAGCAGGCCCGCATCGTCCTGGACAGCGGCAAAGAGCAGGCCACCAAACTGCGGGAACAGGTGATTGGGCACACCCAAACGGCCGTGGAAGACGCCGCCGAAACCATTAGCGAGCAGCTAGAAGAGCAAAAAAATAGCGAGGACGACCCAGAAAACGCCTGATTGTGGCCCATTCCGCCAAGTTAGTATGCAAAACAGGCGTCATCCTTCCGGCGACGCCTGTTTTTTGTTAAATGAAAAACTTGGCCAGACCCAGCCAAACCATATATGCCCAAAACCCACCTTTCCCTAGAAAACTTCATGGCCGCCCTGCCTGATGACGTGACCGCGGCAGCAGGTAAAAAAATCCAACAAGCTTACGAGTTGGCTGCCGCCACCTTTAAGCAAGACCTGTGTGAAACTGGCGAAACACACCTGCAACACAACCTGGCTGTGGCCCATATCATGGTCAAGCTAGACGTAGACACCAGCACCATTGCCGCCAGTTTGCTGCAAAATAGCTTGCAGAACGGCCGTGGGCTGACGCCAGAAGCTCTGCACGCCCAGTTTGGCGCGGAAATTGCGGGCCTGGTCGCTGATTTGCAAGCGCTGCATGACTATGCCGAGAACGAAAACTACAAGCGTTCCCGTGCCGGAGAGGGTACTGCGCAAACAAAGCTGGAGAGCGTGCGCCGCGCCATTCTGGCCATCAGCAAAGGGGACATACGGGTCATTCTCATTCGCATAGCCGACTGCCTGCAATTTTTGCGTCGCGCAGAAGGCCTTACTCCAGAGCGGCGTCGGGAAATAGCCAATGAAGCGATGCACATCTATGCTCCTTTCTCCAACCGGTTAGGTATTTGGCAGTTAAAGTGGGAGCTAGAGGACCTGTCTTTTCGTTATTTGGAGCCACTGCGTTACCGGGAGATTGCTAGCAAGGTTGCGGAAAGGCGGGATGAACGGGCAAAAAAGATTGAAGCGGCGGCCGTGCAACTGCGTCGTCGTCTGGATGAAATGGGTTTTGTGGCCGAAGTGACCGGACGCCCCAAGCATATTTATTCCATTTATCGCAAAATGCAGCGCAAAGGGGTGGACATTGACCACATCTATGACATTCAGGCCCTGCGCGTTATTTTGCAGCCGCAAGATCCGCAAAAATACAGTCGGCTGAGCGGCAAGGAAAAAGATGAGGTAGACCGGGGCTTGTGTTATCAGGCTCTGGGGATGGTCCATAGCCTGTGGCAGCCTATCCCGCGGGAGTTTGACGATTATATTGCGTCGCCCAAGCCCAATGGCTACCGTTCGCTGCATACGGCCGTCATCGACACCAAAACCGGCCAAACCCTGGAGGTGCAGATTCGCACGACGCGCATGCACGAAGAAGCGGAAAAGGGGGTTGCCGCCCACTGGGCTTACAAAGAAAGTGAAGCACGGGTCAGCGCTTCGGCCCAAAAGCGCCTGCAAAACCTGCGCGAGCTATTGTCTACCTTGCAGGAATCAGAAGAGTCTGCGGATGGCGCAGCCTTTGAGGCAGAAATCCAGGCGGATCGCATTTACGTCTTCACGCCCAATGGCGATGTCGTGGAGCTGCCCAGCGGGGCGACGCCGATTGATTTTGCCTACCAGGTGCATACCCAGGTGGGGCACCGCTGCCGGGGGGCGCGGGTTAACGGCAAAATGGTTAGCCTAGATTATCGGTTGAAATCGGGTGATAACGTGGAGATTCTGACTACCAAGCGCCCCAGCCCCAGTCGTGACTGGATGAACCCTAGCCTGGGCTACACGGGCAGCGCGCGCACGCGCAGCAAAATTCGGCAATGGTTTCGCCAGCAGGAGCGGGAGCAGAATATTGAGCAGGGGCGTGACGTGGTGCAGCGCGAACTGCGGCGTCTGGGTCTAAGTGATACGTATTCGATTGAAGATATTGCCCACGCGCTGAAGTATGATGAGATAGAGCAATTTTTGGCGAAGGTGGGGTTTGGGGATATTCAAACGTCGCAGATTAGCGGGGCCATTGCCCTGATGCGCCGGGAATTGAAGCCGGATGATGAGTTACGGCCGTTGCTGCAACCCCAGCAAAAGAAACCGCGGGGCCTCACCGTGAAAGGGTTAAGTGGCCTGCATACGCGCATGGCCAAATGTTGTAACCCTATTCCCCCGGAGAAAATTATTGGCTACATCACGCGGGGACAGGGAGTTACCATTCATCGCCAGGACTGCGCTCAGGTGGCAGCCATCAACGAGCAGGAGCGATTGATTGAGGTAGATTGGGGTGTGGAAGCGGAGACTTACCCCATTCCCATCGTGGTGCGCGCCTACCGGCGAGCGGGCCTCATTGATGACATGAACGCCATTTTGCGTGGGCAAAACATTAACGTGCCAAAAACCAAGCGGACCACGGACGCCAGCACCATGACGGTGTACCTGGTGGTGGAAGTGACAGACCTTCAACAGCTTAACTGGCTGCTGCAAAAGTTTGAAAATTTACCCAACGTTATTGAGGTGTACCGGCAACGGTGGCAGTAAACAGAATAATAGAAAACAGAAAACCAAACTCGTTCATTGTTCCCAGTTTGTTATTTATTCATTGTTTGCTCTGGTATGCCCATTTCGTCGAGCTGAATGGTGTGCTGCCCTTCTTCCTCTTCCAGCGTCAGTTCCCAGGTTTGTAAATCAAAACGGAAGGATTGGGCGGTTTCTTGCCCGTTTTGGTTGAAGACGAGCTGGCCCCAAACGGCCGTTTCCCCCCGCCCCCGCAAACGCAAAGACGCACCCTGCCAGCGACAATAATACACCAAAGGTTTCATAATTTATCAACCTGAGCTTCTCAA
>CAZDEO010000131.1:0-9956 GCA_964504445.1 uncultured Anaerolinea sp. | reverse complement strand
AGGCATCGCTTTTGGGCAGCAGCGTTATGGTCCCCGTGCAGAACGGCCGTTTCCGGCTAGGCACGTGGCAAGGCATCTACCTATGTGAACATCGCAACCATGCCCAAGGGCGGCGCCTCGTCATTACCATACACGGCCAAACCGGCCCGGAGGCCCCGCAGTGACCCCAACCACCTTCAAGGGGCGCGTTTGCCTGGTTACCGGAGGTACTCAGGGAATTGGTTGGGCCATTGCCCAGGCATTGGCCGCCCATGGGGGCACCGTTTACGCCTGCGGGCGTTCTCAGGAAAACTTGCAACGCGCCCAGCAGGCACAAACAGACCTACTCTGGGGCCACCGCTTGCACCTGGCACAATGCGACGTCACCGACCGCGGGGCGCTAGAAGCCTGGATTAACGCCATTTACCGCGCAGAAAGCCGTCTGGACGTCTTGGTGAACAACGCTGCCTATGTGCACTGGGCTGACCTGCGCGACATGGGCGTGGAAGATGCCCTGCTGACCATGCGCGTGGGGTACGACGCCATGGTCTACGCCATCTACAAAGCGCTGCCCCTGCTGGAAGCAAACGGTTGGGGCCACATTGTGAACATGGGGTCTATCGCCGGGCGCATCTTTGTGGGCGGCTCTTCGGCGGCTTATGCTGCGACCAAAGCCGCCATAGACGCCTTCACCCAAACCCTCCACGTTGAGCTGCGCGGGTCACCGGTGCAGACCACTTTAGTACGCCTGGGCACCGTGGCTGGTACGGATTTCTTTAAAAAACACGTCACCAACGCGCGCATGCCCGCCCTGACGCGCTTTATGCCGGCCCTCACCCCGCCACAGGTTGCCGACGCCGTTTTGCAGGCTATCGTGCAGCGGAAACCCATCTTGACGCTGCCGCGCTATCTGGCACTGCTCACTTTGGTGTATGGCTTTATGCCGGGCGTTGCCCAACGGTTGGCGGGGTTGGGCGGGCAGAATTTGGTGGAGTACGGCCGTGTTGAATGGCAGTATCAGCAGCACCCAACAGACCCTACCGTACCCACACCAGACAATTGACCAGCCTTTAAACGACGCTACCATGTCTATATTGAAAGTGGGAAATGCACCCATGGACAGAACACCCGGGCAAAATAACCATAAAACCATCCTTATCATTGATGATAATGCCACGAATCTGCGTGTAATTGCTGATTATCTGGAAAGATGCGGGTTCACCATTCTTGTGGCGCGAGATGGAGAGAGTGGTCTAGAAAAAGCGCGCTATGCGCAGCCCGACCTCATCTTGCTGGACGTTATGATGCCCGGCATGGACGGTTTTGAAACCTGCAAAATATTAAAGGCGCAAAAAGCTACGCATAACATTCCGGTTATCTTCATGACGGCTCTGACGGACATTGAGTTTAAAGTAAAAGGGTTCTATACAGGAGGCGTAGACTACGTGACCAAACCATTTCAGCAAGAAGAGGTATTGGCCCGCGTAAACACCCATTTACAGCTTCGCGAACTCACAGAAACATTAGAACAAAAAGTGCAGGAACGCACAACGGAATTGCAAAACGCCTATGCCCAGTTGTCCCGCTTAAACAAGGCCAAGTCCAAATTCATTCAGGTTGCTTCCCATGAGTTGCGTACACCGCTCTCTCTGGTAGATGGCTTTACACGGTTACTAGCCGAAGAACCCAGCGTAACCTATAACGCTAACGCCCAAAACTACATAGGGCACATTTTGCACGGGTTACAACGCTTGCTGGACGTTTGGGAACGTCTTTTAGATGCAGCCCGCGTCGAAAATGATCTGGTAAAGCCGGTTGGGGCGCCCGTCAACCTATATGTGCTGCTTTCCCAGGTTAACCAACAATTTGCAGAAGCTGTTGACCAACGCAAACTGTCTTTGTGTTGTACGAAAGCTGTGTCTGCGTTACCGCTCATTCAGGCGGATGAGGAATTGTTGCGTAAGGCCTTTTATCATCTGATTAGTAATGCCATTAAGTACACGCCGGATGGTGGACAGATTAAAATTGACGGCCGTTTCTTGAACACCCCCAGCGCCCCTCCCCAGGTAGAAATTGTCATTGCCGACAGCGGGGTTGGTATTGACCCAGAAGATCAGGCCCTTATCTTCGAAAACTTCTATCAGACGGGTGAGGTGAACCTCCACTCTTCGGGGCAAACTAATTTCAAGGGTGGCGGCTCAGGTTTGGGTCTGGCCATTGTGAAAGGGATCGTTCTTGGGCATGGCGGAAAGATATGGGCAGAAAGCCCCGGCCATGACGAAAAACGTTGCCCCGGCAGCCGTTTTATCTTGCGCTTGCCTGTTTCTATTTCCAACCCATGAACCCCCTACTTTATGAAGTTCTCACCGTCAGTACCCTAACGCCTCTGCTGCTGTGGCTGATTACAACTGTCTATTTTGGGGCCATGCCGGGCAAAAGTGCTGGTGATCGGTGGCTGGCACGCTTTTTGCTGCTGGCCACTATTTCTTCAGGGTTATCCATTCTGGGCATCCTGTTGCCCGACAACGGGGCTATTTGGGTACGCATCCTTGACTTCGACCCGTTGCTGCGACCGGGCATATTGGGTTGTTGGCTCATGTTTGCTTACTTATATCCTACGCCTTTGCCCGTGAGCGGGGCAGAAAAGCGCGGACTGCTTCTGGGGCTAGCGCTTTTTATGCTCATGGGGGTGAGCATGTATGGGGCGGGCTTTCTGCCGCACTGGCCATCACCTAATTGGCAAAAACCGCTGTTTGGGGCGTGGGCTGTGAGTATTGGCTGGTCGAGCATCGTATTTTGGCGGCGGACGGCCGTTCCCTCCAGCAATATCATGCATCAATCTGCCAGCCGTGCTTTAGGCATTTTGTCGCTCATCCCCCTGCTCAGCAACCTGTTGCACGTTTTGCCCCTCTTTGCCGCGCAATTCACCCCTTTTGGCAACCCCCTCAGTCTGGTATTTTTGTTGGGGCTGATCCTCATTCGGTTAAACCACTCTCGCAAAGAGCAATTGGACGTTGCCCACCAATTAAACCTGGAACGCGCCTTGCAGCAAAGCGAACGGCGCTTTTATAGAACTTTCGACGCCACGCCGGTGGCTATGGGCATTATTCAGGCCAACGACGGCCGTTTCCACATTGTTAACAACGCCTTTCTAACTATGACAGGCTTCACCCGACAGGAAATTCTGGGCAAGACCGCCCAAGAGCTGCAATTGTGGGCAGACCCCATGCCGCTAGCGCCTGCTACAGAAAATAGCGCCGCGAATGACAGGCCGCCCAACAGAGAAGTGGGCTTTCGCCGCAAGTCTGGTGATATCGGCATAGGCATCGTCTCGGAGGAATTGGTAGAGCAAGACAATCAGCAATTTTTTATTACGGCCGTACACGACATCACGCAACGTAAAAAAGTAGAAGAAAGCCTGGCCCGCCGCGCCCACGAAATCACCTCCCTCTACCTGACCGCCGTAGAACTAACCGAATCCCTCAACGTTCAGGCCATCCTACCCATCATCGTTAGCCGGGCGGCTCGCCTCCTCAATCTAGAAATGGGTTTACTCTATCTGTTGCACGACGACCAGCAGACCCTGGAGATTGCCACCGTCTACAACCAACCAGACAACGTAGTAGGCTCCACCTTAACCGTAAGCGCCGGTGGCGTTGCGGGTGAAATCGTCCAGAACGGCCAATCCATCATTCTCGATGAGCCTACAACCCTGGCCAACTGTATTATCCCCTTTAGCACCAAAGAAATTCACCGGCTCATTGGCGTGCCCTTACGGCAACACGAGAAAACAATTGGCGTCCTGATCCTTTTTGATCAACAACACCTTCCCCTCCACGAAAGTGACCAACAGCTTTTAGAACTGTTTGCAGCCTTTGCTGCCCTGGCTTTAGAAAAAGCACGGTCTTTCGCCCGGGAGCGCCAGCGCACTGCACAATTAGCGGCGTTAAATCGCGTCTCGCGCGATCTGACAGCCCTGCAAGACCTGGATTTGCTGCTGGAACACATCACCCGCCGCGCCATGGAATTATTAAAACGTCCATCAGGAGGCATCTCCTTATACCGCGCAGACCGCAACGTACTGGAATGGACGGTGGAGGTGGGAGACAAACTCGCCCATATTGGCATGACCATGGCATATGGTGAAGGGATGAACGGCCGTGTATGGGCAACCAGGCAGCCTGTCATCATTAACGACTACGCCAGTTGGCCCGGCAAATCGGCCCAACGCACAAGCTTTTCAGCAGCAGTAGTCGGCGTACCCATTCAGTGGGGCGAAAAATTCCTCGGCGTCTTAGCCGTGGCCGGCTCTACCAACCAGCCCTTTACGCCAGAAGACGCCGAGCTCCTCTCGCAGTTTGCTGTACAAGCCGCTATTGCTATTGAAAATTCGCGCCTTTACCGCCACGCCCAGTTAGAGATTGCCGAACGCGCCCGCGTAGAAGCCGCGCTGCGCAAAAGCGAAGACCGCTACCGCACCATTGTAGACAGCATTAATGACGCCCTGTTTATCCATGACGTGAAAACAGGCGATATTGTTGACGTTAACCACCGGGCCTGTGAACTGTATGGCTACACGCGCGAAGAGATGCAAACCTTACATGCCAGCGATCTGGACGGGGCAGCCCGGCCCTATGATCAGGAAGCGCTGGCTGCCCATTTTCGGGAGACGGCCGTTTCTGGCCCGCGCACCTTCGCCTGGCGCACCAAGACACGCACCGGGCACCTCTTCTGGGTAGAAGCCAACGTGCGGCTGGCACAAATTGGCGATCGCGAGTATTTTTTGGTCACCCTGCGCGACATTGACGACCGCAAACGCGCCGAAGCCGCTCTTAAAGAATATTCCGAGCGTTTAGAAGAAATGGTCAGCGACCGTACGGCGGAACTCATCACCCAAACCCAAGAGTTAGCCCGGCAAGCCACAGCGCTGACCCAAGCCAAAGAAGCTGCAGAAGCGGCTCGCGAAGAAGCGGAACAAGAACGTGAAAAAGCGGAACTTGCCAATCGCGCCAAAAGCATCTTTCTTGCCAACATGAGTCACGAATTACGCACTCCGCTCAACGGCATTTTGGGCTACGCGCAGATTTTAGCCCGCAGCGAACCCCTCACTCCTCAGCAACGGGAAGGGCTTGAAGTCATCCGCGATAGTGGGCAACATCTATTGACTCTTATCAACGACATTCTCGATCTTTCCAAAATTGAAGCCAGCCGCATGGAACTGTATCCTACGGCCGTTTTCCTGCCCCAGTTTCTGGATGAAATTGTCGGCATCATGCACATGCGCGCCCAGCAAAAACAAGTCCAATTCCTCTACACACCGCCGCCCAACCTGCCTCACCGTATTAATGCCGATGAAAAACGATTGCGGCAAGTACTCATCAATCTCCTCGATAACGGCGTTAAATTCACCGACGCCGGGAATGTTACCCTGAGCGTAACAGTGCTGACCCCCTGTAACCATGATGACGACCCGTTCGTCAACTTGCGTTTTACCATTTCAGACACCGGCACTGGCATATCCCCGGAAGACTTTAAGCTGATATTTGAGCCTTTTTCTCAGGCTGGGGACTTTCAGCGCCGGGCAGAGGGAACTGGGTTGGGGCTGCCCATCAGCCGCAAGCTATTGCAAATGATGGGCAGTCAGCTCCACATCCGCAGCAAGCCCGGCGCCGGGGCAACGTTTTGGTTTGATCTAAAAACAGCTTGCCTGCCTCCAGCGCCGGCGCCACCTGTTTCGCCCGCTATCACGGGCTACGAAGGCCCCATGCGCACGGTTCTGGTTATCGATGATAATCGGATCAACCAGCAAGTCCTGTACATGATGCTAGAGCGTGCTGGATTTTCTGTAGTGACTGCCAGCAGCGGGGCAGAAGGGGTGGCCCTGGCGCGCCAACATCAGCCGGATGTCATTCTGATCGATTTGGTGATGCCGGACATGGATGGCTTTGAAACGGCCGTTGCCCTGCGTCAACTGCCCGAACTGCAGCAATGCATTCTCGTGGCCGTTTCTGCCAGCGCCTTTCATCAGGATGCGCAAAAAAGCAAAGCAGCTGGCTGCGATGACTTTTTGCCCAAGCCCATCCAGGCCAGCGACCTGTTCGCCCTGTTGCAACATTGGCTAAGGCTAACCTGGCGCTTTGCCTCCGTAACGGACGAAAAACCGCCCATTGTTCCCCCACTGGAAGCGCTAACGCCCCCCCCCGCGGAGACCATGACTGTTTTGTTAGACCTGGCCTTGCGCGGGGATCTCCGGGGCATCCAGCGTGAAGCCAGGTTGTTACAAGGAGAAGAAGTTTTCGCGCCCTTTGCCCGCCACCTGCTATCCCTGGCTCAAGAATATGAGGAAGGAAAAATTTTGGCCTTAATTCAACAACATCTGGCCGAACGGCCGTGATGGATGGACGACGCCACAACCTAACTAATGATGCGCCCACAAAAAAGCGAACCCCTTATTGCCATCAATATGATGACCGACGTACTGCACCGCACGCTGAACCCGGCGCAGGTTGCCCGTCGGGCGGTGACGCTGCTGCAGCAGTTTCTAGACGTCTATCAGGTTGCCATATACGCTTTAGACCCAGTTCAAGAGGCACTACATCTGCTGGCAGAAACAGGCCACCCGCCAGAGACCGTAGAAGCTGGCGCCACGCTTTCTGTTGAAAACAGCTTATCCGGGCATGTGGTACGACAAAAAAAGATGGTTGTCAGCCACGACATAGGCACTGATCCGCGCCTGGCCGCGCACATACAAAAACTGCTGGTGGCCCAACAAGTGAAAACGGCCGTGCTGCTGCCCCTACTTTACCAAAACGAAGCCTTGGGCACCATGAATCTCATGTTTCAAGAACCACGAGAGTTTTCTGCGCTAGAGCAAGAAACGCTAATGGTTTTTGCACGCAATATTGGCCTGGCTCTGGCCAATGCGCGCTACGTGGCAGCGCTGCAAAAAATTCAGGAAGATTTGCGGACCCAACGCGATTTTGCCCAGCAGATTGTTGAAAATATGGGGCAAGGATTAACCATTACAGACCAGGACGGCCGTTTCTCCTTCGTTAACCGCGCTTTCACCAACATGCTGGGCTATTCTTCAGCCGATCTCGTGGGCAAAACCCCCTTCGACATCAGCTTCTCCGCAGATACCCTCACGCTCCACCGCGCAAACCAACAACGCCACGACAACGAAGTAAGCACCTACGAAACCCGTCTCATTCACGCCAATGGACAAGTCGTCCATGTCCTCGTCACCGGCGCCCCCCAATGGCAAGACGGTCAGTACCGTGGCAGCATTGCCGTCATTACAGACCTCACCGAACGCAAAGAAGCAGAAAAAGCGCAACTACGCTTTGCCAATCAACTGCAAACAGCTACCGAAGTGGCTCGTCAGATCAACGGCATTCTTGACCCCGACAGATTGCTTGCCGAAATTGTCCCCCTTTTGCAAGAACGCTTCGACCTGTATCACGTTCACGTTTACCTGCTTGATGAAACAGAAAGCCAGCTTATAATGCGCGTGGGATCTGGCGAGATAGGGCAAATTCTGCTGGCAAACCGTCACGCCATTCCTGTGGGAGAACAGCACAGCCTGGTAGCACGCGCTTTGCGCGAACGGCAGGCTATTCGTGTCAATGACGTGTTTCAGGAACCAGACTTTTTACCGAACCCACTGCTGCCCCACACCCGCTCTGAGCTAGCCGTGCCGCTGATTGTCCATGAACGCTTATGGGGTGTTCTGGATGTACAGGAAGATGCACCCTACCGGTTCAACGAATCAGACGTCCACGTGCTCAACATTTTGGCCGGCCAGATAGCCATCGCCCTACAAAACGCCACCCTCTTTGCGGAACAGCAGCAGGCAAAGGCGGTGCAGACAGCGCTTGTCAACGAGTTGGAAGCACGCAATGCGGAGCTGGAGCGTTTCACGTACACGGTCTCCCATGATCTAAAAAGCCCGCTCATCACCATCAGGGGGTTTTTGGGGCTGCTGGAGCAAGATGTCGCCCGGCAGGATGTCCAGAGGATTGCCAGCGACCTGGCCCGTATTCGTACAGCCACCTACACTATGGAAACCTTGCTCGATGATTTGCTACAGCTTTCGCGGGTAGGCCGCGTGGTTAGCCCGCCACAGGTTGTCCCCTTTGCGGAATTGGTGAAAGACGCGCTGGAACGGGTTATGGGGCGCCTTACTGAACGGGGGGTGACCATTGTTGTAGAGCCAGACTTGCCCCAGGTTTTTGTTGACCGTCCGCGCATGGTGGAGGTGCTGCAAAATTTGTTTGATAATGGCGTTAAGTTTATGGGAGACCAAACTCACCCTCAAATTCTTATTGGCGCGCGTTTTTTGGAAGATCTGCCCGTGTTTTTTGTGCAGGATAATGGCGTGGGTATTGATGCACGCTTTCAGGATAGGGTGTTTGGGCTGTTTGAAAGGCTGGATTCCAGTGTAGAGGGAACCGGCATTGGTTTGGCGTTGGTAAAGCGAATTATTGAGGTGCATAACGGCCGTATCTGGATTGAATCGGCTGGCAGCGGGCAGGGAACCACCTTTTGTTTCACCCTTCCCCTGCCGCCAATAGCGACAGGAGCTTAGCGTGACTCCCCCTTACACCATAGGGCTTCTCACCAGCACCATTGAAGATGTTTACGAAAATAACCTGCTGCGCGGCGTGCAGGCCGGACTGCACGCTTCAGGCGCCAACATCATCTGTTTTCCAGGGGGTGGCCTGCACTCTTACCACGAATTCGGCTCCCAAGGCAATATCTTACACAAGCTCATCAATCCGCACATCATTGATGCCCTGATCATCAGCGGCACCCTACGCCATACGGCCAGCCATCAGGAGCTTCTCCGGTTTAAAGAGCAATTGCCAGACATGCCCATGGTGGGTGTTGCTCTGGATGAGCTAAAGATTCCTTATTTGCTGGTGGACAGCTATCAGGGTATGTATGCTGCCGTTAAACATCTGATCGTGCACCACCAACGCCGGCAAATTGCTTTTTTACGCGGACCGGTGGGTCAGCGGGAAGCCGAGGATCGCTTTCGCGCTTATCGTGATGCCTTGCAAGCCCACCAGATTTCCTTTGATCCCGGGTTGGTCATCCAGGGAGATTATTCACGGCCGTCAGGGCGAGACGGCATGGTGGATTTCCTTGCCCGGCAACCTTCTTTCGATGCTGTTGCCTCTGCAAATGACACCATGGTCCTCGGGGCCATGGAGGTGTTGCGCACCCATGGGTTTAGCTTGCCCCAAGACGTAGCTGTGGTTGGTTTTGATGACAGCGATGAAGGACGCTACAATCCTTTACCGTTGTCTACCGTGCGTCAATCCATCTATGAACAGGGCTTTGCCGCGGCACGCCTGGCTCTGGCCCTTCTAGCAGGCGAATCAGTACCGGTATGCACACCAGCCCGCGCCAGCTTTATTGTCCGCCGCTCCTGTGGCTGCAACGAGAGAAACTTGCCCGCGCTACTTCCCCAGCCCAACCACCTGGCCGTTGAGGAGGATTTCGCCAGCCAACGGTCTGTCATTTGTCAGGCTGTGGCGCAAAGGCTGGATCATTTCCCGCGAGAAAACGCCCAATCTTGGGCGGAAATTCTTTATGCCGGTCTTTTGGCCGAAGCGACGGGGCAGACGGGGGCGTTCTTGGTGGCTTTAGACGAGGTGTTGTGGGCAGCGCGAGACTTTGATGCCGATGCTACTGTCTGGAATCAAATGTTGTCCGTTTTACGAGAATGGAGTTTTCCCTGGTTAGATCCGGTGTTTTTGCGGGAGCTGTGGCCGCAGGCGCGGCAGCATGTGGGCGAAGCAGTAGAGCGGGTACAAGCTCACCGGCGAATTGCTACCGAGCGACGCGCCATGCTGTTGCGCCAGGTAAGTGATGCCCTAACCAGTAGCCTAACATTGGCAGATTTATTGGAGGTAATTAGTTTGACAATGTTAGATTAGGCTCGTGAGAGCCAGCGTCAGTACAATTTACGA
>CAZDEO010000130.1:0-10438 GCA_964504445.1 uncultured Anaerolinea sp. | reverse complement strand
TCATCTGCAAGGTGTAAACTGAGAGCTTTTATGAATGTTCTGTCAACCAACCTAGACGTTACGCAAGACCCCCGGGCCGCAGAACGCCTGCAAATGTTGTATAACGTCCATGAACTCCTCAAGCAAGTTGAATCAGAAGGCTTAAACATTGATACAATTCTGCCAGAAGTGCTGCACATGTCTGCCCAACAACTAGACGCAACAGAAGGCAGCATTATCGTTGTTAACGCAGAAATGGAAATAGAGCATGTCTGGTTTACGGAAGGCAATCCAACCGAAACTTTTATTGATGATATCTTAACCCGTGGTCTAGCTGGTTGGGTCATTCGTAATCAAAAACCATACATCATCCACGATACTCGTAGTGATCCCCATTGGTTGCCACGTCCTGGACACATCACCACAACAGAAGCATGGTCTGTCATCTGCACCCCTTTCATAAGCGGTCATCAGGCCATTGGGGCGTTGACCATCCACAAAGCAGGTAAAAAACAATTTGACGAACAAGATCTCAGCTTGCTTATAGCGATTTCCAACCAAGCCGCCATTACCATTGAAAATGCACGTTTACTGGAACAGTCCCGGCGACAGTTGCGCGTAACTGACCTGCTCTTTGAAGCCAGTAAAGTCATCAATTCCTCTCTCGATATCGCCGAAATCATGAAACTCCTGCTGGCGCAAATGAACGAATTGCTCAATGCAGAAGCAATTTCCATTGCTTTGGTTGACCATCAAACCAATGAATTAGTCTATCAGGTTGCCGAAGGCATTGGCCGAGACAAAATTATCGGCCTCCGGCTGCCATCTAATCAGGGCATTTCTGGCTGGGTCATGGAAAACAATGAAGCAGTCATTGTCACCGACGCCGGCAAGGATTCGCGCTTTAACGTTGAGGCAGACAGACGCACTGGTCATCAAACTCGCGCTATGATCTGCGCTCCAATTCACTCCAAAGGGGAAGTGTTAGGCACAATACAAGCCATTAATCCCACGCGGAAAATGTTTACCCGCCAAGACTTAGATTTGCTGGTCAATTTAGCTAACATCGCCAGTAGCGCCATTACCAATGCCCAGCAGTTTGCGAGAACCCAGGCCGCAGAGGCGCGTTACACGGGTTTATTTCAAGATAGCGTTGATCCCATCATTCTCACAAATTTGGATGGTCAAATTGTGGAAGCGAATCGCCGAGCTTTTGAATTTTTTGGCTACCAGCGCGAAGAGATGCTAAGCAAAGACATTAATCAATTGCATTCAGCAGTAAAAGCTCTGCCTGATGCCCACATGATTAAACTAAACCAGGTAAACCATTTTCAGAGTCAGGCGATTACCCGTGACAAGGTTTATATTCATGTAGACGTTTACGTTAAGCGTACACGATTTAATGATGGTGAACTCTTACAATGGATTTATCATGATATTTCTCAGCAGGTTGAGTTGGAGCAGATGCGTGAAGACCTGACTGCTATGCTGTTCCATGATCTGCAAAGCCCGTTAGGCAATGTCATCTCCAGCCTGGAATTAATGCGGAATGAAATCGATGACGAGCTTATTTTATCCATGCTAGATATTGCTTCGCGCAGTAGCCAAAGGTTGCAAACGTTGGTGCGTTCTCTACTAGACATTAATCAACTTGAAGCAGGGCACCCTGTTCGTACGCAAGAAGCAGTCTGCATTGAATCGCTTTTTGATTATGTGTGGGAAGTGGAGCAACCTAACCTGGAACGCCGGGCTATTGAATTGGTGCGTGAGATTGCTCCTAACTTGCCTAAACTCTATGTGGATGAGGATATGATTCGGCGTGTATTGATTAATTTGGTGGACAATGCGATGAAGCATAGCCGCACCAGCCAGAAAATTACGCTAATTGCCCGTAAAGAAGGGGATATGCTGTTGCTGGGAGTTGGGGATCAGGGCGTGGGTATTCCAGAAGAGTATCGTCACAAGATTTTCGAGAAGTTTCAACGAGTAAAGAAGGATGCGAGCGCCAAGGGGTTAGGGTTGGGTTTGGCCTTTTGCCGCCTGGCTGTAGAGGCTCATGGGGGGCGGATTTGGGTAGAGGATGCGCCAAATGGCGGGGCGCAATTTAACTTTACGCTGCCTGTGTTAACAGTTTGATTTTTGGTTTGCTTTTTTGATTAACCCACGTCCTCCTTCTTAAGTTGAATGGAGGACGTTTTCTTTTATGGTACTGCCGAATAAGGATGGATAATGAGTAAACCATTGTATTACTGGGATGCATATCGGATGCGGTTTGACGGAGTTGTTATAGAGGCAATACAAGATAACGGCCGTACGGCCATCATCCTCGACCAAACCTTTTTTTACCCTACGTCGGGTGGGCAACCGCATGATACCGGCTATTTGGCAAAAACGGCCGTCTCTGAGGTCACCCTTCGTGAAACCGATGGCGCTATACTCCACTGGCTGGCTGAATATGACGACACAGCATGGCAAACGGCCGTGGCCGTCACAGGTCAAATCAATTGGCCCCGCCGCTTTGATCACATGCAGCAGCACAGTGGCCAACACATCCTCTCGCAAGCCTTCCTGCGCGTGGCAGATGCCCAAACCATCAGCTTTCATCTTGGCCCCGAAAGCGTCACTATCGATTTAGACAGTAAAGAGCTAACCGATGATCAGCTAACCGCGGCCGAAACGCTGGCAAACCAAGTCATTTGGGAAAACCGCCCCATCCACATTCGCGAAGTATCTATGGAGGAAGCCTTGCAGCTCAACCTGCGTAAAATTCCGGCAACAGACCAGGATAAACTGCGCCTTATAGATATAGAAGATTTTGATCTCACCGCCTGTGGGGGCACCCACGTTGCTCACACAGGCGCCGTGGGCCTTCTGAAAATCATCAAACTAGAACGCATTCGCGGGCAGGTGCGCGTCGTTTTCTGCTGTGGCCACCGGGCATTATCCGATTACCGTCACAAACATGACGTGCTACAAGAAATTGGAACACACCTCACCACTAGTTACGCCCAGTTCCCGCAAACTATTCAATCATTGCAAGACACATTGAAACACACCCATCGCGCTTACAAACAACAAACCGAAACCCTGATTGCCTTTGAGGTCACGCAGCTACGGAAACAAGGTTTTCAACACGGCCCTTTTACCCTCGTTACCCAAGTTTTCATCACAAAAGATGCCGGACAACTGCGCAGCTTAGCCAATCACCTCACGCAGCATCCTGGCGTTGTGGCATTTTTAGGATTGGCCGGGGAAAAGTCATTTTTGCTCTTTAGCCGCGCCGCTGACGCACCTGGAGATATGAATGCCCTCCTGCAAGAGGCCTTGCAACAGGTGGGTGGACGGGGAGGTGGAACGGCCGTTACGGCACAAGGTGGCGGCTCATCCATCTCCGAAACAACCCTCCAAGCCATCCTGGGCCAAACGAAAAACACCTACCTGGCTTTATTACCCTGAGAGTTTGGAGCGTGAGTACATTGATGTAAAATAACGGGCGTAGCTTGCGGACCAACCGTTTTGGGATGCTGCTTTTTTGCATCGCCTCCTGAACTGAGGAAGGAAGGAAAAAAACGATGTATCACTCAAAAGATACCGCAACAGAGGCTCTGCGCCTTGTGCCTTTCTTTACCAAAATGCAGCCAGACGAAGCCGACGGCTTAGCCCAAAAGCTCGTACCCCGTCGCTTCAACAACGGCCAAATCATCTTCCACCATGGAGACCCCGGTGGACTGCTCTACATCATTAGCAAAGGGAAAGTCAAAATAACCCACTCGACGCCAGAAGGCCATGAAGCGCTGCTTGCCATTTTGGGAGCAGGCGATTTCTTTGGTGAGCTAGCCTTGCTCGACGACTCGCCCCGTTCCGCCACGGCCGAAGCCATTGAACCCACCGAAACCCTCACCCTCCACCGGGATGATTTCTTGCGTTACATCAGCCATAATCCCGAATTTTCCCAGCACGTCCTGAAAACGATGGCCCAACACATTCGCCGCCTCAACAATCAGATTAGCGACATCTTTTTTCTAGATTTACCAGGCCGACTGGCCCGGATGCTGCTGCAGCTCGCCGAGCAGCACGGCCGTGTCACCGCCGAAGGCATCCTCATAGACCTCTCCCTCACCCAAACCGATCTGGCCGAAATGACCGGCGCCACCCGCGTCAGCGTCAACAAAGCCCTGGGCCGCTTCCGGCGCGCCAAGTGGGTCAAAACCCAGGGGCGACGCTTCACCATATTAGACCAGGAAGCCCTGCAAAACCTGATTCAAATTTCAGGCGGATCCCTCTATTAGCCGCTTATGGGCAAGTTGCCAGCGCCCAACCATCCGCTAATCGGGTCCTGCTCCATTTCTTCCCTGGTCCTAATATCTCCATTACCCTACACCAATTTTTCAAAACCATTTTTAGGCAAATGACCCTGTTTCCTGCTAGAATTTTGCCCTTGGTTAGGGCGGCAGCCTGACCTATGAAGAAAAGCTTGCTAGGGCTGCGCCAGCTAGCCATTTTGTGTGTATAAAAGAAAATAATAGCAAGGAAGTTAGAAGCAGCTATGAGTGTGGCCGAAAACGACGCAACCACAACACAAGATCCCACAGCGGAAACGGCCGTTTCCCCCAAATCCCCCTTCCCCTTCACCGGCGAAAACCTGGCCGTCCTCCTCCTCCTCCTCATCCTTGCCCTGGCTGCCCTCTTCCGCTTCACCGGTCTGGACTGGGACGCCGCCTACCACCTACACCCCGACGAACGCTTCCTCACCGACACCGCCAGCCTGCTGCGCCCCGTAGAAAATCCCCTCGATTACCTACGCACAGCCACCTCCTCCCTCAATCCGTACAACGTCGGCAAATCCCTCTTCGTCTACGGCAACTTCCCCATGACCGTCACCCGCTACGTGGGCGAATGGGTCAACAACGCCTGCGCCACCTTCAACCTCACCTGCCAATACGCCTACAACAGCTACAACGGCATCCACATCGTCGGTCGCGTGCTATCCGGCCTGCTCGACATCGTCGGCATCGCCTTCCTCTTCCTCATAGGCCGCCGCCTCTACGATTGGCGCGTCGGCTTGCTGGCCGCCCTGCTGCACGCCCTGGCCGTCATGCCCATCCAGCAATCCCACTTCTTCACCATGGACAACTGGGCCTCCGGCCTGACGGTGGTTACCCTGTACACGGCCGTACGCGCTGCTGGGTTCAAAGAAACCCACACCAACATCCAATACCACTGGTACGCCCTCTTCGGCGTCATGCTCGGCCTCACCATCGCCTCCCGCATCAACATCGCCCCCCTCGGCTTCACCATCGGCCTCGCCGCCCTCATCTGGCTGGCGCGGCGCGGCTACACCCTGCAAAATTGGCTACACTGGCGGCACTCGTCTGCCGTCCAAGCCCTCGACTTCCAGCGCATCGTTCTCGCCGGCATGATCGCCATCCTCGCCACCCTCATCACCTTCCGTCTGGCCCAACCCTACGCCTTCACCGACGCCGACCTGGCCCGCCAGCTTGTGCAACAAGAAACCGGCATCGAACCCGGTCCTTTCGAAACCTTCGTGCGCAGCCTCGTTGGCCTCAACCCCCAATTTCTCGCCAACATGGAGGAAATCCAGCGGCTGCAAGCTCCCGAAGCCAGCTTCCCCCCTGCCCTACAATGGACTGACCGCGCCGCCATCCTCTTCCCCCTCAGCAACATGGTGCTATACGGCATGGGCGTTACCGCCGCCATCGCCGCCTGGCTGGGCACCCTGTGGGCGCTGTGGCGCATCGCCAGCCTGCGCCCCGATTGGCTGGTCCACCTCATTCCCGTCAGTTGGACCCTTTTCTACTTTCTCTTCATGGGCACGCGCTGGGTCAAATCCATCCGCTACTTCCTGCCCATCTACCCCACCCTCTTTTTGCTGGCAGCGTGGGCGGTCTTCGCGCTGGCCCACCACATGCACAGCAAGCACATACCAACCAAAGGCCGCAGGCAGCAAGGCAACAGGGCGGATAGCGCATCTCCCCTGCTCCCCCGCCCCCTTGCTCCCTTGCCCAAAATTACCCTGGCCTTCTTGGTTTTGCTGGTGGTCCTGCCCAGCCTGCTGTGGGCCAGCGCCTTTGTGCAAATTTACCGCAACCCCGTCACTCGAGTCGCCGCCTCCGACTGGATTTTTGAGAATGTGCCCAGCGGCGCCACCCTGCTCTATGAAACCAATGGCGAACCCCGCGAGCTGCAACTGCCCCTCAAATTTTTCGAGTTTCATGCGGATGGCATTCCCTTAACCCTGGGCTTTACCATGCCGGAAGACGGCACAGTAACGGCCGTGCGCTTCAACTACCTCAGCAACCCCATCCCCGAAACCGGCAGCGCCGCGCAACTACAAGTACGCCTGAACAACGGCCCGCCCACCACCGCTGATCTGGCCCTAGACGACCAGGAACAAGCCGTTACCATTCCCTTGCCCCCTACACCGCTGCCCGGCGGCAGCCTGCACCAAATTGTGGCCGAGGCCGGCCCAGGCAGCCCCATCCGCGCCAACACCAGCATCCTCATGAACGAACATTGGGATGACCTGCTGCCCATCAGCACCAACGGCCGTAACGCCTACGGCAGCTACTACACCGAAGTAACCGGCGGGCAGCGCCCCGTCACCCACCAAGACAACGACGACAAGCGGCGTGAAGTGCAGCAATGGCTCGACGAAGCCGACTACCTCATGATTAGCAGCCAGCGCGCCATCTGGCACCTGCCCCGCCTGCCCCTCATGTACCCCATGATGCTCCACTACTACCAATGGCTCTTCGACGGCACGCTAGGCTTTGAGCTGGTCGCCCAATTCCACGCCACCCACCAAATTGGCCCCCTTTACTTCAGCGACACCGCCGGGGCGCTAAGCTGGGGCCAACCGCCCCACATTGGCTGGCCGCCGCCACCAGAATGGGCCGCCGAAGAAGCATTCAGCGTCTACGACCACCCGCCAGTGTGGATTTTCAGGAAAACGGCCGCTTACAGCCGCGAAAACACTGCCCAACTACTGGGCAGCATAGACCTGAGCAATCCCGTTTTCATGAACCCGCTGGAGGCCACCCAGGCCCCCAACGGCCTCATGCTGACAGCCACAGAATGGCAAACCCAGCGCGCCGGGGGCACTTTCCGCGAAATCTTCGCCCTGGACGGGGCGCTGAACCAAAACCCGTGGCTGGCGGCCATTGTGTGGTGGCTGGCGGTGGTAGCCCTGGGCTGGCTCACCTTCCCCATCACCTTTGTGCTGCTGCGCGGCCTGCCGGACAAGGGGTTTGCCCTGGCGCGGATTTTTGCGCTGCTGTTCATCTCCTATTTTGGCTGGATTTTGGCCAGTTACGGGATTTTACCGCATACGCGGGGGACGCTGCTGCTGGGCACGGCCGTTCTCGCCCTGCTCTCCCTCACCCTCCTCCTGCGCCACCGGCAGGCCATCGCCCAATGGGTGCGCGGCAACCTGGCCTACGTAGGCATTGCCGAAGGGCTGGGCGCGGCTCTCTTCCTGCTCATGATCCTCATCCGCCTGGGCAACCCCGACGTGTGGGACATTATTTGGGGCGGGGAAAAACCGATGGACCTGAGCTACTTTACGGCCGTACTCAAATCCACCACCTTCCCTCCCTACGACCCCTGGCACGCCGGTGGCTACATCAACTACTACTACTACGGCTTCGTCTACGTGGGCAGCCTCACCAAGCTATTGGGGATTGTGCCCACCCTGGCCTACAACCTCATTTTGCCCATGCTCTTCAGCTTCACTGGCCTCGGCGTCTTTTCCATTGCCTACAATCTGGCAGCGCACGGCGATTATTCCGCATTCCGCACTCCGCATTCCGCACTCCAAAAACGGGCTGTCACCGCCGGCCTCATCGCCACCGCCCTGGCCGTGCTGCTGGGCAATCTGGCCCAGGTCGGCGTGCTGGTAGGCGCATGGCAGCGCGCTGGCAACCCCGCCCTGGGCAACATTCCCCTGGTTGGCCCCCTCATGCAGGTGCTGGATGGCGGCATCAAAATTATTGGCGGGCAGCCCGCGCCCATCTACACCGGCGACTGGTTCTGGACAGCCACCCGCGCCCTGAACAGCAACCCCGGCGAGGTGCAACCCATCACCGAATTCCCCTTCTTCACTTTCCTCTACGGCGACCTGCACGCGCACATGATCGCCCTGCCCCTGACGGTTTTGGCCCTGGGCTGGGCGATAGCCCTGGTGTTGGGGAGCAAGGGAGACCGGGAGCAAGGGGGCAGGGGAGAATCACCGTTGCCCCCCTGCCCCCTTGCTCCCCTGCAACTTCTCTTCGGCGGGCTGGTCATCGGCTCCCTACGCGCCACCAACACCTGGGACTGGCCTACCTATCTGGTCATTGGCGGGCTGGCCCTGACGTATTCCGTATGGCAACGTACACCACAATCTCTAATCTCCAAGCTACTCCAATCCATCCTCCTCGCGGCGCTGCTCTTTGGCCTCTCCGTCCTCACCTTCTGGCCCTTCGCCGACCATTACGGCACGGCGTACAACAGCATCTCCCTGTGGCCCGGCAGCTACACCCACCTCAGCCGTTACCTGGTGGTGCATGGTCTCTTCCTCTTCTTCGTCGTCATCCACCTGGCCCGCGAGTTTCGCGCCTGGACACGCACCTGGACTTATGACCAGCTGCGCCGTTTTGAACCAGCAGGCGCAGCCCTGATTGTGGCGCTGCTGGCTTACGTGGCGCTGCTGGCGGCCCTGGCCCTGCGCGGCTACTACATCGCGCCCTTCGTGCTCACCCTAGTCATTGCCGCCGGGCTGCTAGGCTTGCGCCCCAGCCTACCCCCAGCGCGGCGCATCGTCCTCATTCTCATCTCCTCCGCCCTGGCGCTGACATTGGCTGTGGAGATTGTGGTGCTGGATGGGGACATTGGGCGTATGAATACGGTGTTTAAGTTTTACATGCAGGTGTGGATTTTGCTGAGCGTGGTGGGGGGGGTAACGGCCGTGTGGATGTGGCCCACCCTGCAAAAACGGGGCAAACTCACCCGGCGCGTCTGGCAAATAACCCTCGGCACGCTGGTTTTTGCCGCCCTGCTCTACCCTGTGCTGGCTACCCAGGCCAAATGGGCCATCCGCATGAGCAAAGAAGCGCCCAATACCCTGAACGGCATGGCCTTTATGCAATACGTCTCTTACGGCGACACGAACAATTCCACCATTTCTCTGGCCTACGATTACGAAGCGCTGCGCTGGATGTGGCAGCACATTGACGGCTCGCCGGTGATTGTGGAAGGACACAGCCACAACAACGGCGGCTTCAGCGAGTACCGCTCCATTACCAGCCGCGTGGCCATGTACACCGGGTTGCCTGCCGTCGCTGGCTGGGATTGGCACCAGCGGCAGCAGCGTGCCACCGTGCCCGGCTGGCTAGTTAGCAACCGCATCCGCGAGGTGAACAACTTCTACAACACGACCAGCGTGCAAGAAGCGCTCAATTTCTTACAAAAGTATGAGGTTACCTACATTTATGCCGGACAACTGGAATGGGTCTATTACAATCCACAAGGCATGAATAAATTTGAGCAAATGGTGCAGGCGGGTTACCTGGAAGAAGTGTACCGCAATGCGGGTACAAGCATTTACCGCGTGAAACGTGATGCGTGAAACGTGAAGCCTCTCTTTTCACGCATCACGTTTCACGTTTCACGCCAATAAACTATGCTATCTTTCTCTGACATTTTTGCTGCATTTCGCTGGTGGGTGGCGCTGCTGGTGCTGGGCACGGCCGTTCTGCCCCTCACATACACCCTCTTCCACAAGCTAGCCGACCGGGGCTACGCCTTCACCAAAATGGTGGGGCTGCTGCTGGTGAGCTACCTCTTTTGGCTGCTGGGCAGTTTGGGGCTGCTGGGTAACAACCTGGGCGGCGTGGTGGTGAGTTTAGGGCTGGTCACGGCCGTTTCCTGGCGCCTCTACTCATCACAAAAGCACCAAAGCGCCGCACAACAACCCCTCTTAAGCTGGCTACGCGCAAATCGCGGGCAGGTTATCCGCACCGAGCTGCTTTTCCTGCTCATTTTTGGCCTGTGGGTATGGGTGCGGGCGCAAAACCCGGCCATCCTCAACACCGAAAAGCCCATGGAATTCGCCTTCCTCAACGCCCTGGGGCGTAGCCCGGCTATGCCCCCGCTGGACCCCTGGCTCTCTGGCTTCGCCATCAGCTACTATTACTTTGGCTACGTGATGACGGCCGTACTGGCCCGTTTGGCCGCCGTCCCCGAACCTATCGCCTTCAACCTGGGCATCGCCTGGTTGGTGGCGGGAACGGCCGTGGCCGCCTTCGGCCTCGTCTACAACCTCGTCGCCGGAAATAACAGCAAAGACGCAAAGGACGCAGAGGAAAATGACATCTCCCCTGCCCCCCTGCCCCCCATCTCCCCCGCGTCCCGACGCCTCGCCCTCACCCTCGGCCTCCTCGCCGCCATCGCCCTGCCCCTG
>CAZDEO010000129.1:0-10568 GCA_964504445.1 uncultured Anaerolinea sp. | reverse complement strand
ACTCCACGTTTTTGCTAAACGTAGAGCATTTTCCTAGAGAATGCAATTGCCCTGCGAGGCAAACAATAACAAAAAGGTAAGGGGCAATCGGTTACCTTTTCGTTGGTGAAAGGCACTTGCACAGTTGGCCCTCCTGGGTTAACTTCCGCAGCATGTACAAAGAGGTTTTTCTGGGTGATATTGTCCAGCTACGCAAGAAGCATCCTTGCGGAAGCTATGCGTGGAAAGTGGTTCGGGTGGGAGCTGACATTGGGTTAATCTGCCAGGGGTGTGGACGCCGGGTGCTGCTGACGCGAGGTGTATTTAACAAACAGCTCAAAACAGTCCTCCAACGAGCAAACAACGAAATTTCATGATCACTATTTTGAGCGGGCTTTATGTCCTGGCTTTATTAGGCTTGTCCGTGTTTGGGCTGCTGGGTTTGTTAACTTTGGTACTGTATAGACAGCACCGTCATGAGCAATTTCCTACGCCCATGGTTTCCATGGATTCCTGGCCTGATGTGACGGTGCAGTTTCCTATTTTTAATGAACGCTATGTGATAGAAAAGCTAATTGAAACGGCCGTAGCTCTGAATTATCCCCGCGAAAAATTGCAAATTCAGATTGTAGACGACTCAACCGATGATACGACAGAAAAAGCCGCCCAACTTGTCTGCTATTACCAACGACAAGGGATTAACATCTGTCTCATCCACCGTGACCATCGCCAGGGCTACAAAGCGGGGGCATTGGCCAGGGCGCTAGATTCAGCAACCGGGGAGTTCATCGCCATTTTTGATGCTGATTTTCAACCACTGCCGGATTTCTTATACCAAACCATTCCACACTTTTTTCAAGAGCCTCGCCTAGGGATGGTACAGGCACGTTGGGGGCATCTAAATGCCCATCATACTTTTCTGACACGCGCGCAAGCTATCGCCTTGGATAAACATTTTGCCATAGAGCAAACAGTGCGTCATCGCGCAAACTTGTTTCCTAAGTTTAATGGCGCTGCGGGAGTATGGCGGCGCGCCTGTCTAGAAGATGCCGGAGGGTGGTTAGACGATACAGTTTGCGAAGATTTGTGTCTGAGCACTCGCGCCGTACTGAAACAGTGGAAGTTTCGCTTTTTAAACGACGTGGAAGCGCCAGCCGAGCTGCCCATTACCATGACCGCTTATAAAAGCCAACAGAACCGTTGGGCAAAAGGAGCAACCCAATGCTTATTGAAATACGGCCGTGCCATCCTCACCGATTCCAGACAAAGGCCAATCGCCCGTTGGTATGCTCTACTTGCCATGTCCGCTTACACCACCCACCTGCTGCTGCTGCTCTTGCTTCTTGTTCAAGTCCCCCTGGTCTATCTCAACTATCGTGTCCCTCCCCAATTTATACTTTTTAGTATCGTCGGCATCGGTCAACCCATACTCTTTATTCTTGCGCAGCAAACTTTATACAAAGACTGGCGACAACGTGTGCTTTACCTACCCGTCACACTCATTGTGGCCATTGGTCTCACTCCCAGCAACGTCCGCGCCATTGTACAAGCGTTTTTCAGTAAAAACCATCCCTTCATTCGTACACCCAAGCTAGGAAAAACACCTCTCCACACCCCAAGCGTATATCACTCTTCCTTTGACACCATCATCATCTATGAAATCCTGCTAACTATATATACAGCAATTGGGCTTGCTGCTGCTATTTGGCGCGGTAATTTCGGCCCGCTATTTCTTCTCCTCACTGCATTTCTGGGCTTCACCTATGTAGCATATGCCAGCATTCGTGACGGCCGTAACTAAAAAGAAAATGCTCACCCGTGCTGGCCCCGCGTGAAATGCCAACGCCACAAGGGCGCCTTCGCAAACAATTGCACGGCCACCATCTAATACATTTCAATAAATATTGTAAATTTATCAATAATATTTCGATTTTTCTTAGATTATCTATTGACATGTGTAAATTTTCTTAATATTATTTCAGTACAAACATTTTGTACGGCTTCGAGCGCATCACCATTCACGCTCAGTTTTCTACAGAAACCCCTTTGCTAGGAGTTCTGAGGAAATAATAATTCGGCGTATTGCATTCAAGGAGTAAAAGCTGCATGAATCCTGTAATTGGCAAATGTCCCATCTGTCAAGACGACCTGACGGTAACACGGCTACACTGTCGTAGTTGCGACACCACCCTAGAGGGACATTTTACTCTGGGCAGGCTTTATCAGTTGACGCCAGAACAACTGGAATTTGTGGAAATTTTCATCCGCTGTGAAGGCAAAATTAACCGCGTTGAACAAGAATTGGGGATGTCATACCCAGCAGTACGCGCCCGGTTAACAGAAGTTATCAATGCCATGGGATATGAAGTAGGAGAACCTGACAGCAAGCCGGTTTCTGAGGGAACTCGCCGTGAAATTTTAGCTGAACTGAACTCAGGTAATTTATCTGCTGAAGAAGCACTACAACTTCTTCGCGGTAATGGATAATTGTGGTGGCAAAACAATTGCCCACCACTTAAAAAAGAAAGGTGCAAAGTCAACGCTCAAAGGGCATTTTGAGCGACCTTGCACCCCAAATACAGCAGATGGAATACCCTGCTGAATATATGGAGGTTATATCATGTCTACAGACGAACGCAAAGAAATTCTTGATTTATTGGCCCAGGGCAAAATAACTGTCGATGAGGCGGCAACCTTGCTCGCGCAAGCCAAAATGCCTCAAGTTGAGCCGGAGATCGAGGTGACGCAACCGAAGTTGGATGTAGAAGTTGAGGCTGGAGAACAAACGGAAAAGCCCGCCCCAGTCCCTGATTTTTCAGGGCCGGTTGCTGCAACTGGCAGAAAACCCAGTTGGTTCCGTGTTCGTGTCAACAACCTGGAGACAGGCAAAAGCAAGGTTAGCGTCAATATTCCTGTCCGCATGCTTAAGTTTGGTTTTACAATAGCCAGTCACTTTACCCCGCAAATGGATTTTGATATGGCGGAGTTAGAAAGCATGCTGATGGATGGCGAAAGCGGTCTTTTAGTTGACGTGCGCGATGAAGAAAGTAGAGAGCACGTACAAATCTATCTGGACTAGAGGGGGTTGATATGGCTCAAGAATTTGAACTTGGAAAAGTACCCCATATTGTTATTCCAATATGCAGCGGTGATCTGATTATTAAAAGCTGGGACAAATCTACTGTTTTGGTTAAGGAAGATGATGCCAAGGTTGTCGCCCATGAAAATGGGTTAACCATTAGTAGCCACGGCCGTTTACAACTCCGCCTACCCGAATTCGCCAACTTAGTGGTTGAAAACGTGCACGGCGACGCCATTGTGAAGGACCTGCAAGGGAGCCTAACCTTCGGCACAGTGAACGGTGATGCTATCCTGGTGACCGTGGAACAAGCCGCCCTGAAAACCGTCCACGGGGATCTCTCCGCCAAACACGTCAAGGGGGGCTTAACGGCCGTTACCGTGAATGGAGACGCCATCTTTCGCAACGTGGGCGACATTCACCTGCAAAACATTCACGGCGACCTCTCTGCCCGTGTGGTCAATGGAAACGTAGACGTCATAACCGTAGCCGGCGACATTGGCCTACGCCAGGTTTCTGGAGACGTCTCCATAAAACATGGCCACCGCGACGCCAACCTGCGCTTCCTAGGCGGCGTGACCAACGTAGGTGAAGTCAACGGTGATGTGCGTATTTATGGCGAACTGACCGCCGGCAAACACCACTTTCATGCCGGTGGAGACATTGTCTTACGCTGGCCCCCCAGTGCTTCCTTACAGCTAATCGCCCAGGGCAACCAGGTCCTCAACCGCCTAACTTTTGACGAAGTCCGCGAAACAGGTGACACCTTCACAGGGCACATTGGTACTGACGGGCCTGTGGTCAACCTACAAGCCAACGGCCGTATCATCCTCAAAGAACTCTACGTTGTGCGGGAAGAATGGGAACATTACCAGGCCGATGATCCAGACATGGAATTCACCCTCGACCTAGAAGGCCTGGGGGCGCAAATCAACGCGCAAGTAAGTGAACAGCTATCCCGGCTTTCTGTAGAGCTAGAAAGCAAATTCGGCGCGGACTTCACCCAGAAAATTGCCGAAAAAATCTCGCGCAAGGCAGAGCAGGCCGCCCAGCGTGCCGAACAAGCCGCCGAACGCGCCCGGCGCCGCGCTGAAAAACACCGTGCCGCCCAGTTTGGGCCACGTCCAGGTCGCCCGCCAACGCCGCCTCGGCCTTCTAAAGCCAAGGCCACACCTGAAGAACAGTTAAAAATTCTCAAAATGGTTGAACAGGGCATTATTTCACCCGAAGAAGCCAACACCCTGCTAGACGCCTTAGAAAACAAGTGACAGGCAGCAGATAGTGGTGGCAAGTCACCAGATTACAAGATAAACTAAGGTGTGAAATCCGTAATGTAAACCAATCCTTGCAAACCTATGGTTGTCACCCTATCTGCGCCAGAATGGCCATCCAATGGCCCTCGCCCCATTAACTTGAAACAGGACGTACCTCAGGTAGCGGACCTGTTGGAGCTAGCCTTTGGTGAAAAAATGGACCGGGAAAGCCGCACAGCTATGCGCTCCAGCAACCAGGGCAATCCCGCATTTTTGTGGCGGCTGAACCCTCAATATAACCGCTTGCCGCCGGGCTACGTTTGGCAAGAAAACGGCCGTATTGTAGGGAACGTCACCCTCATCGCCACCAAAATACCGGGGCGGCACATCATCGCCAACGTCGCCGTCCACCCCAACTACCGGCGGCGAGGCATCGCTCGCACTTTAATGCAAGCCGTATTAGAGCAAGTGCGTGCCCGGCATGGTCAGGTTGTCATGCTACAAGTTGAAAAAGAGAACACATCCGCCCTCAACCTTTACAACTCATTGCAATTCGAGCAAATCGGCACCATGGTTGAATGGCGCACCAGCGTTACGCGCCTGCATGAATTGGCCCCCCACACGCCAGATACGCCTCCAGTTGAGGTACAGCCCCTGCAAAAACACCAATGGCGGGCAGCCTATCAGCTAGACAGCGCCAGCCAACACCCAGACCTTACCTGGCCAGAGCCAGTTCCCACCGATTTCTACCGTCAGGGACTGTGGCAATCATTCCGCAACCTTCTAAGCGGCCGCATCCAAGAAACCTGGGCCACCTACAACAACCACGAACAGTTAACTGGTCTGGGCACCATCGCGGCTGACTGGGGTCGCCCTTACACCCTCGCCATCCGCCGACAAGCTGAATGGCAAGGGCAGCTAGAACGGCCGTTGCTCGCCAGGCTCATTCACCGCCTGCAACAGATGTCCCGGCGAGCCGTTGTATTGCATTACCCAGACAATGATCCTGTCATGGAACAACTGCTGAGAGCCGCCAACTTTAGCCAACGGCGCGCCCTCACCCATATGCGCTTGCGCATTTACTAAACAATTTCAAGGAGTCAGCCCATGGCCAGCGCCGAAGAACGCATGCAAATTCTCAAAATGATTGAGGAAGGCAAAATTAGCGCCAAAGAAGGCGCCGAACTCATTCGCGCCATTGACAACAATCAACAAGATGAACGCGCAGAGCCATTACGCGGGACCACACCAGCCCGTTGGTTTCGCGTGCGCGTCACCGACATGATGAGCGGACGCAACAAAGTCAACGTCAATATCCCCATGGGATTGGTTAACGTGGGCATCAAAATGGGCGCCCGGTTCATTCCAGAAAATGTGGATAACGCCGAATATCAGGAAGTCATGGACGCCATCCGCAGCGGCCGTCAAGGAAAAATCTTCGACTACACCAATGAAGAAGATGGCGAACGCGTCGAAATATTTGTAGAGTAGTTTTCCTCATGGGCGCGTGATCCCTCCTACACGCGCCCACCCCCATCCATTCCCCAAACCCAGCACCTTACCCCTGCCCGCATTTTCACCGTGGGAACAGCCTCGTTTCCCTGGCTCATTTGCAGTTTACAGATGCTCCCATTATCCGTATAATCCTGCATAGTTTTCCAGTTTCCAGTCTATGGTCAGGAAGAAAAATGAGCAGACGACGTGCCCGCCAAACCCTAGAACCTGCTGCTTTACCCCCATTCACCAGGCTGCTTGCCCTGCTGCTAATCCCTTTGGCATTGATGGTGCTAGTGTCCTTGTTGTTGATGAATCGGATCAATGACCATGTAGCTACCGCTCAGGCCACGGCCACGGCCGTTGCCACCCACACCACCGCCGCCTATTCCGCCACGCAAGTAGAACTGGCGGGGGTCATTGCTTCCCGCGCTATTGATGTCTACCCGCAGAATGCACGACACGGGCTGTTGCTAGCCATTGAGGCGTATAAACTTATTTCCGACCCCCAACAAATGCCTGCGGTCGTGCGGCATGCCATCTGGCAAGTCTTGGCCCTGGGAACCAGCAAAACCCTGACCGGAACACTGGCGTTGCCAACGGCCGTTAACACCACCGCCCCCACCCAATGGTTAGTCACCAGCGAAACGGGCACAGACCTACAGCTATGGCCTTTGCAAGACACGCTGCCCAACACCCCCACCACCCTGGAGGAAAGCGCCAACAATGCCCAAACCCTCACCGTCAGCCCTGACGGGCACTGGCTGTTAACCTATGGCACGCAAAACGACGCCCAACTTTGGGACCTGACAACAAGTTTAGAGCAACCCTACCAAACATTGTCCACCAGCAGTACGGTCACACTGGCCAGCTTTAGCCCGCAAACAAAATGGTTGGCCGTCAGCGGCGAAACAGACCCGATTGTACACCTGTATGCCCTTGGCAACGATGCGCCCGCTAGCGAACCTCACCCTGTGCAGCCCTTACCGGTAGCCCCCACCAGCCAACCAATACGCCATCTCGCCTTCGACCCTGGTGACCAATGGCTGGCGGTTACCCACGCCGACTCCTTTTGCCTATGGGACCTCACGGCCCCGCCCGGCGACTTCCCCATTCACGTCAAAGCCCCTAACGCGGAATATCAGTTTACGGCCGTTTTCTTCTCGGCCGACGGTAACTGGCTCATTGCCACCAGCCAAAACGAAGAAGCTGCCCGCGTCACCCTCTGGCATCTCGTGCTTGAGCAACTGGTAGCTGACGCCTGCACCCAGGCGAAAAATAATTTTACCGAGCAAGAATGGCGGCTGTATTTTCCCACCAGACCCCACGCCGAAACCTGTCCGTAATCAATCACTCCATAAACGTGGCAATCTCTACCAGGGGCTTTTTGCTAATATCCGGCACCTGGGCATCCTCCGCCGGGTACCCTACCACCAACAGCAGATACGGCCGTTCCCACTTCGGGCGGCCCAAAATCTCGTTTAAAAAATTCATAGGGCTGGGCGTATGCGTCAATGAAGCCAGCCCCGCATGATGCACCGCCGCAATGAGCATGCCCGTGGCAATGCCCACCGACTCTTGCACGTAATAATGCTTCATCTTCTCCCCCTCCTGGTCATAAGTGAAAGATTGGGCAAAAATGGCAATGAGATAAGGCGCGTGCTCCAAAAAAGGCTTGTGCCAGTCCGTTTGGAACGGCCGTAACGCCTCCAGCCACTCATCCGGCGCGCGCCCACCATAAAAAGCCCGCTCCTCCGCTTCCGCCGCCTCCCGAATCCGTTTTTTCGTCGCCGGATCGCTCACCGCCACAAAATGCCACGGCTGCTTATTGGCCCCATTGGGCGCAGTGCCCGCCGTCAAAATACAATGTTCGATAATATCTCGCGGCACAGGCCGTTCTGCAAAATGGCGCACAGTGCGCCGCTGCTGCATATCCTCGTAAAATGCCGCCGCCCGCCGCTGCATCTCCGCCTCATCATACACCGGATACCGGCGAAATTGAGTTAACGGTACAAACTTTGCTTCCTCCATATTCACTTACCTCCATTATCAAGCGTCATTTATCAAAACGACTCCCCGCTTGCCGCCACAGCGTAGCCCCCTGCGGCAAGTTTGGCAAAGGCAGCACCCCCTGCTCCACAATGGCCACCGCGCCGCCGAAAAATTCTACAAAGCGCGTGCCGTCTGCGATGCCACCCTGGGCAACGGGCAGCCCCGCCGCCCGGCGCGGCGTCGCGGCGCGATGGGCCACCACAATGGCCCGCTCTTGGGCGCTTTCGCGCTGGTAGGCAATGGTGTCGGCCTCGTTTAACAGGATTTGGAAGCCGCCGGTTTGCAGCACGGCCGTTTCCCGCCGCAGCCCCACCATCTGCCGGTAAAAAGCCAGCAAATCCTGGGACCAATCCGCCTCATCCCAGGGCATACACCCCCGCGAATGGACCCCAGGTTGGTCTACAATGCCCACCTCGTCCCCGTACAAAATGCCGGGTACGCCGGGAAAAGTCATGAGAACGACGACAGCCAGGCGATGCAGGGCGTCATTCTCCCCCACCAGGGTGCGTATGCGCGGCGTGTCGTGGCTGCCCAACAGGTTGTACTGCTGCAAGGCCACCGCCCAGGGGATGGCCGCCAGGTATTGCTGCCACGTTTGCAAGAGGGCTGTAGTGGGCCAGGGCACGGCCGTTTCAATCAACTCATGCAGCCCGTGCGCCCCCTGCTTATACCCACACAGCCAGTGAAACAGTGGAATGCCAAAACCGGCGTAATTCATCACCCCATCCCACTGGTCGCCATCTTGCAAAGCATCGGTGGCGTCAAAAAAGTTTTCACCCAGCAAATAAGCGTCGGGACGAGTTTCCTTGACAGCACGGCGCATACCCTGGGCAATTTCTAGCCCCATTTGCGTGGCCCCTTGCCGTCCTAGCATATTCGCCACATCCACTCGCCAGCCGTCAGCGGCAAAGGGGGGGCGCAGCCAGCGGCGAAACACGGCGTCGTTCCCGGCATAAATACGGCGACGCAGTTCGGCACTGCGGTAGTTCAGCTTAGGCAGCGTCCACACCCCCAGCCAGGAGGCGTACTTGTCTGGGTGTTGGGTGAAGGTGAAAAATTCTGCTTCCGGCGCGTTCGGGTTATCTCGCGCCGCCTGGAACCAGGGATGCCAATAGCCACAATGGTTGGGCACAATGTCCAGCAAATAGCGCATGTTGCGCGCTGTTAGCCCCTGCCGCAGGGTAATGAGGGCCTCATCACCGCCAAAGTGGGGGTCTACGTGTTCGTAGTCGGCCACGTCGTACTTGTGGTTGGAATGGGCAGTGAAAATGGGATTGAGATAGAGGGCGTTGACGCCCAACTGCTGCAAGTAGTCCAACTTTTGGGTGATGCCGGGCAGGTCGCCACCGTAAAAGACGATGGGGCCGGGCTGGTCAGCCGGTGGTGGCTGGCCCCAGGGGTAAGTTTGTGGGCCATGGCCGCGAAACTCAAATTCGTGAGGTTGGGGGTCTGTAGCCGGGTCGCCGTTGTGGAAGCGGTCGGGGAAGATTTGGTAGAAAACGGCCGTTTCCAACCACGCCACCCGCTCATAATCGGCCAAAATGCGAAAATCAAACTTGTCCAGGGGCAGGCCGGCGCCGGGACCATTGCCCGTAAACCACCACATGCCGTCAGCGGCGTGCAGCAAAAAGCGGTAGTGGGTGGTGGGCTGGCTAATGGGCAGCACGGCCGTCCACCACTGCACAGGGGGCGCAGAGTCGGCGCGCTGCATAGGCGTCAGGGCTTGCTCGCCATCGGGAAAGGTGCGCAGGTAGACGGCCGTTACCGGCGCATCGTGGGCCATGCGCAAGCGCACCTGTACGGCGTCGCCCAACTTCGGGTAAAGGTCAGAAACGTATGGGGCCGAGCCATCGTGGTGGACGCTGCCCAGCCATTCGGGAAGGGATAGTTGGATAATCATGGCCCGATTGTAGCTGAAAACTTGCACGGTATCGCAAAATCACGGCCGTCTGCACATGCTGGGGGCATGAATGGGGATGGGTGGGGGGCGATTGAGAATGTTTTTTTGGTCCCCTTTTCCCCTTTGATATTGTCCTCCATCTTCAGGTCAACATCACTTACGACCACCACCCTTTTGTAGAGTTGGTTCGTTCGGCAGTGGCTGAAGCTGGCGTTGGGCTGCGCAACTGCCTTCAGCGGAAGCCCACGTTGTCCAGCCAGATTTTGCCCTCTGGGGTGCGGTCAAAGCGAAAGGTCACAGCCGTTACCCCCCTCACATCTAACTTCTCATTCACCGCCGCAAAATCGGCCAGCGGCAAAAAGAAACTCTGATACACCGCCTCCGCCGTCTTCGCGTCGCTAAAATAGGCCAGCTTGAAGAGCTGCGCCTCCAATTGGGGTTGGAGGGGCAAAAAGTGGCTGAGAGGCAGCACGGCCGTTTCCCCTGCCCCATCGGCCACCTCCACGCTTAAATCAACTGGTTCCCGCTGCGGGTCTGCCGCTTCTGCATCCGCCAACGAAAAGACGAGTTCACCATTGGGCGGCACGGCAAAATCGGGGGGCAATGTGAGGGTGTAAGCGGCACTTTCGCCGCTGCGGGGTTGCCAGCCTAGCTGCACCCCCCGCGAAGCGAGATTGCCCCACTTTTGCGGCGGCTGCCCCTCCTGCCACGTGGTCAGGTAGCGGGCAACGGCCGTGCCGCCACTGCTGGTTATCAAATCAACGTCCTCTTCATAGGTGGCCCAAAAGCGCATTTGCGCATCCTCGTAGCG
>CAZDEO010000128.1:0-10861 GCA_964504445.1 uncultured Anaerolinea sp. | reverse complement strand
TAATAGAAGTTATCCGATGTCTATTTTCTATTCAGGAAAAGTTGTACATTAGGTTACTCAGCAAATTTCCCAAACACCAAACAGGCATTCTGCCCACCCAACCCAAAAGAATTCGACAGCGCCACCCGAAAATCAACGGCACGGGGCGCATTGGGTACATAGTCCAGATCGCATTCCGGATCTGGCGTTTCGTAATTCCATGTCGGCGGTATAACGCCCCGGTGCAAGGCCAGAGCGCAAAAAACCGCCTCAATAGCGCCCGTGCCCCCCATGGCATGGCCCAACACCGACTTACTGCTGCTCACCGGAATTTCGTAGGCCCTTTCGCCAAACAGCCGCTTAATAGCTATCGTTTCCACAACATCATTTACCGGCGTGCCCGTACCATGAGCATTAATATACGCTACATGCTCTGGCTGCACCCCACCATCTTGCAAAGCCCAGCGCATGGCCCGCTGCGCTCCAGACGCTTCCGGATCTGGAGCCGCTACGTGAAAGGCATCAGAAGAAGAGGCCTGCCCCAAGAGTTCGGCATAGATACGCGCCTGGCGCCCCACTGCATGGTCGAGTCGCTCAATTACTAGCACGGCCGCACCCTCACTCAGCACAAAGCCATCCCGATCTTTGTCAAAGGGGCGACTGGCACGCTCCGGCTCGTCGTTGCGCAGGGACAGGGCACGCATGGCGGCAAAACCAGCCACCGCCGCTTCATGAATCAACCCCTCCACGCCCCCGGTAATCACCATGTCGGCCCGCCCGCTGCGAATGAACTCCATGGCTTCGCCAATCGCCTGGTTGCCGGTAGCGCAGGCCGCCACCACTGTACTGATTGGCCCCAACGTGCCCGCCAGGTGGCTGACGTGATGGCTGGGCATGTTGGGCAAAAAGCCAGTCATAGCAAAGGGACTAACTCGCGCAAAGCCTTTGCTGCGTAAAATCGCCACTTCCCGGTCACCCACTTCAAACCCACCTACTCCCGTGCCAATCAATACGCCCACGCGTTCTGGGTTGGGCACAGGTTCGGGCAAGTTTGCATCGGCCAGAGCCATGCGCGCCGCAGCAATGGCTAGCTGCGAGGCGCGGGAAATACGCCGGGCTAGCTTAAAATCCATGTGCTCCTTAGGCGAGAATTCTTTTACCTCACCGGCAATATGCACGGGCAAACCGCTGGTATCGAACTGGGTAATGCGGCCAATGCCAGAACGGCCGTGCAGCAAACTTTGCCAGCTCTCCTCCGCCGTGTGCCCTAGAGGACTCATTACCCCCATGCCGGTAATAACAATGCGTGGTCGCCCCCGCGCATCTTGGAATTTCGTCATACGTCTCCTTTATGGTAATCCGTAATCCGTAATCCGTAATCGGTTTACGACTCACGGTTCGCCATGCCCGCCGTAATGGCCGCCACCACGTCCTTTTGCACCATGCGCCGGGCTTGCCCCACCGCTTGCTTGATAGCGTAGGCGTTGGAACGGCCGTGGCCCACAATCACCACGCCATCCACGCCTAACAGCGGCGCACCGCCCACTTCATCCGGGTTCAGCCGCTGCCGCACCTTGCCAAAGGCAGGGCGAGCCAGCACCCCCCCCAAAATCGTCAGGGGATTGCCCATCATAGCATCCCGAATTTTGTCCGACATGTAGCTGGCAATGGCTTCGGCCGTCTTAATCATAATATTGCCCGTAAAGCCATCGGTAATGCCAATGTGCGTTGCTCCGCGAATGAACTCTTTGGGTTCAATGTTGCCGATGTAGTTCAAACCGCTGGCCTGCATCAGCGGAATGGTTTCTTTGATGAGCAGATTGCCTTTGCCTTCCTCTTCACCATTGGAAATGAGGGCTACGCGGGGGTGTTCTATATCCAACATGCGCTCCACGTAAAGGCTAGCCATCAGGGCAAACTGCACCAGCCATTCCGGCTTACAGTCGGCATTGGCGCCATTGTCCATGAGCAACGGCCGTTCCTCCGTGGGGAACACCACACCCAGTGCCGGGCGCTTTGCGCCGCGAATGCGCCCCACGCCCGCCTGCCGCAACATGGCAATACCCAAAATCCCTCCCGTGTTTCCGGCAGACACAAAAGCATCCGCCTGCCCATCCCGCAGCAACTGCAGCCCCACATGCATGGATGAGTCTGGCTTACCCTTGATCACCTCTGACGGCTTGTCCGTCATGGAGACCTGCTGGCTGGCGTGCTGCACTTCAATAGGAAGACCGGCGGTATCATACTTGCTCATTTCAGCCTGAATACGCGCCGCGTCCCCCACCAAAATAATCGTCTCGCCAAATTCGCGGGCGGCCAACACTGCCCCTTCCACATCAGGACCCGGGTGATCATCGCTGCCCATTGCATCCACCACAATTCGCATAGGTCACTCTCTTTCAGTCGAGGTAAAACAGGTAAGTAGGGAGGGATTCTATCGGTGGGCCGATGTTAAGTCAAAAATGGGCACGGCCGTGCTTGACAAATCAAAAGCCTCCTTTATAATCCCCAACATATAGACAGGCTTCTATAAAAGGGGCGTAAACGTGAATTCTGTTAATTTTGCCAAAGCCATCGCCGATGACACCCGGCAAAAAATCATGCGCATGCTGTGCTGCAACTGGCTATGCGTTAACGATATTGTGGCCCAGTTAGGGGAAGTCAGCCAGCCCACTGTTTCCCATCACCTGAGCATCCTACGGGAAGCCGACCTGGTTCACGCCCAGCGCCAAGGTAAGCAAATTTTCTACTCCTTAAACCAGGACAAAATAGCCGTGTGCTGCGGTGTTTTGATGCAAAATTTTGCGCCTGAAAAGCTGAATCTACCTGTGGAATAGCTGCAAGTGACGGCACTCTCTTTTTTGGGCGGGACACATAGACAATCTTCAATACGAGGTGAATAAATGAGCGAATTAAACCCCAACCAGATTCATGAAGAAGTACAGAAGCGCTACGGCCGTATCGCCGACGAATTCAAGCTGGAGGTCAGCGCCACCTGTTGCGATGATGGCGTAGACAACACCTGTTGCGGCAGCCAGGATGAGCAGTACGAAGCCCTCTTCAGCAACCTGTACAGCAGTGACACTAGTTGGCTGCCGGAGGACGTCACCGGCCTCTCTCTAGGCTGCGGCGATCCCATTACCCTGGCTGGGCTGCTACCGGGCCAGACCGTGCTGGACCTGGGTTCCGGCGGCGGCATCGACTGCTTCATGGCCGCACGCCAGGTTGGCCCCACCGGCCACGTCATTGGCGTAGACATGACCCCGGCCATGCTGGAAAAAGCGCGGCGCAACCAGGCCAAAGTAGGCCTGACCAACGTAGAGTTCCGCCAGGGGCACATTGAGGCGCTGCCGGTGGATGACGCCACGGTGGACGTGATTATTTCCAACTGCGTTATCAACCTGGCTCCAGACAAAACGGCCGTTTTCCGTGAAGCCTTCCGCGTGCTTAAGCCAGGCGGGCGGCTGGCTGTATCGGACATGGTCACATTGGGGCAGTTCACGCCGGAGGAGCGCGCCGACATGGCCGCCTGGACCGGCTGCATCACCGGCGCCGAAGACGTGGCCGACTACGTAGCCGCCATGCGCGCCACCGGATTCACAGACATCTCAATCCGCGACAAGGCCAACCCAGAAGTGGAACTGGCCCAGTCGCCGGCCCATACCGGGCCAGCTAAAGTGTTGAGTGCGCGGGTAACGGCCGTGAAGCCGTAACAAAAGCACCGCGCACATCAATTTATGCCCTCCTAGTGGCAACGTTTAGTTTTGTTGGTCGGTGCAGCAAAAGCCAGCCGTTTATCCGGTTATCCAGGTGAAACCTTTCGCGGGCCAGACAATTTTCGATACACAAATAGCCCAACCGCTATCACTACTATTGGAATTATCGGAGCCAAGATCACCGGAACGCCTGCAAACAAGCAAATGAAGGGCAGAAAAGTGAAAGCAATGCTAAAAGCGGCACTGTAAACCAGAGCCCCAACTCTTCTATCTTCACCGAGTCCGACACGCAGGGCCTTATGTTTTCCGAGCAGTAAACAAACACCCATGGTTATTATCCCCGCTAATGGCAATCCGTAAGGAGAGGAAAAAATTAAAATCACGCTCGCCGCATATACTGTCGCTCGCGGGAACGGAACTAGAATGTTAGCTGCGAAGATTGCGTAGACGATTATTAGAAATCCCCCTCCTGCGCCTAGAGCCAGCAAAGCCGGGACCGGTTTTAGAACGCTAGGCGTCAGCGGTAGCGGAAAGTCTTTGATTGGCAAGAGGTCAGTCACGTTCAAGGAAGGAAGCTTCTTTCCACACCTTGAGCAGGCCTTCCGATCAGGTAAGTTTTGCTCTCCACACGCCAAACAAATGACAGGTTCGACGTTCATAGCCCACTTCCCTATCAATACCCAACAAATAATCGCAGCGCTTGAATACTTGAAAGAACAGGGAGTAGTTACGCAATCCTCCCTGTTCCGTTTAAATTAGCCCAATTTCATTGCGCAATGGCCTCGATGGTTTGCCGCATCTGGATGGTGATTGCGGCCGCCAGCCCGAGTGAAAGCAGGTAGACTGCCCCATAAATGGTCAGGAAGCCGCTTTCCATGGTGTGCACCAGCACCAGGAACAGCAGGAAGAGAATAGCCTGTACGGCCGTCCACACCCGCAGCGATTTCAGCCGTCCCAGGTCCGTACCCTGCCGCCGCGCCAGCACCCCCAGCCCCCAGAAGTAGAGGGCAAAGAACAGCATCTCTACCGGCATCATGAGCTGGCTAAACCACGCCGGCGGCGTCACCTCTTCCCAGAGATTGACCCATGAGGGCAGCGGCCACAAAATCGCCACACCGTCGAACCAGATAACCAAATCCAGCAGAATGTGCATCAGCACGCCAATGCCCAGACCTAGGCCCAGGTTACCCCAGCGCGGCCGTTTGGTAAGCGCGGCCAGCAGTTGCAAGACCAAAATGATGCCCACGACGGTGAAAAGACTGTGGGTGAAGGTGCGGTGCAAGCCCTCTGTGGGCGCCCCGGTAACGGTAGCCAGGGCTACCGCCAGGTTATCGGCGTCGGGCAGCAAATTGCCGAGGACAATCCCCAGGACGAGCCATTCGCGAGCGGGCGTCCATTTACGGACCGCCACGCCAACCATACTGTGAATCCCTGCCTGTGCCATCAGAAGCCTCCTTTTGCAGGTGGGTGGGCAACGGCCGTTGTTCCACCTGCTCATCACCAAAACAAACAATCTGCTTTAACAAACCTATCCGCCAATATTACACGCAAGATAGCACGTTTACTTGGGTGTAGATGTGGCAGATATGTGCGATTTTGTGCGCCGGGACAAACCGCTCTGGGGGTTCGTAAACCCTAATTTGGAAGGGGTTAGGCTCCGGAGGTTTCCCCCCACTTGGTAGTCACTGCTCTTACCTCTCGTTATAATCCTTTTCTTTGGACCCAGTAAAGCCCCTACGACAAATGACGTAAGCGCCGTTTTAGTCAAATGGCCGATGTGTGGGGAGCCACTTTCGTTAATATTACTGCGCGCAAGAGGCACTGGATATATACTTGTTCCGAGACGACTACTAATGAGTAATTCATACCTGTCCCCTAAACTCACAGCACGGCCGTTGCCCAAAAAAGGGGGCCACGGCATTTTCGCCACGGCCAGCATCGCCGCTGGCGAACGGCTGCTGGTGTGGGGAGGCGACATCGTTAATGGTGAGCAGCTAGCCACCCTACCAGAGCACCTGCGCCACTACGCCGTGCAGGTAGAGGAAGGCCTTTACCTGGCTGCCCGCCCCCACGACGAGCCAGAACCAGCCGACTACCTAAACCATTCCTGTAACCCCAACGCCGGGTTTGATGGCCAGATCGTCCTTGTCGCCCTGCGCCCCATCGCCCCTGGCGAAGAAATTTGCATCGACTACGCCATGTGTGACGGTTCACCCTACGATGAATTCACCTGCCAGTGCGGGGCAGGAAACTGCCGCGGCCGCATCACAGGCAATGACTGGCAGTTACCAGCTTTGCAAGCCCGCTACGCCGGGTACTTTATTCCCTATTTGCAGCGGCGCATTACCGCACACAATGCCACAAACAAGGCAGCGCTGATATAGTAAAATTGGAGAAAAAGATGAAACAACGTATCTGGTGGAAACTGGCGCTCGTGGTGAGCGCCGTTATGTTGTTAACAAGCTGTGGTGGTTCAGAAACGGCCGATTCTGGCACCCTCAATGTGTTTGAATGGTCAGGCTACGAACTGCCTGAATTTTGGACGCAATTCGCCGAAAAACACCCCTCTGTCAACGTAGACTTCAGCTTCTTTGGCGAAGACGCCGAAGCTTTTGCCAAACTCCAAACCGGTTTCGTCACCGACCTGGTGCATCCGTGCAGCGGCTGGTGGCAGCTTTACGTAGACAACGGGCTAGTACAACCTCTCGACGTGTCCCGCCTGGAAAACTTCGACAAAATGCCCACTGCCCTCACCAGCCTGGGTGAATTCAATGGGCAGCAATACTTCATTCCCTGGGAATGGGGCTACGAATCGGTACTAGTACGCACCGACAAAGTGCAAACCATGCCCACCTCTTGGGCTGACCTGTGGAACCCCGAATATGCCGGGCATGTCGCCATCTACGACTCCGGCGAAGCCCAGCACATTGTCGGCGCCCTGGTTTTAGGCTACGACGCCTTCGACACCACTCCAGAGCAGGACGAAGCCATTGTACAAAAGCTCATCGAACTGAAGCCCAACCTGCTCACCTACTGGACCGACTATACCGAAGTGGTGCAGCTTGTAGCCTCTGGTGACGTGTGGGTGGTAGGCAGTGCCTGGCCCGACAGCCTGCTGCTGCTGCAAGAAGAAGGCGTTCCCGTAGAGTACATCACGCCCACCGAAGGACGCATTGGCTACGTATGCGGCTTTGGCATTCCTAACAGCGCCGAGAATGCAGATCTGGCTTACGATTACATCAACGCCGTCACCAGCACCGAGGCGATGACCTTCCTCATCAACGAATACGGCTATGGCTCCGCCAACCTGGATGCCACCGCCCAGGCCGACCAGGAAATTGTGGCATTGCTAGAGATTGGGGACATCTCTGTTTTGGATGAGACCACCTTCTACGAATCGGTCACGGCCGAACGACGGGAACGACTGGTCAGCGACTGGGATCGGGTAAAGGCCGCCCCATAGCGATGAAGAGTGAAGGGTGACCTGATTACCGGTCACCCTTCACCAATTAGCGGCTTACTAACCCCAAAATGGCACCTTTCACCAACTCTGCCGATGCCCCCAACCAAGGCAAGTTGGCCGAAAAGCGGCGACTACTGCTGCTAATGGGGCCGCCGGTGCTGGCCTTATTGTTGTTCTTTGTTGTGCCCATTGCCATCATGGTGCTGTACACCTTCCAAACCGGCACCCTAGGCGGTGACATGCGCTGGTCGCTGGACACCTACCACCGCTTTATCGACAATTCGGCGCTGCACCGGCTGCTATGGCGTTCTACCCTTGTCTCCCTGCAAACCTCATTGTGGTGTATTTTGCTCTCTTATCCCATTGCCTATTACCTGGTTTTTCGCGCCGGGGCGCGGCGCATGACGCTGCTGACGCTGATTATCATCCCCGCCTGGACCAGTTACCTGCTGCGCATTCTGGCCTGGAAGCTCATTCTGGGCACGGAAGGGGTGCTGAACACTTTTTTGCTGTGGGTGGGCTGGATTGAGCAGCCATCGCCGATTTTACTATTCAGCCAAACGGCCGTTATCGTCACCCTCGTTTACGTCTGGGTCCCCTTTGTGGCCCTGCCCATCTTTGCCGCCCTGGAGCGCATGGACAAGCGGCTGCTGGAAGCGGCCGCCGACCTGGGCAGCCCCCCCTGGTACAGCTTCCTCCGCGTGACCCTGCCCCTCAGCCTGCCGGGCGTCATTGCTGGGTTCCTTTCCGTCTTCATCCCCACCCTGGGCGAGTACGTGACGCCCTTGCTAGTAGGCGGGGTTAACGGCATCATGTACGGTAACATCATTCAAGACCAGTTTGTGCGCGCCCTAAACTGGCCCCTGGGTTCGCTCATGAGCCTGGTCATGCTGGTGGCCCTGCTGCCTATGTTCCTGCTCTTCCGCCGTTCTGATGAGGTGCTGCAAAGATGAAACTGACGAACCTCTTTGCTCCCCGGCGTTTTTCCCTCAGCCTCGGTGCGCTGTACTTTTGGCTGTTTACGCTGTTTATGTACCTGCCCATTGCCCTGCTGGTGCTGTTTTCTTTCAATGACTCGGCCACACTAACCTTTCCGCTGAGTGGCTTTACGCTGAAGTGGTATGCCGCCTTGTGGGAGAGCCGGGAGTTAGTCACGGCCGTGTCCAACAGCCTCCTCGTCGGCATCCTTTCCTCCTTGGTAGCCACCGCCCTGGGTACCATGGCCGCCCTAGGCGTGGTGCGCTTCGACTTCCCCGGCAAAACCATCTTCCTCTCCATTGCCGCTATGCCTATGGTTATTCCCGCCGTGGTTATGGGCGTGGCCATGCTCATCGTTTTCACCCGCGTGGGCATTCCCCTCACTTTGTGGACAGTGGGCATCGGACACGTTATCATCAATGTGCCTTACGCCATGCTCATTGTGGCCGCCCGGCTTGCCGGGTTCGAGGCGCACGTGGAGGAAGCCGCCATGGATTTGGGCGCAGATTATTGGGGTACCTTGTGGCGCGTCACGCTGCCCATGTCCGCTCCCGCCCTGGCTGCGGCTTTTCTATCGTCCTTTACCACATCATTGGACGAATTTGCGGTCACCTTTTTCCTGGTGGGCAGCGACACAACCCTGCCTATTTACCTCTATTCCCAACTTCGTTTTCCCAGCCGCCTGCCCCTGGTTGTCACGCTGGCGGCCATTATGATGGTGCTTTCGGTGTTGATTGTAATTGTGGTTGAAAAGTTAAGGAGAATGGCTGATTAGGTGGTTTGTTAGTCGGTTAGTGGGTTGGTTTGTTTGTGTCCAACCAGCTAGCCAGCCAACCAACTAGCAAACTAACCAACCATCTAACCCAGGAGTTGATGCAATGAAGGTGTTTATTGGCTTCTCATTAGCAGAGATCCGCCAATGGGGCGAAGGCTTCACCTTGCACGTGGGGGTGGAAGATGGCGCCTGAATACGCGGTAGAATTACGTTCTGTCTCGAAGGTTTTTCCGGCACGACGGCAGCATGGTCGGGAAGTAACGGCCGTTAACGACATCGATCTGCGCATCGCCCCCGGGGAATTCTTCACCCTCTTGGGAGCCAGCGGCTGCGGCAAAACCACCACCCTACGCCTTATTGCCGGTTTTGAGCAGCCCACCAGCGGCGAAATCTTGCTTCAGGGCATCCCCATCACCCACATGCCCCCCCACAAACGCCCCGTCAACACCGTTTTCCAAAATTACGCCCTCTTCCCCCACATGAGCGTGGCCCAAAACATCGCTTTTGGCCTCGCTATCCAGCGGCTGCCCAAAGCCGAACGGGAAAAGCGCGTGCATGAAGCGCTGGAACTGGTGCGCCTGCCCGACGTAGCCCACGCCCGCCCCTCGGAACTCTCCGGCGGCATGCAGCAGCGCGTAGCCCTGGCCCGCGCTCTGGTTAACCAACCCAAGCTGCTGCTGCTAGACGAACCCCTCAGCGCCCTGGACCTGAAGCTGCGCCAGGCCATGCGCGGCGAGCTAAAAAATTTACAGGAGCAGGTGGAAATCACCTTCATCTACGTCACCCACGACCAGGAAGAGGCCCTGGCCATGTCGGACCGCATTGCCGTAATGAATGAGGGACGGGTGGTACAGATAGCCGACCCCGCTTCCATTTATAACCGGCCCGCGAACCGCTTTGTGGCTGATTTTATTGGCGAAACCAACTTTTTACCCGGAGAAGTAGCCGCCTGGGAGAATCACCGGGCGCGGCTAGCGGTAGCCCAGCAAACGGTGTGGGCCGAGGCTGACGAACCCCTGCCTGTCGGCCGAGAAGTGACGCTGGTGGTGCGCCCGGAGAAGGTGTTTTTGACGCGGGTGAATGGCGGCAACGGCCGTTCCCACCTGCGCGGCACCGTAGACCAGATTATGTACCTGGGCACCGACACCCGCTACACCGTGCGCCTGGATCATGGTCCGTCGCTAGTAGCCCTGGCCCGCAACCTCAACGGCGACGGCCCCCTGCACGTGGGCGAGCCGGTGCACGTGCACTGGCACGAGTACGACGCCCGCGTGCTGCAAGATTGATGACTTAGATTTCTTGATTTACACGAAGGCCAGCCGCGATGCTGGCTTTTTTTTGTTGTCTAGCGAGCAAGGAGCAGTGGCTTACGTAAAGCGGAGGTAGCGTACGTGGAGAACGGCCGTAAAATCACTTTAAATAACCAGTGCCAATACATCATTATTTAAAACCTCTTTTTACTTTGAAAGGATTTGACAACCAACAAGTCATGAGATTAAATCTTAATATCTGAGCCAAAAACCAGATCGCAATTTGTAACCTATTCCGTTAAGTGGAATCTTGTGTGCAGGTACTATACGAGCAAGAAAAAAACGCCCCTGCATACCCAAACGGAGTTAAAATCCGCTAGTTTTGCCCAAAAACAAGGTGATAACCTGCCGGGAAATTCCTCGCACCCAACTTTCTCCGCAAAAGGAACCAGCATGAACCAAGACACCATTCAAATCGATTACGAACAATTACAAGACATCGCCCAGCGCTGGCAAAACGAAGCAGAAATGCAGCGAGAACTCACCCAACGCTTGCAAAACATGGTCAGCAATTTGCAAAAAAGCTGGCAGGGGCGTGGCGCAGACGCCTTCTTTCAGGAAATGGAGGCTCTTGTATTACCCGCCATGACCCGCCTATATGCCGCCCTAGATGACGGCGGCCAGCTTACCCGCCAAATTA
>CAZDEO010000127.1:0-10930 GCA_964504445.1 uncultured Anaerolinea sp. | reverse complement strand
AGCCTGCCAAGTTTCAATTGGCACCCGCTTAACCCACTTTTATTTTCGAAGGAGCCACCTATTAAAAATTTATGGGGCGCCAGCCATGCCACAAACATGCCGGCAATACGCATCAATCAATCGAAGGAGAATATGGTAGGTAAAGATTATGGGAAAGTATAGACATTTCATCATCGTGAGTGTCTTAATCGTACTCACTACCCTGGTCCTCAAATACCTGGTGTTTGGGCCAATGTTCCGGCTGCCCGTAGCCGCCAGCGCCGAAAGCGGACCCATTGACACCATGTTTGAAGGGCACTTCTGGATGATTTCCTTCCTATTTGCGCTCATCATGGTCATAATGCTGTACACAGTCGTTGTTTTTCGCCGCAAGCCTGGGGACGAAACAGATGGCCCCCACGTCCATGGAAATACAACTCTGGAAATCATTTGGACAGTCGTCCCCATCTTTGCCGTCATCGGGTTTGGTGTCTGGGGTGCCATCGTTCTCCGAGATTTGCTACAAGCAAAACCCAATGAAATGGTGGTAGAAGTCATTGGCAAACAGTGGGAATGGAGCTTCTCATACCCCGAACAAGACGTAAGCTCCACGCAACTGGTTTTACCCGTTGGTCAACCAATTGTTTTGGAAATGACATCTACAGACGTTCTCCACTCTTTCTGGGTCCCCGAATTTCGCGTTAAGCAAGACCTGGTTCCCGGTAGAACAACCGTATTACGCTTTACCCCCACCGCGGCTGGAAATTACAAGGTGCGCTGTGCTGAAATCTGCGGCCTTGAACACGCAAACATGTTGGCCGATGTGCGCGTCGTCGATAACACGGAATTTGCGGCCTGGGTTGAGGAACGCTCTATGCGTATCAATTTTGCCGAATTGACCCCTGCAGAACGTGGCGCCATCTGGTATGGTCCGGCTGGCGACGGTGGTTTTGGCTGTAATAGCTGCCACAGCCTGGATGGATCACGGGTCGTCGGCCCAAGCTGGTTAGGCTTACTGGGCAGCGAACGCCAATTTGAAGACGGAACGTCTGCCATCGCGAATGAAGAGTACATTCGCAATAGCATTCTGTATCCGGCCCAGGAAATTGTCCAGGGCTATCCAAACGCTATGCCTGCTATTTATGAAGAGCAGTTTGCGGAAAAGCAGGCAGAAGTCTTGACCAACGATGGCATTGAGATCGACATCATAGCGGATCTCATTGCTTTCATGGAAACTTTGGAGGAGTAAATAGCAGCTGGGGTGCAAGCGTCAGATTGAGCTGTTATGAGGAGATAAAATATGGGTGCTTTGCTAAAAATTTTCCGTTCGCGCGCTTATGACATACTGCTGGCTGGCCTATTTGGGGCGCTCGTTGGCTTTGTGATTGCGGTGACTTTGCGCTATGTTCACGACTTTGTACTGGTTACTATGTTGGGTCAGGAACCACCAGCCGTTGCCCTGAACCTGATTTTACCGGCGGTCGGGTATTTGCTGGTTATTGGTCATGCTCTGGTTGGCTTTGGGGCAGGCATGGGGGCATTCCAAAACACGAAAATCGGCCGTTTTATGTATTATGGCGCCGCTACCGGTTATGTGCGGGGGCTGTTCGGTCAAATCGTGTTTACCTTAATTGGCATTGGCCTCATTGAGGCCATTCGGTTGGCATTAGGCCTGGCGCCAACTGGAGCAACCTTCAATCTATTTGGATACATTGTGGCTGAACCAAGCTTCGTATTTGGCGCTTTGGTTGGCGTCATTGGGTTCCTCTTCGGCAGTGGTGTACTAACGGACTGGTTTTTATGGATGGTTGGTAAGAAAACGCCCCTACGCCACGGCGCTCCCGTAGGAAAACCGGAGTGGTTCCGCTATTTAAATGTGGACGTCAATCATAAGGTCATTGGTATTCAATATGGGTTTACCAGCCTCTTGGTGCTGCTTATTGGTGGCATTTTTGCCATTATTTTCCGCATTGAGCTGGCGCAGCCGGGCATGCAGTGGCTGACCAACGACCAGTACAACACCCTCTTTAGCGCCCATGGCATTGTTATGATTGCCAGCATCCTGTTGGGTGTGGGCGCTATGACCAACTACCTGGTGCCGTTGATGATTGGCGCCGCAGACATGGCCTTCCCGCGCCTCAATGCCTTTAGTTATTGGGTTGGCGTTCCCTCGGTCATCTTAATTTTGGCGGGTATGGCAGTAGGCGGTTGGGACACGGGCTGGGTAGGCTATGCGCCGCTTTCCTTGCGCGCCCCTCTGGGTGTCCAACTATTCTTGATGGGTTTTTGGTTGAATGGCTTTTCTTCTATTGCCAGCGCCATTAACATCATCGTTTCCACGGTAGCCATGCGCGCCAAAGGTATGTCTTGGTTTAGGATGCCGATTTTTGTGTGGGCGGCAATTGCCACGTCGCTTATCCAGTTTACAGCTACGCAAACTGTGGGCGTAGCGTTGATGATGTCTATTGCAGAACGGGCGATTGGTCTGAATTTCTTTGATCCGGCTGGTGGTGGTAATCCAATTTTGTACCAACACCTCTTCTGGTTCTATTCCCATCCAGTCGTGTATGTGTTTGTGCTGCCGGGGTTGGGGGTGATTAGCGAATTGCTGCCGGTCTTTACGCGCAAGCCTCTTTTTGGCTATAAATGGATTGCTTTGTCTAGTTTGGGCATTGCGCTGGTCGGTTTTTTGGTGTGGGCGCATCATATGTTCACTTCCGGCATGGCTGACGTGCTACGGGTGCCTTTTATGATCTCCACCATGTTTGTGGCGATTCCCACGGGGGTGAAGTTCTTTAGCTGGGTGGCCACTTTGTGGGAAGGAAAGATGACTTTTGAAACGCCGATGTTGTTCACGCTCGGCGCTATATCTGTTTTCTTGATCGGGGGTATTAGCGGCCCCATTTTGGGAACGATTCCGACGGACTTGCACTTACATGACAGCTATTGGGTAGTCGGGCATTTCCACGCGACTATGTTTGGTGGCTTTGTGTTTCCCTTCTTTGCCGCTTTGTATTATTGGTACCCGAAAATTACGGGGCGGATGTACAAGGAATCCTTGGGCAAGCTGCATTTTTGGCTGATGACGCCCGGTTTTTGGGTGATGAGTTTTGGACAAATGAGTATCGGTATTTTGGGTATGCGCCGACGCATTGCAGATTATGATCCGTTGCTGGGTATTGAGACGGGGCAAATTTTGGTGACTTTGGCAGCCCTGGTAATTGGCTGGTCTATTCTGATCATGATTTATAATTTTGTGGTTAGCGCCCGGACTCAGGAGAAGGCGGCCACGAATCCGTGGCGCTCTCGCTCCCCGGAATGGCAGATTCCTTCGCCAGCCCCTGAATTTAACTATGATGTCCCCTTTGTGGTGGTGGGTGACCCGTATGATTATGGGTTGGCGGAGTCTCAGTACATTCAAATGGCGCCGGCGCCGGCAGGAGACTAACGGGCAATTTCATGTTTGTGACAAGTGTAAGTAAGCTGGGTCTTGGTTTCCAGGAGGTTTTGATAGCGTGAATGGTGAGAAGAAAAAAGAAGCCTATCGGTTGGGCGTGATGACGTTGATTATTTTGGCTGTGTTAACGGCCGTCGAATATTGGGTGGGTGTGGCCAGCGGCTCGGTCGTCTGGTTGTTCATTCTAGCCCTCATGAAAGGGGCGATCATCGTCCAGAACTTTATGCACATTGCGCGCCTATGGCGTGAGGAGAGTCACTAATGAGCAGCGTGACAGCCAAAGCACATCACGACGATCACGGGCACAATAACCATGAATTGCCCTGGCCACAGCAATTGCGGGCTAACCGTCTGGGATTGTGGCTCTTTATGTTCTCGGAGGTTTTTCTGTTTGCGGCGCTGCTGGTAGCGCGGTTCGTACTGTGGAACGACCCGGCAACGGGGGAGATTACGCGGCCAGAACTGAGCCAGGAATTGGGTTTAATTACCACGGTGGTGCTGCTGTTGAGCAGTTTTTACATGAACCGCGCCGAAACAGCTATGGAGGTGGGAGATCGTCGGCGGTTTTTGAACGGGCTGATGACCACGGCCGTTCTGGGCACCATCTTCTTTATTGGCGTGGTAGTCATGGAGTGGAACGTCTTTGGGCTGCAAGGTGAACTGTTTGGCATTGAGCTGTTCGGCCACCTGAAACCCTCGGACGGCGTCATTTCCGGCATATTCTTTGCGATGACGGGCATGCACGCCCTCCACGTGCTGAGCGGGATAATCTTTATTTTGATTGTGTGGAACAACGGCCGTAAAGGACATTACAGCCAAGAAAAACATTGGGGCGTCGAGGCCTGCGCCATCTACTGGCACTACGTAGACGTGGTGTGGGTCTTTTATTACCCCGCTCTCTACCTCATTGGCACGGCCGTACACAGCATGTAACAAATGTAACAATTGGAGACAGTAGCCCAGAGATTGACACAGTAGATCCATCCCTGGGCTGCTGTCTCCGATCACAAAACAATGGATCCCATTACTCGGGCCGCCCTCTCCTCTTGGGATTGGCGCCCAGAAGTCATCATTGTTCTGGTACTCGCCGGGACTCTCTACATAACGGGGTGGTGGCGCCTGCGAAAACGCACCTTTTCCAGGCCCCAACGACAAAGCGATAAACGCCAGCGCCAGACCCGCAGCCGCTGGCATTTAGCTGCGCGTTGGCGGCCTGTAGCCTATATCAGCGGGCTGCTCTTCATCGCCATCGCCCTCCTCTCCCCCATCGACAGCCTCAGCAGCCAGCTCTTCTTCATGCACATGATTCAACACCTGCTGCTGATCATGATTGCGCCCCCCCTGCTTCTCATCGCCAACCCACTCCCCTTCATGCTGTGGGGATTACCCACCAAAGCCCGTCACGCCATTGGCGGTGGCATCAGCCGCCTGCTCCACCGCGAGAGCAGCTTCCGGCATGGCCTACGCACCATCACCTCCCCCGGCGCCGCCTGGCTCTTTGCCGTTGTAGCCATCATTGGCTGGCACGACCCAGACATGTACAACGCCGCCCTGCGCTATGACTGGGTCCACGATGTAGAACACCTCTTCTTTTTTGCTGCCGGCATGTTTTATTGGTGGCACGTTACCGGCGCCGGGCCGCGCATCCATAAACAATTTGGCCTCATTGGCCGCATTGCCTTTGCCCTGGCAGCCATTCCCCCCAACATGGCCCTGGGCATCATCCTCTCCTTCGTGCGCGAGCCCGTGTACACCTATTACCTCTCTGTGCCCCGCTTGTGGAACATTTCTGTCATTGACGACCAGCGTATTGGCGGCGTCATTATGTGGATTCCCGGCAGCATGATGTACATCGTTGCTACCCTGATTTTGGCCGGGCGCTACTTTGGTGGAGAAGCCAATAAACCCTCTCTGCCAGAACGCGAATGGGCCGAAAACAATGCGTTGGCCGCCCCAGGTCTAAAAAGATGACGCTGCTCAAGACGTTGTTTAGCCGCCGCTGGATAGTAGCCACCGTGCTGGTGCTGATTGCCATGGGCACCATGCTGCGCCTGAGTGTGTGGCAAGTGGCGCGCCTGCAAGAGCGCCGCGCCGCTAATGCGGAAATGGTGCGCATTCTGGAGTCGAACCCGCTACAGCTAGCGGGGGACACGGCCGTACCCAACCCCGCCCAGCTTAAAGACCGGCGTGTTACCGCTACCGGACAGTTTGATTTTAGCGAACAAATTGGCCTGAAAGTGCAAAATTGGCAGGGGCGGGCAGGCATTCACCTGGTGGCGCCGCTGGTGCTGGATGGGGAAACGGCCGTTCTGGTGGACCGCGGCTGGATTCCTGACGCCGAAGCGGCCCCCACAAACTGGGATACCTACAACGAACCCGGTATCGTCACCATAAACGGCTACGGCGCCCTCTCCCAAACCCTGACACGCGCCGCCACCAACAGCCAGCCCACCAGCCCACAGCAAGAATGGTACCGGGTAGACATTGCCGCCATTCAGCCCCAAATGCCCTACCGCCTGCTGCCCATCTACATCCTTCAGGCCCCCACCGAAGACCCTCCGCAAGCACTTCCTTACCGCAGCAAGCCCCCTTTCGACCTTTCCGAAGGGTCGCACCTCAGTTATGCCATCCAATGGGTACTTTTCACCCTCATCTTGGGCGGCGGCTACCTCTATTACGTGCGGCAAAACATACGCCAATCTCCAAAAGCATGAAAGTTTCACCATTCCTTGTGCTGGTTTTGATCGTAGCCAGCCTCATGGGGGCAACGGCCGTGCGCGCCCATGGCGGCGGTGAAATCCAGCTTGCCTACATTCCCATCGGCCCCTATAAAATGACTCTCTGGCTCAATCCCCCAGCTCCCCAGGCCCGGCAGCCCATGCACATCACCATTGGCCTGGCTGCCCCCCCCAACGACGCACCCATGCTTGACGCCACAATAATGATTGACATTCACGACACTGCCACGGGCAACCTCGTCCTCACCACCCCCGCCACTACCGCCGCCTCCATCAACAAACTATTCTACGAAACCGACTTCATCCTGGCCGAACCCGGTCTTTACGAAATAAACACCCGCGTCAGCACCTCCGCAGCACAAGGTGAAGCCGCCTTCACCGTAGAAGTAGCCCCTCCCAACACCACCAACTGGCTCCTCATCGGTCTGGCCAGCCTGAGTTTCGTCGTCATCTTCATGCTCTTACGCAACCGCCAGCGCAATTAAGCGTAGATAAATCGTCGTCCAGACAAGTGGCTTTCAGGTAACCCACTCTGCTAAAATGCAGTCACTCACTCACTATCTGTATCCTCTTCACATCAGCACATCGCACCCAACACAGGTCAGACCACACAGTTAAGGAAAAAGATTATGTATGGAAGCAAGAGACTAGAAGAAGGGTGGACCACATTATTTATCCTGTTTGCGATGATATTTGTAGCCTCTTCCGCCATCGTACAGTCCGAACTGATTGATGGGTTAGGAATTGTGCCCGCTGTGGCCATCCTGGGTTTACTTGCCGGTTTAGCCCTCGCCAAATCCCGTTTTCCAAACAACACCGCCCATCTCATTTCTTTGGTCTATGGCTTATTTACCATCGTTTTCTTCGTGGGCGTCCTCCTGCCAGAAACCATGCCCTGGCGCGAGCGCGTCTTCGACATCATCAATCGCCAGGTTGTATGGTTGCAAAAAGCCTTCGGCGAAGGGCGCAGCCGAGATGGCTTGATTTTTGTCATTCAAACCTCTGCCGTTTATTGGCTGTTGGGCTATACGGCCGCGTGGTATACCTTTCGCTATCCGCGCGTCTGGCGCGTCGTCATTCCCACCGGCCTTGTGTTACTAAGCGTTGTGTACTACTACGAAGGACCAGCCCGCCTCACCATTTTTCTCACTATCTATGCCTTGCTTTCCCTCATTTACGTTGCCCGGACTTACGTGGTAGAACAAGAGCGAAACTGGCGGGCTGGGCGTGTCCGGTATGAACCAGATATCTGGTACAGCTTCCTGCGGGCTTCCTTCCTCGCCGCGCTTATCGCCCTTGTCATAGCTGGGCTAATGCCTACTTTTACCGCCAGCGCGGCCGTGGGGGATATGTTTAGCGCCACTCGCGGCCCCTGGCGCGATTTTCAAGATAATTGGACGCGTCTTTTCTCTTCGTTGCGTACCTATTCCACCACAACCAACGACCCTTATTTGGATACCCTAACCTTGGGGGGGCCTCGTTCGGTTGGCAATACACCCATTATGGATGTCATTGTCAATGAGGAGTTGCCCTACGTTTATTGGCAAGCCGTTGCCTACGACACCTACCGCAATGGCGGCTGGCAAATTGACGATGATTACCGCACCCTTCTTTATGACCCAGAAAATGGGGTGTTAAGCACCCCCACCACCCAAGCCCGCGGGGTTATCACCCATACCGTGGTCAACTATCTGCCTAATTCCAGCCTGATTTATGGCGCACCAGAAGTTATTGCCGTAGATCGCCCCGCCTTTGTGGATATGCGCACAGACAACCAGGGGCGGGTGCTAATGACGTCGCTGCGATCGCAGTATGTGCTGCGCCTGAATGATCGCTATGAGGTGACTGCCCGGGTTTCCACAGCCGATGCGACGAGCTTGCGCAACGCGCCCAGTGTGTATCCGGATTGGGTATCAGCGCGCTATTTGCAATTGCCAAGTACCATATCCCCAGAAACCCTGGCCCTGGCTGAAGAATTGACAGCCCCTTATGCCAATCCTTTTGACAAGGCTCTGGCGGTGCGTGATTACTTGCGGGCAAACATTGCCTACAACGATCAAATTGCAGCCCCGCCGGATGGGGTAGATCCGGTGCATTACGTTCTCTTCGTCAGCCAGGAAGGGTATTGCAATTATTATGCGTCGGCTATGGCTGTGATGCTGCGCGCTTTGGGTATTCCAGCGCGTCTTGTCAGTGGTTACGCCCAGGGCACATTTGACGAGGCGACGATGACGTACCGCGTGCGGGCCAGCAATGCCCACACCTGGGTTGAGGTATATTTCCCTGGCTACGGCTGGATTCAGTTTGAGCCTACGGCTGCCCTGCCGCTGGTGGAACGCCCAGAAGGCGGGGGAAATCCGGGTGATGCATTTGGTGATGAGTCTGCGGGCAGCCGGCCTGTGTTTGCAGATGACCAACCGTTGCTGGATGATGAGGTTTTAGATTTTGAGCGGGGCGGTGATGAGTCTCTTCCGGAAAATGCACCTGTTCCGGAAGTTGCTGCGCCGTCTTCTTTTTGGAGCGGGGTTTCTGTATGGCAGATTGCTTTGGGTGTGGGACTGTTGGCCGGAGCAGGGTTGTTGCTGCTGGTGGCCAATGTATTAAATAAACGGGTGGAAGCAGACGTAACGCGCAGTTATTCGCGGCTGGAGATGTGGGCACGCTGGCTGGGTGTTTTCTTCCGTCCGGCTCAAACGCCTTATGAACGAGCTGATGAGTTGAGTACGGCCGTTCCTGAAGGGAGTGGCGCCATTCAAAAATTGACCACTTACTTCGTCACCCGGCAGTTTAGCCCCCGCCGCGACGCGCTAGCCAATCCGCGGCGAGAGTGGCAACGGTTACGGCCGTTGCTCCTGCGCAAAGCCATGACCTACCGCCTGGAGCACTTGCGGACCCGGCGTCACAAAAAATAAGCCCGTTGGCAAGAAGTTTTATCGGTGGCGGGCAACTGATTCGCGAATAACCAGTTCCGCTTTGAAGACAGGGAGATCGAAATCCTCGCCGCTGATGCGGGCCAAAATGCCCTGAGCAGCCGTCTGCCCCATTTGCACGGCTGGTTGCCGAGCCGTGGTAAGCGGTGGCAACATGTAAGCTGCAGATGATTCATCATCAAAGCCCATGAGGGAAACGTCTTCAGGCACGCGTATGCCGCGGCGATAGAGAGCCAGCCGTACCCCAAAGCTCATCTGGTCATTGGCGGCAAAGATCGCGCTGAACGGCCGTCCGCGGGCCAAGAGCATTTCCACCGCCAAGACACCCGACTGCTGCTGCAAATTCCCTTCCACCACCAATCGTGGATCTGGATTAATCCCCACATCCCGCAGAGCTTGTTGGTATCCCGCATATCGCTTGGCAATGTCATCTACCGTCTTGTGATACAGCACGGGCGCAGTTACATGGGCAATATCCCGGTGCCCCATATCCAACAAATACCGCGTACTGCGATAAGCCGCCTCATAATTGTCCACATACACACAACTCTGCGGCATAGACCGCAGCTCACGAGCCACCACGATAAGCGGAGTTTGTGCAGCAACCTTTTGCAACACATCCTCGCCTATCTGCCCCCCAATAACAATCAACCCATCTACCCGCCGGGCTAAAAGCTGCTCTAAGGCTTGCTGTTCAACAACCCGCTGCCAACGGCCGTCAGCAAACAAAGGCCAATAATCTGTATCCTCCATCCCCAACAAAATACCCTGCAAAATACCATCATAGAATGGGCTGCCAAAATTCTGCGTCAAAACACCAATCGTCATAGACTGCCCGCTAGCCAAACTCTGCGCAAATATATTAGGTCGGTAATCCAATTCTGCAACAGCTTGCAGCACAGCAGCACGCTTTCTCGCCGCCACACCAGCCGAATTACGTAACACACGAGAAACAGTGCTGGGAGAAACATTTGCCTTTTCAGCAATATCCAAAATTGTGATTTTGTTCTCGTTAACAGGCATTTCAACAACCCTTTGCACCATTCTATAATGAAATCGTTTTCAAGTAAAGTGTTTCCTCCTGAAAAAGCCTCTCAAAATAGCCAAACCTATTGACATTACACCATAATAAGTCTATGATATTGAAAACGCTTTCATCATTGGCGATAACAGTGAGTAAATTAGCGAAAAACACTTTCTGCATCCAGGTGCTTGAGCGGATAACGCAAGGAGGTGATGTCCTTATAACCTGACACATCATGACCCAACACAAGATTTCCGTTATGTCAATACTTTAGCTCTACATACTCTAAGAGAGGAGAACCCATGAAAAAGTTTAGTTTATTAACCCTGTTTAGCATCCTGGTCATTGCCAGCCTGCTATTAGTAGCTTGTGGTGGCGGGAATACAAACGAACCAGCTGTCAACAACACCGAAGCTGGTGCCGCCCAACCAGAAACAGGCTCTGAAAATACCGCACCGGCTGAAGACACGGCCGCGCCATCCGCCGAAGGTCCGGTCGAAATTCGCTGGTTCATCGGTCTTGGTGCTGGCGGTAACCCCGAAGAAATTGAGAAGGAAAGAGCCTTCGTCGCTGACTTCAACGCTAAATACGGCGACCGCTACACCCTAGTTCTCGACGTCGTGCAAAACGAAACTGCCTACGACGTCCTCAAAACCCAGATCGCCTCTGGTAACGTCCCAGACATCGTCGGCCCCGTAGGCGTACGCGGTATGTACAGCTTTGAAGGCGCCTGGCTCGACATGACCCCTATGATGACCCCCAAAAACTAGACCACAAGCTAAGGTACAATTCTCATAGTTTG
>CAZDEO010000126.1:0-11003 GCA_964504445.1 uncultured Anaerolinea sp. | reverse complement strand
TCAGCTTCACCTGGGATCTGGGTGACGGTGTGGTGGACAGCGGCCCCGTGGTAAGTCATACTTACGCCGCGCCGGGGGTGTATACGGCCGTCGTTACCGCCAGCAACCCCACCAGCAGCCTCACGGCTACCACCACGGTAACGGTGCAGGAAACGACACCGCTTGATATACCTATCACCGGCTTAATGGCTCTTAGCAGCAGCCCCACAGAGTTGGGCCAGGCAACGCTCTTTACCGCCACTATTGCCACCGGCACCAATGTGGTCTACGCATGGGATTTTGGCGAGGGGAATGCAGGTGCGGGAGCGGCAACCACCCACCTGTACAATCAGCGTGGTGTGTACACGGCCACCGTTACGGCCTCAAATGCCGTGAGTACAGCGACTGCCACCATCGCGGTTGTCATCACTGACCCGTACCAGCTATTCTTGCCGGCTATTATCAACAGCGCCCCAATTGGTGTGACGCAGATGGACTTTGTTGGCGAAACGGCCGTTGTCCGCGCATCCCTTTCGTTACCATCAATTGGGAATGCGGGCCGGGAACCGGCGCGCTGAATCGTCTAAAAAGGGTCCTTCTCCAGGAAAACCCTTTGGGGGATTCATGGGCTGCACCTGCACAGCTCATGAATCCCCCCCAGAACTTCTATGTAAAGAGAAAGAAGACAGATGGCGGCAACAATATTTTTTATCCTATTGGCCCTGGTTATGGTTGCTGGCAGCCTTTATACTGCCCTGCATATCTGGAAAAACGGGTGTCAACTGCACACAACAATTCTGCTCATCCTTCTACTTCTTGCCCTCCTTTTTGTGGTTTGGCTGGCCATTATGGTACTCGTTGTGGGCCCGCATATGCGGAATATGTAACCGGTCAGCAACGAGTTTGGCGCCTTTAGAGATTCCAATTCCCCATTCAAAGAAATTGATTATACTGGTAGTAGATTTCCGAATATCACCCGTTGTTGGATGCGGTGTGCATAAACTGTTGCGCAATGACAATGCGCGCAGTCAGGCAACCAGAAATGGATACGCCAATCGAGAGTCAAAGGCCCTGCTCCAACACCTCATCACCCTGGATGAGGTGTTGGCTAATGTCTGGGGGAGTACGGCACACTTATTCAGGGCTTGCATGAAGAAATGGAGGCAAGATGAAGTACGTTTATGGCCCGGTTCCATCACGGCGGCTGGGGCAGTCGTTGGGGGTGGACACCATTCCTCTGAAAACGTGTAACTGGAACTGCGTCTACTGCCAGCTTGGCCGGACTGTGCCGTTGACCAACGCGCGTCGGGAATATTTCCCCAGCGTGGATATTCTGGCGGAGGTGCAGGCGGCGCTAGCCAGCCACCAGCCGGGGGAAATTGATTGGGTGACCTTTGTCGGTTCAGGGGAACCAACTCTGCACAGCAACATCGGTTGGCTAATCCGAGAAGTGAAGGCAATCACCGACCTGCCCGTCGCCGTCATTACCAATGGATCGCTGCTCTATTTGCCGGAGGTGCGCCGGGCGTTGGCGCCGGCGCATGTGGTGATGCCGTCGCTGGATGCAGGCACGGCCGTTCTCTACCGTCAGATCAACCGTCCCCACCCGGCAGTCACCTTTGACCGTCTGGTGGCAGGCATGGTGGCTTTTCGGCAAGAATATGAGGGCAAAATCTGGGTTGAAGTCATGCTGGTGCAGGGCCTTAATGACACGGAGACGGCTTTGCAAGAGATTGCCGCCGTCTTGCGCCGCATCCGGCCCAATGAGGTGCACATCAACCTGCCCACCCGCCCGCCGGCCGAGACCTGGGTACGGCCGTCCGACGCAGAAGGGCTGCTGCGGGCCAGGGCGATTCTGGGCGATATTGCCACGGTGGTCCACCCCATTGAAGGGGAGTTTGATTTGAGCGGGTATGAAACGGCCGTGGACGCCATCATCGCCATCATCACCCGCCACCCCATGCGCCAGGAAGAACTGGAACGGACCTTAGCCCGCTGGACGCCGGACCGGGTGCAAGAGGCGCTGGCCGACCTGGCAGACAGTGGGCGAGTGCAGGTGGTGGAGCGGTACGGCGCACGTTTCTGGAGCGCCGCTCCCTCCCGCTATCCGGATGAGGCGAATAGCCTGGCCGCGGCTCCTGGTCAGTGCCGCCACCGCCACACTGCGTAAGAAAGTCACCAGAAAAAGGCATAACAAAGCAAATAACCCTTCCCGAACGTTGACGGCGCGCGCTCCATTTGCAGCCCCTCTACCCAGAAAACCTGGTTACACCAGCGCCGCTTGCTTCAAATAATCTTCCGGCTTGATGGAAATAGACTGGCTGGCGCTGTCTGCGCCCATGCTGATGCCGTAAATGGTTTGCGCCGCCTGCACCGTACCCCGGTTGTGCGTGATGACGATGAACTGGGTTTTCAGGCTCAGTTCGCGTAGGAGTTCACGAAAGCGGTTGATGTTGGCTTCATCCAGGGCGGCATCCACTTCGTCCATGATGCAGAAGGGCGTGGGGGCCACTTTGAGTAGGCTAAAAATGAGGGCTGCGGCGGTTAGCGAACGCTCACCGCCAGAAAGCAGCCCCAGCCCTTGTTCACGGCGGTTGGGCAGCCGGGCAATAATGTCCACGCCGCTAATCGTCAAATCATCAGGGTCGGTAAGCACCAGCCGCGCTGCGCCACCACCAAAAAGCTGGGTAAAGGTCTCGCCAAATACCTCATTCACCCGCACCACCGTTTCTGCAAATGCTTTTGAGGTTAGTTCATCCAACTCGGCAATAACTTCGCGTAGCTGTCGCTCGGTTTCATTCAAATCCTCAACTTGCTGGGTCAGAAAGTCGAAGCGCTCCTGGGTTTGTTCGTACTCTTCAGGGGCGTCGGGGTTGATGGCCCCCATGCGCTGCATTTGCCCGCGGTAGTTGTGGATGGTCTCTTCAATGTCAGCCGGCAGTTCGGCAACGGTGGGCAGTTGATCTACTACCTCGCTAATGGGTAACGGCGTTGGGCCCGTTTGCTCCTCGTCATAGGCCAGGGCCACAATGCCCAGGTCGGCTTTTATGCGCTCTTGCAGTCCTTCAATGTGGTTCTCTTCCTGCGATAATTTAACCTGAGCCTGGGTGTATTGGGTTTCCAGTTCCAGAGTGCGGCGCTGGATGACTGCCATTTGCTCTTCTAGCTGGCGCATTTCCTGGCGGTGGGCGCTGAGGGCCTGCCGGGCCGGTTCCAGTTGTGCCGTCAGGTCGTCCAGGCGCTGCTGTAGCTTTTGGCGAAGGGCGTCTTCGTCGGCCAGGTTAATTTGCTGCTGTTCAGTTTGTAGGGCAGCCAGCCGCTGGCGCAGACGCTCAATTTGCGCTTCCATTTGCTTCAGGGTGGTGTGGCGGCTGTCCACTACGGCCTGCCGTCCGGCCACAATGGTCTGGGCCGCGGCAATGCTTTGCTGCAGGGTGACGCGCTGTTGACTGGCCTCGGCCACGGGCAAGGCTTCTAGCGGTTGGCGGGCGTGGGTGACGGCCGTTTCCGCTGCTGCCACTTCTTCTTGCAACGTACTTAACTCCGTTTCTGCTGTGATGATACGGTGTTGCAGGCGAGCCAACTCCTGTTGCTGCGCCGCCGCCTGTTGGGCTAGATTTTCCTGCTGGCGTTGGGCATAGCGCTCCTGCTGGCGGGCGCGGTCCAGGTCGCGCTGTGCTTGGGCCACCTGCTGCCCAGTCTCATTTTCTAGTTGGGCCAGGCGGCGTTCTTCATTTTGCAGCGCGTCTACAGCTTCTTGTTTTTCTTGAATGTGGGTGTTTTGCATGGTGAGCTGGCCTTCAATGGCGGCCAATTCAGCCTTCATCTTGCCTAACTTATCTTTGCTCTCCCGCCATTCTGCTTCGCGGGCGAGGACGTTGTCTTGTGCCGCACGGCCGTTCATTTCCACCAATCCCCCGGCATGAGCCACAAAGCCATTGGGAGCAACGGCCGTTGCTCCGGCAGGCAAAGATGAAGCCAGGCGGTAAGCGGCGCGTTCATCTTTCACCAGCAGTATCTGCCCCAGCAAAAGCTGCGCCAGCGGTTGGGCGTCTGGCTGGCAGACAACCAGAGTGCTGGCCCAGCCAATGACTGCATCATCCTGGGGCAGCGAGGGAGAAGGTTGGGGCTGCAAATCGGCCAGGACAGCGGCGGCAAGCGTCTCCTTTTGTCCGGCAAGCAGCCGCCACAGTTGGGCCTCGTCGGGCAGCAGTAGGGTGGTAAGGCGGGTGTGCAGGGCGGCGGAAACGGCCGTTGCCCACGCTGCGGGGATGGTGAGAAACTGCGCCAACTGGCCCAGCACCGTCACCTCTGGCGCTGCTGGCGTCTCCTTGTGCCGGAGTTGGTCCAGCATTTCCACCCGCGTTTCCAGGCGGGCTACCTCTTTTTGCCGCTGGCTGACGGTCTGGCTGTGGCTGCTGGCCTCGCGACGGAGCTGCTTTAGCTCGTGGATGCGGGTTTGGCGCTCCGCTTGCAAGGCGCTGCGTTTTTCGCGTAGCTCGTTGGCCCGCTGCTGGGCTGAATCAGCCGCGGCTTGCAGCTTGCCCATTTGCGTTGTTAATGCGGCTAGCTCCGTCTCTAGCCGTTGCGCTTCCTGGTCAGATGCGCTCATGGTTGTTTTGCGTTGCGCCTCTTGCAGCCGCTCCCGCATCTGACTGAGCTGTCCTTCGGCCTGGGCCAAGCGGTTTTGGGCGGCGCGGTAACGCTGCTCGGCTTCACTTACGGCCGTTTGCCAACGGTTTATTTCCGCCTGCTGAGTCTGGAAGCTAGCGTTGAAGCTTTGCAGGCTGGCCTGTTCGGTTTGCAAGTTGAATTGTGCCGTGGCTAGCTCGCCGGTCGCCAATTCCAGGTCGGCGGCGGCGGCGGCCCGCTGCCGCTCCAGCAGGGGTAGCTCCTGCTCGGCATCGGCAATCTGGCGGCGCAAGGATTGACGGCGCTCGTGCAGAATGGCCACTTCGCGCCGGGCGCGCTCTAGCTGGTCGCGCAGGTCGTCGCGCTGGCTTTGCAGGTCAGCGGCCTGCTGCTGGCGGCGGTTGATGCGCTGGCGCAGGTCGGCCATGTTTTGCTGCTGCACCAAAAGCTGCTGGCGGCTTTCTTGCCAGATGCGTTCAGTGGAAACGGCCGTTTCCCGCACTTGTCGCAGCTTTTCTTTCGCCTTTTCCCAACGGTAGCCATACCAGATACGCAGCAAATGGCGCAGGTCAGCCAGCACCTGCTCATAGTTGCGGGCCCGCGTCGCCTGCCGCTTGAGCGAATTAAGACGGGGCTGGATTTCGGCCAGAATGTCGTATACCCGTTGTAAATTGCGCTGCGTTTCTTCCAGTTGGCGTAAAGTCGTGGCCCGTTTTATTTTGTAATGGTTAATACCCGCCGCCTCTTCAAAGAGAGCACGGCGCTCTTCAGCCCGCAAGGAAAGCGCCTGGTCAATGAGACCCTGGCCAATAATGGTGTAGGTGCGTTCTGACAGCCCGCTGGTGGCTAACAGGTCGGTAATGTCCTTCAGGCGCACTTTTTGGCCATTGAGCAGATACTCGTTTTCGCCGGAGCGATAGGCGCGGCGGCCAATTTCCACCTCGGTGTAATCAATGGGCAGCCAGCCGTCGCTGTTGTCCAGGGTTAGAATGGCCTGCGCCATGCCAGCGCGAGCCCGTTTTTCGCTGCCGGCAAAAATCATGTCGGTGGTACGTTTGCCGCGCAGCGTGCTGTAACTTTGCTCCCCCAGCACCCAGCGCACAGCGTCGGCAATATTGCTTTTGCCGCTGCCATTAGGGCCAACAATGGCCGTAATGCCTTCATCGAAGAAAAAGTCAGATTTACTGGCGAAGGTTTTGTAGCCTTGCAGGTTGAGTCGTTTTAGTTTCATAAGATAGATTACATGTTACATGTTACAGGTTACAGGTTACATGGCTTATCTAACTTGCAATCTGTAACCTACTCATTTTACCAGACGCGGCAGAGCAAGCCTTTTAGATAGGCAGATTCGGGGAAGGTGAGCAAAATGGGGTGGTCTGGCCCCTGGCTAAGGGTGTGCAGAATTTGCACATCGCGGGCAGCGTCAACGGCGGCGCCAAAGAGTACTTTCTGGAACAGGTCGGCGCTGATGAGGCCGGAGCAAGAGAAGGTAGCCAGCAGCCCGCCAGGGCGCAGCAAGCGCATGGCCAGCCAGTTAAGGTCTTTGTAGCCTCGCGTGGCGCGCTGCACGTCGCGCTGGCTGTGGGCAAATTTAGGTGGATCGAGAATGATGACGTCGAATTGTTGTCCCGTGTCCCGGTAATCACGCAGGACGGCAAAGGCGTCCCCCAGCAGGTAGATGTCTGCAGGGCGGTTCAGGCCATTCAGGGCTACGTTGCGCTCTGCTTGGGTCAGGGCTGGCACGGAAGTATCCAGATTGGTGATAGGGCCGGCACCTTGGGCGGCGGCATAAATGGCAAAACCGCCGGTGTAAGCGAAGACGTTAAGAATTTCTTTATTGGCGACAAAGCGAGACTGGCCCAGTAGGGCGCGATTGTCGCGCTGGTCGAGGTAGAAGCCAGTTTTGTGCCCTTCTAGCAGGTTTACGCCAAAGCGGTAGCCATTCTCGGTAATTTGCAGTTCTGCGGGTGGGGCGCTGCCCCAAAGGAGGCCGGTTTGCGGCTTCAAGCCCTCTTTTTCGCGCACGTCGGCGTCGGAGCGTTCGTAGATGCCGCTGGGGTGTAGCAGGTCGGCCAGGATAGCGATCAGCATTTCCTTGCGGCTGTCGATGCCCAGGGTAAGGCACTGCATGACCAGGTAGTCGCCGTATTTGTCCACGATGAGACCGGGGAGGCCGTCGGCTTCGGCGTGGATGAGGCGGTAGGCGTTGGTGGCGGGTTCCAGGGTTAGCTGCTGGCGGGCGCTTAGAGCGCGCTGGATTTGCTGTCGCCAGAAGGCGTCGTCAATGTGAGTATGTTCGTCCCAAGACAAAATGCGGGCACGGATTTGGGAGTGGGGGTTGAAGTAGGCGCGGGCGAGAAATTGGCCCTGGTGGTCTTGAATATTTATCACGTCACCGGGAGCCGGATTGCCTTCAATGCGAGCAATGGCGCCGGAGAAAATCCAGGGGTGGCGGTTATGAACGGGCTTTTCGCGGCCTGGTTTTAGAAGAAGGTTGGCTATTTCCATAAGGGGGTGAGTTTAACATTGGCGTGGGGGTAGAGCAACGTATGGGCAGTGATTTTGAGATTGGCTAATCGTGCAGGATGATTTGGTCGGCTACGGATCGGGCTGGGCGCCGAGCCAATAAATAAGCCGCCAGACCGCCCCCGATGAAGCCAAAGAGGTGGGCTTGCCAGGAAATGCCCAGCCGCCCAGGTAGCACGCCCCAAATCATGCCGCCGTAGAGCATAACCACCACGATGGCCCATAGGATGGCGCTAGCGCTGCGCTCGAAGTAGCCACGCAGCAGCAGAAAGCCGAAGTAGCCAAAGATGAGGCCGCTGGCCCCAATGTGCACCGACCCGTTACCGCCGAAGAGCCACATGCCTAACCCACTGACGACGGCCGTTACCACCGTGACTATCCAGAAATGGCTCATGCTTTGCATCATTACAAACCAACCCAACACCACAAAGGGAATAGTATTGGCCATCAGGTGGGCAAAGTTGCCGTGCAAAAAGGGGGCTAGCACAATGCCCCACAGCCCATCTAGCGTGCGTGGTCGGACGCCCAGGCCGTTCAGGGATTGGCCGAAAATCACGGCATCGGCAATTTCTAACAACCAGAAGGCGAGCACAAAGCTGCCTAACACCACAGCCTGCGCTTTCAAGCTTTGCCCAATTTCCTGCAACCGCACTTCGTTATTCATAATCATGACCTCACCTAAAGCTGCTTCTTGACAACGTTTACGTAACCGACCGCAATAGGTTGTAATACCAGGCCAGGGCTTAGCGAGCATTCAGGCTGGCCCGCGCTGCTTCAATGGGTATGGGCTGGCGTTGCCGGTTGAGGTAGATGCTTATTTCGGCATACCCGGCATTTTCGAGCAAGTCAAACGCGCGTTCAAAGTCGGCGGCAACGCGCTTCGGTTCGTGGGCGTCTGAACCGACCACCACTGGAATTTGGCGGGCACACATTTCGGCTAGCATACGGCCGTTGGGGTTCATTTCGCGCACTGTTTTGTGCAGGCCAGAGGTGTTTAGCTCCATGGCTACCCCGGTTTGGGCGATGCGGTCCAGACTGGCGTCCATGGCGTTCCATACCCTGTCTACAGACCATTGGGTGTGGTAGACGTTCTTGACCAGGTCGGGATGGGCTAAGGCGTCGAATAACCCCGTTTCGGCAGCCATGGCCAGGTGGGTAAAGTAGGTTTCAAAGAAGCGTTGGGCGTTGCCGTGGTCGTAAATTTCTCGGTAGTAAGGCAGTTGGGGATGGATGGAGCCAAGGACGTAATGGAAGTCAGCTTTTTGGAGCAATGCTTCCAGAAAGGGTTCCATACCGGGAATATAATCGCATTCTAGACCCAGCCGCACGTCTATACGGCCGTGCCAGGCCAGACGTGCATGGTCAACCAGGGCTACATACGCATCCAGTTCATCTGGGGCCATGCGCACTTGCGCGGAAAAATCTTTGTCTGGTCCAGGGTTGTGGCAGGTGATCACAATGCCCTTGAGGCCGCGTTGTGCGGCGGCGGCAGCATATTCCGTGGGGTCTCCTTTGGCGTGTTTGCAAAGGGGTGTGTGCATGTGGGTGTCATATAAAATGGGTTGGGTCATGAGGGTGAAATCCTGTTAGTTGGGGTCTAGCCGGTTAGAAAGGCGATGGGAAGTATTTTTATAGCTGCCAGCCAGGGGGGCCGAGGAACGGCCGTAAATCTGCATCTTGCAGAAGCTCCCGCACGCTGGTTTCCATGTCAATCTCTTCGGCCAAAACGGCGTCTTGATAGCGCTTGGCCCAGCGGTAAATCAACCCTCCGGCGCGGCGCAATTCTACCAGCATCAGTTGGGCCAGGGGGCCGGCTTCGTGAAGAAAACCAGACTCGACGTAGTCCCGTTCAGTTTGGGCACGGTCGTAAGGCAGGCGCACGATTTCTGCTTCCCAGCCGGCGCGGTTCCATTGGAAACGGCCGTAGCTGGCCCGCTGGTCGCCGTCAAAGGGCGCGCCCACAGACCCCACGTTAACCACCAGCGAATCATTGAAGCGGCGAATCATGGGGCGGTGGGTGTGGGCAGTGACAAATACCGCGGGAACCGGCGCAATCTGCTTCCACAACTCTTCATCTGAGGCCATGGGGTAAATGCCGTCGCGATTGTTGCGCATAGAGGCGTGCACCACGCGAAATTCGCTGCCATCGGGAGCCAGGTGGACGACTTTGTCTGGCAACTGGCGCAGGGCTTCCAGGTAGCCGTTGACGTTAACCTGTTGATAGGCCCAGTGCGCAAAGCGCACCAATTCAAAATATGGCCCACTGTCTGGCGCATTGGGGGCAGCCCGTTCCAGCAAAAACTCTTCATGGTTGCCCTTAATGGCTCGCCAGCCCCAACGATGCCGCTTTTCCTGCACAAAGCGCAAACAGTCCAGAGAGAGAGGGCCGCGGTTAACAATATCTCCCGCTACCACTACCTTGTCTGGACCCCAAGCCTCTACGTCGCGGGTGACGGTACGCAGGGCGGGCAAGTTGCCGTGAATGTCAGATATGACTGCAATTTTCATGATAACTTCTCAATTTCGAAGAAAAAGTCTACCGCGAAAATGGTTCAGCCACAAACCCCGTTTGCTCCTCTTACCGGGTGAGGCTAAACTGCGCCCATGTTTCTCCTACTTTCAAAAGTATTGCCCTTGTTTGTGTACCCCCTGGGTCTGGCGTGCGTGCTGCTGGGGGTCTCCCTTCTGTTCAAGCGCGAGAGCCGCTGGCCACGCCGGTTGGGAATGTTGGCGCTGCTGCTGTTGCTGTTGGGCAGCAACCGGCTGGCAGCCATGGCCGTGGCGCGCTCTTTGGAGCAGCAATATTTGCCGCCGGAGGAGATTCCCCAGGCGGAAGTGATTGTGCTGCTGGGGGGTGGCACCAGACCACAGCTTTATCCCCGGCAGTTTACAGAAATTGCGGAAGCGGGGGATCGTTTGTTGGCGGCAGCGCGGTTGTACCACCAGGGTAAGGCTCCCGTCATTTTGGTGAGCGGGGGCTGGGCGGTGACCAGCGTGCAAGATGGGCCAACGGGTGGGGAAAGTATGACGGCCGTGTTGGGCATGTTGGGTGTGCCCGAGGATGCCATCTGGCCGGAAAGCGTTTCCCGCAATACCTATGAGAATGGCCTGTTTAGCCGCGAGGTGCTGGCGGAAAAAGGGGTGGATGGCCCTGTTTTGCTGGTGACGTCGGCCACGCACATGCCGCGCAGTGTGGCCATTTTTGCCAAACAAGGGGTGGAGGTCATCCCTGTTCCGGTAGACTATTTGGTGCCAGATGCGGACTGGCGGCACGCTTTTTCGGCCAGCCCGGGGGTGTTGTTGTATAACCTGCTGCCCAGCGCTGGGGCGCTGAACCTGATGGAGTTGGCCTTGAAAGAATACGTTGGCATGGTGGTGTACTGGCTGCGAGGCTATGCGTAGTGGTTGAGCAAGTGCTGTGCTGTGGCATGAATTTTTTGGCGTAGGCTGGCGGGGGTGAGAATGGTAACGGCCGTGGCCAATCCCAACAGCTTTCGCAGTGCCCCTTCCTCCGATTCAAAGGTCAGGGTTATGGTGAGGTTGCCATCCTTGTCCGGGGAGTCGGCCTGCGCCAGGTGCGTATAGAGGGCGTCGCCCAGAAGTTGGGTCAGGGGCTGCATGCCTTCTGGGGGCACTTTTAGGGTAACGGCAAAGCGTTCCTGGGCGGCTTCCAGCCGGCTGCTCCATGCTTGCCAGAAGGTGGGGAGATCAAAGGTGGATGGCCGTGCAAAATGGCTGCCCGTTAATTCCGCTTCCTGAATGCGCGACACACGAAAAACGTAGGGGCGATTGAATGAACCGGCCACCATGTACCAGACGCTGGCCTTGGCCACCAGCCCGTAAGGGTCCACCAGCCGTTTCACCCA
>CAZDEO010000125.1:0-11029 GCA_964504445.1 uncultured Anaerolinea sp. | reverse complement strand
ATCGAACTTTTGCTTGAAAACAAGAAATTCAATTTATTTGTGTTACGCTGTATTTAGTCTAAATATTTTAATTCGGCATCACTGCAGGATGAATGGGTTAGATTACACAGGTGTGCCCATTCATCCTGTTTCATTTGGCAATGGGTTGAATTGTCCTTAAATCATGGCTGAATCCGGCGCAGAAGTAAGAGAGTGGTTGCAAGCTGGCGTAACGGCCGTTCAAGCCGGAAATCTGCCCGAAGCTCGTCGCTTGCTGGAACAAGTGCTTACCCTGGATGAGCAAAATGAGCAGGCGTGGCTATGGCTTTCTAAGGCGGTTTCCTCCGTTGAGGAACGCCGCATTTGCCTGGAAAACGTGCTAACCCTCAACCCGCTAAATGCTGTGGCTGAGCGTGAACTGGCTGAATGGAGGGCGGCTCAAGATGCGCGATCCGATGAGGAAATTGTGGTGCGCAAGGAGTATGCGCCTATTTCGCCAGCTTCGGCCGTGCTGTACCCGGAAAGTCAGGTAAAAGAGTGGCGCTACCGAGACCCCACAACAGTGCGGCAAGCGCCGCCGATTTCCACCGCCAGCAATTCTCATTTTGATGATGTGTGGGCCCGAGAAACGGCCGTGTGCCCCTACTGCGCCGCCGAAATTGACCAGGAGACAACCCATTGCCCCGCTTGCCAGCGCAAGCTCATCCAGAAGCCATTTCGCTACCCCAAACCCAGCACCAATCTGCATGTTTTGTGGGTGCTGTTGGCCGGTTTAGGCCAGCTATTCCTGCTGCAAAGCATCTACGCCATGATCATTGAGCGTGTTTTATGGGGTGCAATCCTCTCGGGTTTGCTGACCTTGCTCTTTTTGGCGTTGGCAGCCGGCATTTACTTCCGCCAAACCTGGGCGCACTTAGGCACTATTGTCACCACCGCTTTGGTGCTTTTGGCCGCCCTGGCAAATGCGCTACTGCCCATTGATTTTAGCCTGTTGGATACGCAGCTGAGCGGCTTTGATACCAGCATTGCTACCTTTCTTGGTTCATTTGTGCAGAACGTGGGCGTTTTTATGCGCAGTTTTCAGCTAGGGACCGCTGGTTTGGCTTTGGTGTATGCCATTTTTGTCGTAGCGCCAGACTTTGACCGGGTGGAAACGCAACTGGTAGCCCGGTTAGACAGGGGGCTGCAATTGGGCAGCGATTACCATGTGGCGGCGCGCCGCCACGCCCAGGCTGGGCGCTGGGCAACAGCCGTCCTACACTGGCAGCGCGCTGCCGCCAAAGAGCCACACCAGACGCATTACTTGCGCCACCTGGGCCTGGCCTATGCGCGCCTGGGCTTTTATGAACGCAGCCTGGACACCTTGCAAGCTGCGCTGCAGTTCACCACCCACCCGCAAAAACAAGCTGAAATAACGCAACTGATTTCAGCTGTGGAAAAACGGAAAGTGGATAGCCAGGCCAGAGCAGACTATAATACGGCCGTGCGCGATAAAACCGGATAACGAGCATGAGCGAAGCAAAAGAAGCCCTCGAAGAAAGAGTACAAAAAGCCATTTTCCAGGAATCCATCTTTCGCTGGGAAAGCGCAGTCGTCATTGCGCTGACGCTTTTAATGACAACCCTCTCTGCAACCGGCACGCCTGTTGTCCAACTTATTCCCTGGTGGGCCTGGCTTGTTGGTGGCCTGCTGGCTGAGGGTGGCCTGGTTTACAGCAGCCTTTCCGACCCCCAATTTGGCGAAAAAGTGGCAGCTAAGATGCTCCGTCACCAATTTGAGCCGCAGCGGCTGCACGATAAGCAGTTGCAGCGGCAGATCAAGGAAGCGTTGGAATATCGTGGCCGTATTGAAGAAGCCATTCGCGGGCGCGGCGATTCCCTCATTAAAGATGAACTCACCCAAACCGGTGTAAAAATTGATGAGTGGTTGGAACATATTTATCACCTGGCCCGACGCATTGACCGTTATCGTCGCGACCAGCAGGTGTTGGTGCGCGACCGCCAGCGGGCTGAAGCACGGTTGGCGCAATTGCAACAAGAAGCCTCCCTGGAGACCGATCCAGCAGTACGGAAGACCATTGAAGCTACCCTGGCGGGGTTGCAGCGACAGATAGACACAGCCGAACGGCTAGAGAACACTATCCAGCGGGCCGAATTACAGCTTGAAAGCACCCTCACATCTTTGCGGACCATTTATTCGCAAACGATGCTGGTAGAGGCCAAAGACATAGACAGCAGCCGTGCCCGCCGCCTGCGGCACGAAATTACGGAAGAGGTCAGCGAATTGAATGACGTGCTGGTGGCTATGGATGAAGTGTATACCGCGGAGGGGGGTATTTAGCGCACCTACCTTCGTTGCCTGAAATTTCTCTCATACAAGCCGGTGTAGGTGGGCAGAAACGGCCGTTTCCGGTTGTCAAATCTTGCCCCCTCTGATAACATTTTCCATTGGCAAAAAAACTAAACAACGGAGAAAGTGCAGCTATGAAAGTGCTGTTGAAAGAAGATATAGAAAATATTGGTTATGCAGGCGAAGTGCACAAAGTGGCCGATGGCTACGGCCGTAACTACCTCATTCCTCGCGGAATGGCCGTCATTGCCACCCCAAACGTGATGAAACAGGCCGAGGTGTGGCGTAAGCGGGCCGAAGCCCGCCGGGCAGAGCAACGAGCCGAATTTGAAGCGCTATCTGCTCAGATTCAGGCTGTTTCCCTTAGCTTTACTGCCCGTGCTGGCGAAACCGGCAAGCTTTACGGCTCTATTACCATGACTCAGGTTGCCGACGCCCTCAACGAAAAGCTGGGTATCGAGATAGACCGTCGTAAAGTAGGCGTTGAGCCGCTGCGACAGTTGGGCAAGCATAAGATTGTTGTGCGCCTAAGCGGTGATTTCCAGCCAGAACTGACCGTCGTGGTCGAAGATGAAGACAGCCAGCAAGCAGCGCCAGAGGCATTGGCAAAAACGGCCGTTGAAAGCCCAGTAGAAGAGCTAGAAACTGTAGCCGAAGCCGAGTAAAAACATCTTCAACACCCCATTGCCCGCTCTGAGTCACTGCTTTGCCAGTGACTTTTTTCCAAATGGATGAATTAGGACATGTCCTGCGTGAGGCCCGCGAAACCAAAGGCCTCACGCTAGCCGAAGTTGAAGAAAAAACGCGCATCAACCGCCGCTTCTTAGTTGCGTTGGAAAATGGCGCGTATCATGACTTGCCCACCCCCGTTCACGTTCGCGGCTTTTTGCGTAACTATGCCCGGTTTCTCAACCTGGACCCGGCGCCCCTGCTAGAGCGGTATGAACTGGTGAAGCAGCAGATTCCTGACCCGTACCAAAATCCAGACCCCCTCCTGCCACCGATATCAGAACCGCCCGAATTGCGGGAGGCCCAACCCTTCTTTGACCCGGTCAATTTTCAGGTTGACGATGGACGGCGACGGGACCCCCAGTCCCTGGTGCGGCTTTTTATCATCCTGGCCCTGATTGTCTTTTTGGGGCTGGTTTTTAGCCGACTGATGCCCCTGATTACCGGCGTCGACAGCAGCTCCCAACCTCTCACCGAGGGCATTAACGAAGTCCTGCGTTCCATTATCAATAGCAATGAGCAAGACGCGGTTACCCCTGATGCGGTTGAAGATACCAATGGCATCGTGCCCACGCAGGCGGTCATTCAAAACCCTGGTTCCACTGGCGCTCAAACGACGGCAACGCCCACCAGACCCGCTTTGGGTACGCTGGATGTGATTAATTTGCGTCTGGATATTAGCGAACGCACCTGGATGGAAGTGACCATTGATGGGGACATTCGTTTTAGCGGATTTGCTACGCGGGGGGATGTGTTTGAATGGACAGCCGAAGAAGATGTACGGTTGCTAACCGGCAATGCGCGAGGCATCATCGCCACCATTAATGAAGTTGAATTAGGCCGTTTGGGCAGTTTTCAGGAGGCCAGGGAGGAATACTGGTCTACGACCAACTAACGGCTAACTGTTTTCCCAACTAACCACCATCTTTCATGAGTAAACATAAACAAAAAAAGCAATTCTACATGCTCAGTCTGGGCTGTAGCAAAAATACCGTTGATTCGGAAAGCATGGCTAGTCTGCTCTACGATGCGGGTTTCCTGGGCACAGCGGATCCTGAAGATGCCAGTGTGCTCATTGTTAACACGTGCGGTTTTATTGAGGCGGCGCGGCAAGAATCTGTTGATGCGCTGCAAGAATTAGCCAGCCTGAAGGGTAAAAACCAACTCCTGATTGCTGCAGGCTGCATGGCGCAACGCTATGGCGCAGAGGTGGTGGAGTGGGTTCCTGGCGTTGATGGCGTAATTGGCACGCGGCGTTGGATGGACATTGTGCCCTTTTTGCGTCAACTGCGGCGCAAGAAGCACCCAGAGCCGTTGTATCATTTGCCGGAGGCAGCAGTAACGGTGGGTAAAGATGAGAAAGGGGTGTTGAGAACGGCCGTACAAGGACGCAGCGCTTATCTCAAAATATCCGACGGCTGCCGCCGCCCATGCGCCTTCTGCGCCATTCCCCAGATTAAGGGCACCCACGTTAGCCGCCCGCCGCAGGCCATTGTTGCCGAAGCCGTGGCTTTACAAGAAGCCGGCATACAAGAGCTAATCATCATTGCCCAAGACACCACCGATTACGGTCATGACCTGGGGATGAAAAACGGCCTTAGCCAGCTCCTCAAACAGATTACCCAAGCCGCCCCCCATATTCCCTGGATTCGCCTGATGTATGCTTATCCCGGCTACGTGACAGACGAGCTTATTGAGACCATGGCCACCACGTCGCAAATTTTGCCCTACCTGGACATCCCGCTGCAGCACGGCAGCCGCGAGACCCTGAAGCGTATGCGTCGCCCTGCTAACATTGAATGGGTCTATGGCACCGTTGAAAAACTGCGCCGAGCCATGCCCAATCTTGCCATCCGCACTACTTTCATTGTGGGATACCCTGGTGAAACTGATGCTGAATTTGCGGAATTGCAGCAATTTGTGCAGGATTTGCAGTTTGATCGCGTGGGCACTTTTACCTATTCTTACGAAGCATCAACCCCGTCAGCGACGGTGGCGGCGCAGGTGCCCGAAGCGGTGAAAGAAGCCCGTCAGGAAGCATTAATGCTATTGCAGCAGCCTATCTCCTTGGCGAAAAATCAGGCCTGGGTGGGTAAAACCTTGCCCGTGCTGGTAGAAGGGCACGGCGACGGCGTGAGTGTGGGGCGCAGCTTCCGCGACGCCCCTGAGATTGACGGGCTGGTCGTTGTGCCGGGTGAACTGCCCCTGGGGGCCATTGTGCCCGTGCGCATCGATGGGGCCACCACCTATGATTTAACGGGCTATCCGGACGGCGTGCAGCCTGCAGGGATTCCGCTGGTGGTATCGGGGAAAGCTTAAAAGTATGAGGGTTTGATGACGAAAGCACGCATTGAGCAGTGGATTCTGTTGGCAATGTTGGGCGCGTTGGGTACGGCGTGGATCTGGTTTTCGCGGGAGCCGGTGGAGGCGCCGCGGGGTTTTGGCCTGACGGAGGCGCCCATTGTGGGACATCTGGCCCCTGATTTTGCCGTACCAACGGTGGTGGGCACGGCCGTTTCCGCCACCCCCATTTCTCTTAGCGATTATGTGAACCAGGAAGGAACCAGTGGTGTCCCCGTCGTCCTCAATTTTTGGGCCAGTTGGTGCGGGCCGTGCCGCATTGAGACTCCTCACTTTCAAGAACTCAGCCTGAAATTCCGCGAACAGGCCGCCATTTTGGGGGTGAACCAGGGCGAATCGGTGCAGACCATTGCCGACTTTGGGACCAGCTTTGGCCTGACCTACCCGCTGCTTTACGATGCGGATAACGTGGTGAATGATGCCTACAATGTGTTTAATTTACCCACCACGATTTTTATTGACCGGTATGGAATAGTGCGGGAAGTTTACGTAGGAGCCATTAGCCAGGCTGTGCTGCAAGAACGCATTAACCGGCTGGTGCAGGAGTAAGCTGTCCATGTTCCCCATGCTGCAAATTGGCCCATTGGCTTTCCCGACGGCGGGCCTCATTTACATTTTGGGGGCTTATGCGGGCCTCAGCCTGGTTGAACGGGCGGCGCGCTGGCTAAAGCAAGATGCCACCCGGCTCTATAACCTGGCTGGATTGATGCTGTTGGCCTATTTTGTGGGGGCGCGGCTGACTTTTGTGGCCATTTATTGGCCGGTGTTTCGCAATGATTTATTGAGCGTTGTGTGGCCCTTGAATAGCGGCTACAACTTGTGGGGGGGATTGGTGGTCATGGCGGCGGCGGGATTTTTTTACGGCCGTTACCACCAACTCAATCCCTGGCCAACCCTCGACGCCCTGACCCCTGGATTGCTTTTAGGACTCATCGTCATCAGCCTGGCTGATTTATTCGGTGGCCCTGGCTTTGGCAAGCTGACCAATATGCCCTGGGGCATCAATCAGTTTGGCGTGCGCCGCCATCCCGTACAGCTCTACGAGATCATGGTCGGTTTGTTGGCCTTGGCAAGCTGGTGGTACCTGCACCGCCACCGTCTCTTTGACGGGCAGCTTTTTTTGCTCAGCGTGGCTCTATACAGCGGGGGGCGCCTGTTCACCGACGCCTACCGTGAAAATGCGTGGCTGGCGCAGAATGGCATTCACCTGCTGCAAGTGGTTTGCCTGGTGTTGATGTTGGTGAGCCTGTATCTGTTGGGCCAGCGTGGGCAGCAAGTCGCGAGCAGTGAGCGGTGAGCGGGGGCGGTGGCCGATCGCCGCAAATCGAATAGTTGCTCTGCTCATCACCCTTCGTTAAACTTCGTCCATGAATTCCCGCGTGCGTATTGGATTTTGGCTGGTTTTGCTGGCTATGGTTGCCGTGGCGCTGTTTTTTGTGTTTCGGCGTGACACCCAGGCAGAGTATGGCCCGCCGGTAGCTTTATGTCCAGGCCCGGATCATTATGGCTACATTTGTGAACCGGGCGGCAATTATGCGTACATTGACGCCACCACGGACACGGGTTTGTATGCCGATGATGGGGTCATCACCCTTAGTTTGCCCTTTGCGTTTACCTTTTACGGCACAACTTACACCTCGCTGACGGTGGGCAGCAATGGCACGGTGCAGTTAGGAGATGCTGGCGTGGCCGAGTATGCCAATGGTTGCCTGGACGACGGCCCCATTGCGGCCATGGGCGACCTGATAGCGCCTTATTGGGACGATTTGACGCTGACTTATGCTGGATTTTTGGAAACGGCCGTGGTCGGTGAAGTCCCCAATCGCATTTTCGTAATCGAGTGGGACAAGGTGCCGCGCTTTAATGGCGACTTGGACGATGGACTGACCTTTGCCGTGCAGCTGTTTGAGGGCAGCAATGACATTGTGTTTCTGTATCAGGAAGTTGCGGTAGATACGGGGAGGGGCAGCAGCGCGACCGTGGGTTTGCAAAGCGCCGCGCAAGGCCTGGCCCTGCAATATAGCTGCAACCAGCCGACCCTGGCTGATGCCCTGGGCATTGCTTTTCCTCACCCGCCTGCCGCCAACGAGGACGTGGGCCTGGGCACGGCCGTGTTGCCTAACATGCCACCCATGCTGGCGGCCAAAGGCCCAGCCCAAGAACTGCTCACCCGTCTGAACCAGCGTGCGCCTGGAACCCTGGACGTGCTTCAGCGAGAGAGTCTGGCCCAAAATCCGCCGCGGCAAATGGTATGGCACGAGCGCGATTTGACGGGCAACGGCCGTGCCGAACTCCTCGTCTTGTGGCACAGCACAGCCGAATACCCGCATCTCAGCCACCTTGCTGTCATTGGCGCTGCGGAGGATGGGTATGTATTGCTGCTCGATGAGCCCCTTTCCAGCCGCGGTGCTGCTGTGCAGCGCATGATTCTAGTAGAAATGGCCGATCTCACCGGCGATGGCTTGCTTGATGCGCTGTTATGGGACGAAGTGAGCGGCCAAACCAGGGTCATTACCCAGGAATCCGGTGTTTTTTCCCTGTTACCTCTGCCGGAAAGCTGCCAGGATGTGCCCCTGTGGCGCAATGGGCAAATTGCCTGCCGCCCCCGTGCGGCCAATGCCCCCATGATGATGGCCGTCTGGAACGGCCGTGAATTTACGCAAACCCCCAGACCGTAAGGGCCTCCCCACAATTCATTACATCCCTAATCTGTCAGGCCTACAGAGCCTCCTGGCGAATCATCGAAAAAGCACTTGCCAAGAGCGAGTGAAAACGGTACTATGCCCACGTTTTTACGAGCACAACGATAAATACCTGTCAGGTGTGAAATTTATAGAATTCAGGGTTTGGGAGAAAGAAGCATGTTTAAGTTTGAAATCAACGGAGAATACGTTAATCGCAAGGGCAAATACACCGTTCTGGACATGAACCCTCCGAAAATGACCGTGCGCTATGAAGATGGTTCCACGGCTGAGGTAAACATGGGCATTCAGGCGCGTATTTGGGAAAACATTTTGGTGGAACGGGAGGCCGAAGAGGCCAAACGCAGCGCCAAGTCAAATCGGGGCGGCACTTCAAAGACGCAATATTTTATCAAGGCTGTCTCGGTGCCTTCCCCTACAGAGATGATTTTTGCTGGTTGGGCGGAGAAGGTTATTTTGGCTACGGCGGAAGAGGCTGAGAAGATCCAGCCGGGTGACCGCATCTTATATTACGCCATAGAACCGCAAACCTTTGTGGCGGTGGCGACGATAACCAGCCCGCCAACGACGGCAAACCCCAAAGATTACTTTTACACAACCGATTTGGAGGAAGCGTATTTCTTTCCTGTGGATGTGGATGCAGCCGCGATCAACATGGAGATGAGCGTGGCCTACGACGCAGTAGAACTGGAAAGCCAGCCTAATTTCCGCAAGCTGAGTTTACAACCGGAGAGTTTTTTGCCTATTACCGAAGATGATTTTGAATTATTGGCTGAACTCCTCACCGAGATTGCCGAAGAGGAAGAAGACGACGAACTCGATGAGGAAGATTATGTTGAGGAAGAAGAAGATTAAATGAGTGAATATATTTTGGTTTGCGTGGCCTGGCCCTATGCCAATGCCGATATCCATCAGGGCAACGTTACCGGGTCTTACCTACCCGCTGATATCTACGCTCGCTTTCATCGCCTGCAGGGTAATCACGTGCTGATGGTTTCTGGCTCCGACAGCCACGGCACGCCGGTAACGGTGAAGGCAGAAGAAATGGGTAAATCTGTGGCCGAGGTGTTTGATTATTATCACGGCCGTTTCCTATCCCTTTTCCAAAAATTGGGCCTGACCTATGATCTCTTCACCCACACAGACACCGAGAATCATTTCCGCGTTTCCCAGGACATTTTCTTGTCCCTGCTGGAAAACGAGTACCTCTACCGCAAAGTGACTAAGCAGATGTATTCCCCAGCGGCGAATAAATTCTTGCCTGACCGTTACGTAGAAGGCAAATGTCCCAACTGCGGCTATGAGAGGGCACGAGGCGACCAGTGTGACAACTGCAACAAGCTGTTTGAGAGTGCCGCCGAACTCATCAACCCACGCAGCAAGCTGGACGACAGCGCCCTGGAACTGCGGGATACCGAGCATTTTTTCATTGACCTGCCCGCCATTGCTACAGATGGCTTGCAAGCGTGGCTGAATGATGCCCAAAAAGAGCAATATTGGCGGCCCCAGGTGCTCAACTTTGCGCGCAATTTTGTGGAGCGCGGACTCATTGGTCGCGCTGTAACCCGCGACATGGATTGGGGCATTCCTGTGCCGGTGGAGGGATACGAGGGGAAAGTGCTTTACGTCTGGTTTGAGGCGGTCATTGGCTACCTGTCGGCGACCATTGAATGGGCGCACAACAACGGTACCCCCGATGCCTGGAAAAAGTGGTGGCAGAATTCAGAGGCCCGCGCTTCCTATTTTATTGGCAAGGATAACATTCCTTTCCATGCCATTATGTGGCCGGCGCAGCTTTTGGGCGCGAAAGGGCTGTATGCCGAGGACCCCCAGGCGCACCTGAATCTGCCCTATGACGTGCCTGCCAATGAGTTTATGAACATGGAGGGGCGCAAGATTAGCGGCAGCATGAACTGGGGTGTGTGGATGCTGGATGCCCTGGAACGCCATGACCCGGACCCGCTGCGCTACTATTTAACGGCCGTTATGCCCGAAACCCGCGATTCTGACTGGAGCTGGCAAGGGTACGTAGAGCGTAACAACACTGAGCTGGTGGGCAACTGGGGCAACCTGGTCAACCGCGTGCTAAACATGACCAAACGGTACTTCAAAGGCGAAGTGCCCGATCCCGGTGAGCTGACGGAGAAGGATGTGGCGTTGTTGACGGCCGTTGACGCTGGTTTTGACACCGTGGCCCAACTCTACGATGGCTGCAAATTCCGCGCCGTGGTGCAAGAAAACCTGCGCCTTTCCTCTCTGGTGAACCAATACCTGGAAGAGACCAGCCCCTGGACGACGGCCAAAACCGACATGCCGACCACGGCGCGGTCGTTGTACACGGCGTTGCAGGCCATCAACGGCTTGAAGGTGTTGTGGGCGCCCATTTTGCCTTTTACCAGCCAACAGTTGCACAAAATGCTGGGCGAAAGCGGTGCCCTCTTTGGCCAGCAAAAGGTGGAAAGCTACCAGGAAAACACCCGCAGCCACGTGGCCCTGACTTATGATGGGGCGGACGCGGTGGGCGCATGGCAGCGCGCCGAAATCCCCGTTGGCCGCCAACTGCCCAAGCCTGCGCCCCTCTTCAAGAAGCTGGAGGCCAGCGTGGCTGAGGAGGAACTGGCGCGATTAGGGCCGAAGCCGGCGTAATTGGTAACCCTGCAAAATCCCGAAAACTCACCAGTTTCCGGGATTTTTTGTTTGTGATCGAAAGCCGGAATCACCAATAGCGACTATAATGTTCTCGTGGCTGAAGATGGCCAGCTCATTTTATTTTCCAAAGAGACGACATGAGCACAAGCTCAGCCCCATGATTGAAAAGCTGTAACCCAGGTTACCAACCTGGACTATATTTACTGAGGAGACTTCACCGGCTGCCGCCGACCACCATGAATGAAAATACACCGCAACGC
>CAZDEO010000124.1:0-11194 GCA_964504445.1 uncultured Anaerolinea sp. | reverse complement strand
TAATGAGGCGAATTCTAAATTCAAGAATGTTTAACTTATTTCAGTTACAGTGTACAAAAAGCCATTTTCGTTAATGTGATTAACTAACGTATCAAGTAGGGCAACTTCTTTTTTCCTGTCAGCCCGGGCAAAATGCAAAATCGAATCAAGCACAATAGCATCAAACTTCCCGCTTAGCTCATATTCATACAAGTTGGCAACCACGCCATTGATAGCCAGATTGTCTTTCCCTGCATTTTCAAGCATTTGGGTGATGCCAACTTTCGAGGTATCCACACCGGTAACGATGTAGCCATACCTGGCCAGCATCAAGGCATCTCTTCCTTGACCACAGCCTAAATCAAGAACAGTACCCCCCTGTTTTGCATGCTGCTGCACAAATTCTTCAAATTCAACGTATGGCGATCCGAATAAATTTTTCTCGACTTGGTATTGGTCATCATAATTTGTCATGAATCGCACCTAAGCATTGCAAACAACTATCGTAATTATTCACTTCCCAGAGGTGACAGTCACTTCAATCGCACTCTGCAACGCGTTGAATTCTCGTTTTGGGATAGGTTTTTTTAATAAGCCTGCAATTGCAAAACCTGTCATACTGCCTACAAATCCGCCTATTGCAGTACCAGCGATTGCCCAACCCACATTCGGGTAAATCAAGCTATTTGCCCAATTGCCCAATTCAAACACACTCAACAAGCCGATAGTGCATGAGGCGGTTCCCGCAAAAAAGCCAACAAATCCCCAAAACAGAGCGGCCAAAAACCACTTGCGCCCGCCAGGGTTTTTACCATATCTCAAAAACCAAAACATTAGCCACATACTGGGAGCAAGCACAAAACCAATCAATGGTCCCACCGTAGCCCACTCAACACCATTTGCCCGGGCGCCTGCCCCAAACAAACTTCCCACGGCCTCTACGCTCATCCATACAATTGCATCAACGATCTTCCATTCACGAAATTCCTGAAAATGCACCAATATCGCCCAGCGCAAAATCCAGAGAGGCAATTGAAAAGCCACCCATACAAATCGAAAATCAAATTGACTGACGTATTCACCTAGCATCCAACCGCTGGCTGCACCTAACGAGTTAGCAAGTATCCATGCAAGCCAAAAGCGGAACTGCTTTGCCCTACTCAATACTTCTTCTCCTTGCCATGCTTTGTTGTGGGTTCAACGCCTATGGTTCCAACTCATCCGCCCGGTAGATTTCGCCCATGGCCTCTGCCCAGGTCAGCCCGCCATTATTGATGTAATGCCAAAAGCGGATGCCGGGGAAGAAGGTGCGCCAGTTGTCGCTGGCGGGTACGCGCTGCCAGCCATAGTCAGCGGCCAGGGTGGTGAAGTCTACGTAATACCCGGCAGGAATGGCCTCTTTCAGCTTGCCGCCTTCATTGTAATAGCGTGGTTCGTTGCCAAAGCGGGCGCGGAAATCCCAGGGGATGGCCCGCAAAGGTTCGCCCATGCTGCCGTCTTGCGCCGTAGCCCGCAGGTAAATGCGCCAATAGGTTTGGGCGCCGATGTCCTCGCGCACAATTTCCACCTGGGGGTCAAAAGCCAGCGCGTCCTGATAGCGCACGTCAATGGCCCGCCCAGCCTTGTTCCAGCTTTCGGCGGGCTGGCCGGGCAAAGGCTGGCTGTCTAGCGCGGCAAACATATTGTCTAATTGGCCCAAATAATCCCAGCCGGCTTCTTGCACCACGCGCTGGCGCAAAGCCAGGAAGGATTGGTCTACTTTGTCGCTGAGGTAAGGCGAGGGGGCGTTGATGGGCACCTGGAAAAGCTGCACCGGTGCAGCCAGGGTGTTGGTGGGGGGTGGGGCCAGGGCTTCAATGAACAAGGGTTCGCGGCCTTGTCCGGCGTCAATGCTTTGCCAGTTGTCTATCACGTCCAGGGGAATGGTCACGGCCGACCAGGAGGGGTTGGCTAGACGGCCGTTGCTGGCAAAGGTTTGGGGGGCCACGCCCCAGGCGTTAGGGTTGCCGGCCATGAGAAAGCTGCGCTCTGCCCGGTCTACGACGAAAACAATAGACTCGCTGTTGGGCGACCAGGCGGGGTGGTAGCCCTGCTGGCCCAGGCTGACGGCCGGGCCGGTGCGGTTGGCGTTTTCGTCCAGGGGCAGGGCAGAGAGCAGGGGAAAGCCGGAGCTGTTGTCGTAGTAGGCCAGGAAACGGCCGTCGGGGGCGAAGGCCGGATGTTCTTCGTGGATATCGGGGGAGCTGGTGAGGTTGACGGCCGTTTCATCCGAAACCTGGTCTAATGAAAGCATGAAAAGGTCAGGGTTGCCACTGCGCCAGCTCACAAAGGCTACGTGCCGTCCATCTGGTCCCCAGGCAGGATCATAATCCAGCGCCGGATGATTTGTCAGGCGGTATGGCCCGTCGCTGCCGTCAGACCGCACAATGTAAATGTCCATGTTTTGGTTACGATACGACTCATATACCAGCCATTGCCCATCAGGCGACCAGTGGGGATTGCCGTCAAAGCCGGGGCTGGTGGTGACGCGGCTCAGCCGCCCAAAAGGCAGGTTGTAGACATAAATCTCCCAGTCGCCACTGCGGTTGGAACTGAAGGCAATTTCCCGCCCGTCCGGGCTCCACATCGGCTGCCGATCCACGGCAGGGTGACCGGTCAGGCGCAGCGGTTCGGCTTTACCCACGGGCAGCAGGTAAATGTCGCTGTTGCCTTCCAGGTGCAGAGTGAAAGCCAGGCTGCCTCCTTCGGTTAAGGGATCGGGGGTGGGCCAGGGAGTGGGCAGCGGCGTAGGCGAAGGGGTGGGCGTGACAGGAACCTGGGGTTCTGGGGTAGACGTAACCACGAGAACACGGGAAATACCGGCGCGGTTGTCGGCGCTGACGCTTTCACCCCGTTCCTGAAAGGTGAAGAAGCCAACGAGAATGATGGCGATGGCGCTGACCAAAGCGGTGGCGAGGCGCAGGCGGCGCACGTTGGGAGGAACGGGAATGCGCGGGGCGAAAACGGCCGTTTGCGGCGGCTTGGGGCGGCGGAAAAAGACGCGCATCCGGGCACGATAAACCAGCCAGCGGGAACGGCGGCGCTGGCGGCGCAAGGCGCGCTGCGGCGCAGTGGCCTTCCACCAGCGGCGCACAATTCGGGAAACGGCCGTCCAAATGTGCCCAACCATCCAGGAAACGATGCGATAAAGTCCTTCACTTAGCCAATCCAATAACCGCAGCAACGTATGCTCATAAAGCAAGCTAAAGGGATAGATCAGCAAAACCAGGGGCCACCACACTGCATAAGTCAAGAGCTTGCGCAAAGCCAGCCCCATGCGCCCCAGCAAACGCCAAAAGGGCACAAACGGTCGGGTTACAAACAAAAAGGGCTGCCAGATTAGCTTTGCCCACAGACGGCGTATGGCCAGCCCCAACCGGCCAACAAATCGCCACACAGCTAACCATACAGCCCACACTCGTACGCTCATTTGTGGTCAGTGTAGCATGGCTGTGTACTATGTCAAGTTAGCCCGTTAGTCATGATCGCTCGCCTGCCATTCATTGGTTAAACGTGACAAATGTCATAGGGTTTTCTTGGGCAATCTGCGCTATACTTAACCCAGAGAAGCGGGTATTTGCAACAAAAGCGAGAAGAGAGTGATGAAAACAATCCTACCCTTGATTCTGACCTGGAACTTGGTTTCGGCCATTTTGGTGATTTTTGCTAGCATGCGCTCCTCGCAGTTGAGCCAACAGGAAGAATTGCGTCCCCAAGGGTTTGTCGAAGCAGATTAGAGAGCGATTTTGTGCCCTAGCCGTAGGGAACGGCCGTTTCCCGCTGCGCGCCCCGCGCAGTTTTTTTTGCCCCTAATATTGACCAAACTAATCCAATTTGTACCTCCTCCAAAGCCTTGCTACAATTCTCCAAATCATTGAGCTTAGCTCCCAAAAGGCCCGGAGGAAAAACGCATGTCCCTAAGCAAAGCGACGAATAGCAGCGGTGGCAGCGGCATTCACGTGCCCAGCTTGCAAAACTGGCGCACCGATTGGCGCACCCTGGTGCAAACCATCATTGTGCTTTTCAAGCTGCGGGTGGTGTTTTTGCTGCTGATGGCGGCTACCGGTGGCGCATTTTTGGCCGCCGGTGGTTGGCCGGGCCTGGGTACCATGGCTCTGGTTTGGCTGACGGGCGGGAGTGCGGCGGCGGGGGCCTCGGCCTGGAACCAGTACCTGGAGCGGAATAAGGATGGCAAGATGGGGCGGACTCATAAACGGCCGTTAGTCACTGGCGTCATCACCAATCCCGGCTGGGTCCCTTACCTGGCTACCGCCATGATTGTGCTGCCCGTTTTAGCCGTTCTCCCCTTTAACCCCGCCCTCTCCTTCTGGCTTTTTGCCGGGGCCGTCATCTACGTCGGCATCTACACCATCTGGCTGAAGCCGCGCACGCTGCTTAACGTGGTGGTGGGCGGGGCCGCGGGCAGCGCCGCCGTGCTCAGCGGCAGCGCCGCCGCCGGAAACTGGTCGGCGCCGCCGGCGCTGCTGCTGTCCCTGGTGCTTTTTCTCTGGTCCCCTTTCCACTTTTGGAGCCTGGCCCTGCTCTACCGCGATGAATACGCGCGGGCTGACGTGCCCATGCTGCCGACGCAGACATCGCCACGCCAGGCAGCCTGGTGGGTACTTTCCCATACATTGCCCACCGGACTAGGCGGGCTGGCTTTGGCCGCCTTCCCGCCCCTGGGTTTGGTCTACTTGCTGCCCATGCTGCTCATAACCGGTGATTTGGTGTGGCGCAACGTGCGGCTCATTCTTGACCCATCCCCTTTGCACGCACGCAACATGTTCATTTCCTCGAACGTTTACCTGCTGGTGCTGCTACTATTTGTTTGCCTGGATGCGATGCTGCCTTTTTGATTTTCCGGGGCCGGGGGTAAAGAGCCATGCTCACCGTAACGCTGTACACCAAACCGGGCTGCCACCTTTGTGAGAACGTAAAGGACATTCTGGCAAATTTACAGGCCAGATACCCGCATAAGCTGGAGGAGATTGATATCCGGGAGGATCGGGCGTTGTTTGCCCGCTATCATCTGACAATTCCGGTGGTACGGATTGGGAAAGTGGAGCTGGAGGCGCCGGTTACGGCCGTGCAGTTGGCAGCAGCGTTAGCGGGTAACGGGGAAATTGGAGCGTAAGCTAATTCACTCCCCCAATTCTACAAACTGCCGTTCGTGGAGGGTGTGGTAGACTCCGCCTTGGGCCAGTAGCTCGTCGTGGCTGCCTTGTTCAATGATACGGCCGTTTTCCAGCACACATATCACGTCCGCATTGCGAATGGTGCTCAGGCGGTGGGCGATAACCACCGATGTGCGATTCTCCAACAGCCGGTCTAGCGCCTCTTGAATCAACGTCTCCGTTACCGTGTCCACACTGGCTGTGGCCTCGTCCAAAATGAGAATCCGCGGGTTGGCCAGCACGGCGCGGGCAATGCAAATGAGCTGCCGCTGCCCGATGGAGACATTGACGCCGCCCTCTAGAATTTCCGTGTCGTAGCCATCTGGCAAAGCCGTGATGAAGTCATGGGCATTGGCCAAGCGCGTTGCTTCGGCCACTGTCGCATCATCCGCGGTGGGCACGCCAAAGCGCACGTTGTCGGCTACGGTACCGGAAAAGAGGAAGGGATCTTGGGGCACCAGCCCCATCTGCCGCCGCAGGGATTGCTGGGTCACCTGGCGCACGTCTACGCCGTCAATCAGCACCGCCCCATCGGTCACGTCATAGAAGCGGGCCACCAGGTTGGCGATGGAGCTTTTGCCCGCGCCGGTGGGACCCACCAGGGCCACCGTCTGCCCCGGTTCAATGGTCAGGTTGATGTCGTGCAGCACCACGGTATCTTCCCGGTAGCTGAAATTGACGTTTTGGAATTGGATACGGCCGTTTATCTCCGGCATCTCCGCGGCATCGGGCGCGTCGGCTACCTCTGGCTCGGTGTCCAGCAGGCGCAGCACCTGCTCGCCGCCAGCCATGGCTGCTTGCAGCGTGGTATAAAGCTGGCTCAGCTCCTGAATGGGCTGGAAAAAGCGGGTGACGTAGGCCAAAAAAGCCACCACAACACCCAGCGTTAGCTCCTCTTGGGCCACAGCCCGCCCGCCAAACCAAAGCACAACGGCCGTAGCCAGCATGCTCAAAAATTCCACCGCCGGTAAAAAGACAAAGGAGAGGGACATGGCCCCCACATACGTGTCCCGATTGGCCCGGTTGACCTCCTCAAAACGTTCCCGCGATGCCCCTTCCTGGGCAAAAGCCTGAATAACCCGGATGCCGGAGATATTTTCGGCCAGGTCGCCCACCACCGCCGCTACCCGCGTACGCGTCTCGCGGAAGGCTACCTGCGCCCGCCGCGCAAACAAAATGGTAGCCAACAGCATCAGGGGCAGCACGGCAAAGGAAATGAGGGCCAGGCGCGGACTCATGCTCAGCATCACCACCACAATACCAATCAGCACAAGTAAATCACCCACCAGGGTAATGAGGCCTTGCGAGAGCAGTTCATTAATGACAGCCACGTCGTTGATGACCCGCGAAATGGTGACGCCGACGATATGCTTATCGTGGAAACCCAGAGGCAACCGCTGCAAATGGTGGAATAGCTGGGAGCGCAAGGTAGCCAGCACGCGCTGGCCCACCCAGGAAAGATGGTACCGCTGCCCCCAGGAAGTGAGATAGATACCGATGAAGGCCACGGCCGTTAGCAGCGACACCTGATTCAACCCCGCCAAATTCCCCTGGGTAATGTGCTCATCAATAGCCACCTTGACCAGATATGGCGTGAGCAGCGTCAGGCCAGAGGCCGCCACCATAAAGAGAAAAGCCGCCACCATACGCGCCCAGTGGGGGCGCAGATAAGCCAACAGGCGCACCAGCACTTGCCAGTTAAGAGGCTGGTTTTCCATCTCTTCGCCAAAGCGCTCCAGCGCGCCGCGCGGTCCCATGTTGGTGTTGGTTGAACCGATTGAAAAGCTCATAAGAATGCTTCAGGGGTGCGTGTGGGTTAGTTGGCTTGTTGGTAAAGATGTAAACTCACCCGCTTCCTCCTGCGGTTTTAATTGTTTCTGGTAAATCAGCGCGTACAGCTCCGAAATATGCAGTAGTTCTTCATGGGTACCAGAGGCCGCAATGCGCCCTTTTTCCAACACCAGGATGAGATCTGCCTGGCGCACGGTACTGAGGCGCTGGGCAATAACGAAGGAGGTGCGCCCTTCCATCAGGCGCTGTAGGGCTAACTGAATCAGCCGCTCAGTTTCTGTGTCTACGCTGGAGGTGGCATCGTCTAAAATGAGGATGCGCGGGTCTTTGAGCAGGGCGCGGGCAATAGCGACGCGCTGGCGTTGTCCCCCAGATAGGGTAATGCCGCGTTCGCCGACGTAGGTGTCGTAACCCTGGGCCATTTCCATAATAAAATTGTGGGCCTGGGCCGCCTGGGCCGCAGCGACGATTTCCGCTTCGGTGGCCTGGGGACTGCCAAAGGCGATGTTGGCGCGAATGGTGTCGGCAAAGAGGGTGGACTCTTGTAATACGATGCCAATCTGGTCGCGAAGGGAAGCCAGGGTAACTTGTTTGATGTCGTGACCGTCAATGAGGATACGGCCGTTGGTGGCGTCATAGAAGCGTGGAATGAGGTTGGTAATGGTAGACTTGCCTGATCCTGTAGCGCCTAAGAGGGCAATGATCTGCCCCGGCAGCGCCGCAAAGCTGATGCCATCCAGCACTTTGTGGCGGCCAAAATAGGCAAAGGAGACCTTTTCAAAGCGCACGTGGCCTTGAATGGCGGGCAAAGGTTTTGCGCCCGGTGCGTCAGCTACTTCTGACTCGGCATCCAAAATCTCAAAAATGCGTTCGGCAGAAGCGGCAGCCATAGCCAGGGCGGGAATAATCATGCCCAGGCGGCGCACCGGCTGGATGAGCTGCCCCATGTAGGTGGAAAAGGCCACCAATTCGCCTAGGGTAAGCTGGTTGTTGATGACCAGATAGCCCCCATACCAGATGATGAGTACGGTGGCGATGTTGGCAATGAGGTCAATGAGGGGGATATTAAGGGCTTGCAGGTGGGCGGCCCGGGCTGAGAGGGTGAACCAGGTGTTGTTTTGCGCCTCAAAGCGGGCGATTTCGGCCTCTTCTTGGGCAAAGGCTTTGACAATGCGCGCACCGCGCAGGTTTTGCTCCAGGCGGGTGGTGAGGATGGCTAGCTGCTGTTGGATGGCGGCAAAGAGGGGGCGAATGTGCCGCCCGAACTGGAAGGCGCGATAGGCTAGCAGGGGCATGGTGAGCAGGGTGAGCAGGGCCAGTTGGGGGTTCATGAGGATGAGCAGCACGGCCGTTCCCAACAAGAGCGTTATCCCTTCCGCCAGCCGCAGCGCAGCCCGCCCCGTCAAAAAGCGAATGCGCTCCACGTCTTGCACTGCCCGTGAAAGCAACTGTCCCGTTTCTGTACGGTCGTGGTAGGAGAAAGAGAGGGCGGCGAGCTTATCATGGATGATGTTGCGTAAGTCATAGGCTACCCCTTGGGAGGCCAGCTCAATCCAGCGATGTTCCCAAAAGGTGAACAGGCTTTTGACCAGGGTCAGCCCTAATAGCCCCAAAACAGACCAGGTTAATACCTCTTGCTGCTGTTGGCGAATGCCGTTGTCGATGATCCAGCGCACGAATTGGGGAATGACCAGGGCTATGCCGTTGATCAGGAGCATGATGAGATATGTAGCCATAACCAGTTGGCGATACGGCCGTAAATATTGAAAGGCGCGCCACAATATCCGGCCCGTGTTGGGTTTCTTAAGCGTCAAGGGAGGTGGGGTGGTTTGTTCGGGCATGAGTATATGGTCCCAATACAGGATTAGACAAGAGTCTAACATACTCTAAAATGAGCGCCAATGGCTATTGTGGTGGACAAGCATTCTTGATTACAATAAAGACAAGCATGTTTAAGGGAGATACTTATGTGGAGACAGGCTGTTTTGTGGCTAGTTGTTCTGAGCGTGGTGCTAGGGGGGTGTGGGAGAAGCAATGGGCAAGAAATGCCGCTTGCCAACGATTCTGCTGCGCCTCCTACCATTGCCCTGGTCATGAAAACGTTGACTAACCCTTTCTTTGTGGAAATGGAAAAGGGGGCCCGGCGCGCAGAACAGGAATTTGGCATTACGCTCATTGTTAAAACAGCTGCGCAGGAAACATCTATTGAGCAGCAAATTGAGATTGTGGAAGAGTTAATTCACGAGCAAGTAGATGCCATTATCATTGCTCCGGGTGATTCCATCGAACTGATTCCTGTGCTGAAAAAAGCTCAGGAGGCGGACATTGTGGTGATCAATATTGATAACCGGCTCGATCCTAGCTATTTGGACAGCATTGGCCTGCGACATGTGCCCTTTATTAGCGTAGATAATGAACAAGGTGCTTATCTTTCGGCCAAGTACATTAGTGATCAGGTGACGGAACCAACAGAAGCTTTAATAATTGAAGGGATAAGAAATGCGCAAAATGCCATTGACCGCAAGGCTGGTGCGGAGCGGGCATTTGCCGAAAACGAGTTGGTTACTCTGGTAGATAGTGCGACAGCGAACTGGAAAATTGATGAAGGTTACAGGGTAGCAGAAGAGCTGTTTGTCCGCCACCCTCGGGCGGGACTGCTGTTTTGCGCCAACGATATGATGGCATTGGGGGCGCTGCGTTATTTGGAAGAGGTGGGGCGAGATGATGTGTTGGTGGCGGGATATGATGCTTTGTCGGAGGTGCGGCAAGTTTTGCAGGACGGCCGTTTGGCAGTAACCATTGATCAGCAGGCTGCCGAACAGGGGTACCTGGGTGTGCAATATGCTATTCGCGCGCTGAATGGCGAGACCTTGCCTTCTGAGACTTTAATTGACGTGCTGGTCGTTACCCAAGCTACGTTACAAGAGTAGGTGCCCATGCGCCAGCTATTTCGCCCGCACAGCATTACCTACACGTTTATGACCTATCTTCTGTTTCTCAGCGTGCTGCCGCTGACCGTTGTTGGCGTAACGGCCTACCAAACAGCCCGGAATTTGCTTCAAGAGGAGGCAAACCAATATACGCGAGAATTAATCATCAATGAGGGACGTTACCTTGATTTGCAGCTAGAGCAAGTTGAAAGCTTACTGGCCAATATTTCGGGGGTGGAGGAAATCCGGGAAAGTTTGAAGAATGAAACACCGCAAACCGACACCTTTACCAGCCTGGCCACCCAGGCACGTATTGGCTATATCCTTAATGGGTATTCCAACCTGGATGGCCTGGTATCTATTGATATTTTTACTGTGCACGATGCTCATTATCACGTGGGGGATACGTTAAATGTGGAGAACATTCGTACGGATGTGCGCGATGCCTTGTTTGCCAAGGGGTTAACCAGCGACGCTTTTATTACCTGGACGGGTGTTGAGGAGAATGTGAACGCAAATTCAACCCATAAGAAGGTGGTTACGGCCGTAAAAATCCTCTATCACATGAATCCAGAAACCTTACAGCAAGAGCCTCAAGCCCTTTTTCTGATCAACTACAGCATTGAAATGCTGCACCAGCACTTTAGTGATATCCAACTGGGAGAAGGTGCTTATCTTTTGGTGCTAGACAGCGAAAATCGCTATATTTACCACCCCGACCCGACAAGGCTGGGCACCACGGCCGCTCCTGAGCTAACGGCACAGCTTGCCGCAGATACTGGCGCCTTTTTTGCAGTGGTCGATGACGAAGAAATGAACATTAACTATACCCACTCGGCCAAGAGTAGCTGGATTGTGATGAGCCTGGTGCCGCGGCGAACCCTCATTGCGAAAACGGCGCCCATTGGGCAGGCTACAGCCCTGGTGTTTCTACTCTCGCTGGGTATTATTATCGTTTCTGCCCTGTTTTTTAATCGCAATGTGGTGGCACCTATTCAACAAATCACCGCCCGTTTCCAACAGTTGCAGCATGGAGACTCGGAGAGCCAGGCCCATTTACCCGTACGCGGCAAAGACGAGCTGGCGGAACTGACGCGCTGGTTTAACGCATTTTTAGACTCGCTGGCGGCCCGCCGAGAAGCGGAATTGCAGATTCAAACATCCTTAAGAGAGAAAGACGTGCTGTTGAAGGAGATTCACCATCGCGTGAAGAATAATCTGCAAATTGTGTCTAGCCTTTTTAATTTGGAACTCAGCAACCAGTCAGATCCCCAGATGCAG
>CAZDEO010000123.1:0-11380 GCA_964504445.1 uncultured Anaerolinea sp. | reverse complement strand
TCACCTGTAACACTTGCAAAAAAGTTACCGAAGGCGGCTGCTTTACCTGATAAGGAAAATGACCAGAGGCGTGCCCTCTGTAATGTAACCAAACAAGGAGACAATCCCATGAATGCATCTGTAACATGGAACGGCGGTCTGAGCTTTACCGGCACCGCCAACACCGGCTTCAAAGTAGAATTAGACGCTCACCCCAGCGTTGGCGGCAATGATAACGGCTTCCGGCCTATGGAACTCATTGCCCTGGGCTTAGTAGGCTGCACGGCCATGGACGTCATTTCCATCATGCAAAAAAAGCGGCAAAATGTGACCCGCTTTGAAGTAAAAACCCACCTGGAACAGGCTGACCAACACCCCCACGTATTCACCAGCGCCGTCATCGAGTATATCTTTTATGGTCACGACATTGATCCAGCGGCAGTTGAACGGGCCATAGAACTATCCGAAACGCGCTACTGCCCGGCCCAGGCCATGTTTAACCAGATTATGCCTATCGAATTAAAGTACACCATCATAGACGAAGACGCGGCATAACCAGCTATGGGTGCAGGTTTGCAAAACACGCCTGCACCCACGTTTTTCGAGAGGTGCATGATGTTTAAGCATTTATTGGTGCCATTGGATGGCTCTAAGCTGGCGGAAACGGCGCTGCCGGCGGCGCGTGAACTGGCTAATCGCTTTGACAGCACCATCACCCTGGTGCAAATTGTGCGCGGCCCCCACGTTTCCGCCAGCCTGGGGGGTGATGCTTATGCTGATGTGCTGCTTAACTTGCGTAAGCAAACCTTAGAAGACGCTAATAGTTACCTGAAGCCGTTACAAACTGAGCTAATGCAAGATGGTTTCAGGGCACATTTCCACGTGGTTGAAGGAGAGGCTATTGCGGAATCCATCGTCGAAGCGGGGCAAGAGCTGGGCATAGACACCGTGGTAATGAGTACGCACGGCCGTGGCGGGCTGAGCCGCTGGGTCTTTGGCAGCGTAGCCGATAAGGTGCTGCGCCTGGCCAATGTGCCAGTACTACTCATTCGGGCTACAGAAAGCGAGGCGGAATGGCATGATCGGTAGGCGATATGCGGGTTTTGGCGGCCTACTTTCAGAACTTGGCTCCCATAGTATTGACGGAAATAAGGGTGCCCACGGCCGTTTCCGGTGTCACTAACAACTGCTGCAAGACGCCTGGTTCCAGTCCAGAAAAAATGCGGATGCGCAGGTCAGGATAGCGTTGCACCAGGTTGAGCATGTGCTGTACCTTGCTGGCCATGCCCCCAGTGACGTCGGTACCCCGGGAGCCGCCTAAAGCTGGCTGAATGGCGGTGAAGTTGTCTGGGGTAATGACCGGAATAACTGCGCCTTTTTCATTGAGTACCCCCGCGGTCTCTCCCGCCAACAATAACCAAGACGGCCGTTCCGCCAATGCCCCCATCAGGTAAATTAAAATTTCTTCCGTGGAAATAATGGTCCCCCCCCATACGGTATCCACGGCTACGTCGCCATAAACCACCGGCGTCAGGCCGGCAGCCAGGGCGGCCTGCAGTGGCGGTACGGCCATTTGCTGCAACACCCCAGCCGCGCACACGGCCGAGGCTGAGGGCTGCATGGACAAGGCCGTTACCCCGGCGGTCAGCAGCGCTTCCGTTATCAGGCGGTTCAAGCGCGCTGCAGCGGCGCTTACTTCAGCAAAGCCATGCCATTGAGCGGCCGTGCGCACACCGTGACGCGTGCCATGCCGTGCCGCCGCCACATGCCCAAAAGAACCGCTGCCATGCCCCAGCAAGAGTTGGAGAGATGGCCGTTGCTGCTGCGCCACCACAATTTCCGCCGCCAGCCGCGCCATAACCGCCGGGCGCATCACTTCTACCCCTGTTTTATCCGTCAGCAAAGAGCCGCCTAATTTCAGAAAAAGCAAATTGGACATGAGCCGGTAAGACGGGTTACAGGTTACAAGTGCATTTGTAACCTGTAACCTGGTAACTTTTTAGGCAATGACTGCTTCCAGTTCAGCAATGGTTTGTTCCAGAAGGTTTACAATTTCCTGCATCACCGGCACATCAAAGGCAAATTTGGCCCCAGCCGTTTCATACAGGGCGGGTAGGGTTAGGGTGCCCCCTTGGGCCAGAGCCTGGCGGTAACGCGCCACCGCCTCGCCCTGCCCTTGCTGCGCGTTGCGCCACACCTGAATGGCCCCCACCTGGGCCATGCCATATTCAATGTAGTAAAACGGGGAACTAAAGATGTGCTGCTTGCGGTGCCAACCCGTGGCCATCTCGTCAGCAAAGCCGTCCCAGTCCACGCCGGGCATAAAACGCTGCCACAAGTCAGCCCAGGCGGCATCGCAGTTGGCTGGGTTCATGGCTGCCGCTGAATTTTCGTAAACCCAATGCTGGAAGTTGTCCACCACAGCCATGTAGGGCCAGAAGAGAATGATTTTTTGCAAATGCTGAATGCGGTGGCGGGCCGCATCCACCTCGGAGTAATAGCCGCCTTCGTTAGCCGCCAAATAAGGGGCAGCCAGCAGTTCCATGGCCATGGAGGCCACTTCGTTAAACTCCATGTTGGCCCGCATTTGGGGCAAATAGGGGAGTTGGCTGGCTTCAAAGAAGTGGAAGGCGTGCCCGGCTTCGTGGAGCATGGTGTTGACGTCTCGCGCTGACCCTACCGCATTCATGAAGATGAACGGCCGTTGCGCCACAGGGAAACTGGTGCAGTAGCCACCGGGCGCCTTGCCCTTACGATTGGGTAAATCCAGCAAATTCTCGCGGCGCATGGTGGCAAAATACTCCCCTAACTGGGGGTCCACCTGCTTGAAAATGACCTCTGCCCGGGCATCCAGGTCATCAGGCTGCACATACGGCCGTAACGCGGGAAATGACAAGATATCCCGGTCATCCTCCACATCCCAGGGGCGCAGCCGGTCTACACCCAACTGGGCGCGATGTTGTTCATAAATACGCGTTGCTGCCGGGACCACAACTTCCGCAATGGCTGCACCAAATGCCTGGGCATCTTGCGGTGTATAAGCAAACCGCTTTAGCGATTGCCAGCGAAAAGCGCGGTAATCTTCGCCATAACCGGCGTTAGCCGCCTGCTGCATGCGCAGTTTGAGCAGCTTTTGCCATACCGCGTTTATCGCTTCACGGTCAGCTAACTGCCGCTGCGACTTCAAACGCCAGATTGCCTCGCGGGTGGCGCGGTCTGGCGTAACGAAAAAGGGTTTCAGGCCGGTCAGGGTGCGCTCTTCACCAGCCCATTCCACCGTTTGCGCACCGATGATTTTGTCATATTGGGCATCTAGCTTGCGCTCCTCGGCCATCAGGGGCAAATTTTCCTGGCGAAATAGCTCAACGTCGCTGCGAATTTTGCGCAGCGGTTCAGTCATACCTTCTGGCTCTAAACCGCTGTCCAGTAACCTGATGCGCAATTTCTGCTCTGCAGCCTGGCTGGCAGGGAAAATGGTTTCCAGAAAGTGGTTGTAGGCTTTTTCCACTGCTTCGTCGGTGGTGTCTACTGTTTTCGCCACGTTAAGGCGAGAAAAGCGCTCCCATACCAGCTTGGACAGGCTGGTCCAGTCTACAAGCCATTGGTGGATGGTTCCGGCGGATAACGGCCGTGCAGCCAATTCCTCATAATAAGGGGCAATCTTGGCCCAGGGCCAATCCATAAATTCCTGAGCGGCATTGGGTAATGTATCAAACATGTTGGACTCCTTCTAGAATAATTAGAGCAAGAGCTAGAAATAGAGTCCGTTCTATATGCTAGCTCTGGCTTTTTATGTACGGTGGGGCATTCCCCCGCTTGAAATGACTTCATTCATTGTCATGGGGCGGCACAGGTTGTCTGGGATCCGCTGAGTTTTTCCAGATGCCCCCTTACTTGACCTCTCGTTTCGCCTCCAGGCATACAACGCCATCAAAGCCTACCGCAGCATTGTGCGCAATTCCTTCTGGCAAATCTAGCCTATCGCCAGCGCGCAAGGTGGTTGGTTCAGCTTCAATGGGGAACCCAAAGGTAATCGAACCTTCCAGCACAAAAATAATGCGACCATAATCCAGTGTTTGCGCATGAAAAACATCACCAGGCGCAGCGGACCAGCGGTGTGGCAGCAACCCTTCCGCAGCAAAACGCTGATACAGCATGTCTTCGGTAGGACGTTCTGCATGGGGCCATTTTTGAATATGGATTATGTTTGAATTCATTTACCTTCTCCTGTTAGGATACCAGGGATTAAATCAAATGATACAAATGCGTTTATTGCGATTTGACTTGCCAATTGGGCACCATTCGTAATGTCTCAAATTTGGGTTTGGCATCACCTGTTAAGGTTTTCGGCAGGCTGAAAAGCTACTTACAATGATACGTTGGGTAAAGTGGTTGGGCAAATTCCATCCTGCCAGCCTGCCAAGTTGTGCCCATCATGAATGTCGCCTAAGCAAAATTGACGGCACAATGAAATTCGATTATTATCTTGACATCAAATTATTTAATATGGTGATACCTGTGGGCACACATTATTCCGGTACAACAGAAGAAATACGCGCATTAGACACATACATCAAGCTCTCGCGAGCTGCGGATGCTGTTACGCACAGCATCAATGCCCATCTCAGCAATTATGACTTGACGGTAAGCCAATTTGGTGTGCTGGAAGCGCTATATCATCTGGGGCCTATGCAGGTGGGACAGGTGGGCGAAAAAATTCTAAAAAGCAGCGGCAACATGACTCTGGTGGTGGACAACTTGGTAAAGCGCGGGCTGGTGGTGCGGCAGCGAAGAGAGGATGACCGGCGCTGCATTGACCTGCACCTGACTGAAAACGGCCGTACTCTTATTGAAACCATTATGCCCCACCACGTCGCCCAGGTTGTGGCCTCCATGGGCGCCCTATCCGCCGCTGAGCAGGTAACATTGTCCAGGCTGTGCCGTCAACTTGGCCTGGCCCAGGCAGGCAGCTAATACTTACGTCATTTAGTTAGACATCTAGCCAATGAGTGCGCCAAAGGAGGGTATTAACCCTATGAGCATACAACCCATACAAGGATTACACCATATTACGGCCGTTGCCAGCAATCCCCAACGCAACGTTGACTTTTACCGCCAGGTATTGGGGCAACGGCTGGTTAAGACCACCGTCAACTTCGACGACCCCGGCACCTATCACTTTTATTACGGTGATGAAATTGGGTCGCCGGGCACTATTCTTACCTTCTTTCCCTGGCAGCACGTAGCCAGAGGACGGGCAGGCAATGGCGAAACGGCCGTCACCGCTTACAGCATTTCCCCCGAATCCGTCGGCTTTTGGCGCGCCTACCTCCAACAGCAGGGCATCACCTTGCCTGAAAGCGCCAGTCGCTTTGGCGCAGAAGTCATCGCCTTCGATGACCCCGACGGGATGCGCCTGGAACTGATAGCCAACCGGGACCCAGCATCCTTTCGTCATTGGGAAGATGGACCTATTCCCGCCCCCCACGCCCTGCGCGGTTTTCATGGCGTAACGCTATGGCTGGACCGCGCCGAGCCTACGGGTGAACTGCTGGTGGGCCAGCTAGGCTTCAAGCTGGTCGGGCAAGAAGGCCCCCGCTTCCGCTTTGCGGCGGCTGGGAATGACGTAGGCGCCTATGTGGATATTGTGGAGCGGCCTGGCAGCGACCACGGCCGTTTCGGGGCCGGTTCCATTCACCACATCGCCTTCCGCACCGTAGATGATGCCGAGCAGCAGCAATACCTGAGTAAACTACGCAGCGCTGGGTACAACGTCACCCCCGTGCAAGACCGGCAATATTTCCACTCCATTTACTTCCGGTCGCCCGGCGGCGTGCTTTTTGAAATTGCCACCGACGCGCCGGGGTTTCTGTACGATGAGCCAGTAGAAGAGCTGGGAAACAGCCTCAAGCTGCCCCCCTGGTTTGAACCACGCCGCACCCAAATTGAACAGGCAGTACCCTATTTTGAGCGTAAACCGATACGGAAAGCAGAAATAGAGAGCATATGAATCAAACAAACACATTTCCAACCAAAGGTCCCCACCAGGGGCAACCCGTCCTCACCGCTGGCGTTCCGCTGGCGGAAGCAAAGTCAGCCATGATTTTGGTGCATGGCCGGGGAGCTACGGCCGTTTCCATCCTGGAGCTAGCCGAACTTCTCCCCCGCCCCGACATGGCTTATCTGGCGCCCCAGGCCGCGGGTAACACCTGGTACCCTTACAGCTTTTTGTCCCCTATTCCTCAAAATGAACCAGGCATCAGCTCTGGTCTGCAAGCGCTGGCTGAACTGGTAGCCCAAATCGAAGAGGCCGGCATTCCCGCAGAACGCATTGTCATTGGCGGGTTTTCGCAAGGGGCGTGCCTGGCAACGGAGTATGTAGCCCGGCACCCCCGGCGTTATGGCGCTTTGCTGGCCTTTAGTGGTGGCATCATTGGCCCGCCGGGCACGCCACGCCGCTATGCGGGAAGTTTAGACGGCACGCCTGTTTTCATTGGGTGCAGCGACGTGGATTTTCACATTCCGCTAGAACGGGTAGAGGAAACGGCCGTGCTGCTGGAAAACATGGGCGGACAGGTGACAAAAAAAATCTACCCCAACATGGGGCACACCATCATTCAAGACGAAATTGAAGCAGCAAACAGCATTTTAAGGAGAATTTAACCATGCAAAAAATACAAACGCAGGGTGTCCATCACATCACCCTCATTGGCGCCGACCGCCAAACCTCCATTGATTTTTGGGAGGGCGTGCTGGGCATGCCCTTCATCTTCGAGCAGCCCAACCTGGACGTACCAGAGGAGAATCACCTCTACTTTGACCCCGGCGACGGCCGTCTCATCACCATTTTCACCCGGGAAGACCGCCGCCCCGACCCCACCCCCACCCCGCAAGCCATCGGCAGCGTTCACCACCTGGCCTTCATCGTCTCGCAGGCCACCTATAGCCAGATAGCCCAACGGCTAGATGAACGCGGCATCCCCCACAGCGGCGAGGTGGACCGCGGCTTTATGGATTCCATCTACTTCCGCGATCCTTTAGGATTTTTGGTGGAAATGTCTAGCTACAAATTCAATCCGCCCGCAGGCTACAGCCACGCCGACGTGCTGTTTGAAGCCTACCTGCTGCGCACAGAGCGGGAGGATTACAACATCACCGATGCCCACCTGGCAGATGCCATCGAAAAGCTGGCGCAGAGAAACACGCGGAGTTTGTCACCAGACCGGGAACCAAAGCGCGCATACCGGTAATCCGTAATCCGTTAGCCGTTAGCCGTAATCCGTTAGCCGTCAGCGGCTTATAGGGGGCTGCTGGGTGTTGCCTTTGGAAAATGCCAGTGGGGTACGGTTTACAGGTTACAGATGCCGGGGGTCTGGTACAGTTACCCTGCCCATTTACCGGATGGAAACAGGAATTTCTTGCGATAGCGTGTAGAAGGTGCCGCCGCCACTGAGGCAGGTTTGGAAGCCATCAAAGCAAACTACCAGGCGCAGGGTATAGTCGCCTGCCTCAGGAATGGACATCCAGGATGGCCAGCTTAGCCCTTCTGGGGGCATCACGTCATTGTTGCCGCCCCAGTTGTTCTGGTACCAGGCGACAATGTCGGCGCCATTGCGCCGGGGCATGACGCCAATGGTAGAGTACGGGACGCCGGCGCCGGTGGTGTTGGCCACGGTCCATTCGTACCAGATTTGCCCGCCGGGAGTGAGGGATGTACGCCAGTTTTGCAGGGCAAAGGCTCTGCCTTCCAGGCCGTTGGCGTTGGTGGGCTGAGGGCCCGCCGGTACGGGGGTGTTGGTAGGCGGTACGGGGGTGTTAGTAACGGGCACGGCCGTTGGCGGTACAGGTGTGGGTGGTACGGCCGTTGCTGTGGGCAAGGGAGTCTCCGTGGGGAGGGGCGTGGCCGTGGGCGTCATTGTGGGGACAGGCGTGTCGGTGGGCAGCACCTGCACCAGCGGGGGCGGCAGCGTGGCCAAGGCTACGGCCGTGGCCTCCGGCGTAACTTCTGCCCCCGCCGTGGGTGATTTGGGAATTGCAGTTACATTCTGCGCCAGTTCAGCCGGTTGCTCACCGCGCATTTCACCAATGATCAGCACAATGCTTGTAATTAAAATCACGATGGCAATTGCCAGGGTTCCGGCAATCAAAATTCGTAAAACTTTATTGTTCATAAAATCTCCTTCACAAAGCCGCTTTTTTACCACATATTGGGGCAGATGTGAATAGGCTGCTTGCTGGCAAGCCTGCCCTGTGTCACAATCCTGGCGTTATGGTCAAGGGTATTCAAAAAGTCCCCCCCGTCATCCGCGCCGCTTTTTGGATGGGTGGCACGCTGCTTTCCTTTGTGGCCCTGGCAGTAGGCGGGCGCGAGCTTTCCGCCGAATTGGCGACTTTCCAGATTTTATTTTTTCGCAGCGTGATCGGCCTTGTGGCCATAGGCGCCTTATTGGCGCGCAGCGGCTGGCAGCAGTTACGCACCCGCCATGCGTGGCTGCATTTGTTACGTAACCTGGCCCACTTTGGCGGGCAGTATGGCTGGTTCTATGGGCTGGCCTTTATTCCCCTGGCGGAAGTGTTCGCCATTGAATTTACGCTGCCCATTTGGACGGCTGTACTGGCAACGCTGCTGCTGGGTGAACGCCTGACCCGCGCGCGCCTTTGGGCCATTGTCTTGGGGTTGGTGGGGCTGGTCATTATTCTGCGCCCAGGGGTAACGGCCGTGCAGCCGGCCGCCATTGTCGTCCTCATCGCCGCCGTGGGATTTGCTCTCTCCCACACTCTCACTAAAAAACTAAGTGCCACGGACTCCCCTACAGCTATCTTGTTTTACATGACCGCCATTCAACTGCCGCTGGGGTTGCTGCCCTCTTTACCCAACTGGGTTACGCCCAGCCCAGCTATGGGGCCTTGGTTGCTCATCGTCGGCATCACAGCCCTTACCGCCCACTATTGCATGGCCCGCGCCTTCATGTTGGCAGACGCCACCGTGGTGGTGCCCATGGATTTTTTACGCCTGCCGTTGATTGCGCTGGTCGGCGTTCTCTTTTACCAAGAGCGGCTGGATGGGTTGGTACTGGTCGGCGGCGCAGTTATGCTCTGGGGTAATCTGATCAATATTCGTGCCGAGCGGCGGCTAGATATTGCCATCTCAGGCTGGCAACCGGAGGTAGGCAATTGACCAGGCACAAGGACCGGGAATACACGCAGGCACAATATGACAAGATTAAGCGGATGACGGCCGTTTCCATTCCTGCTGCCCAACAGCCCCTGGCCCAATTCCTTGAAATTCATCCCCAACAAGAGCGGGAACTGCGCAAAATGAAGAAGTTTCGCTTCCAACTGCTGCACCGCTGGCTGGTGGCCCATTTGGCCCCCTGCCGCGTCGCCGACATCGGCGGTGGCAAAGGGCTGCTGGCCCACCTCTTGCAGCAAAGCGGCTGGTCAGCCACCGTCATTGACCCCATCTACCAAACCCTGCCTGACAAGTACAAAGATATTGCCGCCAATGCCAGAGTGCGCATTGATGCCCAAGCCCAGGTGGCGCACATCAATGCGCCCTTTGCCGGGCCCATGGCTGCTGATTATGATCTGCTCATTGGCATGCACGCCCACGGCAGTAATGCCCTCATCATTGATGCGGCAACCAGGTATGGTTGCGGCTTCATTCTGTTTCCGTGCTGCGTCATTGACGAGCCGTTTTTCCCGCCCCCCGGCATGACCTGGATTGAAAGCGTGGCCGGCTATGCGGTGGAGAAAGGCCACATAGTTTTCCCTTTCCGCCTCAACTTTAAGGGGCAAAATATTGGGCTGTGCAGCCTGGGTCGCTGCCAGCTTATTGAGGACGCATATGTTTGGTGAGATTGTAACGAAAGGGGGTGGCGGAAGCTGAAGAGTGGCTTTTGGGCCCGCCAACTGGCTAGATTTCCCCCTCCCTCAATTTCACCGCCCGCATCCTTTTCCAAACCCCCTATTGACAAGGGGGGTTTTTTTGTATATGATGTGACCGGTCGGTCATATGACCGGGCAGTCACATAACCAATGAGGTGATTTTGCCAACAGAAACCTTTTTCAATTTGCCCGAAGAAAAGCGCACCGCCTTTCTGGATATCGCCATTGAGGAATTTGCCAACCACAACTACAACGAAGCCTCTATTTCGCGGGTTGTGCGGCGCGCAGGCATTGCCAAGGGCAGCTTTTATCAATATTTTGCCGACAAGCGTGACCTGTACCTATACCTGTTTGACCTGGTGAGCCAGGAAAAAATGCGCATATTGGCCCAGCATCCGCCGCCGGAACCGGACATGGGTATGTTTGCCTATTTGCGCTGGCTATTCATTGCCGGGTTAGATTTCGAGTTTAGCAATCCGCGTTTGGCCCAAATTGGGCTGCGGGCGTTATATAGCGATGCGCCTCTACCCGCCGAGGTATTGGCGCAAATTCGCGAAGGCACCAATCAATATTTTGCGCAGTTGGTGCAGCAGGGTGTGGCCCAGGGCGTGGTAGACCCGCAGTTGGACCCGGAAGTGGCGGCGTTTGTGTTTAATGCGGTGTTCACCTCGTTGGGAGATTACGTGCTAAAGCGTTTGCGCATTCCCCCGGAGCAATTGCGGGAAGGAAACTTGCAGCCATTAAGCACGCCAGAGGCGCAGGGTATTTTTAATGAGGTATTGACCATTTTAGAGCGGGGTCTAGGCCCCGCGCATGAACCGGAGTAAACGATGATTGAGGTACAAAATCTTTTTCACGACTATGAAGGCAACGGCCGTTACGCGGTTAAAGACGTCTCCTTCACCATCCCCAAAGGGGAAATCTTTGGCTTCTTAGGGCCCAGCGGCGCGGGTAAAAGCACTGTACAAAACATCCTGATCGGCCTGCTGCCCTTACAACAGGGGCACATTGCCATCAATGATCAACCGGTCAGGGGGCTGCGCGCCAGCTTCTTCAACCAGCTTGGCGTTTCCTTTGAGCATCCCAACATTTACACCAAGCTCACCGGCTACGAAAACCTGAAATACTACGCCGGGCTCTTTGACGTGCCCACCGAAGACCCCCTGAAGCTGCTGGACATGGTGGGGCTGAAGGAAGATGCGCACAAACGGGCCGGTTCCTATTCCAAAGGCATGAAGCAGCGGCTGGTTTTTGCCCGCGCTTTGCTCAACAAGCCGCAAATTCTCTTTCTGGATGAGCCAACTTCCGGGCTAGACCCCAATTTAGCCAGCGTCATTAAGGAAGTGATTCGCCAAAAGCGCGAAGAAGGGGCCACCATCTTCCTCACCACGCACAATATGTTCATAGCCGACGAGCTAAGTGACCGGGTGGCTTTCATCAATGATGGGGCGCTGGTGGCGCAAGATACGCCCCGCAACCTAAAGCTAAGCCATGGTGAGCATTCGGTACGGGT
>CAZDEO010000122.1:0-11685 GCA_964504445.1 uncultured Anaerolinea sp. | reverse complement strand
GCTGAGCATACGCAAAAAGTGTTGTTTGTTGAACGGCCGTTGTTCGGCCTCTTCCAGTTCTTCATACGTTTCAATAGACATCAGATTGTCCTTGTTTGGGTAGAGGTTGGAGATTAGAGAGAGTCGCCAGCCTCTTAAAAGCCGTTGGGGGTGGCCCCGCCAGCAGATGCTGTTTGATCATCTCCGCGCAGGTGTGCGCTTCGTGCTGCGCGGTGTCTATTTCCAGGTCGCAAAGGGCGTGGGCGTGTACCAGGTGAAACTGCGCCCTGGCCTGTCCTAGCGTGCGGTCCCTGCGTGCCTGTTCCCGCTCTTCCAGCACCGCCAGCGGGCAGGTGATGTGTACCAGCCAGGCGGGCAGGTCAGCAAAAAGGGCGGCGCATTGCTGCACCCAGGATGGCTCAGTTAGCACATGGTCAGCTACCACATGGTTGCCCGCGTGGGCCAGGGCGGCAATGGCCTGGTGCATACCAGCCATTAGCTGGTGCGCCAATGGCGCGGCATGAATTACCATTTGTTCTGGCTGCGGCCATTCATATTGGTACAGTTGCTGCCAGTAAGCGGGTTCATTGATGTACCGCCGTGGCAGCATCCACAAAAACTTATCAATGCCCGCGTCCAGGTATGGCTTGTCCATTATGTCTTGCAAGGCGCGTAATATGCTGCTTTTGCCTGAGCTGGATGTGCCGTTAAGAATGATAATGTTGCCAGGGTTCATTATGTCCTTTACGCTGCCAATGGTTGCAGTTGGTAATCACCGCCCTGCGCGGCGCCCTGCGCGGCCATGTATTGCCGTATTTCCGCCAGCAGGTCGTCGCTTTCGCGGTATTGCATGTTGTAGATGCGGGCATATTCGCCATTAAGCGTCAGTAATTCGTTGTGTGTGCCCTCTTCAGCCACTACGCCATCTTTTAGCACCACCACGCGGTTGGCGTGCTTGATGGTGCTGAGGCGCTGGGCAATGATGATGCTGGTACGGCCGTGCATGACCTGCTCCAAAGCTTTCTGAATCTCATGCTCTGTGCGCGTGTCTACGGCGCTGGTCGCTTCATCCAGAATCAGGATTTCTGGATTTACCAGGATGGCGCGGGCCAGCGAAAGGCGCTGCTTCTGCCCGCCAGAGAGGCGCACGCCGCGCTCGCCAATTTGCGTGTCGTACCCTTCGGGCATTTCCAGAATGAAGTCGTGGGCCTGGGCCAGTTTCGCAGCGCGGATAATGTCTGCTTCGCTGGCTTCGGGGTGGCCGTAGGCAATGTTTTCGCGCACGGTGGCGGAGAAGAGGAACGCCTCTTGGGGCACTATGCCAATGTGCTGCCGCAGACTATCCAGGCTGATGTCGCGCACGTCATGCCCATCTATCAGCACATGCCCGCCGGTGACTTCCTGAAAACGGCCGATGAGATTGACCAGGGATGATTTGCCGCTGCCTGTGCTGCCCAACACGGCGATGACTTCGCCGGGGCGCACGTGTAGGTCTAGCCCCTTCATCACCAGCCGGTCGGGTTCGTCGTCGAAGGCGAAGCGCACGTTGCGGAACTCGATTTCACCACGGACGTTGGTCAGGCTAATGGCGTCGGGCTTGCTGGCAATGGTCAGCGGCGCGTCGAGTATTTCGAATAGGCGTGGTGCGGCGGCCAAGGCCTGGCGCATCATACTGATGAGCCAGCCCATGAAGCGCACAGGCCAGATGATGCCCCACAAATACCATTGATAGGAAAAAAACTGCCCCAAGTCGCCCTGGCCATTGATGACGCGTTGGGCGCCAAAGTAGGCGAGGAGGGCGAAGGTGAGGCCAACCATGGCGTCCATGGCGGGGAAGGAGTTGGCTTCCAGGCGGGCGCGGTCCAGGTTTTTTTGGCGGTTGAGGAGGTTTTGGGTGCGGAAACGGCCGTTTTCTTTACGTTCCTGCGCGAAGGCTTTCACCACCCGTACCCCACTGATATTTTCTTGCAGTATTGTGCTTAACTGCCCCATCTGCTCGCGCACGGCCTCCCATGAGGGGCCAATGTGCTTGTCAAAGCGGTAGACGATGACCAGCAGCACCACCAGAGGCAGGTACAGGACCAGCGTCAACTGCCAGTCCAGCAGAAAGAGAATGATGCTGGTGCCCACAAAGGACATAATGCCCATCATCTGGATGAGGAAGCCCCAGCCCAGGTATTCTTGCACTGCTTCTACGTCGCTGGTGACGCGGGACATAATTTGTCCGGTGGACATGTTGCGGTAAAAGCTGGGGGGTAGGGCTTGTAGACGGCCGTATAGCTGGTCACGCAAATCCCGAACCACGCTTTGCCCCACCTGGTGCTGTACTATCCATTGAGCATAGTTCAAGCCGGACTTTGCGGCCTGGACGCCTACCAACAGCCCGGCGTAGAGAATGACTTGCCCCATTTGCCCCGATTGCAGTCCCCGGCTAATGGTCCAGCCAAAGAGCATGGGCACTAGCAAATCGCCGCCAATGATGGTGGTGGCTAGCGCAAAAGAAAGGGCAAAGCGGCGTTTATAAGGTTTTAGATAGCTGATGAGTCGCCAAAAATTGTGCATGATAACTGCTCCTAAAATTGAAGCCCGGAAACCGACGCCCGCTGACTGGCGACTTGAGTGCCCATCTTTGGTCTTTGGTTTCCAATCTTTTGTAGGCAATCTTTTGTTAATAACGAGTCGAAAAAAGGATACTCTGCAAACCTGACACCAACCGTCAGGAATAAAAAAAGCCCCGCGTGCCTGTGTGACACGCGGGGCTAATAAGCAGTTTGTTGCTGAGAAGGGTCTCCCTAAGGAGCTAACCACGCCCTCCCAGCCTGGATATGCCAACGCATGTCGTACACACGCACTTCGCCCTTCCCGAAGTCACGGGCTTGAGCGCTGCGCGTACGTCCATTGATGATTAACATGCTCATTGACATCTCCTGATTTACGAAATCATATTGGTTTTTCAGACCGTTAAACATTCTACTCCTGTTGGTTGGGGCTGTCAATGAGGAAATCACCCAACTTTTTTTGTGCTGCAGAAGCGGTGAAGGAGTAAAGTGACTGCTACATTATCGTGCGGCCCAAATTTTGACTTCCTCTGAAACCAAAGCTATAATTCTTTTTCGCTGTGCAGGCCCACCAACCACTGCCTGGCAGGTTAATAAACTTAGTGACCGGCATCCCGTATGCCGGTTCTTTTTGGAGGAATATCCGTGTACGCAATCATTGAAAGTGGTGGCCGGCAATACCGCGCCGAAGAAGGCCATAGCTTTTCCACGGAAAAGCTGCCTTATGAAGTCGGGGAACAGATAGAATTGGAAAATGTTCTTCTGCTTGCCGATGAGGGTGACGTCAAAGTGGGGCAGCCCAACGTCGCCGGCGTAAAAGTTAAGGCTACCGTTGTAGAGCAGTATCGTGGCAAGAAGATATTTGTGTGGAAGTACAAGCCTAAAAAGCGGTATCGTAACCGCAAAGGGCATCGTCAATATTACACCCGCTTGCGGATTGACGAGATAGTTGTAGAGTAAGGAGAAGGAATCATGGCACATAAGAAAGGTGGCGGTTCCTCGCGAAACGGCCGTGACAGTAATTCCAAACGTTTAGGTGTAAAGCGGTACGGTGGTGAAACCGTTATTCCCGGCAACATCATCATTCGCCAAAAAGGTACCAAAATTCACCCTGGCGAAAATGTTGGCTTGGGTAAAGATTACACTATCTATGCTCTCACTGAGGGGCAGGTAAAGTTTGAAAACAAACGTGGGCGTAAGTACGTCAGCGTTTACTCTGCGGAAAATTAAGGGCCAGATCAATGAAAAAAGACATCCATCCCCAATGGTATCCTGAAGCCAAAGTCATTGTTGAAGGCGAAGTCGTAATGAGTGTGGGCGCCACGGTTCCTGAAATCAACGTCGAAATCTGGTCTGGCACCCACCCCTTCTACACGGGCACCCAGCGCCTGTTAGACACTGAAGGGCAGGTAGACCGCTTTATGCGTCGCCTCCAGCGCCGCGAAGAACTACGCCAACAGCAAGAGCAGGACGAAGAGAAACGTGCTCCTCTCAAGCTGTCGGTGGAAGAAATGTCCCTGGGTACGCGGGCCACAAATGCCCTGCAGGAAGCGAACGTAACCACCGTCGGTGACGTTATGGCTTTGTATGAGCAAGGTGAGGAAGCCCTCCTTGCGTTGCCTGGTGTTGGCCAGAAGGCATTGATTGACATTAAACGGTTCCTCCGCTCTGAAGGCTTAATTGCCTAAAGCGCGGACTGGTAGATAATGAAATCAAGGGCAGATGCGGCAACGTATCTGCCCTTTGTTGTTTGACGCATAACTTACTACATTATTTTCCCGAAAGCTGCGAAAGCGTCTTTGCCAGAGCGCTTGGTTCGCAGCTTCCGGGAAAGTTGAAATTCTTTTCTGACAATGTACTTGCTGTGTTGTAAAACTAGCTGCCTGGGAACGGCCGTTTCGCAAAAACGCAAAATTCCGGCAAGCGTTGGCAGATTTGGGAGAAATGAGAAATATGAAACATACCCGTGGACGCATCGAACTCATTTGTGGCAGCATGTTCAGCGGCAAGACCGAAGAACTCATCCGCCGGCTGCGCCGGGCGGTTATTGCCCGGCAGCAGGTGCAGGTCTTCAAGCCCGCCATAGACACCCGCTACCATGAAGAACGGGTTACATCTCATAATGGCCTGAACTTTGAAGCCGTACCCGTGGCTTCCGCCAGGGACATCATGAATGCCCTCGCCCCAGATACCACCGTTGTGGCCATAGACGAAGTGCAGTTTTTTGATGCTGACGTGGTGCAGGTCTGTGAAAACCTGGCCGAACAAGGTAAGCGCGTCATTTGCGCTGGTTTAGACATGGATTTTCGTGGCGTGCCCTTTGGGCCTATGCCTGATTTATTGGCGCGGGCCGAAATGATCGCCAAACTGCATGCCATCTGCGTGGTGTGTGGCGAAGAAGCCAGCCGCACCCAGCGGCTGATTGACGGCCAACCGGCGGCTTTTGACGATCCCGTGGTACTGGTGGGGGCGGCGGAGGTGTATGAGGCGCGCTGCCGCCAGTGCCATGCCGTGTTGCCAGCGCGAAATGGAGGGGCAAATGAGTAACCTACGCAACCTGGAAGCAGATGTATTGTATGTGATGATTGATGCCCAGCAGCTACAAATGCGCATCACCGAGGTGGCCGAAGCTATTGCCGCTGATTACGCCGATGAAGAAGATTTACTGCTGATCTGCGTATTGAAGGGCGGCTACGTGTTTTTGGGAGATTTGAGCCGCGCGCTCAAACGGCCGCACGAGTTAGACTTCATGGGTGTTTCCAGCTATGGGGCGCGGACGGAAAGCAGCGGTGAAGTGCGCATTGTTATGGACCTAAAAGAACCCATTGCCGGGCGGAACGTGCTGATTGTAGAGGATATCATTGACAGCGGACGCACGCTGGATTATATGCGGCGCAATTTGCTGGCCCGTTCGCCTAAATCCCTGCGTATAGTCACATTGCTCAATAAACCTTCACGGCGTGCCGTGGATGTGGACGTAGAATACATTGGCTTTGATATTCCCGATGAGTTTGTGGTGGGGTATGGCCTAGATTTTGCCGAACTGTACCGCAATTTACCTTACGTGGGCGTATTAAAGCCGGAAGTGTTTGCCCATTTGGGAGGTGAGTGAGGTCTGTGACCTGAAGTCTATGTTACCTGATCTGGCGCCATTTAGCGTCATGCGCATTGCGGCTAACGGGTAACCCAATCTGGCACAGATTTTTAACGAGGGCATCATGGAAAAGTTGGATTTAGCTCCTTATGCAGGGAGGTGGGTGGCGCTGGCGCAAGGGTTGGTTGCCGGGGTAGGATTTACGCCGGAGGAAGCGCAGCGCTTGGCGCGGCGCAATCGCCCTAAAGACCGGCTGGTCTTGCAATTTGTGGAGCCGCCAGGTGGGGAACCGCTGTTGCTGTCTGAATTGCTGGAACGTATACGGCCGTTGCTAACCACCCAAGAAACCCCCGTTTATCTGGTGGGTGGGGCTGTGCGCGACGCCCTGTTGGGTCGCTCCAGCAAAGACCTGGACTTTGTTGTGCCGCGCCACGCCATCCGTCTGGCCTTCCAGGTGGCCGACGCCCTGGGGCTGCCCGCTTACGTGCTGGATAAGGAGCGCGACACCGGGCGCGTGGTGCTGCCCGAAGGGGGCGTGACCCTGGATTTTGCCCGTTTTCGCGGCGCTAACCTGGAAGCAGATTTGCGTGACCGGGATTTTACAGTGAATGCTATGGCCTTACCGGCTACAGCACAAACCACCGCCAGTCTCATTGATCCTTGCGGCGGGTTGGCTGATTTGCAGGCCCGGCAACTGCGCCTGACCCATCCGCAGGCGCTGCAACAAGACCCGGTGCGGGCGCTGCGGGGGGTGCGGCAGTCATTAAGCCTGGGGTTTGTGCTGCTGCCGGAGACGGCCACGGCCGTTTCGGCGGCTGCTCCCTTATTGCCGCAAACCTCCATTGAACGGGTGCGGGATGAGCTGGCGAAATTGCTGGAAACGGCCGTGCCCCATCAGGCGCTGCAGCTGCTCCATGAGTTGGGGCTTTTATCTGTAATGTTGCCTGATATCGCTGCCCTGGCCGACGTGGCTCAATCGTCGCCCCATCACGAGGCAGTGCTGCCCCATACCATTAGTGTGCTGCGCTGGCTGGTGGCCGTAGAAACGGCCGTGTTCACCCCAGCAGCGGTGGCCGATCCCGTTATCCAGATAGCGCAAGACGCTTTGGCTCCCTTTCGCGAAGCGCTAAACGCGCACTTTGACCGCCCGGTAGACGGTCTGGCAGATAGTCGGCTGCTGCTGCGTCTGAGCGCCCTGTTTCATGACGTGGGCAAAAGAGAAACTCAAAGCGTGGATGAAACTGGGCGCATACGCTTCCTGGGTCACGACAAAGTTGGGGCAGCCATCGCCAGCCGCTGCCTGCACCGCTTAACCTTTAGCAACAAAGCTGCCGAGCACGTGGCCCGCACCGTGCAAGGCCACATGCGTCCGCTGCTGTTGCTGGAAGCCCAGGGCGCCGCGCCAACCCGCCGCGCCGTCTACCGGTATTTCCGGGACATCCACAGCGCTGGATTGGATGTAGGCTTGCTGGCCCTGGCCGACCACCTGGCAACGTATGACGGCCCCAGTGAGGAAACGCAATGGGAAAATTTGGTTTCCCTGGTAGCGGAACTGTACCGTTTCTATTTTGAACTGTACGAAGAGGCCGTTTCCCCCGTGCCCTTGGTGAACGGCCGTGACCTGATGCAAGAGTTGGAGTTAACTCCCGGCCCGGAAATTGGCCGTCTGCTACGCCTGCTGGAAGAAGCCCAGGCCGCAGGCCAGCTAACTACCCGGGAGGAAGCCCTTGCTTTTGCCCGTCAGGCGGCAGCCGGTAATGGGTGAGGGTAAGGAAGGGCCTAGAACGCCAGCCCGCAAGCTGGGCAAAGGTCATCCTCAGCGCTGACTTTGGCGTCACAGGCGGGACAAAACAACTCGAATTCGCTGCCACAATGGGGACAAATGGCGTCATCCTCGGCAACGGCCGTGCCGCAAATGGGACAAAGCAGCGCCTCACAATGGGGGCAGGCGTCGCTGCCCGCCGCTATGGGTTGCCCACATTTGGGGTACAGGTCGTTGCTTTGCATCCCTCCTTGGTCCCGGTTCCAGCCGCAGTGGGGGCATACCTGCTCATTCTCCAGCAGGTTGATCTGGCAGTCGGGGCAGAGGCGATAGCCGCAGGCGCGGCAGGCTCCGCGGCGCAGGTCAAATTGTGTGCCACAGTGGGGGCAGGCAACCACCTGGACCATCTGCGCTTCCTCCATCAAGGTATGCACAATGCGGGCGGAGATGCGCTGGGTGACGGCAACGGCCGTGGCACACGCGCCACAATATTCCTTTCCTGGTTCCAGCCTGGCCCCGCACCTGCTGCAATAAGTTGGGAAAAGGGCATGGCAGTTGGGGCACATTTCCGTGCCGGTTGTCAGCTCGAAGGCGCACAGCGGGCAGGTCATGTATAGGGCTATGGCGCAGTTTGGGCAATGGCGGTCTTCTTCATCAACGGCCTGGCCACAATGGGGGCAAAGCATTTGCCCACAGGTGGCGCAGAAGCCATCCCCCAGGTAAAGGGCTTCCCCACAGGTTGGGCAGGTCGCCGCGTCAGCAATGGCGGCTCGCTCTTCTTCTGGTAAGGCCAGATAGAGAAACGGCCGTGTCGTACCCCCTTCTTCCCCCTCATCCGCCAACGACGCCCCGCAAAAAGGGCAAACTTCTGCATCTTCTGGCACCTCTTCCTGGCAGCGAGAACAGACAATGGCAAACTCCGCCCCACAGTTGGCGCACACAGTCGCCGCGGCGGGCAGCGGGTGGCCACAATCTGGGCACATCTCATTACCGCAGTGAGGACAGTTTTCTGCCCCCACAACAAACGTTCCACCACAAATCTTGCACTTCATCTAATCCATCCTTTTCCGTGGTAAGTGTGGGTAAATTATAGCCCTGGCGCCGGAATGATGTCTCTATATTGTTACATATTGCATCCAAATAAATGACATTATTCATGCCATCCCGGTTAAAAACCGCTATACTTGGCAATGAGCCATCGTTTTTTACCCATAATGGATTGGGTGCAACAAAATCAACAAGCTTATTTTATTTTCCCACAACTGGTCTTTGGAGGATCTAGACATATGACAAAAGATACGCTTTCAATTACAGATAATCGCACAGGCAAGACCTATGAGGTTCCCATTGAACACGACACCATCAATGCCATGGATCTGCGTCAGATCAAGGTAAATACTGACGATTTTGGCATGATGGCCTATGACCCCGGCTTTAAAAACACGGCGTCTACCAAAAGCACCATTACCTACATTGATGGGGCTAAGGGCATTTTACGCTACCGGGGTTATCCAATCGAACAGTTAGCTGAAAAATCCAACTATTTGGAAGTGGCTTACCTGATTTTAAACGGCGAATTGCCCACCAAAGAGCAATATGCTCAGTGGGAACACGACGTTTTGCACCACACTTTCGTCCATGAAAACATCAAACAGTTGATGCACGCCTTCCGTCATGATGCCCACCCCATGGGCATGTTTATTGCCACGGTCGCCGCCATGTCCACCTTTTACCCGGAGGGGCGGAAGATTGATGACCCGGATGTACGCCTGAAGCAAATTGTACGCCTGATTGCCAAAGTGCCTACAGTGGCCGCCTTTTCCTACCGTCACAGCCGGGGCTTGCCCTTTGTCTACCCGGACAATGATTTGAGCTATACGGGCAACTTCCTGAATATGCTGGACAAGATGACGGAAGTGAAGTACGAGCCGAACCCAGTCTTGGAACGGGCGTTGGACGTGCTATTTATTTTGCACGCCGACCACGAGCAGAACTGTGGCACGGCGGCCATGCGCGTCATTGGTTCCAGCCATTCTGACCCCTATTCGGGCATGGCGGGGGCGGCGGCGGCCCTCTATGGCCCGCTGCACGGCGGCGCCAATGAGGCGGTGCTGCGCATGTTACTGGAAATTGGCGACGTAAAACATGTGCCGGAGTTTGTGCAGGGCGTCAAGAACCGTGAGCGGCTGCTGATGGGCTTTGGCCACCGGGTCTACAAGAATTACGATCCGCGGGCGAAGATCATCAAGTCTATTGCCGACGAGGTCTTTGAGGTGACAGGCAAGAACCCGCTGCTGGACATTGCCCTGGAGCTGGAACGGATTGCGCTGGAGGATGATTTCTTTGTGCAGCGGAATCTGTACCCCAACGTGGACTTCTATTCGGGCATCATTTACCAGGCAATGCGCTTCCCCATTGCCATGTTCCCGGTGCTGTTTGCCATTCCGCGCACGGTGGGCTGGCTGGCGCAGTGGGTGGAAATGCTGAATGATGACACGCAGAAGATTGCCCGCCCGCGCCAGATTTACCTGGGTGAAAATACGCGGGATTATGTGGCGATGGAAGATCGCGGCTAATTAGGGTTAGGTTTGGTTTTTGAAACGGCCGTTTCCCCCGGAGACGGCCGTTTTTTCTACATCTTTTCTGTGGTATCCCGTGGTCCCTATCATCCCCAACGATTTATCATTGGCGCAATAATTCATACACCCCTCTTTAAAAACAGCTAGAGCTAGAACAAACCTCTGGCTCTAGCTATTTAGTTTGCTACAATCACCCCATGATCGATCTAATGCGTTTACAAACCTTCATCTTCGCCGCCGAGCAGTTGAGCTTCTCCGAAGCGGCCAAAATACTACACCTCACTCAGCCCACCGTTAGCCACCACATCAAAATTTTGGAAAAAGATTTGGGAGCGGAACTGTTTGACCGCTCCGGCGGCGTCTTAAAATTGACTGAGGCGGGGCGGCTCCTTTTGCCTTGGGCACACAAATTAGTCCGTCAGGCGCAAGAAGTGCGCGACATGATGAACTCGCTCGATGACAAAATTGTCGGCCAACTGCGGATTGCGTGCAGTACCACCGCCGGGAAGTACATTTTGCCGCAACTGGCGGCGCGGTTTTCATTGCGCTATCCCGGCATTCAGGTCAGCATTTTGGCCTGCCAGCCAGAGCATATTATGCTGCGCCTGCTGGAGGATGAGGCCAACTTGGGGGTGGTGAGCAGTGACAATTTGTGTGGCAGTGGTTTGGAATGTCAGGAGTTTTTTGAGGATACGATGGTTTTGATTGTGCCCCGTGAACACCGGTGGGCGCAACGCGCAAGCATTGAGGTGGCCGAACTGCTGGAAGAGCGCATCATTATCCGTGAAGAAACTTCGGGAACGCGGCGGGTGATGTTGACGGAATTGGCTCAATATGACATTAAGCCGGAGGATTTGCGCCTGTTTTTGGAACTGGGCAACGCGGAAGCGATTGTGCGCACGGTGCAGGCCGGGTTTGGCGTCTCGTTTGTCTCTAAGCTCTCGGCCGATTGGGCGTTGGAGCTGGGGGTGATAACGGCCGTTCCCGTGCAAGGTCTCGATCTGCGGCGCAAAATCTACATGGTGCGCCGCACCCTCTCCCCCAGTAGCCGCGCCCAAGAAGTGTTTTGGAACTTCGTCCACCACCCCGACAACGCCGACCTCATCCAATTACCGGAAACGGCAAAAGCAGTGGACAGTGGCGAGTGGACAGTGGACAGCTTGCTACCCACTGACCACTGACCACTGACAACTGTTTAGAACGTCAGCGACAACCCCGCCCCCTGCGCTTCCAACAAAAAGGATGGCGCATTCAAAATCTCCACCCCTTCGCGCACATCGGCCGGGTCAATCCCCTTATTCTCTAAAGCCAGCTCGCACAAAATCACCTTCCCCCCTTCATTGAGGATGTCATTGTAAAGCTGAACCGGGTCCGGCAAACCCTTCAAGTGCATATCCCGAATCTTCTCTAGCTCCCCATTGACCAGCGCATTCGCCCCGCCGGGGCAAAAGAACAAAATCACCTCGTCTCCCAAACTCACCCCAGAGGCACCCATAATCAACGTCGGCATCACATGCGGCGCATCCGCATGATTACACACCACAACCATTTTGCTACTACCATTCTCGCTCATCAAATAATCTCCTTGTTTTTAGCATTTCAGCGGTTCAGCTTGCCAGCATTTCACCGTTTTGCCTGACTAGCTGACCGCTCACAATCAATCCGTGCCAGCAGGCACCAAATCTGTCTCGGTTGCCAGCTCCCGCGCCCGCT
>CAZDEO010000121.1:0-11704 GCA_964504445.1 uncultured Anaerolinea sp. | reverse complement strand
ACTAGTACCCGTATTCGGTAATCCGTATGCCGTAATCCGTATACCGTAATCCGTATACCGTAATCCGAAGGCTCTACCTCTGGAAAGTATGTCGGAAAACGGAATACGGATTTCGGGTAACGGATATTAGTCACCAAGTACCGTTTCCAGCACCTGGTTGGCAAAATCGGCCAGTTCCGCTTTGCTGACGCCGTTGGAAAGCAGTACCAGGGTGGTTTCGCGGTCAGGCAGGTACCACATTTCCCCGGCAAAGCCGGCCTGCTCGTTGTCGTGGCCCCACATTGGCCCCCAGGCGGTGTCGCGGCGCATGATGCCCAGGCCATACGCGTCCCCGTTGCCCATGGGGAGGGTAGACAGGCTGGCGGCACGGCCGTTTTCGCCGGTAAATGTGCGCGCATACAAAGCCGGCGCATAAGCTGCCAGGTTCAGGGCATTGGAAACGAGACCTGTGTCCCCCAGCCCGCGCACGCCGCCCTGGGAGAGGGTGTCCTGGTAACGGCCGTCTGCCCCCAGCACGTACCCTGGCACATAACCCACGGGAATATCCTCGGCCAGTTCCAGGTACGTGTCATCCAGGGTTAGCTTATCCAGCACCCGGTCACGCAAATTTTCTGCCAGGGTGTCGTCCAACTTTTCTTCTATAAGCAGTTGCAGCAGCAGGTAATTGGTGTTGGCGTAGGCAAACCCCGCCCCCGGGTTCCCCTGGGGTTCCAGGCCATAAACGTAAGTCAGCAATTCTGCGGGTTGCCATTCGCGCAGGGGTGCGGCAGCAACGGCCGTAACAAAATCAGGATTCTGGGCATAATCAGCCAGCCCGCTGCTCATATTCAGCAGTTGGCCAATGGTAATACTCTCCGCATGGGGCAGGTTAGCGACAATTTCCGCGGAGAAATGCTGTGGCAGCGGATCATCCAAGCCTACCTGCCCACTTTCCACTAACTGAAACACCAGCGTACTCACAAACGCCTTCGTCATATCCCCAATGCGAAAATGGCTGGTCGAACGAATGGCCTGCCCGCGCTCCAGGTTAGCCTGGCCTATGGCCAAAATTTGTTCGCCGCTACGGGGAGAGTCCACCACCAACACCACGCCCGGACCATCTGCGGCAAAGGTGTTTTCCATCAACTGTTTCAGATCATTGTAAGTCTGGCGCTGCTCCTGACAGCCCACCAGCAGCAGGAGTAAAGCAAATCCGCATACAAGCCAACAACGCTTTTCCATTAATGCAATCTCCATTTGAGGGGGAGCAAGGGTGCAGGGGAGATTTCACACTTGCATCCCTGCCCCCTTGCTTCTTTTAATCTACCAGTTGAATGCCGTTTTGCTCCAGCCGCTCTTGCACCAATGCCAGCAGGCGCGGGCGCATTTCCGCCGCCTTGCCAAAGCGCGCTTTCGTTAGCAGGGTCAGCTCTGTTTGCTGCCCAATCGTGCCCGACTCACTGATCACCTGCCACGGTTCCAGCAGGTTTGGTAGCAGGTGCACGGCCTCTTCCCCCAGGCTAGTCAGTAATTCCAGCGTTTGCTGCAAATCGCTGGCTGGCACCTTGAAGTTAATATTGGCCAGCGAAAAACGGCCGCGGCTAAAGTTACGAATGACGCGAATTTCTCCATTGGGAATGGTGAAAAGCTCCCCGGTGGGGGCGCGCAGCAGCGTGGTGCGCAGGTTAACCCGTTCCACGACCCCTTCAATTTGCATGAGTTCCACTTTTTCACCCAGGTCAAAGGGGTCTTCAAAGAGGAAGCTGATGCCGGTAAGAAAGTCGCTAATCAGGGGGCGCGCGCCCAAGCCAAAGGCGGCGCTGAATAAGCCAACCATCCAGACTAGCGTCTCGCCGGGGATGAAGAGGTTGAGGCTAAATAAGATGGCTAGCGTGAAGGCGAGAAAAGAAATGGCGCTGGCGACGAGGGTTTGCAAGGTGTGCAGCCGTTCGGGGCGCACCTGGTAGCGGCGGGGTGAGAAGCGGTTGAGGTTAATGAGCCGGGAAGCCAGCAGACGGCTGACCAGACGGTGAACGCCCCACGCCAGCAAAAAATTGAGGGCAATACGTACCAGGTAACTGTCCCACGAAGGGCTGGTTAGAAAGGCTTGAATTTGCTCGAAAATAGTCATCAGGCGGGGATTTTACTGGAGATGGCAGGGTTTCCCAAATTGACGGCCGTTAACCATGAAGGCTCTTTGGGAACGCAGGGGGTTGGCAGTCTGTGAAGGGTGAAACGCGATGCCTCTCTGGTCGCCTTTCACCCTTCACGCCTAACCCCACGAAGTCCCCAAGGCCCACCATGAGTTGGGAACTGGGAAGGTAAACCCACGGCATAATGGATGATGTTGACCTACCAAGGCCCCAGAATCTTGACCTGTCGCCAATTCCGCTTACCATTGGGAGGCATGAGTAGCTATAAACTGGAGTTTATGGAGCGCCGAGAGCCGGGCCAGAAACAGTCTCGGTCAACACCGCCGGCCAAAAAGCCGGGGGGCTGTGCCCGGTTCCTGCTTATTTTGGTGCAGTTGGGGGTCATTGGTCTTGTTTTGGGCGTCATCCTTTTTATTGGTGGCTACATGTATCTTAGTAACCAGCTGGGCGACGCCATCGCCCAGGTAGCCACCTTTCGCGGCACGGGTATTGGCGGCACGCCCCGTTTCTATGACCGCCACGGCACGCTGCTCTTTGAGCTGACCACCACGGAAAAGCGGCGTTGGCTGCCCTATTCCGAAATTCCCCGCGTGATTATTGACGCGACTGTGGCGGTAGAAGATGATACCTTTTGGACCAATTATGGCTTTGACCCGGAGGCGATGGCGGCAGCACTTTTGCGAAATTACCGCCAGCAGGACGGCCGTCCTGTAGGGGCCAGCACCATTACCCAGCAGCTTGTGCGTCACATCGCCTTCAGTTACGAAGAGCGCGTGGCTGTGAGCTACGAGCGCAAAATCCGCGAGCTTTTTCTGGCCTTCATCATGACCCAGCAGCGCAGCAAAGAAGAGATCATGCAGATGTATCTGAATGAAATCTACTACGGCAACCTGGCCTATGGCATTGAGGCGGCAGCGCAGACCTATTTTGCCAAATCGGTGACCCAGCTAGATTTGTCGGAGGCGGCCTTTTTGGCTGGGCTGCCCCAGTCACCGGTGCTGTGGGACCCCTACACCAATTTTGCGGGCGCCAAAGCGCGCCAGGAGTTCATTCTTGATCTCATGGTGGACGAGGGCATGATTGCCGCCGTGGACGCCGAGGTGGCGAAGAAGCTGCCCATTATGCTGGCCCCGCGCATTCCGCCGGAGGTGGAGGCGGCGAATAAGGTGCTGCAAGCGCCCCATTTTGTGCTTTATGTGCAAGATGAGCTGGAGCGGCGCTATGGCCCGGATGCGCTGACGCGGGGGGGCTGGCAGGTGACGACGAGCCTGGATTTGGAGATGTTTCGGCTGGCGGAAACGGCCGTGCGCGAGCAGGTAGCCGCCCGGCAGGCCGCCCACAACGTTAGCAATGGCGCTGTGGTAATTCTGAAGCCGGGTACGGGGGAAATTTTGGCCATGGTGGGCAGCCTGGATTATTTTAATGGGGGTATTGACGGGCAGGTAAACGTTGCCCTTAGCCCACGCCAGCCAGGCAGCAGCATTAAGCCCATCACCTATGCCACAGCCATGAAGCAGGGCTGGAGCACCGCCGACGTGCTGTGGGACGTGCCCATTGTCATTGACCTGGGCGGTGGAGAGCTGATGCGCCCGCGGAATTACGACGGCCGTTTCCACGGTCCCATTCTCTTCCGCGACGCCCTGGCCAATAGCTACAACATTCCGCCCATCCAACTGCTGCGTGACGTGGGCATCTCTAACTTTATCCAAACGGCGCGTACCATGGGCGTGGAGTCTTTGCGCGAGCCGTCGGGTTATTATGGGTTGGCCCTGACCCTGGGTGGCGGCGAAGTCACTTTGCTGGAAATGACCCACGCTTACGCGACCCTGGCCAACATGGGGCAGCGCCCGCGGCTGACCAGCGTTCTGCGCATTACTGACAGCCGGGGCAACGTGCTGTACGACTTGCAAGAAGAGCGCGTGCCGCCTGCGAATGTACTGAACCCGGCTATTGCCTACATCATTACCGACATTTTGGATGATGACCGGGCGCGCATTCCCGCCATGGGCTATAACAATGCTTTGGAACTGCCTTTTCCGGCGGCGGCGAAGACGGGCACGACCAACGATTTCCGCGATAACTGGACGCTGGGTTACACGCCGGGCGTGGTGGTGGGGGTGTGGATGGGCAACGCGGACGGCCGTCCCATGATCGACTCCTCGGGCTTGCGCGGCACGGCGCCCGTCTGGCGCACCATTGTGGAGGGCGTTTATGCCGATGAGGCGCTGCAGCGTAGTTTGTGGGTTAATGGCGCGCCGCCGCCCGTGGAATTTACCGATCCGGGAGGGGTGGAGGAGCGGCAAGTATGCCTGCCTCAGGGTACAGGAGGCCCAAGCTGTACGGCATCGCGCCCTGATTTGTTTGTGGTGGGGGCGCCGGTTCATGGTATCTCTCGGTTGGGCTATGCGCCAGATGCATCTTCGAACCCGGGAGCGTGGACGCTGCTAACGCAACCCCTGCCAGCAGAGGCGGCGCAGCGGGTGCCACGCCCCGCGCTGGCGGATGGCACCCAGGCTCCTTTACCCACTAGCTGTGTGGTGAACGTGCTGCGGCCCACAGAGGGGGCGCGGCTGTTTTTGCCCGTGCCGCCCCATTACCCGGATGAGGTGCGGGCGCGGTTGTGGGCCCAGGGCACCGGCTATGTGCTGGCCCCCAGCACCGTCTGTACTGGGCCGATTGTTGCCTCTTCCGGCGCCCCCTCTAACTCTGCCTTTGGCTCCAGCCCTTCCGGCTCTGCCGACGCCAGCGCTGGCTCCGGCATCAGCTACCGCATTTCGTCGCCGGTGGCGGGGCAGCAAATTCAGGGCACCATCTCCATTATGGGCACGGCGCAGTTTGACCCGGCGCAGGTGCAATATTACAAGTTGGAGATTGGCAACGGCCGTTCCCCCACGGCCTGGACCACCTTTGGCACCACCCATAGTCAACCCGTTAACGGCGGCGTGCTAGAGCAACTACAGGCCGCTGCGTTGGCTCCGGGTGATTACGTGATTCGCCTGGTGCTGGTGGGGCAGGACGGCAACTTTGTCGGCGACCCCCATTACGTGCCTATCAGCATTTTGCCATAAAGAAACGATCCTCAATAACAATCCATTTGAGGAGTTCATTCCCCTGATGAGCAGTTTAACGCACTGCAGTTAGCAGCAATCAGAATTTACTCATGACCAGGGTGCGAGGGCTGATTGGCTAGCGGCAACGTGAATGTAACTGTTGTGCCTACGCCCTGTTCACTTTCCACCCAAATGTCACCATTATTCCGCTTCACCATCTCTTCACACAGCAAAAGTCCCAAACCGGTGCCTGTTTCGTTGTTTGTGCCAACGGTACTATGGTGCTGATTTATTTTGAATAGCTTTTGCAAGCCTTCTTTGCTAATGCCTACGCCCGTATCATGGACAGCAATGGCTGCTTTATCAGCATCCAGGGGAAAGGCAGAGAGCGTAATCTGGCCATTCTTGGGTGTAAATTTAATGGCATTGGTAAGCAGGTTGCGCAAGATAAAATGCACCATATTTTCATCAGCGTAGACCAGCAAATTGGGCGTTGCATCCAGATGTAAAATAAGAGCCTTATCATGCGCATTTGCTGAGACCAGGCCAAGATTGTGGCGGGCTAGCAGTTCGAATTTCAGCTGCTGCGGATGAAACTCAGTATGGTCCATTTGCAAACGGCCCCATTGCAGCAAGTTGTTGAGTAAATCCATCACGCGCTGTGCAGACTGGAATATGGAGGTACTCATGTCTACAATTTTTTCCTGGCTTAACTTGTCAATACGTTTTGCCAGAAGCTCCGCACTACCCAGCAAGGGCAAAAAAGGCCCGCGTAAATCATGAGCCAAAATAGAGAGAAATTTATCTTTATCCGCATTTATTTGCTGTAGTTCTTTGTTCGTCTGCTGTAGTTCTGAAGTTAGCGCTTGAATGCGCAAATGAGTGGTGACACGCGCCAGAACTTCTTCTTGCTGCAAGGGCTTAGTAACATAATCGACAGCCCCCACGGTAAACCCGCGTACTTTATGTTCTACTTCGTTAAGGGCCGTCATGAAAATGACGGGAATATTTTTTGTGGCAGGATTGTTTTTTAGCAGTTGGCACGTTTCAAATCCATCAATGCCGGTCATCATCACATCTAGTAATATTAAATCGGGGTGGGCATATTCTGCTTTTTTAACGCCGCTTTCGCCATCACGGGCAACAAGGATGGTAAATCCGTGATCTTCCAGGTAGTCAGCTAATACCCCGATGTTGGTAGGATTGTCGTCTACTATTAGAATGGTTTGTTGGCGGGGTGTGTTATGTATGTGGTAATCAATCTGCATAATGGCTCCCTGTGGCGACGCGTTAACCAGGTAAGGGTTTCCAAGCCGTTTGCGGAGAAAGGGTGTCAGGAGGCTGGTGTAGAATTTTCAATGTGGGTTTGGATGAGCTGCAGAATTTTGCGTTCTTCATAGGCGCGGGCTAATGTTTGCAGAGTTGTTGTAAAAGGTTTGTATTTCTCGTTGAGTTGGCCCAAATAGGATGCGTGTTTGCGAATACCGCGCATATCTCCGCGCATAGCCAGATCGAGCAGGATATTCATTTCTTGGGTGGGTGGGAGATCAAATTTGCGAACAGCGGGGTTGGATTCGGGTTTTTCTGTGAAGGGGTGGAAGGCTGCTTTTGTTGCGGCTGGTTTGTTTTCTTGCAGCCATTCTAAGTTAAGATGGTCGGACAGTACACCTAAAAGGGTTTTTTCGTCGAGGGGCTTAGCCAGAAAGGCATTGCAGCCAGCAAATAAACTATCTTGACGGTCTTCCTCGAAAGTGCTAGCAGAGACAGCAATGATTGAAGTGGTTTGAAGCTGAGGAATCTGGCGCATGATTTGTACGGTATCATAGCCGCTCATGCCGGGCATGATTAGATCGACAAAGATAACGTCTGGCTGAATTTCTTGGGCTTTTTCTAGGCCCTCTTCGCCGCTTTCTGCCAGAACGGTCTCAAAGCCTATGCTTTCTAGCATATCGCTGAGTACGAGTAAGTTGTGTTTTTTGTCGTCTATGACGAGAGCGCGCCGCCGGTGACCGGTGTAGCCGATGATGTTGCTGGTGGGGGGAGAGAGGGCGGGTAGCGTGGTGTCTGAAATGGGGAAGGAGACGTCGAACCAGAAGGTGCTGCCCTGGTTGGGTTGACTTTCGACAACTAGGTTGCTGCCCATGAGCTGAACCAGATGGCGACTGATGGCAAGGCCCAGACCGGTCCCTTCGGCGCGCCGCTGCCGATCGCCTACTTGTTCGAAGGGGTGGAATATTTTGGCTATCTGGTCTTGTTCCATACCAACGCCGGTGTCGATAATGGCGAAGCGGAGGGTTGCTGTGGGGTTTGGCGAGGCGCTTTTTTGTTTCAAAGTGATACGAAAGGTAACCTGGCCCTGGTCGGTAAATTTGACGGCGTTGTCAAGTAGGTTGATCAGAATTTGGCGTAATCTTTTTTCGTCTGCCTGAATGCCAATAGGGAGTGTGGGCGCTGGCAGGTAGTGAAAATCTATTTGTTTTTGTTGGGCACGCATATGAATGATGTCGGCGATGTCGTTGAGGAATTTGGGTAGGTGGATTTCCGTGGGGTAGAGGTCCATGCGGCTGGCTTCGATTTTGGAGAGGTCGAGGATGTCGTTGATGAGGGTGAGGAGGTGGTTGCCGCTTTCGCTGATAATGTTGAGGGCATCTTTTTGGCGATTGGTGAGGTTGGTGTCGCGTTTGAGGATTTGAGCGTACCCAAGGATGCCGTTGAGGGGGGTGCGCAGTTCGTGGCTCATGTTGGAGAGGAATTCGCTTTTGGCGCGGTTGGCGGTTTGGGCGGCTTCGGTGGCGCGTTTTAGTTCGGCGGTGCGTTGTACGACGAGGTCTTCGAGATGATCGCGATATTGGCGGAGTTCGTCTTCGATTTGTTTGCGCTCGGTGATGTTGCTGATGACGCCATAAACAATGCGGGCGTTGCCTTCGTGTTTGATGCGGGCGTTGTCGCGAACCCAGATGTAGGTGCCGTTGATGTGTTGGAGACGGTACTCGATTTCGCTGTTATGGCCTTGGGAAAGGCGCTGCCATTGGGCTAGGACGTGTTGGTGGTCTTCGGGGTGGATGAGGTTTATCCATTTTTGCCAGTCTTGGAGGAGGTGTTTGGCGGTGTAACCGGTGAGTTCGAGGCAGTTGGGGGAAAGATAGCGGTGTTGGAAACGGCCGTCTCTCAAAATCTCGGTCATGTAGATATGATCGCTAATGGAGGAAATGACTTGGCGAAATCGTTCTTCGCTGGCCCGTAGGGAAGCTTCTGCCTGCTGATGTTCGGTGATGTGACTCCATTCTCGCAGGGCGCGCTCGGCGGTGTGGGGTAGTTCAAGCAGCGAGAGGTCTGACTTGACAACGTAATCGAGGGCGCCGGCACGGATGGCTTCGACGGCAACTTGTTCGTCACCGTGACTGGTCATGATGATTACCGGATACGGCCGTTCCTCACCCCCTTCGCGCAAAAACTCAATCCCTTTGCCATCTGGCAAGAGCAAGTCCACAATGGCGAGATCCGGCTTGGTTTGCGCCATAGCCCTCCGGGCCTCGCGCAATGAATGGGTGACGCGCAATTCGACCTGGCTCTCACGCAATTCAAAAGCACGCCGAATTAACGCTGCGTGAGCGATTTCATCTTCTACCAATAAAATCTGAACTTTAGAGTTAGCCATAACAACGGGTTAGCGGGTGGCCTGCCAGCGGGACCAGCCAAGTATTCTGGCAAATTCTTTCATGACAGTTTATGATGGTTCCAGTTCAGCCAGTAAAAACCGATTTCTTCCATCAATTCAATAAACTTCGAAAACTCTACCGGCTTTACCAGATAACTATTGGCATAATTTTCATAAGCGCTGTTCACATCTTGTTCAGCTTCTGACGTGGTTAAAATAATAACCGGTATATGCCGTAACTGGTTAGAATTTTTAATCTCTTTAAGCACCTCTAGACCACTCATTTTGGGCATGCGTATATCCAGCAAAATGACGTGGGGGCGAGGGCTTTCTGTTGGTTCCGTAAATTGCCCCCGATGGTAGAGGTAATCCAACGCCATTTCCCCGTCGGTAACGTGATAGATGTCACTGGGCATCTTATGGTCTTCAAGGCTGCGAATGATTAATTCTGCATGCGCGGGGTTATCTTCAACCAATAAGATATTTAGTAAAGCCCCAGTTGTATGTTTTGTAATCATTATGTATGAAATCCTTGCTGCCTGCGCCGAAATGAACTAGCGGACCAGGCAACCCCGTGCTGAGATGATGGTCGGCTCAAGCTGCGGTCTGTTTTATTGTGGGAGGTGGGTGCTTTTTTTGCTCCCTCTCCTTGTTCATTATAGTACAGACTTTTACAGGTTTGGAAATAAACATCTGAACGAATTCCAACAAATCAGAACAAGTAGGAGACAATGGGCAGTTTGTTGACCAGGTTTCCATAGCGCTGAGAGGATCATGGAAGGAAATTCTCATTAGGACAATAAGACGATGATACTAACTCATTTGTCTGGCCCAACTTCCGGCAGGGTAAGGCAGAAGGTTGACCCTTGGCTCAGCCCCGGGGATTCAACCCAAACACGGCCATGATGTCCTTCAATGATGCGTTTGACCAGAGCTAAACCGACACCGGTACCCTCTACTGTCGTTTCCAAGCGTTCAAATAAGCCAAATATCTTATCTTGATACGTCTTTTCAATCCCCAGGCCATTATCACGTACAAAAAACACGGTTTCATTGTCTCTAAGCTGCACCCCAATATCAATCTGGGGATGCGGCTGTGACCCCATAAATTTTACGCCATTGTCAATGAGATTTTGCAGCGCTTCTACCAATCTCGCCCGATCAACCAGGACGATGGGCAGATCGGGCGTGATATTGACCAGAACGCCCCGCTGGGCTATTTGCCCGGCTACTCGTTGAGCAGCTTCCTGTGCCAGCTCGGTAAAGGACACCGCTACCGGGGTATTTTGTACGCGCCCTAGCCGGGAGAGGTGTAGCAAGTCTTGCAGCAGATCTTGCATGGTATCTGTAGCCTGACGAATAAAGGAGATATCCCGTATGATTTGCTCCGTCTCGCCTTTAGCCAGGTCTTTTTCTAGCATTCCCAGAAAACCGCGAATTGTGACTAGAGGGCTTTTTAGATCGTGGGATACTGTATAGGTGAATCGCTCTAGTTCAGCGTTTTTTGATTCCAGTTCTTGAATCAGGCTTTCCCGTTCTTTTTCAGCTTGTTTGCGGGTTGTAATATCGTGGAACATGCTGAAGAGGTAGGGTTGCTCTTCGATTTCGACGATTTCAATGGCGGTTAGGGCATAGCCAATTTTGCCGCTTTTCATGCGATACTGGACTTCCATTTGCTGTACAGACCCGCGCTCTTGCAACGTTTGTAAAACAACTTGCCGTTCAGCAGGTGTGGCCCAGGTTTGTAGTTCGTCGGCGGTGTGGCCGATGACTTCATGGCGCTGGTAGCCGAAGATGTGCAGGAAGCTCTCGTTAACGTCACGGTAACGGCCGTTTTCCATGCTACTAATCGCCATCGCCACCGGGCTGGCATGGAAGACCTGCAAAAAACGCCCCTCACTTTCTTGCAACACGGCGCCAATGCGTTGCGCCGTTTGCTGTGTGCGCTCATACTGGCGCGCATTTTCCAGAGCTGCCGCTACTTGGGCGGCGAGAATGGTGTGAATCCGCAAATTCTCCGGTGTAAACCGCTCCCTTTCCAACGCATACAGGTCCAGGACGCCGATCAGCGAATCGCCCACAATTAGGGGCAAAGCCATTTCTGTGCAGCTTATGGCCAGCTGCTCGTGAGGCACGGCGCCGCCGACTGCCGGCCGGGTCTCCATGAGACCCTGGCGTTGGCGCGCGGCACGGGCCAGCAGCGTGGTGCTTTGGTGCAGCGAAATCTGATACCCGGTAGCCAGCATTTGTTGCCCAATGTGGCCGCTGCCGGCAGCTAGCCGCAGTACCTGGTTTTCGTCCAGCAAGACGATCTGTACGTGGTGCAGCCTGAAGTGCTGGTGGATGAGATCAACGACCGTTTGTAACAGCCGATGGCTGTTTAAGATGGTGGCGGTGGCAATGCTCACCTGCGCGGCCGTTTCCAATTCGTTGGCGCGGTTGGCAAGTTCTTGTTCCGTGCGTTCCTTCTGTTCAATGAGGAGTACTGTTTGGATGGCGCTACTAATCAATCCCCGGAGCGCATCGCATACGGCGCTTTCTTGGGCCGTTACCGTGAATACAGCAATGCCTAACTGGTTTTCCTTGGCATAGAGTGCTTCGACAATGACACTCATATCGGGAGAAAATGGGTTGAAATTAGCGGGCAGCAAATGGGGCGCCCAATAACGTTGACCTTCTGCGGGTAGGGGGATACGGCCGTTCTGGTCAAAAGCCAACATCAACCGCGCCCACTTCATGGGACTTTTGGGTCGCTCGTGAAGCGCCAGGTAACCTTGCTCGATGCCCAATTCTGGCAAACTGTGACTAATTTGACAATGTTAAATTCAAGGGTCACGAGCCTTTCTAAGGCGGGATTGACGTGA
>CAZDEO010000120.1:0-11910 GCA_964504445.1 uncultured Anaerolinea sp. | reverse complement strand
GTGGTGGTAAAGAAACCTGGTGGGCTAACAACATGACATACCTCCGCCTGGTGGCGTTATGCCACCGCCTGATAAATGGTACGAATGCTGAGAAAGATGATTAGCAAACCAACAACAAACATCAGGGCACGGGCTGGCATGCGCTTGCAGGCATAAGCGGCTACCGGTGCAGCAAGTGCCCCACCAATGGCCAACCCCACAATGGGCTGCCACATGAGCGTGCCCAAGGTGAGCAAAAAAGTAATGGACGCTGAAAGGGTCACGAAGAATTCTGCCAGGTTGACAGAACCAATGGTATGGCGGGGGCTGTTGCCACGCGCAATGAGGGTTGTAGCCACCACCGGTCCCCATCCACCGCCACCAATGGTGTCAAAAAAACCGCCCACAAAGCCCAAGGGAACAATGCGGCTTTGCACTTTCGCTGGTTTGCTCTTTTTCAAGGTCTTAACCAAAATGACAATACCCATCACAAAAAGATATGTCGAAACAAAGGGCTTAATGGTTTCGCCCGGCACGCTAGTTAAGATATATGCACCCAGTACCGCACCAACAATGCCGGGAACTACCAGCTTGCTCACCAGGTTTTTATCTACATTGCCCAGGCGAAAATGAGAACCACCGGAAACGGCCGTGGTAAACACCTCGGCCATATGCACACTGGCGCTAGCCAGGGCTGGTGACACGCCAAAAGCTAATAAAAAGGACGTAGCACTTACGCCATAAGCCATTCCCAGCGCCCCGTCAATGATCTGCGCCAAAAAACCAACGACAACAAAAACAGCAATGCTTTGTTCATTCACCGTACACCTCAAAAAATAAATGCAGAAATCAAAGGTGTAGAGAAAGAATAAACTGGCGCGCAGCCACCTATCGCTCACCTTTCCTGCAAGCTACCATGCAAAAGTGACAAAAGGTGTGATAGTAGTGTGACAACTCTGTGACAAAAAGGAGATATGAGGGAGTGCAGGGTAAAGGGTGAAGGGTAAAAAATGAAGCGGAAAGGGTAGAAGACTGAAAAAAGCTAATCGCTCTTGCTTAATGGGGGCTGAAGCAAACCATAGCCAACCCCCGGAACTGTCTCGACAAGGGTGGGATTTGTCGGGTCTGGTTCTATTTTCAGGCGCAAGCGGCGCACCAATTGGCGGACCATGTCCCGGTCCCCACCCTCAGGCCCCCACACATGGGCGATGATCGCCTCGCCAGTTACCACGTGTCCAGCGTTGGTGATGAGATAATGCAGCAGGCGGCATTCCAGCGGCGTGAGTGCAATGGGTGGGCTGTGGCCAAGGCGCACTTCGCGGCGGGTTTGGTCCAAAGAAAGATCGCCAGTTTGGGCAACGGCCGTAGCCACTCCCATTCCCGCCCGCCGCAGCACCGCCTGCACCCGCGCCACCAGCTGCCGTGGGCTAAACGGCTTGGTAATATAATCATCAGCTCCCACTTCCAGGCCATGCACAATATCATCTTCCTCGCCGCGCACCGTTAGCATAATGATAGGCGTGTTGGCCTCAGCGCGAATACGGCGGCACACGGTAAAGCCGTCCACTTTGGGCAAATTCAAATCCAGCACCACCAGGTCCGGGCGCTCGGTTGCCCATTGCTCCAGAGCAGCTTCCCCATTGTAGGCCAGCCGCACCTCAAAACCTTCGTGGCGCAAGGTAAAGGCCACCAAATCTGCTAACACCCGGTCATCATCAACAACCAATGCTCGCACCTATCAACTCCTAATCTTGCCCGTTCTGCACTGCCACTGGCAACGTAAACCAAAAGATAGAACCTCCACCGGGCCGGTCAGCCACACCGACCTCGCCGCCATGGGACTCCACAATGGCCCTGACCACGTAAAGACCCAATCCTGCGCCATATTGGGCTTTGGCATCGGCCGTTTCCGACCGCGCAAATCGGCGGAACAGTTCCGGGCGATAACCCGTAGGCACGCCCGGCCCACGATCTGCTACTTGCACCTGAACCCGCTGTTCCTGCCTGGCCACGCAAATCTGCAGGTCGGCCCCTTCTGGGCTGTACTTGATGGCGTTAGAGAATAGGTTAACCAAAACCTGCACCATGCGGCGCGGGTCAGCTTGCACCACGGGAACCTGCACCGATAGCTCTACCAACAACCGCTGGTCATATTTATCGAGCAGCGGCTGCAACAAATTGGCTGCCTCACCGATAATTTCGCCTAGATCAGTTGGGCGCGGGTAAATGCGAAAACGGCCGACTTCCAGGCTGGCGCTTTCCAGCAAATTATCTACCAGAGTTTGCAAACCCACAATGCCCAGATGCAGCGAATTAAGAAGCTGGCGTAGTTCATCAGGCGGTAGCATTTCAGCCTGGTCGCGCAACAGTTCCACCGAGGCGGCCACGGCCGAAAGCGGCGTACGAAATTCATGGGTGACGTTTGCTAAAAATTGCCCCAGCAAACGGTGAATCTGGTCAGATTCGCTGACATCACGAAAAACCAGGGCTACCCCCGCCTCACCCGCACCGGGCGGAGCCAGCCGTGCCCCAGTAAAGGAGACAGTAATCTGCCGCTGGTCGTGCAGGCGCAAAGCGACTTTACGCGCTTTGCCGGGAGGGGGAATAAACTGGCTGAAAGGTTCGTCCGTTCCAGCCGGGTGTAATACGTGGTTGCAGTTGTCCCCCAATATCTCACTTTGGCGCAAGCCTGTGATACGCTCTGCCCCAGGGCTAAAGAAGGTGATTCGGCCATGCCGGTCAATGGTCACGATGCCTTCAACAATGGACTCCAGCAAATTATCCGTCCAGGCGTTGGCCTGCTGTAACTGCTGGATCATTTGGTGGAGGGCCACCCGCGCTCCTTCCAGGGCCTGGGTTACTTCGGTCACGTCGCGCACTTTGGAAGGTACGTCCAAGGGCACATCCAGGTGGCCGGCGCGAATGTGGCTGGCCGCCTGGGCCAGTTGATTCAAAGGTTGCCCGATGCGGCGAGCCATAAATATGCCGACCCCTGACGCTATGAGCGCTGCCAAACTTATGCTGCCGACCAGGGTCCAGATGAGTTGGCGCTGGGCTGCCAGACGGTCGGTCACGTCCAGGGCAATTTCGTCCACTAGCCCTAAAGGGCCAAGGGGAATTTGACGTGCGTAATAGGTACGGCCGTCACTTACAAACCGCACCCGCTCTGCTTCCTTAGAAACTGGGTGATGGGCGTCAGGCTGCCAGGCCGCTGTCCCTCCCTGCAAGCCGCTGGACAAAGGCACGTCTTGCCACACATAAGAATGGACTAATCCCGTTTGCCGACCCATTTCCCTGGCAAAATTCGCGTCTACCTGTACCCCCACAACAACCCCGCCCAATTCTCCCACGCGCTCGCCGGCCACAAGCCACAACTGCTGGGAGGTAGCCGCTGGTTTTTGGAAGGAGGATTCACCCACGGCCGTACAAAAGTTGCCTATTTCACTATCGCCTACCTGAGCCACAGGCTGGCCCAAGCTATCGCAAACCAAAATAACATCCATCTCTGTGCCCTGGCGCAGCGTCTGTAGATAATTTTGCAGCCCGGCCAGGTCACCATTCTGGGCCAAGGTATGGAGCGTGGGACGTTGGGCAGTCAGTACGGCCATATCATGAACTTTGCCCTGCCACGCCTGATAGAGGGCCTGGCTGGTCTGCGCCCCTTGTTCTACCTGGGACCAGGCCTGCTCTTCGATTTCTTGCCGAATGAGGATGACCGCCGGCACGCCAGCGGTTACGGCCGTTAGCAGCACCAACAGCACAAAACTCAACACCATTTGCACCGTCAGGTTGTAGCGGTGCATGCCCAATCGTTCGCGCATAATCAACCACCTTACCTGTAAAGTATGTTTCCTTTGGATGGTTTGTCAATTCTCACCCACATAAAGGTCGCAGGCATCACATTACCTGAATAATAACGTCTTGTTTGACAATTATCCGGCAGCAGGTTAGGATTCTCCCGCTTGGCGCAAGGATGATAGAAAGGTATTCTGGCTAGGCTAACAGTAGACAAAGAGGGATTAACAACTGTATACGGGTCTCATTGACCCAGGGGTAGATAGCGCATGGGCCGGGTTTTCTCCAAATCCGGTTGACGAGGTGGAGGTTCCTCACCGCGAGGTGGGGACTAACGGCCGTTACCCAACACGGCGCGGAAAGTCGAAAGATCAGCGGATGCCTCCCAGGGTGCCACACTCTGTCTCTTTGCCCCTTCAAGAAGTGATGCGACAAATCGGAACAGGTAACTAACCGACAAAACGCAGCACACGTGGCCGAAATTAGCCCAGTAGCCACATGGCCTGGTAGTCCCATCGGCTGACTACCAGATCGCCAGACTACTGGACTACCAAACTAAGAAGGGGCGTCCCCCAATTCAAGGACAATTTAGGGTACGCCACGCATGTAGGACGAAAACGGCCATATGGCTGGCTGCGTTTTGCATGCATCATACATACCAATCAGGAGACAAAACATGTGTGGTATTGTTGGTTATATTGGCGCAAAAGAAGCATCTTCTGTGGTGGTCAGCGGGCTGAAGCGATTGGAGTACCGCGGCTACGACTCCGCTGGCGTGGCCGTGCTGGAGCAAAATGGGTACATTGCCATTCGCCGTGACGTTGGCAAGCTGAGCAACCTGGAATTGAAGCTGCTGCAGTCCCCCTTAAACGGGCATATTGGCATTGGCCACACGCGTTGGGCCACCCATGGCGCCCCCAGCGAACGTAATGCCCATCCCCATGTCAGCATGAACGGCCGTATCGTGGTTGTCCACAATGGCATTGTAGAAAACTTCCTGGAGCTGCGCGAAGAGCTAGAAGCGGAGGGCGTCCACTTCCAGTCAGACACCGACACCGAAGTCATCGCCCAAATGCTAGAGCGCTTTGCCGCCGCCGGTTTGCCGCTGGAAACGGCCGTGCGCCAGACCATCAACCAGCTCAAAGGGGCCAGCGCCATCGTCGTCATGAGCATAGACGAGCCCGGCGTACTCTACTGCGCCCGCCTGGGCAACGCCGGGGGCATCACCCTGGGCATTGGGCAGGGAGAGATGTTCATTGCCTCTGACATTCCCGCCATTCTGGAATACACTCGGCAAATGATCTTTCTGGAAAACCGACAAATGGCGCGCCTGACGGCCGACAGCTACCAGGTAATGGATTTACAAGGCCAGGCCCTGGCACCAGAAATCCACGCCATTGCCTGGGACCCGGTTAGCGCCGTCAAAGGGGAATACAAGCATTTCATGCAAAAGGAGATTTTCGAGCAGCCCCGCGCCCTGATTGACACCCTGGGCGGGCGGGCAGACTTTGAAAACGGCCGCGTGCACATCCCCGAAATGAACCTCACCCCCGAGCTGGCCCAGCGCATCAACAAAATCTTCATCGTCGCCTGCGGCACCAGCTACTACAGCGGGCTGGTTGGCAAATTTATGATCGAGTCCATCGCCCGCGTGCCGGTGGAAGTGGAATACGCCTCAGAATTTCGCTACTATGACCCAATTGTGGATGAGCATACGGCCGTGCTGGCTATCACCCAATCTGGCGAAACGGCTGACACCCTGGCCGCCATGGAGCAAGCCCGCGAAAAGGGAGCCACTCTCTGGGCCATCGTCAACGCCTTTGGCAGCCAGGCCATGCGCATTTCCAACGGCTACATTGCCATGCAGGCCGGGCCAGAAATCGGCGTCGCCAGCACCAAAGCCTTCACCGCCTCCATTGTGGACCAATACCTGCTGGCCTGCGCCCTGGGCGAACTGCGGGGCACAACCACGCCCCGCCAACTGCGCCAACTGGTAGACGACCTGGCCCACCTGCCCGACCTGGCCGGGCGCGTCCTCGACCACGACGCGGAGTATGAAGAACTTGCCAACCATTTCTTCAAAGCCACCGACTTCCTCTTTTTGGGGCGCGGCATCAACTACCCCGTTGCCCTGGAAGGCGCGCTTAAGCTCAAGGAAATCAGCTACATCCACGCTGAAGGCTACCCCGCCGGCGAAATGAAGCACGGCCCCATCGCCCTCATTGACGAAACCATGCCGGTGGTGGCCGTAGTGACCAAAGATGCCCTGTACGACAAAATGGTTAGCCAGGTGCAGCAAGCCAAAGCACGGGGTGGCGTCGTTATTGCCCTGGCCCAGGAAGGGGATACGGCCATTCAACAAGAGGCCGACGAAGTCATTTACGTGCCCGAAGCCCCCCCGCTGCTGGCTCCTGTGATCAACGTCATTCCCTTACAGCTTCTCAGCTACCACATTGCCGTGCGGCGCGGCGCAGACGTGGACCAGCCGCGCAATCTGGCAAAGTCGGTCACGGTAGAATAGTGATGGCGCCGCTGGATCCATCCACGCGCACGCGCTGACCGGTGTGCAGGCGGGTCGTTGCCTCATGGACGCCCACCACAGCCGGAATGCCATACTCCCGTGCCACCACAGAACCGTGGGTCATCATGCCCCCCACCTCCATGACCAGCCCACCGGCCGTCAAGAACAGAGGGGTCCATGAAGGATCTGTGCCGGGGCACACCAAAATTTCCCCCGCCGCTAACTCCGCGCCGTGGGGGTCATGGACCACGCGCACCACGCCTTCTACCACGCCCGGCGAAACAGGATCTCCTACCAGGTCTCCTGCCTCCCCAGCCTGCACGCCATCATAAAAGGCGTGGCCATCGCTCAGGAGCAGACGGGGAATTTGCCGCCGCCGGGCTTCCTGGCGGTAAGCTGTTCGGCGTTGGGCAATGCGAGGCTGATAAGCGGCTGCCAGTTTGGCATCAGGCGTGCGGCCTTCATCCTGCGCCAACTGCTGTAATTCAGCAAAGCTCAGGAAAAAGAGGTCGTCGGGCTGCTGTAAGATGCCGCGCTGCACAAGCTCCTGGCCACTTTGTAACAGGCTGGCGCGCACAAGGCCAAATAGCTGAATGATGACAAACTTGGGCAGTTCCCGTTGTCCGGCCAAAGCGCGCAGCCGGTGGGCTGCCCAACCCGCCAGCTGTGCTTTGACAAATCCGCCTGGGGTGCGGCGCAAGGCGTTTTGCAGGTCGGCCAGGGCAGCGACGGCGGCCTTTGCACCACGCTCAAAGAGCGCGTCGGGGGCCTGCGCAGGGGGAATGGTCAGGTAGCTTTGCAGCGAGCGCATGATGGGGACAGGGTTTTCACGCCAGCGGGGGCGGCCCAGGTCAATTTCGGCCAGGCCGCGCATGCCGTAAGCATCCAGGAAGTTCGCAACGGCCGTTTGCACATCACGCGGCAACTCTCCCTGCAAATACGCCTCTACCAGCGCCTCCGGGGGCTGGGCCGCAAACCAGGCTGAATCATTGCTGGCGGTAATCTGGCGGGACGCCCGCCACAGCGCCAGGTCCATCTCCGTGGTCACGTTGTGGGGCAGCCCCCGCGTCAGCAGCAGCCCATTCTGCCCTACCCGCCCCGCCAGCTTCAGCAGCAGATTGAGGGCCGCCATGCCCACCATAATCAGCGGCAGCAGAGCCGGCAGCACCACTAAAAATGCCTCGTCGAGAAAGCTGGCAAACACATCCACCTTCTCCGCCAGGGTAACAGCCCGGCGAAAGCGCATGGCATAGTCGGTAACAACCACATCCACCAGTTGCCCAGCCTGCGCGCGCGCTTTTTCCGGGTGGCGGGCGGCGGCAACTACGCGGGGGGCAATCATCCGCAGGAAATGGGCCAGCCGCCAGGCCGTATGCCAGCGAAACCAGTGTCGTTCCGGCTGCAGACGGGGGTCTGCCAACAACGTAGCGAGAACTTGTGCCGCCGCCGGATCGATAAAGCGCAAGGCAGCCTGCTCCACTTTGCGACCCACAGGGTGGCGAAAAATGGGCGTCATGTCGATGTAAAGACGTTCGGCGGCCATAAAGAGCGCCCCCTGGCTGGTAATGGTATGGCGCATACGCAGCAGCCCTCCACCCGCAGCAAACAATCCTTTTAAGGTGTCGCGGCCTAAAGGGGTAATGGGGTCAAACATGCCCTGCACGGAAGCCAGGGAAAAGAAAACGCGCGGGGAATCGCCGGGCTGCACGCCATCAGGCAAAGGAAACAGGGAAGTGATGGGCCGGGATTGCAGCAAGTACAGCTTGTTGGCGGCCCAGCCCCATTCAATATCTTGAGGGAATTGGTAGAAGTCTGCCACCTGCTGCCCTAATAGAGCCAATTCCCGAATAACGGCATCAGAGATGGCTTGCTGTTCGAGAGCGCTGACTTGTTGCGTCACGGTGCCGCCCTGAGAACGGCCGTGCATGACCAACGCCTTGGCTCCCAGCTTTTTGTGGAGGATGGCCATCTCCGGTACGCCAACCACGTATTGATCAGGTTCAACCAGGCCGGAAACCAACGCTTCGCCCAAGCCTAAGGTGGCGTCAATAACCATTTCCGTGCGCTTGCCATTGAGGGGATTGGCGGTAAAAAGAACACCAGAGGCTTCACTGGGTACCATCTCTTGCACCACCACGGCCAGGGCAGCATCGGCGTGGTCAATCTGATTACGGGCGCGGTAACCAATAGCGCGGGCGGTCCACAAGCTGCTCCAACAGGAAACCACAGCTTGCAGCAAGGCTTCCTGGCCAATGACGTTGAGGAAGGTATCTTGCTGCCCGGCAAAGGAAAGGTCAGGCAAATCTTCAGCAGTAGCCGAGGAACGCACGGCAGCAGCGCCCATGCCCTCAAAGGCTTGCTGAATAGCGGCGGCCAGGGCTGGCAACATCTCTCCGGCGGCAAAAGCGTCACGAATGATGGTGGATGCAGTTTGCAGCGCGTCCGCGTTTTGCGTGTCCAGGTTGTGCAGGGCGTGGTTGATAACGGCCGTCAGCTCGTTAGCCGCCACAAACTGGCCGTAAGCGGCCGTGGTAATGAGAAAACCACCGGGCACAGGGAAACCTTGACGGGCCAGGCGGGCCAAGTTGAGGCCCTTGCCGCCTACGGCGTGCAGTTGGGCCTGGGATGCGTTGAGGGGCAAAATCAGGGGCGTTTTCATAGTTGGATTCCTTATCAGTGCAGGTGCTGTAGAATTATGCCACACTTTGTGGTGAATGCTGATGCAACAACGGCCGTTTCCTTTTCATGCCCTGGGTTATACCCGCAATCCCTTCGGCGCCCTCAGCGACGCGGAGTGGGTGGCCGCTGCCATACTGCCGGAAGTGATAGAAAGGGCGCTGTCCGGCGGGGCGCACCTGCAAATTTTGGGGCCGAAGGGGGCGGGAAAATCCACGACATTGCGCAAGATTACGGCCGTGCTGCAAGAAAACGGTGAACAGGCGGCCTATGAATACATTCCCGAAGGGCAGCGCCATTTTGCCACACCGGTAGGCGAGCTGTCCGTGTTTTGCCTGGACGAAGCACAGCGGCTGCGCTGGCGGGAGCTGCGGCGGCTGCTGCGCTGGGGGCGCAGCCAGGGACGGCTCATCCTGGGAACACATCACAAAGTGAGCTGGCCGTGGAGTGGCGGACGGCCGTCTTTCACAACCTTTAACCTGCCTGACCTGATTACGGCCGTTCATTGGCAAGCTGCTATTACCCGGCGGCTGGCAGTTTTTGCCCTGCCTGACCAATCACATCTAACGCTGTCGGCACAGGCAATTGGCTTTCTCCATCAGATCTTCGGTGCAAATATGCGCGAAGGGGAATATTTTTTGTATGAGGTATGGCAGCAGCAAAAGGCGGTCACTGTGCTGACCGCCGGGGAACTAGACAGATTTTGGCAGGTTTATCGGGCAAGGTTACCAGGAGGGTTGGGCCAGGGTTTGGGGAAACGGCCGTAAAATAAACACCTGCTTCTGCTGCAAATCCTTCTTCCACGGCACATCCAGCTGCACCGTGACATCCCATACAATGCTCACATAATGGCCGTCATAGCTCCATGGTTCCTGCGGCAAATTAAAGCTAAAAGCAAGAGATACTGGGCGGCCCGCCAATAAATCTCCCTGAAACAAGTCCTGCGTGTCCAGTTTTTGTGAATAGAGCGTACCACGCCCTTCCGTGTGCCAGCCAACCTGCACATAAACGTGGCGGCAGTTCACATCGCTATCAGGATAAAGGGTGACGGTGCCCTGCAGCACATCTCCGGGTATAAAGGCAACATACCCCCCCATGTCCTGCCCACCTTGCAATGTCATTGTAATATCTACACTGGCCATTTAAATTATCTCCGGAATTACGTCCAATTCCCGCTGCTCGATAAAATCGGGTAATTTGGGCACGCGCATTTTCATGATCAGGTACCATTGCAGCTTGTTACGGCGCACGTCAACGTTGTGCATGCCATCTGCCGGTATTTGGAACTCGTATGTTTGGTTAATCAAGCTGCCTGCCTGAAAGGCGCCACCAGGCTCAAGGCGCTCGTCAATGATGTGATCATGGGTAACTGTCCGGGTGTCGGTTCCTTGCTGATAGGTTGCCGTCTCCCGAAAAATTAATTGCACAGAAATGTCCTCGACCGTTACAGAACGCGCAAAGGAGTGTATGTAGCTTAGGGTAAATGTTTCGCCAACCCGCAGGGTTGTGCTGGACAACATTATTTCTGGTTTACCAACGCGCATGCGGGTGTAATAACCAAGTAAGCCCAAAACGAGTATGGCTAACCCAACGAGAACAAAAAGGCCCATAAAGATAGTCGGTAAAGTCTCCCCATCCCGCACAGCCAAAAAAAATATGGGCACGGAAAATCCTAACCAAAAAAGGGCAAACCCCACCAGACAGCCAGGACCATTAGAAGAAAAGCGTTTTTCTTTAATCACGTTATTTACCAAGCAGGCCTGTGAAAAATGCAGCTATTGCCGGACCCAGCACAGGTATGTTGTAACCACCCTCTTGCACGACAACTGTGGTCAACGCCAGTTCCCCAAATCGGGCGCCGATAACAGGTAAACTATCGATAGTTAAGTCAAAGCTGCCCGCCGGGTCGCCGGAAAGGATGTCTAGACCTAATGAAATGACGAGAATATCGGGGACAAATAAGCGAACTTTGTTCAGTGCTTCGTCTAGCACGCGCAAGTATAAATCTTGCCCGGTGTGGCGGGGTAAAGGATAGTTAAAATTGTAGTTGCGTCCTGCTCCTTCACCATACTCATCGCCATGGCCCCAAAAGAAAGGGTATTCGTTAAAGGGGTCGGCGTGGAGGGAGCAGAAGAGGACTTCGGCACGGCCGTAAAAAATTTCCTGGGTGCCGTTACCGTGGTGATAATCAATGTCTACAATGGCCACCCGTTGCCCCTGTTGCACCAGCCAATTGGCGGCAACCGCCGCATTGTTCAGGTAGCAGTACCCGCCATACAGGTTACTAGACGCGTGATGCCCAGGGGGGCGGCAAAGGGCATAGGTCACTTTTTGATTCCCGGCATAAGCCAGGGCGGCGGCGCTTACGGCTGTTTGAACGCTCCAATAAGCGGCTTCCCAAGTGCGGGGCAAAATAGGCGTGCTCATGTCAAAACAGTAGTGGCCCACCAGGCCCCACAGAGAGCGCGGAATGCGGTTAGAGCGATTGTGGACACTAAATGTTCGCGGAATCAGGGGTAGGTCGGTTTTTTCTTCTTGCCAAAGGCGATAACCATTTTGCAACAGGTTCAGCAAACCATATTCATGCACGTCGCCAATAGGCTCTATGCCAAAATCACCGGGGGCAATGATGGGGCCAAATTCTGCTGCCCTGACAGCCTCTAACAGCGTTGCGGCGCGCAAGGGTACTTCAAGGTGCAGTTCATTTTCTGGGATTTCAGCTTGTGGAAGTTGGCCAGGATCGTGCTGCCCGTGCCCGGCATAGTAAAATGTGTGCATGTTAGACCTCTCAGGTCAGGCAACCGGCTTATGCCCAGGTTGCTATTGATACCTGGTTGCGCACCAATGCGTATAATTAAACCCTGATTTTAAGGTTTAGCCAAGTCCCAGGGCAATTGCATTCTGTTTAACCAAAGAGCACTTTCAGCAAATAGTCGTTG
>CAZDEO010000119.1:0-12037 GCA_964504445.1 uncultured Anaerolinea sp. | reverse complement strand
CCTTATCAGGTAAAGCAGCCGCCTTCGGTAACTTTTTTGCAAGTGTTACAGGTGAGCAGGAAGAGGCCATCGTAGGCTAGCGTTCCTTGCTGGCAATAGGGACACAGGTCGCCGGGCTTGGGGGGCGTCAGCAGGCACAGGTTGCCGGTAGCTACGGCCGTTTCCTCTTCCACACCATAGCCAGGAGCACCGAGGGCTGCGCTGCTTTTTTGCCACCAATATTGGGTTGCCGCGTTTTCCTGTTTTTGCGCCATGCCACTCTCCATTCTTTAGATATTATAACCGGTAAGCAGCTTTCGCCATGCCTCTGGCTGCTCATCTCCTGTTTAGATGCGACGCCCTGCTTTTTGTGACCACGGCCAAGTCTGGTATAATGCCGCGTTTTGATGCAATGAATGGCGGCAACGGCCGTTGCTTGCCCATAATTAGTATGAGCGAAAGTGAGAATTTACCCCCTTCAGGGGCGGATGCCGAAAAGCCTTTACGCCGTTGCCCAAATTGCGACACGGTAGTTAACGTAAGTGCAACCCAATGTTTGATGTGCGGCGAAATGCTGCCAGCTGCCCCGGAACCAACCCCTGATCCTGCCCCGGCGGTTGCGGCGGTGCCGGAGCCAACGGCCGTTGGACCGGAAGCGGAAGAACCATTAATGGAGCCGGATGAGACGCCGGTTGTTGCAGCCCCGCCCGTCTCGGCTGCACGGGCAGGAAAACCAGCCGCCTTGCCCCCCAAAGCACCCAAAGCACGGCGTTGGCCAGCGACAGGGGTACAGGTGTTGACGGCCGTTTTCACCCTGATCCTCATCGTCATTGCCATCCTTATTTTGCGCTTCCAATCCCCCCATACGGCCGTGGCCCTGTTCCCCTCAGTTACACCCATCCCCCCCACGCCTAGCGCTACCCCTACCTGGACACCCTGGCCTAGTGAAACCCCACGACCCAGCGCTACTCCCACCATCACCTTCACGCCTGCCCCCACCGACACCCCCCAACCACCGCAGAATCACCGCGTTGCTAGTGGCGAGACCCTCATTGGCCTTTCCTTGCGCTATCGTGTTTCCCCCGAAAGCATTGCCGACGCCAATGGCTTCAGCGTGGATATGCCTATTCAGGTAGACCAAACCCTGCTCATACCCTGGCCTACCGCCACGCCACCCCTGGTGCCCGTGGCGGAAGAAATCAACGGTGAGGTGGTGATTGCAGACCCCACCGACTGCCAGCGTTATGAGGTACAGCTTGGCGATTCCCTTTCGGGGATTGCCGCCCGTTTTGATGTGGATTTTGGCCTCTTTTTGCGCGTCAATCGGTTGACCGATGAGTACATTTTGCAGCGGGGCGATACCTTGTGCATCCCTGAAATAGTGTATGGCGGCAGCCTACCCCCCACGCCTGGCCCATCGCCGATGCCATCTCCCACAGCGCCCTTGCCGGGACCCAATTTGCTTTACCCTGTGGATGGCATAACCATTGACCCACCGGATGCGCCTTTTTTACTGCAATGGGTAGCCGTCAAAGATTTGGGTGCAGAAGAATGGTACATGGTGGAGGTGCGTAACCTGAGTGTGCCTGACCACCCACCCATGCGCACGTTTACGCGGGATACGGCCGTGCGCGTGCCGTTGAACTGGCGCCCCCAGGTAGCTGAAATGCAGCTATTTCGTTGGCGAGTGAGCATTGTACAAGTTACGGGGGAACGGGCCGACGGACAATTCATCTATACCTACGGCGGTGAAACTAGCCCGCAAAGCACCTTCTATTGGCTGGGCGCAGTGCCCACCCCCACGCCCACGGCTACCCCAACCTCAACATCCACATCTATCCCCAATTCCGATTAGCGCATAATGCTTCCTTTCATTTAGCCGCATGCAGTTTCCCGCAAGGGTAACCTCTGGCAAAGGCTTGCTGCATACTGGTTATGACCTTCAGTTGATCAGTCCACTAAAAAGGGGTTGCGCTGCCGTTCGTCGCCAATGGTCGTGGCTGGACCATGCCCAGATAGCACATGGGTTTCGTCGGGCAGGCTGAGCAGCTTTTCTTGAATCGTCTGCATCAGCAGGCGGAGGTCACCACCGGGTAAATCGGTACGTCCAATGCTCTGCTGGAAGAGTACATCCCCATCAAAAATGACGCCGTGTTGAGGTAAATAGAAGCTAACGTGCCCTGGGGCATGCCCAGGAGTTTCCAGCACGTTAATGGTGCAGTTGCCAATGTGGATAACTTGCCCATCTTGCAACATTTCATCCGGTGGGGGCGGGGCGGGGATGCGCAATTGGTACATGGCAGCTTGCATGGTGGCGTTTTGCAGCAAAGGGAGGGCATCGGGGTGAATGTAGATGGTGGCGTTGGTCTCTGCTTTCAGTTCGGCCAGCCCGCCCACGTGGTCGAAATGGCTGTGGGTGAGCAGGATGTGTGTGATGTCCCATCCTTGCTCGTTGGCAGTGGCGGCAATGGCCCGGCCGTTCCACGACGGGTCAATGATGGCTGCTTCCATAGTTTCTTCGCAGCCCAGCAGATAGCAGTTGGTTTGCAGCGGTCCAAGAGGGAGTTGCAATATCTTTATCATCAGGTCCTCGGCAGGGATTATAAACCGTTCATCTCTACTTTCCAATTTGGGACTTTCAAAAGACGTGATGGGTAAAACGTGACCAGATGGGCATCACGCATCACGAATCACGCATCATTGGTTGTTAACCCTCTGAATTCCCAAAGATCGCTCTTCTGCTACCCCTAGCTTTGCCAAGACTCCACCGGCGGCAAGACGCGGCGTAGCAGATATTGCCCGACTGGCAGCACCACGCGGGCGCGCCAGGCCAGGTAGATGGTTTCGGCCAGGGAGGCTAGATTGAGGGCCAGGGCGGCCGTGGGCAGGCCGGGCTGCCGCAGCAGCAACCCGCCAATGAGGATGACGGCCGTTACCCCCAAATTAAGCCCCATCCCCCGGTTTATTTCTTTCGTCGCCTTGCCCTTAATCAGCAGCCCCCGCAGCCAAGAGGTGGCCGTTGCCAGCGCCGGAAAGAACAGGAAGAGCAGCAGCGCCGACTGGGCCAGTTCCCCCACCTGCCGCGTCATGTCTTGTACGGTAAAAATGTAATAGCTGGCCGCCGGGGTCAGGATGAGGGCGGCCATGAGCAGGGTAGTGGCTGCCCCCAAAATCAGCGTAAAGCGGCGCAGGGGGGCAAAATTTTGCGGGCCGTGGGTCAGGGCAATGACCACTTCCGGCAGGGCCAGGGCGGCCGCCCGCGCCATCAGCATCATCTGGAAGAGCACCGGCCACGCCGCCAAGGATTCCGTGGGCTGGGGCAGTCGCGCCAGGCTGAAAGTGACCAGCGGCTGGGCTAGCAGGATGAGCAGGGAAGTGGCCGCCAGGGGCAGGTGGAACCCCACCAGTTCCCGATAGGTGAGGGGGTCGCCGGGAGCGGGGGGATGTTCGGGGGCGAGTTCGGTGTGGAGTAACGGCCGTACCGCCCAGGTCGCATACAACGCCTCCGCAATTACCCCGGCCATCAGCGCCGTGCTGCCAATGATGACACCCGGCAAGTTAGTGCCCAAGGCCAGCGCCGCCACCGCGCCGCCGGAAGCCGCCAGCCGCACCATAGTCCCCCACGCAATTTTGCGCGTCTGGTTAAAGCGAATCATGACCCCCTGCAAAAAACGCCGCCAGGCAATGGCCGCCGTCCACAGGGTCATAATTTTCATGCCGGGTCGTACCCAGTGCGCCACTTCCGGGGGCGCGTCCAACCCTTGCACCACCACCAGGTCAAAAAGGGGCGTGAAGGCCACCAGGGCCGCCACCACCGTGAGCAGCAGGGCCAGGTGAAGGGTGAAGCGCCGCACCAGCCGGTAAGATACCCCATCCTGCACCAGGGCCGTAGAGGTGGCCAGCAGGTTGATGATGGGGCTTTCAATGGTCACGGAGAGGCTGGTGACGATGCCCATGGCCGCCAGCATCACCACTTCGTTGGGCAGGCGGTTAATGGCCGCGCTGATGATGGGGCCTTCGGCCGTCATCAGCAGCCAACTGGCGAACAGGGGCAGCCAGAACCAGAAAATATCGCGCTGTCGCATACCGTTATTCATGAGGGGGGATTATAGCAGAGAGATAGCGGGGAAAGATAGAGCTAGAGAAATACAGTTTACCCTCTACCTCCCCTGTAAATGTAGCCCAGGTAGCCAAACCTGGAAGATAGGCAGGTTTGGCAACTTGCGTTACAGCTTTTCATTCATGGTGTTGAGCTGGTGCTCATGTCGTCTCTTATGACAAATGGCAGGGGAAAAGGTGACGTTTGCCTCGATAAACCGGGCGGAAGGCGGGTAAAATAGAGGGTGTGGGGTAGACTTGGCAGGTTTCTCAAAACTTGGCAGGTCTAAAAACCATCCCATTCCCAACCATTTCTTTACCATCTGAAAGGAGCATTTCATGCGCAAAAAAGTCATTTTGATTACGGGAGCGGCGGGCGAAATGGGCCAGGCTCTGGTGGAACGGCTCGCGGATAACGGCACCAACAAACTCCTGACCATGGATTTGCAGCCCATGCCACCGCATTTGCAAGATAAGTCTACGCATCTGGTGGGCGACATACTCGACGAGCGACTTTTTGCCCGGCTGGTGACCCAGTACGACTTCGACGTCATCTTCCACCTGGCGGCCCTGCTTTCGACCCGCGCCGAATTTTCCCCGGAACTGGCCCATCGTGTCAACGTGGATGGCACGCTGGCTTTGATGAAAATGGCCGCCGAACAAAGCCAGGCACGAAATCGTCCGGTGCTGTTCATGTTTCCCAGTTCCATCGCCGCGTACGGCATGCCCAACCTGGAAATTAAGGCGCGGGATGAGCATGTGCGGGAGTGGGATTGGAATTTGCCGACGACCATGTATGGCTGCAACAAGCTGTACTGTGAGCAGCTAGGCTCCTATTTTTGTCACCATTACCAGCAGTTATCGGTTAACCGTCCGGTGATGATTGATTTTCGCAGCCTGCGCTACCCCGGGCTCATCAGCGCTTTTACGCTGCCTACTGGCGGCACCACCGATTATGGGCCGGAGATGCTGCACGCGGCGGCTCAAGGAGAGCCTTATGCCTGCTTTGTGCGCCCTGACAGTCGCCTGCCCTTTATGGCCATGCCCGATGCGGTGAAGGCGCTGCTGCTGCTGGCGGAGGCACCCCGCGCGCAGTTATCGCGGGATGTGTACAACGTGACGGCTTTTAGTATTTCCGCGGAAGAGATTCGCCAGCGGGTGTTGACTGCATTTCCGGGGGTGGAAATTAGCTATGAGATTGACGGCCGTCGCCAGGGCATCGTGGACAGTTGGCCGGCCGACATTAACGACCATGCCGCCCAGCGGGATTGGGGCTGGTCGGCCGACTATGACGCGGACCGGGCCTTTAATGAGTATTTGATTCCGAATATCAAGGAGCGGTATGGCAGTTCGTGATCCGTAGTCCGTAATCCGTTGTCCGTAGTCCGTAGTCCGTAGTCGGTTCACGGCTTACGGTTCACGGCTTACGGCTTACGGTTCACGGAAACAGGCACGGCCGTTGCCAACCGTATCTCATTCAGGGTGACGGCGCAGGTGTAGGCCCGCACCTCTACCCCAGCCTGGGTGGCGGCGCGGAGAGCGGCAGCGAAGGCGGGATCGGCCATTTCGTGGGGGGCAAAGCCGGCGGCGTCTGGGCGCTGGATGATGAAGACCACCGCCGCCTGCTGCCCTTGTTGGCATAAGGCGGTCAGCGTTTCCACGTGCCGTCGCCCGCGCTCGGTAGGCGCGTCGGGAAAACGGGCTACGCCACTCTCCACCAGCGTCACCGACTTGGTTTCCACCCAGCAGCCCCCTTGTGGCCCGGACAGGTAAAAGTCAAAGCGGCTGTCGCCGTAGGTCACTTCTGGCTGCACGCTTGGGTAGGCGAATTCCGGCAGTCGTCCGCCTTTGATGGCTTCGGCAAAGAGGGCATTGGGCAGCCGCGCATCCACGGAAACCAGCACGTCAGCGAATTCCACCAGTTTCAGGTCGAAGGGGGTTTTGCGGGTGGCGCTGGCGGCCTCGCGCAGCCAGACGGCCCGGCCCGGCGTGAACAGCTCCCCCAGGCGGCCAGAATTGGGGACGTGGGTGGTGGTGAGACGGCCGTTTACCCGCACCGTGGCCCGAAACCGGTTGTCGCGGCGCACAAATTCACCGGGTATGAGGGGCGGCATTTCCATGGGGGGAGTATAGCAAAATTTCGAGGTGTAAGGTGCAACGCACTTACGCAAGTGCGTTGCACCTGCCGCTTCAAGGGTGCTATCATTGCCCCCATGAGCATTCTAACCGCCACCGACCTCAGCCAATCTTTTGGCGCTGAGGATTTGTTCAGCAATGCCAGCGTCACCATCAACCCCAAAGAGCGCATTGGGCTGGTGGGACCCAATGGCGTGGGCAAAACCACGCTGCTGCTCATTTTGGCTGGTTTACAGGAGCCGCTGACCGGCGATGTGACCCGCGCGCGGGAGATGACCCTGGGCTACCTGCGCCAGGAGGCGGTGCTGACCTTTGCCGGCCGGGACCACACCATTTTTGCCGAAATGCTGACGGTTTTTGCCGATTTGACGCAGATGGAAGAGCAGATGCGAGCTTTGGAGGCGCGCATGGCGGCGGGGGAGAGTGATGAGAGGGTGTTGGCGGAGTACGGCCGTCTCCAGGCCAACTACGAACACGGCGGCGGCTACGATTACCAGGTAGACATCAAGCGCGTGCTGCAAGGGCTAGGCTTCCCTCAAGAGCAGTGGCAAACCCCCCTCAACCACCTAAGCGGCGGGCAAAAAACCCGCGTCTTGCTGGGCCGCCTGCTGCTGGAAAAACCTGACCTGCTCATCCTGGACGAACCCACCAATCACCTGGACATGGCTGCCGTAGAATGGCTGGAGCGCACCTTGCGCACCTGGCCCGGCGCGCTGCTTATTGTCAGCCATGACCGCTACTTCCTCGACCGCGTGGTAGACCAGGTGTGGGAGATGCGCCGCGAAGGCATTGACAGCTATCGTGGTAACTACACCGCTTACGTGCAGCAGCGGCAAGAGCGCTGGGAGCGGGAAAATGGCGTGTTTTTGGCCGAAAAACAGCGGCTGGCCCAAGAGCTGGATTGGGCGCGGCGGCACATGGCCGGGGGCAAGACAGACATGGCTAAGGGCAAGCTCAAGCGGCTGACCCGTGACATTGTCCTCATCGAGCAGGTGGGCGTGCTGGGTAAGGAGAACAAAAGATGGCTAGAAATTGGTGGGCGTGTGCGCACCTTTACCGTAAACGAGGCAGAGCTGCGGCTGCGCGCCTTGCGCCCGCCTGACAGCGCGCCGCCCCGCTTGAATATCAAGCTGCACAGCGAGGAGCGCAGTGGGCGCGTGGTGCTGCGCACGCAAAAGCTGCATATTGGCTACTCCGGTGCGCCTCTGTTTACCAGCGACAAAATTAAGCTAGAGCGAGAGGATTGCGCCGCCCTCATTGGCCCCAATGGCAGCGGTAAGACAACCATGTTGCGCACGCTGCTAGGGGAGCTTGCCCCGCTGCGCGGCGACATTTTTTGGGGCGACAACGTGCAAATCGGCTACTTTGCCCAGGCCCATGAGCAGTTGAATCCGGCGAATAGGGTGCTGGATGAACTGCGCCAGCATGTGGAGATGGAGGAGTCGACAGCGCGCCACTATCTGGCGCAGTATCTTTTTCGGGGCGATGATGTGTTTAAGCGGGTGAATGAGCTGAGCGGTGGAGAGCGGGGACGGCTGGCCCTGGCGATTTTGGCGCGGCAGGGGGCCAATATGCTGCTGCTGGACGAGCCGACCAATCACCTGGACATTCCTTCTCAGGAGGTGGTGCAGTCGGTGCTGGAGCAGTTTGACGGCACGGTGCTGCTGGTGTCCCATGATCGTTACCTGGTGAACCGACTGGCGACGCAGATTTGGGAGCTGCGGGAGGGGCATTTGCATGTCTTTGAGGGAACTTATGCGGCCTTCCTCGGCTTGCGGGATGGGGAGACGCCGCCGGAGCTGGCGGAAGCGGCCCAGGCCAAGGTGATTTTGCCAGAAACGGCCGTAGCCGACGTCCCGCCACCCGACGTGAGCTGGGTGGCTGAAATTGTAGACCCCTTGGCCGAAAACCGCCCTAAACGCAAAAAGCGACCCAAAGCCCAAAGCTGGCAAGAGCGGGTGGGGCAGCTAGACGAAGAGCTGGCCGAAGCCGAGGCGTGGCTGGCCGAGTTGGAGATGCAGCTTGCCGCTGCCGAAGCTGAAGGCGATGCCCTGCGCCAGGCCAAGCTGCAGGCCGAATACACCACCGCCACCGCTCATCTGGACGAACTAACCGCCGAGTGGGATGAATTGATGGGCGACAGCTAACAAACCAACCAACTAACCACTATACCAACCCACTAACCCACCAACCGCAGCCCCTCCTGAAACGCCTGCTTGCCCCCATGGGAGGGATGGCGCACTTTTTGATGGGGGATGTGCCAGTTGGTGAGGGCTTGGGCCGCCTGGTTGCCTACTGCCACCACTGTTTTAATGGGAAACAGCGCCAAAAGCTGGCGCAAGAACGGTTTGCCTAGCTGCACTTCCTGGCAGGTGGGGGCGCGGTTGCTGGCGGGCTGCCCAGGCCGGTGGGGGTGCAGGGGGCAGGCGTTCCACAGCAGGGGCGGCGAGGATAAAAATGCGACACTCTGCCACATGATAGTGGCGGACGCTTCCCCCTCGATGCTGGGGAAATCAGGAGGAAGCTGGTAGTCGTTGGCCTGGCCGAAGAGATCCCAGGGGGGCATTCCCTGGCGCAAAATGTGGCGGCTGACAAAGGGAATACCGCTAATGCGACAGCCGCGATAGCCGGGAGCTTCCCCCACCAGTAGTAGGTGGGGGGCGTGGGAGGCCATTTGCTGCAAGTAGCGCTGCAAGTTGTGGCGGCGGCTGGCGCTGCCGGGCAGGGCGGGGGCATAGGGGTTGGCGCAGTTGGGCGGCGGTATAATGCTGGCCAACTGCTCTACAAAATGGGCAAACATGGGATGAAAAACGGGATGCAAACGACGTGGTTTGCATCCCGTTGCTACAGATTTGTTACCGGTAATAGGTTAATAGCGCAGCATGGCGCCAATGCACCCCGCTTTTTCCAGGTCGGGGTTGTCGCTAATAATTTCCAGGCGTCCACCCTGGGCCAGGGTTAAGGTCACGGCTGTATCAATGACGTCGGGAACGGCCGTAAGCTCTTTCTCGCTGATGGGGCTTTTGGCCAGGTTAGCGACCACCAGGCCAGACTCCTCGTGCACGTAGCCCGGTGTGCGATAGCCATCGCACAAGATGAGGAGCTGCACTCGCCGGTCGCAAATGGCTTGCAACGTGTCATCTAACCCAAGGGCGACTTCGCCACTGGTGGCGTCAGCGGATAATAAGTTTGCTACCAATTGATTTTCGCGCTCCTCATTGCTTTGGCGCAGCATGTCTAAGGAGCGGGCGCGCACCTCGTGTTCACCCGCATTCATGTCCATGGCGCATGTGCCCGCAATGCGGCTTTGCAGTTGTTTCGAGAGCATGCCGCGGAATTGGGCTACGGTTTCCGGCGTGCCGCAGAGGAAGAGGCGGCGGGCTTGCCGGTTGCGGAAGAAGGTTTCCGCGGTCGCAGCTGCATCCCGCAGGTTGCGTTGGGCGACTTCGTCTTCATGGCGGGCGCCGCCAACCCCACCCCGCATGCCTACTGCCGAGGAGCCACCGCCCTTTTTTAGCTTGCGGACATCTTCACCCATGAACCCTTCGGTGGCTTGAAGTTCGCCTAAGTGATACTCAAAAAAGCGCGCGCCCAGGCGGTCAATGAGAATGACGCCATAATGGGCGTAATAGTCTAGGAAATGGGCCAGCGGTTTTACGTAAGGCTTTTGGCCCACGCGCAGCCGGTTGCGGAAGGACACCGAAACCGGATACGCGCGAAAAAAGTCTCCTTTTTCTGCGGAAAAGATGGCAAGTCCAGGTTTGGTCCAGTCAAAACTGTGGTCAAGATATTTTTCGATGGCGGAAACATCTTGATAATGATTGACTTGCACGTCTTTGAGCAGTCCTTTGGCTTGCAGTTTAATGGCCTCGGTGGACTGTTGCGTGCTGTCTACGTTGAGGTATAGGCTGAGGACGCCGCCGTTCCCAGCCGTGTAGCTTACAAGTTCTTGCAACAGCTCTTGTGTAAACATGTGACCTCCTGCGTTCGATTGATATATGGAGAACCCTTTAAATTTTTACGGCCGTACGCCCAGGGTTAGGGGTACGGTAACTTCTTGTTGATTGCGAATCACGGTTAGTTCTATTGTTTGTCCCACCTCCGTTTGAAAAACTAAATAGCTAATCAACTCACTGGAGTCTTTAACAGGTTGACCATTTATAGCAATAATGTAGTCGCCGCCGGGGCCTTCTGCACCGCGCAAGCCAGCCTCAGCGGCCGGAGAATTGGGCACAACCTGCGTGATGTAGACACCCTGAGCGGGTAATTCTAGCTCAGCCAACGCTTCTAGACTGAGGGTTGGGGCCATGCTGATGCCAATGTAGGGGTAGGTGTATTCGCCATCGCTAATGAGTGCGGGAACAATACGCTTCACAGCCGCCACGGGAATGGAGAACCCCACGCCAGAGTTCGTGCCGGTGCGGGTGATAATGGCGCTATTGACGCCGACAACCTGGCCATTCAGGTTTAGCAAAGGGCCGCCGGAGTTGCCGGGGTTGATGGCGGCGTCGGTTTGAATAACTTGGGGCAGGGAATAACGGCCGCTTCCTTGTTCTGGCATTCGCTGCGATGCCAAGGTGCGCCCTAAGCCGCTGATGATGCCTACGCTCATGGACCCGACTTCGCCAAAGGGGTTGCCGATGGCGACGACCAATTGACCGGGCAGTACGCTGGCAAAGTCACCCAGAGGAATGGGCATTACGTTGGTTGGCAGTTGGTTCACCTTAATAACTGCCAGATCGCTGTCTACATCTGTGCCCACAAGGGTGGCTGGCATGCGGGTGCCGTCGGCAAAAGAAACTTCCAGGTCTGTGCCATCGGCCACGACATGGTTGTTGGTGACGATGTGCCCGGCTGTGTCATAGACAAAACCACTGCCGCTACCCAGCGTAACCCCAAAGTCGCTCACAAAAATGTGTACGACTGAGGGGTTATATTGCTGGTAAATGTTGATGAGCGTAGCCTCCAGATTGGCGTTTCCTTCCAGCAGACTGCTTTGGGTGATGACAGGTGCTGCTTGTGGGGCTGGCAAAGCGTCGCTGGCCCTCACGGTGGCTACGGCAGCTGCAACCAGCACTTCCTGGTCTGGCTGCTGCCCAAACTGTTCTGGAGCCTGGCAGGCAAGGGTGGTTAGAAAAAGGGTAAGAATGAGGAAAAGAAAAGCGTGCTTTTGCAATTTTTTAGTCATAGGTTAAAAGGTTGTATGCTGATTGGGTTGGTGATATTAGATTTTTGATGACGCTGGGAGCTGTCCCAGCCTTGGCGCAGGGATTGTTAATCTGCTCCGTGGCAAGAGAGAGGGTTGGGGGAAGTGGAATTGGGGTGGGTTTATAAAGTAATCATGTTGGTTTTTGGGAAAGGGGCGTGGGCATGCAGAAAGAAGGAAAAGGCTTGGGGTTTTGTTGACTTTCGCGCTTAGTTGATTGTCTGAAACCAGATGGCTTTTTTGATAGTTCATGCTGCCCATCATATTGGATATGTTGTTAAAAAATTAGGACCAGGTTTCCCGTTGCTGCCGTGGTTTGCGGGTGTGAAGATCGGGAATTGGTGGGATAGTTATGCTCATTGTAATTTCCCGCATTGACCACTGTCAAGGGATTAACGGGAACTTTAACTGATTGTAACGGCCGTTCCCTTTCCACCTGTCCATTACCCCACAGAATACAAATGGAGCAGGGTTCCAGTAACCTTGCTCCATTGGCATGGGATAGTGGGCTTGGTATTTCTGGTTGACTGACAGAATTAATCCTGGCCTAAAATGACAACAACAACCTAATGTACAACTTTTCCTGAATAGAAAATAGACATCGGATAACTTCTATTA
>CAZDEO010000118.1:0-12400 GCA_964504445.1 uncultured Anaerolinea sp. | reverse complement strand
TGCCGCCAACGACACGCCGCGCCAGCGCCTCTTCGACTTCATCGAGCGGCTGGTGACCTGGGAAGCGACCACCGACGAGCAAATCCTGAACGCCGCCCGCGAATTGATTAAGCTATGCACAGACGGCAACCCGCCGCCGCTACTGGACCCCTTTGCCGGGGGCGGTTCCATACCATTAGAAGCGCAGCGGCTGGGCCTGGAAGCCCACGCCAGCGACCTGAACCCGGTAGCGGTGATGATTAACAAAGCCCTGATTGAAATCCCGCCGAAGTTTGCCAACCGGCCCCCGGTGAACCCCCGCGACCGCGCCAAAGTGGGCGGGGCCAGCGCCTGGAAAGGGGCCGCCGGACTGGCCGCCGACGTGCGCTACTACGGCGAATGGATGCGCGACCGCGCCTGGGAACGCATCGGCCACCTCTATCCCCCCGTAACGCAGGTTACCAAACCTGCACAACCCGTAACCCAGGTTACCAAACCTGGACAAGAAGCCGGTACGGCGACCGGCGTTACAGAAACGGTGATTGCCTGGCTGTGGGCGCGTACGGTAAAGTGCCCCAACCCCGGCTGCGGCGCACATATGCCGCTGGTGCGCTCCTTTGACCTGAGCAAGAAAAAGGGCAAACGCGCCTGGGTAGAACCGCATGTTGACCCACAAACGCGCCAGATTACCTTCACCGTAAAGCAGGCCAGCAAAGGCAATGGGCCCGATGGAACGGTAAACAGGCAAGGAGCAACTTGTCTGGCTTGTGGCACGGCCGTTCCCTTCGACCACATCCGCGATGAAGGCAAAGCAGGGCGCATGAGTGCCCAACTCATGGCAATTGTCACCGAAGGCAACAACGGCCGTAACTACCACGCCCCCACCTCCGCACACGAAGCCGCTGCGCAGGTTGCCATACCTGCCGACGCCCCCGACACCAACCTGCCCGAACAGGCGCTTGGCTTTCGCGTGCAATTGTATGGCATGACCAAACACCGCGACCTCTTCACCCCCCGCCAACTCGTCGCCCTCACCACCTTCAGCGACCTGGTAGGCGAAGCCCGCCAACAAATCTACGCCGACGCCCTGGCGGCCGGCCTCTCCAACGACAGCGATGCAAACGGCATCGCCACACCCTTCCGCGATGGTGGGACTGGCGCGCTTGCTTATGCCGAAGCTGTCAGCGTCTACCTCGCTTTTGCAGTGGATAAAGGAGCAGAGCATTGGTCAACGATAGCAAGTTGGCGTAACACTGTCGAAGCCCACCGATCAACATTCTCTCGTCAAGCACTGCCTATGGTTTGGGATTATGTTGAAATAAATCCTTTTAGTAGCTCTGCTGGTAATTGGAACGATGCTTGCATTGATTTATTGGACAAGGCCATTTCTGCCACTCCAGCCCAATTAATACCAGGACAAGCCTATCAAGCTGATGCAACGACAGTGTCTCCCTCGATTCCTAGATTAGCTTTGTCCACAGACCCGCCTTACTATGACAACATCGGCTATGCGGATTTATCCGACTTTGTTTACACATGGCTTCGTCAAAATTTGCGAACAGTTTATCCAACTGTTTTCTCCACTTTGCTTGTGCCTAAAGCACCAGAACTCATCGCCTCTCCATTCCGTTTTGATGGAAACACGGAAAAAGCAAATCAGCATTTTGAGGATGGTTTGCAGAAAGTATTCGTCAACATGCGGAATATCGGGCGAGAAGATTATCCATTGACTGTTTACTACGCATTCAAGCAATCTGAGATTATCGAAGAAGGTGTAGCCAGTACCGGATGGGAAACTATGCTCACAGGCTTGATTGATTCAGGGTTCAAGATAGTTGGCACTTGGCCTATCAGAACCGAAAGAGGGGGACGTATGATTAGTGTGGGCACAAACGCCCTCGCTTCCTCCATCGTCCTCGTCTGCCGCCCGCGCCCGGCCAGTGCCCCCGTCACCTCCCGCCGCGACTTCGTCAACGCCCTGCGCCGCGAACTCCCCGCCGCCCTGCGCGAGATGCAGTCCGGCAACATCGCCCCCGTAGACCTGGCGCAAGCCTCCATCGGCCCCGGCATGGCCGTCTACAGCCGCTACAGCAACGTCCTGGAACCCAACGGCGACCGCCTCACCGTCCGCGCTGCCCTCCAACTCATCAACCAGGTCCTCGACGAATACCTGGCCGAAGCCGAAGGCGACCTGGACGGCGACTCCCGCTTCGCCATCGCCTGGTTCGAGCAGTACGCCTTCAACGCCGGTGAATTCGGCGTGGCCGACGTGCTGGCGCGGGCCAAAGTCACTTCCGTAGATGGCCTGGTCAACGCCGGCGTCATCGCCTCCGGCGCGGGCAAGGTACGCCTACTCACCTGGGAAGAGCTGGACCCCGGCTGGAACCCGGCCACCGACAAGCGCCCCACCGTCTGGGAAGCGGTGCACCACCTCATCGAGCGCCTCAACATCCACGGCGAAAGCGGCGCGGCGCTGCTGCTGGCCAAAATGCCCGGCCAGCTTGCCGCCAACGCCCGCCAGCTCGCCTACCGCCTCTACGCCATCTGCGAGCGCAAAGGGTGGGCCGACCACGCCCGCGACTACAACGCCCTGGTCATCTCCTGGAGCGGCGCCCAAGAGCAAGCCACCCAGGTCAAGCAAAGCTACCAACAACAAAAACTCCTGTAACCCAGGATACCAATCCTGGCAGAGGGCAGGTTTAGCAACCTGCGCTACGGGCAAAGGGCGGGTTTAGCAACCTGCGTTACGGGCAATGGGCAGGTTTAGCAACCTGCGCTACGGGCAGAGGGCAGGTTTAGCAACCTGCGTTACGGGCAAAGGGCGGGTTTAGCAACCTGCGTTACGGGCAATGGGCAGGTTTAGCAACCTGCGCTACGGGCAGAGGGCAGGTTTAGCAACCTGCCCGACGAAAACGGTTTATGAGTACCCTTAGCTACCAGATCGACTATCGGCGCTATTTGCCGCATATTCAGCCGCCCGGCGCGGTACTTTTCGTCACCTTCCGGCTGGCCGGTACAGTTCCAGCCACCGTGCAGGCGCAATTAATCGCAGAAGCAGAGGTGGCAAAAAAGCGTCTGGCGCAGTTGGAAAACTCAGTAGAACAGGCCCAGCAGGCATATCTGGAACATAAGCGGGCTTTCGGCCGTTTTGATGCGGTTCTCGATGAAGGGGCGCATGGCCCAACCTGGCTGAAGGATCCACGTATTGCCCGGTTAGTGACGGACAGCCTGCATTTTTGGGATGGAAAGCGGTATGATCTGGACTGTTTTACGGTCATGAGCAATCATGCACATGTGGTGTTTCGGCCGTTGATACAGCAGAAGGATGACAGCTATTTTCCACTCGCACTGATTATGTATTCGATAAAGCGGTATACGGCAACGGAAGCGAATAAGATTTTGGGCAGACACGGCCGTTTTTGGCAGCCAGAGAGCTATGATCACATCGTGCGCGATGAAAAAGAGTTGCAGCGCATTCGACGATACGTGTTGAACAATCCGGTGAAGGCCGGGTTGGTAGTCGACGGACAAGAATGGCCGTGGAGCTACAGTAAAGGGCAGGTCTGGTGAAAGCGCCACTGTAACCCAGGATGCCAATCCTGGAAAAAGCAGGTTTGGCAACCTGCGTTACGAGGGGCAGGTTTAGAAACCTGCGTTACGGAGGATTAAATGGCACTTAGTAACCGAGAGCGAGTTGGGCGGGTTTTGGAAGCCTTGACGGCCGGGCTGGCTCCCTTTGTGGTGCGCGAGTTCCGGCAGGTGTACCGCGGGGAGTATAAGCAGGAAATTGACAAAGCCCTGACCACCTACACCTTTGCCCTGCCCGATGAGGCCCTGCAAGACCAGGACAGCCTACTCAACGCCCTGGACGCGCAAAACCTGCTTAACCTGATGATTCGCCGCTGGGGCGAGGTGTTTCAGGAAAAGCTGGGGCACGTGGGCCGCAGCTACGTGGGCGAGCTGATGGATGCGCGCATCTCCTGGGCCCACCAAAAAGCGTTCAGCAATGATGAAGCGTACCGCGTGGCGGACACGGCGCGGCGGCTGCTGCAAATGGTCAACGCCGCGGACCAGGTAGGCGAGGTAGACAAAATCGCCGCCGACCTGCTGCGCCTGCGCTACGAGGATGAGGCCAAGAAAGCGAAGAAAGACACCGGCGAGCTGCACCCCCCGGAAACCACCACCCTGACCGGGCTGAAATCGTGGCGGGAAGTGGTCAGCCCCCACCGCGACGTGGCCAGCGGCCGCTATCTGCAAGCGGAATTCGCCGCCGACCTCTCCCAGGTGCTGGCGGGCACGGCCGAAGCGGAATACCAGGACCCGGTAGAATTCTTTCGCCGCACCTACCTCACCGAAGGGCTGCTGCACATGCTCGCCACCGGCGTGCGGCGCCTTACCGCCCAGGGCGGCGACCCGGTAGTGCAGCTGCAAACGGCCTTTGGCGGCGGCAAGACCCACTCCATGCTCGCTCTCTACCATCTGGCCGGGGGCAAGCTGCGCCTCAGCGACTTCCCCGGCGGCGAGCGCCTCAGCCAGCAAATAGGCCCGGTGGATTTGCCCGAAGCCAACCGTGCCGTGCTGGTGGGCACCGCCCTCAACCCCGCCAGCCCCCACGCCTATCCTGAAGCCACCGTGCGTACCCTGTGGGGCGAACTGGCCTACCAGCTAGGCGGCGCGGCCGGCTACGCTCTGGTTGCCGCCGCCGACCAGAAAGGGGTCAGCCCCAACGCCAATACCCTGCTGGACGTATTACAGCAGTTTGGCCCCTGCCTGATCATCATTGACGAGTTCATCGCCTATGCGCGCAACATCTACGGCGCGGAAGGGCTGCCCGCCGGTTCCTTCGATTCGGTGATGACCTTTATGCAGGCGCTGACGGAGGCGGTGCGCCGCTCCCCCGATTCCATGCTCCTGGTCTCCCTGCCGGAGTCCAACATCGAGGTCGGCGGTGAGGCGGGGCAGAAGGCGCTGGAGATTCTCAGCCACATTGTGGGCCGCATCGAGTCGGTGTGGAAGCCGGTGACGGCCACCGAGAGCTTTGAGATTGTGCGCCGCCGCCTCTTCGCCGACGACGTGGATTACCCGGCCCGCGACGCGGCGCTGCAAGCCTTCAACACCATGTACCGCCATGCCGCCGGGGAGTTTCCCTCTGGCGTGGCCGAACGGGAATACTATGACCGCATGGTGGCCGCCTACCCCATTCACCCGGAGCTATTTGACCGGCTGTACCAGGATTGGTCGACCCTGGAGCGCTTCCAGCGCACGCGGGGGGTGCTGCGGCTGATGGCCGCCGTCATCCACCAGCTTTGGACGCGCAACGACGCCTCCCTGCTGATTATGCCGGGCACCATTCCCCTGGCGGCCACCCCGGTGCGCAACGAGCTGCTGCGCTATCTGCCGGAGACGTGGACGGCCGTTTTTGACAAGGACGTAGACGGTACCGAGTCTGCCCCATTTGTGCTGGACGGGCAGGTGCCGGCCCTGGGGCGCTATGCCGCTGCCCGCCGCGTGGCCCGCACCATCTTTTTGGGCAGCGCCCCCTCCACCGGCCAGCAGGTGCGCGGCCTGGAAGAGGTGCGCGTGCGCCTGGGCTGCGCCCAACCGGGGGAAGCGGCGGCCATTTTTGGCGATGCCCTGCGCCGCCTCAGCGGCCAGCTGACCTATCTGTACAGCGACGGCAGCCGCACCTGGTACGACACCCGCCCCACCGTCAACCGCCTGGCCCGCGACCGGGCGCAGGCCTTCCCGCCGGTGGAGGTGGCGGCGGAAATTGAGAAGCGGCTGAAGAGAGTGCCCAAGGGCGGCCCCTTTGCCGCCCACCACGTGGCCCCCCACGACAGCGGCGACGTGGCCGATGAGGAGCGGGTGCGGGCGGTGGTGCTGCCCCCTGATGCCACCTACAAGCGGCAGGTCAGCGGCACGGCCGCCGAAGAGATGGTGCAGGATATACTAAGCAATCGCGGCAGCGGGCAGCGCTACGCCAAGAATATGCTGGTCTTTATTGCCCCGGATGCGGGGGATATGGAGGCCTTGGAAACGGCCGTGCGCGACTATCTGGCCTGGCACTCCATCGCCGGGGACGCCGAAGCCCTGGACCTGGGGGCGCAGCAGCAGCGGCAGGTGCAAAACAGCCTGGAAACGGCCGACGACACCGTGAATTCGCGCCTGCAAGAGACCTACTGCTGGCTGCTGACGCCGGTGCAGGGGGATCCGCTGGGACCCATCACCCTCCAGGCCAACCGCATCAGCGGCAGCGACAGCTTCTACGAGCGCGCCGGGCGCAAGCTGAAGCAGGACGGCCTGCTGGTAACCCAATGGTCGCCGGACATGCTGCGCATGGAGCTGGACCGCTTTGTGTGGAGCGACGAGCGGGGCTGGTCGGTGGCGCTGAAGCAGTTATGGGCATACCTGACGCGCTACTGCTATTTCCCGCGCCTGCTGGATCAGGATGTCCTGATCAACGCCGTGGGCGATGGCGTAGCCCGCCTGGATGCTCCTTTTGCCTATGCCACTGGCGTTAATGCCCAGGGGTTCCATACGGGGCTGGTGTTCCGCCGCCAGGGGCAGGTCTATTTTGACGACACCAGCCTGCTGGTGCATCCGGACCACGTGCAGGCGCCTCCGCCGCCGGAACCGGTGCAAGTAGCGGAGGTGACTGATGGCGGGATGAGCGGAACGGCTGTTCCCTTGCCGGGCGCGACGGGAACCAAGACAGTGATGCCTGTGCCGCCGGTAGAGAAGAAAACGACGCGATATTACGGCCGTGTGCAGCTCAACCCCCAACGGGTCAACAAAGACATGGGGTTAATTGTAGCCGAGGTGCTGGAGCATCTGACCAGCCTGGTGGGCTGCGAGGTGGCGGTTACGCTGGAGATTCAGGCTAACTACCCGGCCGGCTTTGAAGACGGCGTCCTGCGCACGGTGGGCGAAAATAGCCGCACCCTGAAGTTTGACCATTTTGAGTTTGAATAGCAAGCTTGGCAAGTTCCCAGGCTAAAAGCAGGAAATAAAATGGAATACTTGCTCCGCCATGGAGCCGGAAAACCCGCCGCAGCAACCAATAGGGGGGTAAATTTTTTCGTCCCTGGTTGACAACCCGAACACCTTCTTTGTATAGTTGACAAATCTGGAAAGTTGATTTGCTTCTCATCTTCGCGCCGAACATCCCGCAACACCGCACCAAGCCAACTTGTAATAACCAAATACAAAACCCGGGGGATTCGAGCCGTTTGGTAATGGTGGTGCTATGTGCCCTAAACTAGTTTACCCGCCATCATGGGCATATACCGGTTACTTCAAGGAGAGCAGAGATGAAATCCCAATTTCCCCCTCCGTTTTTTCTATTCCCCCGGCGTGCGTTAATTTTCCTGACCTTGCTCCTCTTACCGTTGCTGACGATTTCTGGGTATCTGGCAGCTACCCCCACACGGTCCAACAACCCCACCAGCGTTTATTTGCCAGCAATCACCAAAAGCGGTGAACTGGCGCCCGGTGCAGACATCATCATCCCCGGCGGTTCCTATCAATTCACCCAAATCCATATTCCCGCTAACGTCACCGTAACGGTTAGTGGCCCGGTGACGATGATTGTAACGGGCGAAACCATCATCGCCGGGCGCTTGCAAAGTGACTGTACCGCAATCAACCTGCAAGGCCAGGGTGACGTGACCATTACCGGAGCCATTGACAACCGCTGCAGCGGGCCAAATGACAATGCCGGGGATTTAATTCTGCACAACCATAATGAAACCCTGGCCCTGGGCACGCCTACTACCGTCGCCCAGCTATACACCCATGGCAATCTGGATGTCAGCAATGCCCCGGATGTGGCCTCGTGGGAATTTGACGTCTTACCCCACCAGCTTGCTGCTGTGCCCAGGCCGCCTGTTTGCCGCGCTGAGGCCAGCCTTGTGGCCGCCACCGGTGGGGCTGGTTCTGAGTGGGAGATTGAATTTGAGGGAGAGGGGGCAGACCCAGACGGTGGCCCGGTGACTTTTGCCTGGACCTTTGGTGATGGAGGAACGGCCGTTGGCCCAGAGCCAGACCACATCTACACCACGCCCGGCCTTTACACCGTCATCCTCACCGTCACCGACGACGAAAGCGCCTCTTGCACAGCCACATTGCAAGTCCAACTAGAAACAGCCGGCGCCACCTTTTCCGGGCAGCCTGGCGTGTGGGCCGCGCCGTTAGACCTGGTGGCAGCCGCAGGCGAGCCTGTACAGTTTACCGCCACCGCCAGTGCCCTGGCTGACGCTGGGCTGGCCTATCTCTGGACTTTTGGGGATGGCATCAGCGCCAGCAGTCCGGCCCCCACCCACACCTACACCACGCCAGGCACCTACCCCATCACCCTCACGGTTACCAGCCAGGATGGCCTGGTAGCAACAGCCACGGCCGCACTTTACGTGCATGCGCCAACGGGGCAGCAAATGGCCATTAGCCCCAGCCAGACAAGCTGCCTGGGGGGCGGGCCAGGTTTTTTCAATGTAGAGTACGATGGTGGGCAGGCAAATGACGGCCGTCGTGGGCGCACGGCGACCTTCCGCGGACGGGGACATATCTTTCTGGGTAGCGACACCCACATCAAAGCACAAGACGGCGGAAACGGCCGTGACAGAACAGGGGCCGGCGTCGTGCACGGTGGCCCCGGCAAACGCGGCGGCAACCTGAACATCTTGGTGCGTGGTTCCCTCACCCTTTGCGGTGGCGCACAAATTAGCGCCGGCCATGGCGGGCGTGGCGGAAACGCCATCTCCATTACCCCCCCGCCCGGCACCGCCGAAGCCTACGGTGGTCAGGGGGGCAATGCCTCCCGCCGCTTGCGCCTCAGCGCCACCCAAAGCATCGCCTTTTCCTCACCCATTGGTACGCCCATTGGCCTCAATCCGGGCAATGGCGGGCCAGGGGGAGACGGCCTGGCTGTTGGTGGCGATGGAGCTGCCGGTTGCCCAGTGGGTGAAGATGGCGCCTGGGCTTTCGCCTATGGCGGCAATGGCGGGCAGGCATCTAAAACGGTGGTTATCAGCGGAGCCATTGGCGGGGCAGCAAACGCTCAAACCCAAGGGGGACAGGGCGGCAATGGTGGCGACGGCGATGCCCATGGCGGCGCTGGTGGGACAGCAACTTGCCCCACAACGGCCACCGGCGGCATCGCTGGTGTAGCCATTGGCGTTGGCGGCCTGGGAGGCAACGCGCATCTGTCCGGGCAATTTGCCGCCTTTGGCCTGGCTGCCGACGCCTTCAAAGCTGGGGCTGGCGGTACAGGCTCTGCCACCGGGCGGCAAGGTGGGGATGCGACAGCAACGCCCGCAACCCCTTGTGAAGACACTAGCGCCAGCGGTGGCCCTGGCGGCATCGCCAGCGCCTTTGGCGGCAACGGTGGTCAAGGACGGTTGAATGGCGCTGGCGGCAATGCCCATAGCGAAGCGGGGCGCGGGGGCCACGCCATAGCCACCGGCGGCGACTGTACCGCCTGTAATGATGGTGGAGCAGCAACCGCTGAAGGGGGCACAGGTGGCGGCGCCAACGCCCAACATGGAACCGGCACAACAAATGGCACAGCGGCGGCCGTTGCCGGGCATGGTGGCAACGCAGATGCTGTCGGGGGTCGTGGCGGTGACTGCGATATTTGCCCGGCGGGCGCAGGCGGATCAGGTGGCCCTGCCGATGGCATAGGCGGCAGCGGCGGAAACGCGGCTAGCAGCGGCACCACAACCGGCGGCAATGGCGGCGATAGTGGCGCCTTTGCTGGGGCTGGTGGTGATGGCGCTGACTGCTCTTGTGAAAAATTTGCCGAAGAGCCGGGTGGCGCTGGAGGCGCTGGGGCCGTCGCCTTCTCATTGGCCGGTTTCGAGGGCTTTCCCACCGGCAATCGCGGCAGCGATACGGGACAAGGCGGCAACGGTGGCACTGGCGGCGACGGCCTGCCGCCTGGTCCTGGCGGCCCTGGTGGCGCCGCCACCGGCAGCCCCGACCCGATTCCTGCCGGTGTACCCGGTGCCCCAGGCACAGAGTGTCCCCCCATAATCATCTGGTACATCTACCACTCTGTTTTGCCCGATGGCCCAATATTGCCCGGCAGCATCTTTCCGCTGCCTACGTATCCAGAACCCGTCGCAACCCCTCCGCCCACGGGAAATGTGCCCCTGCGTTTTATGGAACCAACTGATTTGGGCTTCTTGCCGGAGTACGTTAAAGCGGAAAATTTGCTCTTTGTCACTGGCGGGCTGGATTATAGTCTGTTGGAACTGCCACCCACCTTTCCGGTCATTGGGCTGGAGGCCACGGTTAGCCACGACTGCCCTGACGTGGGCTGCATTCAGATGCAGGGGTTTGCCGGGGGAGACCTGGTGGCAACGGCCGTAAACCAATCCACAGGCCTTGGCCAGACGGAGACCATTGCCCTGCCACCTCCTCCGGCTGGCATCCTTTACGATCGGATTACCATTATCAGCGCCAGCATGTTTTCCTTTGATCACTGGGGAATTATCATTATTGACCCGTAAGCGTTGCGGATGTGGGGCCAATGGTCGGTCCCGTTCCGGCTGTCTGGTTTGAAGCCCATTGTCTGTAACGGCCGTGCCCGCCCCAAAACCTCAGTAGCAACCAAGTAAAAGTTGCTGAGCTTTTTAGAAAAGTTCAGCAACTTTTTGCAAAACCTCAGCGGCTTATTCCGCAAAGATGCTGCAGCTTATCCCATTTTCTAAAAAGTCACGTTTTTCCCATGGCCACCCTTTGATCTCGGTTTACGAATCGCCCAATTCTGACTATACTTGTGCCTGGGGGCCGCAGAAGATGTGCAAAGGGGCAAACCCGCGCTGTTTGGGGAAACCGCGCAGGTTTCCTGAATTTCATCAAAGGAGAGAGACATGGCAAACGAGCAAAAAATGGTTGGCGACGTGTATTACCCCACGCCGGAAGTCGTGCAAAGCGCCTACATCAAAAACTATGAAAAAGTCCACGCCGAAGCCACGGCCGATTTAGCCGGATTCTGGGGCAAAATCGCCGCCGAAAACTACGAATGGTACAAACCGTGGGACGCAGTGCTGGACGACAGCAACGCCCCCTTCTACAAATGGTTTGTAGGGGCCAAGGTAAACATCATTCACAACGCCCTGGACCGCCACATGCGCACCTCTACGCGCAACAAGGCCGCCCTCATCTTCGAGGGCGAGCCGGGAGACACGCGGGTTTACACCTACCAGCAGCTTAATTACGAAGTCAGCAAATTCGCCAGCGTGCTGCGCTCCATGGGCGTGAGCAAAGGGGACCGTGTCACCATCTACATGGGGCGCATTCCGGAACTGATGATTGCCATGCTGGCCTGCGCCAAAATTGGGGCCATGCATTCGGTAGTTTATGGCGGCTTCTCCACGGAGGCTTTGCACGGCCGTATCGAAGACAGCGAGTCCAAAGTGCTGGTTACCTGCGACGGGGCGTGGCTGCGCGGCGACATCGTCCCCCTCAAAGAAATCGCCAACGAGGCCGTCAAACGCGCCGGTACCATCCAGGCCGTCATCTGCGTCAAGCGCACCGGCCAAGAGGTAGAAATGGTGCACGGCCGGGACCATTGGTACCACGACCTCATGGCCCTGCCCATTGCCGACCCCAAAGCCACCACCGAAGTCATGGACGCCGAAGACCCCCTCTTCATCCTCTACACCTCTGGCACCACCGGCAAACCCAAAGCCATCCTCCACACCCATGGCGGCTACATGGTGTGGACCAGCACCACCCTCAAGTGGGTCTTCGACCTCAAGCCCGACGACCTGTGGTGGTGCGCCGCCGACCCCGGCTGGATTACCGGCCACAGCTACATCGTCTATGCTCCCCTGGTTTTGGGGGCTACCAGCTTCATGTATGAAGGCGCGCCCAATCACCCCTACCCCGACCGCTGGTGGTCAATGATTGCCAAATATGGCGTCACCGTCCTCTACACCGCGCCCACGGCCATTCGCGGCCTCATGCGCTTTGGCGAAAGCTGGCCCAACCGCCACGACCTCTCCAGCCTGCGCCTCCTCGGCTCCGTGGGCGAACCCATCAACCCGGAAGCGTGGCGCTGGTATCACCGCACCATTGGCCGGGAAAAGTGCCCCATCATGGATACCTGGTGGCAGACAGAAACGGGCGGCTTCATGATCACCCCCCTGCCCGTCACGCCCCTCAAGCCCGGCTCCGCTACCCGCGCCTTCCCCGGCGTGCAAATTGACGTGGTGGACGAAGAAGGGGAGCCGGTGCCCGCCAACGAGGAAGGGTACCTGGTCATTCAAAGCCCGTGGCCGGGCATGCTGCGCACCATCTTCGGCGACCCCGACCGCTACGTACAGCAGTATTGGAGCCGTTTTACCGAGCAGGGCTGGTACTTGCCGGGGGACAGCGCCAAAAAGGATGACGACGGCTACATCTGGGTCATTGGCCG
>CAZDEO010000117.1:0-12862 GCA_964504445.1 uncultured Anaerolinea sp. | reverse complement strand
ACAATGACGCCACGGTGACCGCCACAGCCTCAGCGACGGCTACGGTGAACGTGACCACCTATTACCTCTATCTGCCCTTTATTCTGAAACCATAAAATCAGCCTAAGTGCCAGGTAGCGGCAACTAAAAATGCCAGGCATCCGCAAGATGTCTGGCATTTTTTCCTTCAAGACGGGGTGGGTAGGATTGCTGTTTTTCTGGCAGAATCAACCTGATCCGCCTTCATTCCTACCGGGTGTGCCTCCATTTAGCATAACAGGCTCACAAAAATCACAATTTGGTCCTCGGTTATATTCCCAGCACTGTCTGTCACTCGCAGGGTGATGGTATGCCAGGAGCCGCATGAGTCGAATACCCGAATGTTGCTGGTGATGGTGGTGACGCCGGTTGTCGGGTTTACGCTTGGCGTGCCCAGGGAGCCTTGTTGATCAGAAAGCCACTCCACCGTTAACCCGCTGATGGGGTCTTCCGTGTCATCCACCAAACCCGTGAAGGTGATTTGCTTGTACCAGTAGGTGCCGTCAAAGGAATCGGCATCAAAAATTGCGCCGTTTGCCGGGCTGTTGATGACGGCCGTTGGGTTCAGATCCAGGCAATCAGGATGAGAGGCGGACAAAATGGTCAGGCCAATGGCATCCTCATCCCAGGTCCCCTGGTTGTCGGTTACCCGCAGGGTAATGGTGTGCCCGCCTACAGAAAGCAGGCTGGTGGATAAGGTAGGCCCGATGCCCATGTTGCCATTGATGCTTGAACGCCAGGCAAAAGCAGAGTCGGGTAGCCCAAAAGGTTCATTCACGTCGAAGGCCGAACCGCGGAAGGTAATGTTTTCCCCTGGGCAGAAAGACACACCATTTGCGGGCTGATCAATGGATGCTACTGGTGGCGTATTGGAGATGGTAAAGGTCACGCTGCGTTCTACCACAACAGTGCCGGCCGTCACGCGCAGGGTCGCCGTGTGCGTGCCTACTGGCAGGTCGCGGGCATAAGCTTCGGGGAACAATGTGTGGGAACCAGCGCCAGGATTGTAGGTGAAGTTATTGACCAGGTTGCCATTCACCCGCCATTGTACTTGCACGGGCGTGCCGGATGTGGTGGCTACATAGCCAACGCGGGCAGTCAAATGCACCGGATAACCCAAGTTATAGTTTCCGCCGCTGCCAGGTGCGGTGATGGTCGCATCAATGCCTAACCCAATGGTGGAAAGAACAGCCTGATAAGCGTTGACATACCGGTTCACGCGGCTGTCTGGGCTGCTGTGGGCGGTGTCCCGCATCATGTTCCAGACTTCACTGGCACTCATGGAGGGGTCAGAAGCCCAGATGAGGGCCGCCACGCTGGCTGCATAGGGTGAGGAGAAGCTGGTGCCGTTAATCATGCCCGCCGTAGTGTTGCCACCGGGCGCGGCTGGCGATTGGCCACTATACACGGTGTAGGGCGCATAGATGTCTACGTGTTCTGGGCCAAAGTTGGAGTTGCCTGCTTTGAATTGCGAGTTCCAACCCAGGCCGCCCACGCAAATGACGCCCGCATTTTCGCAGGGGGTGTGCCAGGTGTGTTCCCAGCAGATGCCCAGGAAGCAATCTTCGCCGTCTACGTTACGGCCGTCATTCCCCGCAGAAGCAAAGAGCAAGGCCCCTGAAGCGCGTACGGCGGCTGTGGTGGCCTCAAAGGGCAACACTGTCCAGCCAAAAATGGCGGGGACGTTGGCGCTGTAGCTCATGTTCATAATATCAGCGCCGGCTGCGCGGGCGCCCAGCACGGCGGCAATGGATACCGCATAATCATAAGATGTGAAGACCGCAATGGGACGGGCGATGGGCGCGGCGACGCCCACAATGCCCAGATCGTTATCGGAACGGGCTACGGCCGTTTGCAACACATCGGTTCCGTGGAATGGCGCGCTGCCATCCACGCCATTAACGTTGCGCGGGTCGGTAATGAAGGGGACTACCGAGAGATAAGTCACCCCAGCCGGGAAATCAGCATTAGGATAGTAACCGCCGTCCAAAATTGCCAGGTCCACCCGATTAGAAAGCCGCCCAGCGCGGGACATCAGCGTCCATGCTTCCGGCACGCCAATATCCTGAATGGTGCCCTGCGCAAAGTGCGCCCAGTCATAAGCGTCGGGGGTATACGCCACGCCACCCACGTTTGGACCGTTGGGCGCTTCCCGGCTGTCCAGCGGGATGGCCTGCAAGTCACTGACCCAGTTGACGCCGACCGTCAGGCCGTCCACTGCTTCGTCAGCAGCCAGGGCAAACGCGCGCACGCCGTCCTGGCTGCCAAAGGCAAAGCGCCCTGCGGATTGGATTTCAGGGTCTATCAGCGCGTTGACGTCGTCACTCAGCCCGCTCACGTCTGCCTGGTTCAGGTTGGCGCGAACGAGGTAGGTTTTGGGCAGCCCGGTGACGCCAGAGGACGCCGGGTCTATGGTGAGCAATATTTCGCCGCCGGTGCGGGCCAGGAAGGCAGCCAGGGCTGCATCATCGTCGGTTTGCAGCACCAGTTCGTTGGCCACAAAAGTAGACACAGTGCCCCGGGGGTCGCGCACGGCCGTTAACGGCCGTGGTGCGCCGCCATCCAGGCCGGGTAGTTCATTTTGAGAAGGGGTCACGCTGGGATCAACCACATAGCTAAAGGGTTCGGCTGTCACCAGGCCAGGCCGAGAAACGACGGGCAAAAAAGTTTGGTGGGGCATTGATACGGCCGTTACCGCAAAAGGCGCATCAGCCAACTGTTCAAACTCCCCCGTAGCGCATGGATTCAATGAGCAAACCGTAATGGTCTGGTCGCCTAGTGTAGCGCCTTGCGGGATGGGGAAGGGTTCGCTAAATGCTCCACCGCTGGGAATATCCATCGTGGTTACGTCGCCGCCGTTCCAGCGAATCGTACCCACATAGCCGCCAGGTGCATAGCCACTGCCAATGAGCTGGACCTCATCACCGGCGGCGCCCGCACTGGGTACCACGGTCAGGTAGGAGTCACTGGAATAATTAGGCGCTTTCACCGCCAAGGCCAGGGGATCTAATTGCCAGTTGGTGGTTAATTCCGCTACCACTTCTCGGTCACGGAAGGGAGAAGCCAGCCCCATGAAAAAGCTGCTTTCCCCGTTGTTTTGCTGTGCTGAAAAATCCCCACAAACTGGCGGTGAGAAGGAAATGGTTAACTCGCCGCCGGTCAGGTCTACAGCCGAGGGAGCAACACTACCCAAACCGCCAGAAGTGATCACAAAAACCTGCTCCAGGCTGCCGTCGTCATCATAATCCAGAGGCACAACGGGGCCAAAATCCAGGGAAAAGGAAGTGACACAGCCTGGATTTCCCGGACCGACCAGTTCTGTCATGTCTACCCGGTACAGGTAGGGAAACAGGCCTACACCTGCGGTTCCCACGTCGCCCCGTGGCCAGAGCCGTGATTGCAGAAACCCGGAACCATTCATCAGTTCCAAAGTAAAGGCGGAGGTGGTGTCATCGGCAATGATGGCGCAGTCGCCGTCAAAAAGGCATAGGATTTCTGACGAACTAACAGTGGCTATGGTCAGAGAGTCTGTTGGCGCGGCGCCAGCCGGGCTGGGGCCTGGGGCCATGATGATACCGAAAAGCGCAAGCAGGATGATGGCTGCTGCTAACCGGAGCATACGTAAGGGATTGATTTGATGCATAAGGTTTTCCTCCAATGATTGAATAAAAGGATTCGGGGCCACTAACGGCCGTATCTACATCATAAGACGCATGTCCTTCAGGAAACCTTTCCACCAATTTGGCAAACAAAAAGCCCGCCATAGGGGGCGGGCCTTTGACATTAAAGGGTTTTGGTTTGTTTATGGCCGCCAGCCAATGGCATAGATGCCATCTTCCTGTGTACTGGCCGTTATCCAGTTCAAATCCTCATTTACCCCAAGCTGCTGCCAGACTGCCCAGCCAAACCCCGGCGCGTAATGCAAGATGACCAATTGCGTTTGTTCATTCAAGCCCAGGCGGTCTACCTCATCCTGGCTATAACCCATATTCAACAGCACGCTGGTGGGCAGAGCCGGTTCCTGCCCCGGAAAGGGCGGCGGGCAAAGGTCCTGGCTGAGCGTAATTTGAATGTCCAGGGGAATGCCCAGCAGGCCGCCAACGCCGGCTGGCAGCGGTGATTCCAACACGCGGGTGTTTGCCATAGGCATATAGCTGACCACGTTGCAGTCCCCGGCGTTGGGGTAAGGATCGCTGGTGTTCACCATGACCTCGGCATCCAGCAGGGGAGCCATGCCGTCGTTGTGGGTGGGACCAACGCCGCCGGCAACCTGTACCCACTGTACCAATTCATCCGCTACCGCCATGTCGCCGCCATCCCAAAGGCGCACCACGGCATAGCGCGGCAGCTCTTTTTGTTGGGGCAAGGGGGCAAAGGCCACTTCCCACCAGCCGCCCATGTTGGTCATGGGTTGCTGCCAGGCCGGATGGCAGCCCACGGCCGTATCCAGGCTGCACAGTTGGGCCATGGGCACACTTAAACGGCCGTCGCCGTCCATCAGCGTCAGCGTCAGGGTGGTGACCCGGTTGCTTTGCAGCTCAAAATGATGCGCTAATACCACGTCCCACGGATTCTCGTGCACCACCACGTTGCTGGCAGCGTTGCCATTGGCCAGAACGCTGTAGCGCATGACGTCCGCCGCGCCCGCGGCTGGCCTGTCTATGTATGCACGCACCGTATCGTCTGGCGCCACGTCCAACAGGCGAATTTGGCCCAGCACGCTACCTGCCGGGTCACCAGTGGCCCGCCCCTGGGGCAAAATGCGCTGCGGATTGTCAGCGCCGCCTTTAAGCAGGTAGACCTGGGAAGGCAGCGTATGGGTCGGTGGGTTGGGCGCATTGAGGATAACGTTGACCAGGGGTTCTTGGGGCGGGGCAACGGCCGTGCCCCCTCTCAGCACCGCTGGCAAATACACCCGCTGCCCCGGCTCCCGCCCAATGAGGTGCTGCGCCAGCCCCAATGCCGGGCCTGCGTCCAATTCCGGCATGGGAAAACGGAAAGGTGAAAAAGGCAGAGACAGCCCTTGTATGACATGCCATTGGGTCAATAGGTCCCAGTCCGTTTGCCCGTGAACGTGAAACTGCCAGGTTTCATAACAGAATGGCTCGACCGTCAGGTGGGTGTCCTTATGCCAAAATTCCGTGGCCTGATAATGGTAAGCCATGGCCGACCCGTCGCGGTCGTCAAAGCCGCAGCCGCTGGTGCTGAGAGTATCGCAAATACAGTAGCCGCTCAGACCGCTGCTGTCCTGATATTCGTCGTATAAAAACAGGGCATAGTGGGCAAACTCATGGGCAAGGGTGCGGTAGGCGTTGGGGGTGGTCCAGTTGCCGGTTCCTTCCTCAAAAGCGTCGCGGCCATCCCACAGGCGGCCCAGGTACACCATAGCTGGGGTGTAGGTGGTGTTGGTCAAATAGCCAGTGTAGGGCAGCGTGTCGGGCACAATGCCGCCCACAAAGGCGGACGGCCGCTTGTCATTGGCGGGCACAAAACGCATGTCGGCAGCCGACCAGCCTTCGCCGCCGGTGTGGATGGTGATGGGGCCAACGAGCATCTGCCCCTCGGCCCAGTCGTACAGCTCTTCAGCCATCAGGCGCAGGCCCTGGCGCACCTCGCTGACGCTGGTTACCGCCGACGCGGGGGCTGGTTCCCAGCCCAGGCTGACTGCCAGATTGATCAGGGTTAACGGCCGTCCATCACTGAGCACAATGTCCCCCGTGGCCGTGAGGGGGTGAGTAGTCCCAGGTTCCCAGCTCGTGGCGTAAATCCAGTAGGCTGCGCCCTCATGCTTGCCCGCAGGCTGGGTGTGGCGCAGGCGCAGGGCTGCCAGATGTCTGCAATTTTGCGGCAGGGGCGTGGCCTCGTCTGGCACGCCCCCCACCACTTGAATGTTCAGGTCAGCAAAGGGCGCCGTCGCCCCATACCCGGCAAAGCATAACACCCGCACCTCGCCATCCACTGGCACGCCATCCTGGTCTTTGAAGCTAAATGCCGGGGGCTGTGCCTGGCTGGGCGGGGCAGCGGCAAATAAGAATGCCAGCCCCAACAATAGCGCAAAGGAAAAGGTAAGGCTGGTAACAAGCAGGCGCAGGTGAAGATTTGGACTCATGGCAAACACTCCTGAGTGGTTGATTATTGCGTACTCTTTAAGAATGACGCAAAATGACGGTAACGGCTTTCCAACAAATCGATAAACGAATTTAATCCGTAGAATAACCGCACAAACCAATTCTCACAAGAAGCCGCATGAGCGCAGAAACGGCCGTGGACCTACACACTTATCACGAACTTTCCCGGCAAATAGCCGCCGGGCAGCACGAAGAAGAAACCGCGTGGACGGCCGTATTCGAGCGTCTGGCTAACCATTACTTTGCCACAGACACCCCCGCCTTGCTGCAACTGGTGGCCCAGGCCGCCGACCTGCCGCTGCAAAGCCCCCAGGCACAGCAAACCCGCCAATACTTCCTGGGCGTAGCTGCTTTTCGCCAGGACCGCTACGAGGAGGCGCTGGCTGAATTTGATGACCTGTTGGCGCAAACCAATTTGCCGGTTCCCTTGCAAGCCCGCGCCCGCAACGCTCGCGCCGTCATCTGCCGCGTCACCGGGCGGTTAGAAGAAGCTCTGGAAGGGTACCGCGCCAGCCTGGCCCTGTGGGAAGCACTGGGCGACGCCCATTACCAGGGCATTGTCACCCTCAACCTGGGTATCATTGCTTATGGCCTGCGCCAATACACCGAGGCAGATGCTCACCTGCGCCGGGCTGAGAAGCTGTTTGCTGAGGCCGGGTCAGGTGCCTGGCTGCGCAAGGTGCAGAGCGAGCTGGGGCTGGTGCAGCGCGACCAGGGCCGGTGGGATGCGGCGTTGGCCTACTTTGATGCCTATGTCGCCCAAAGCCGCCAGGCGGGCGCTGATGAAGACGTGGGCGTGGGCGAAGCCAATCGGGGTGAGGTGCTGCTCTTCAAGGGGGATTTGGCCGGGGCAAAAGCGGCGCTGCGCAACGCCTTGCGCCTGCTGGTCAGCCGTACCTACCGGGTTGACCACCTGCTTTACCTGGGGTTAGCCCATCAGGCGGAAGGTGACCTGACCACCGCTGAAGCTCATTACCGGCAGGCGCTGGCCTTGGCCCAGGAAATTGACCGGCTGGAGATTTTGCCCCACGTTTATTACCACCTGGCAGACGCGCTGCGCCGCCAGGGGGCAAACGAAGACGCGCTGGCCTATTTCGCTCGGGCTGCGGAAATCATTGAGGCGTCCAGCACGCCGCTGCATGATGAAACGTTGAAAATCAGCCTGCTGGGACGCTGGCAGCAGGTGTACGAGGGGCTGGTTTTGCATTGCCTGGCTCTAGGACGAGCCGGTGAAGCCTTTACCTGGGCAGAGCGGGCGCGGGCGCGCGCTTTTGCTGATGCGTTTGGCAAGAGCGATGACCATCAGCCCGTGACCACGGGTGCTGAATTACAGGCATCGCTGCTGCCCGGCGCCACGCTGCTGTGCTACTTTACCACGGGCGTTTTGGAGCAGGATATGCCCTTGCTGCAAGCCATCCCGGCTGACAATCCGCTGCGCGCGCACATTCTGCTGCCGCCGCGCACCCTATGCTTCTCATTGACGCGGGAAGCATTGACGGTGCGCGACTGTGGGCTGAATCCGAATCTCTTTGCCACGCAATCGCCCCGGGGCTTTGATGCGACGCGCTTTTTGAAAACGGCCGTACTACAGCGTCTGGCCTACCATTTGCTGCCCGGCCCTTTACCCGCCGGAAAAGCTCGCCCGGCGATGACCATTGTGCCCCACGGACCGCTGCACCGGGTGCCCTTTACGGCCTTGTTTGCGGCAGAGGAACGGCCGTTACTGACCTTTGCGCCCAGCGCCACCATTTATGCCCGCCTGCAAGACAAAGACGCGGCGGGCCACGGCTGCCTGGCGGTGGGGTACAACAGTGCCTTGGGCAACGGCCGTACGCTGCGTTACACCGAACTGGAAGTGCAAGAGGTCGCCCGGGTGATGGGCGGCATGGCCTGGAACGGCCGTGAAGCAAAAAAGGAGCGGTTACGGGAGGCTGCTGCGGCCACGCGCTGGCTGCACATCGCTTGCCACGGCTGGTTCGACGACGCCGACCCTTTAAACAGCTACCTGGAAACAGGAGCCGAGGAGCGGCTGACGGCCCGCGAAGTACGCCAAAGCTGGCGGCTGAGGGCTAGGTTGGTCACCCTTTCGGCTTGTGAAACCGGGGTTAGCCAGATTTTGCGCGGGGATGAACCCATGGGGCTGGTGCGGGCCTTTTTAGCGGCTGGGGCGCAGGCCGTGCTGGTGACGCAGTGGGGGGTAGATGATCTGGCGACTTTTTTGCTGATGGGGCGTTTTTACCGGCTGCTTCAAGGGAGAGAAGGGCAGGGTTTGCGTGTAGCCCTCTACCAAGCCCAGGATTGGCTGCGGCAGCTAACCTTGGCAGAGGCGCGCGCGGCGCTGGCGCACCAAGGCGTAACGCCGCCAGCCTCATGGCAAGACGGGCTTAATTCCACAACACCTTTTGCCGCCCCGGTCTATTGGGCTGGGTTTGTTTTGGTGGGGCAGGGCGCATCAGGGTAAACGGCGACTATCTATTGCTACTTCTACCAACAGAGTGTCCAGATCAATCATGCGCACATCGGGGAAAACGGCCGTGCCCCATTCATCAGTTTGGGCGTGCCAGCTTTTCTCCCCGGCGGCCAGGGTAATGGCCCACCCTCCCAGATCAGGCCAGCTCACTCCCGGAGGCTCAAGAGCCACTTCCACCAGGCAAAAGCCAGGGCGCTGCGCGTCGGCATAGGCCGCCAGCGTCAGCGGCAGAGAGACTTCGGGCACCTGGGCTGGGGTTAATTCTAGCAGCTTACGGCCGTAGCGTTCGTTCCCGGCGGAGCGGGTAAGGGCGGTTTGCGGCAGGGGGACGAGCAAGGCGGTCAACGCCTTATTGAGCTGGATGGTGATGCGCTGGCGTGTTTGCCGGATGGCTTGCTGGAGCAAAGTGGGCAAAGGGGGCACGGCCGTTAAAAAGGACAAATCGGGCGCAGGAATCTTGCCTGGTTGGGACAAGCGATTTGTTGTTTCGGCCAGTATAATTTCGTATAGGAGGCCATAAGCTTCAGCGCAAGCCCCACAACTGTCTAGATGCCGGGCAGCCCAGCCAAATTGCGCCCGATAATCTTCGCCACTTTGCTGGGCGATCACGTAATCATGAAGTTGGCTCAGGCAGAGTTGGCAATCGGCCTCGGTGGGCTGTTGCCGCAGCATGGCCTCAAAAGCCTGCACGTGGGGGTCAGGTGCGCCGATGTTTTGCTCGGTCCCCATTTTTTGCCTCCTTACTTCTCCTTTCTTCCTACCAAGAGGACGAATAACGGCCGTGGTCCATTTCCACCAAATTCACTATCAGGCGGCTTCTTGCAAAAATTGGCGCAGCAAAGGCCATTGGCGCAGCTTGCTGATGTTTTTGGAGCGCGTGACCTGTACGTGGCTGGGCAGCACGGTTTCGCCAGCCAGCTCACTCTCAATTTGGGCTAACTGTTCGTCGTCGTGATCATCCAGGTAACGGCCAATAACCACGCGGCGGGAGCGGTCGCTGATGGGAGCCTGGTTGAGCAGCTGGCGCAGGGCAACGGCCGTGAGGGTGCCCAGGGTTTTGCTTTCCGGACTGGCGGTAGGGGAAAGAGTAGTCAGGCGCTTGCTTTCTGAATCTGGAAGGGGTTGCAACCGCTGGCGGCGGCGCAGTTCATCTATCACCAGGTTGCTGACAATGCGCCGCGACCAGGCGTGAAAAGCTTTGGGTTCCTGGCAGCGCAGTCGCTGCTGGTGAATGCGTACTAGCGCCCGCTGCGCGCAATCCTGGGCCAGCGCTTCCTGGTCAGGCTGGCGGCTGGTCATGTGCCAGGCAACGCGGTACAGGTAGGTCCACAATTCGCGGAAAGCGGCTGTCTGCACGGCCGTATCCGCGCTGCCGCACGCTTCAAATAAATCGGCGCTGTCGGCAAAAGTTCTGTGGGCGTCGTGGTCGCTCATAGCATCCATTGTAGAGGAATTGGGCTATTTTGCTAAACTTAACGGCTTAAAGCCAGACCTCCGATTTCGGCAAGAAATTGGAGGTCTAGGAGGATAAGGATTTAAGCTGCAGGGTGGAGGCTTCTTGACTGGCTACTCTCCAACCAGGGGAAATGTATGGCTGGTATGCCTTGCCTTTATCTACCGGGGGGGAAAATACTGATGACGTCTCCTGGCCGCACCACCTGGTCTAACCCACCCGCGTAGGCTACGTTACGGCCGTTGCGCAGCACCCGCCACCCTGTTTTTACCTGGAACTGCTTGTGCACCGTTAGCCAGGGGGTGCCTTTCTCGTCTACCCGTTCCCCTTCCAACCAGGTCACGTCAAACACCTCAGGCCGGGTTTGGGGGTAATAGTTGAAGAAGCGGGTAAGCAGGTGGGCGATGGTTTCACCGGTGGGCAGGCCCATTTCACGGCTCTGGCAACCAATTAACGGCCGTATGCGGCCAAACACCTGGAGTTCTATGGCTGATTCCCCCGCGTCCCAGGCGCGAGCCGTTTGGTAACCTTGCAGCATCATGTGCAAATGCAGGTTTAGCATCTTGTTCCACCCGGCTAGCGCCACAGGCACAGCGGAGTGGCCCGGCATCTCTTCCGCCAGGTAGCGGGCAAAGGTCGCATTGACCAGGCTGATGGCCCCAGTGACATACCGGTCTGGCACGTGCACCCGCCGCCGCCCATGGGCCGCGTGAATCTGCCCGGCGCGGAACAGGTAGCGGGCAAAGTCGTGGCTGAAGTCTAACCCTAAGGTGCGGGCCAGCCACACGGTGAAGAAGCGCCGCCGCTCTGCCAGATGCGCCGGATCGGCCCCTTTGTCCCAGCCCAGGATTACGGCCGTTTCGTGGTGGGCCAGCAGGTAATCATAGTTTCCCGCCACCAACTCCGGCCCGCGGCGGAACAAAACCTCTACCGTTTGCAGCATTGCTTGCACTTCCGCGGGCGATATTTGCAGGAATGCCCGCAGGCGATCCCACTCTTCCTCTGGTGATGGCTGCAAGCCGGTTAGTTTCCAGGCTGCTTCAGGAGCCTCTTGAACCTTTAACAGTTGCGCAAATGAAGTCATTGCCTACCTCCTCTTTGATATTATTCGCTGCCGTTTCGCAGCATCAACAGCAGCATGGTTACCGGCGTTTCGGCCACAATGCTGTGGGGCAGGCGCGGCGCCATGTGTACCCACGCCCCAGCCTCCACGTCTTGGGCATCTTCACCCAGGGTCAGCCGCGCCCGGCCCGCCACAAAATGGAGGATAGCCGGGTACACGGATGTGTGTTCGGATAGCTCTTGCCCTGGCGCGAAGCCAAACAAGATGGCGTGCAGGTGTTCATCTTTGTGTACGGTGTGACTGATGATGCTGTTGGCGGGCACGTCGGGTACGGCCGTGGCCAGGTTTGCTACAAAAGTGTATGCCATAGACATAGTTACAACCTCCTCAAAAAGCGGCGCGAGGAAAGCGCGCGTCTTTTAGTAAATAATTGTTGATTAGACAGGTTACTGGCCCACCATAACAGCGCCACCAGCACCGGCCCCAGGGCGGCCCAGGCTGCAACTTGCCGCACCCAGGGGCCGCTCCAGGGCGCCGGCCACAGCCGGGTGAGGGGCAGCAGGCTGAGTTGCAGCAAGATAACGGCCGTTACAAACCAGCGTTGGTAGGTGACTTTGGCTGTGCCCCACGCGGTGGGCACGGCCGTCAACAATCCCACCGTCACAAACCCCAGCAGCAGCCAGTGCAAATAGGGCACGCGTAGTGCATTTAGCTCCGCCCAACGCGCTACCGGCGGCAGCGTGATGGCTAGCTGCCCCAGCGCCTTTAGCCCCAAGAAGAACAGCGCCACCCGCCATGCCTTAGCTTGGGGCCAGAGTACCGCCAGATGGCCCAGCAGCCCAAGACCTACCAGCAACCCGCCCAGACCCCCCACCAGTTGCAGCGGCCAGGTAAGCAGATGGGTAGGAATACCCAACAAAAACACCACTGGCAGGCCAAATACCAGCAAGTCGTGGCTGCGGCGAGCCATGGGGTTTTGGGCGGCGGCGGGGTGAGCGGCGTAGAGTAGACCAAGTATAGCTAGCACGAACCAACCATCGGCAAATTCGTCCAGAAAGAGGTGGGTAAGGCCTACGGAGAGCAGGGGGTTTTCAATGTTCAGCAGGGTGAGCAGCGGTAGGCCCCAGCCCCCCAGAGAGGCGTAGAGCAAGAAGAGTACGGCCGTATCCCAAAGGTGCAGGGTAAAGGTCTGCGGCATGCCCCGTGTGGCGCGACGATACTGCCAGGCAAAGACGTACCAGCCCAGCACGTTGAGTCCGGCAGCCATCACAGACAGGGGCAGCGCGCGCCCGGCAATGACGGCCGTGCGGTAGCCATACAGCAAAAACGGCGGGTACGCCAACACGGCCATCACCAACGTCAGGTCAATGGCCCGCAGCAAACCCTGGGGCAGTGGCCTCTCAATTGTAGCGGCCAGGTGCGCGGCCATCAGCGTCATCAAAGCTGGGGTGACCCAGCCAAAATACATCAGGTGCGAATGGGCATGGCGCATGTTGAAAAACTGTAGGCCGCCGGGAAAGCCATAAATGCTGCCAAAACGAAGCCATGCGCCGGTTCCTGCCGCGACCAGAAAAAGGGTTAGGGCCAGCCACCAGCGGCGGCGCAGAGCAGCATTTACCGTCAAGCTCGTGGTCATGCGGAACCTCTGGGCGCCAGGGAAGGGGTGCTGCCAAAACAAACGAGAAAGGGCAGGTCAATGGCGCCAACCGGGCACAAATCTTCGCATACCT
>CAZDEO010000116.1:0-12915 GCA_964504445.1 uncultured Anaerolinea sp. | reverse complement strand
TTAAAGAATGGTGGACGACCAATCGCTTTTTTCAAAACTGTAGGTTAGCTAGTAAGATTTTAAAAACTAGGAGAAGCAAAACGATGTTCACCGCTAGCACACTGGTAATCATCTCCATTGTGGGCATTGCTATTTGTATGAATCCTTTTCGGCGTAAGCCCACCTATGGCAGGAGAGCGAGAGCCTCTATTCGAAACTTGTACACCTATCAGGAATAAGGGGAGCCGCCCAAAGCCTGCTACAAAAGAACGAACCTAAGCCTCTTTGACCATGTGGTAGACGAAATCTCCGTCTGATACTACTGCCACGGGAATTTTTAGACCGCTTTCTTCGCGCACCACTACAACGCGATGAATGTGATTTTTTAGCAGCAGGTTAGCCACATCACGCAAGAGAGTTTGCGGTGATACAGTTACCACCGCGGTACTCATGTGCGCCGAGACCGGTTTTGTGGTCCATTCCTCGTCCTCAATACATGCTTTCATTAAATCTGTGCGGGTGATGATGCCGGTGAGGCTGCCCCTGTGGTCTACAACGACGAGGGCGCTAATGTCGCGCTCTACAATTTTTTGCGCTGCCTGCAACAAGCTCTCTGTGGGTTGGCAGCTATGAATACCATATCTTTTGGCTTCTAAAACCGTCCGTTCTTTTTTCATGCGCGTCTCCTTCTTTTTTGCCTGGGGCAGTGCGCTAATGATAGCATTTCGCATGACGACCCTCAACTGAATGGACGCATTATGGGCGGCAAGCGGGTTTACTCTTTACGATTTGGCCGTTCCGTTCTAAAATCCAGAACATGTCTGGTGAATACACGGTGTTAAACGGCCGTTACAAACTGCTAGAACGCATTGGCAGCGGCGGCATGTCAGTCGTCTACAAAGCCCATGATCTCTCCTTGGGTAGGCTGGTGGCTATCAAAATGTTGCATGAAAGCCTGACTGGTGACGAAGGCTTTCTGCAGCGCTTTCAACACGAAGCCCACGCCGCAGCCAATTTGCAGCACCAAAACATTGTCACGGTGCATGACATTGGTCAGGATGGGCATCGCCATTACATTGTGATGGAGTTTGTAGACGGCCGTACCCTCAAACAAATCATTCGCCAACAAGCTAAACTTGAACGTCCCATACCCATCAATCGCACCCTCGATCTGGTCATCCAGATTTGCAACGGCATTGGCTATGCCCACCGCGCCCACCTGGTGCACTGCGATGTCAAACCCCAAAATATTCTGGTCACCCGCGACGACCGGGTGAAAGTCGCTGATTTTGGCATTGCCCGCGCCGTTAGTGAAGCCAGCCAGCAGCAAGAGGCACGGGCTTGGGGCACGCCGCAATATTTTTCCCCCGAACAGGCCAATGGGTATCCACCAACGCCAGCCTCAGACGTGTACGCCATTGGCATCATTCTTTTTGAAATGCTAACGGGCCGCCTGCCCTTTCAGGCCGAGTCGCACACCGCCTATGCCCTGAAGCATCTGCATGAAACACCACCGCTGGTCACCACCATCAATCCTGCAGTGCCACCCCAACTGGAGCAAATCATTGCCAAAGTGCTAGCCAAAGAACCCGCCGGTCGCTACCGCACAGCCGGGCAACTCAGCCGCATCCTCAGCACCTATCGCCAGAGCAGCCAGGAGGAAACCGGGCCGGTGTATCCCCTAACGGCCGTGCCCGGCGCCAATGTCCCCGTCTCAGAGCAAAAAACCCAAATTCATCAATTCATTCCCCCACGCCTGGATGAAGATGAACAAGACGAAGACACACGCCCCCATGCCACCCTTCTTGCCGGCACGCCGCTCCGCGAAACAACAGCTGCCGAAACGGCCGTGCCGCAACCTCTCCACTTTACGGCCACCCCAGCCCCAGAAAACGGCCGTCTAGACTGGATTGCCTTTACCCTGGGCGTGACTGCCCTCATCATGCTGCTTGGTCTCATCCCCTTGTGGTACTTTGTCTACCGCGCCTGGGCTGGCTAGCCGCCTCATGCTTGCCAACAGCCCCTGGGCAGCACGCCACGCCCCTTCACCCATTATCCGCCCCAGATAGCCGCCCAACCCATTACACCCACTCGCCCACCATCCCCCTTTTTGTTATACTGTTTTCAAGACTCGATTTCGATCATTTAGAGAGTGTATTGTGAACTCAACAAAAACAACAAGATGGTTTATCTATCTCCTGATTGGCATCGTGCTTTTTGCGATGATTTGGAGCTACAACACCACGCCCAATCCAACCAACGAGATTTCGGTTAGCCAGTTAGCCCAGGATATTCGTGACAACAAGGTCAGCGAAATTCGCGTGGATGGCGACGGCCGTGAGCTAACCATCCTTTACGACGATCCCAACAGCCCCGCCATTGCCCACATCAGCACCGTCAGCTCCATAGAAGACACCCTCCATATTTACGGCATCACCAGCGAAGATTACAGCGACGGCCGTCCCACCATCATTTACAGCAAACCCAGCCAATTCGGCAGTTGGATCAACGTCGTCGGCATCTTCCTGCCCGCCATCCTCATCATCGCCTTCATCTACTTCATCTTTCGCCAGGCCCAGGGCACCAACAACCAGGCCGCCGCCTTCGGCAAAAGCCGCGCCCGCATGTTTACTGGGGACCACCCCACCGTCACCTTTGACGACGTCGCCGGCGCCGACGAAGCCAAAGAAGAACTCGCCGAAATTGTCGAATTCCTCAAAGAACCAGCCAAATTCGTCAGCTTTGGCGCCCGCATCCCCAAAGGCGTGCTCCTCGTCGGCAGCCCGGGCACCGGCAAAACCCTCCTGGCCAAAGCCGTCTCCGGCGAAGCCGGCGTCCCCTTCTTCTCCATTGCCGGTTCCGAATTTGTCGAGATGTTCGTCGGCGTCGGCGCCAGCCGCGTGCGCGACCTCTTTGAACAAGCCAAACGAAACAGCCCTTGCATCGTCTTTGTAGACGAAATAGACGCCGTAGGCCGCCAGCGCGGCGCCGGACTAGGCGGCTCCCACGACGAGCGCGAACAAACCCTCAACCAAATCCTCGTCGAAATGGACGGCTTCGACACCGACACCCACGTCATCATCCTCGCCGCCACCAACCGCCCTGATATCCTCGACCCCGCCCTCATGCGCCCCGGACGCTTCGATCGCCGCGTCGTCATTGACCGCCCCGACGTGCGTGGGCGCGAAGAAATCTTCAAAGTGCACGTGCGTGGCAAACCCATCAATGCCAAAGTCGATCTGAGCGTTTTAGCCAAAGCAACACCAGGCTTCGTTGGCGCAGACATCGAAAACACCGTCAACGAAGCCGCACTGCTAGCAGCACGGCGCAACCGTAAAAGCATCGGCATGGCCGAAATGCAAGAAGCCATCGAGCGCGTACAGCTTGGCCCAGAGCGCAAAAGCCGCGTCATCAGCCCCGAAGAGCGCGAAATCACCGCCTTCCACGAAGCCGGGCACGCCGTCATCAGCCATCTGCTGCCCCACGCCCAGGTGCTGCGCAAGATCACCATCATCCCCCGCGGCATGGCCGGGGGCGTGACCTGGTACCTGGAAGACGACAATAGCATGTATACCCGCTCCAAGTTTAAGGCCCTTATTGCCACGGCTTTAGGCGGGCGCGTCGCTGAAGAACTGGTTTTTGGCGAAATTACAACCGGCGCCAGCAATGATTTACAGCAAGTTACCCGCCTGGCCCGCGCCATGGTTACCCAGTATGGCATGAGTGATGAACTAGGGCCGCGCGTTTATGGGGAAAAACAGGAGCTGGTCTTTCTGGGCCGCGAGATTAGCGAACAGCGGGATTATTCTGACGCCATTGCCCAAAAAATTGACGAAGAGGTACGGCGCATTATTGATGCGGAGTATGAGCGCACCAAAAGGCTGCTGCAAGAAAACCGCGACAAGCTGGACCGCATTGCCAAAGCTTTGCTGGAAGTTGAAACGCTGGAAGCCAATGAATTTATTGCGCTGATGGAAGGAAACGACCTGCCACCCTCGCCGCCTGGCGTGACGTCATTTCCCCAAAATCAACCTGAGGCAAAAGAAAAGCCAGCGGATTGGAGTCCTCCGGCACGAGATTTACCCCCAGCGCCCTCCCCAGCTTAGACCCATCTATGAACCTTGTTGATGCCCTCGCGCTAACCAACGACGTTTTACAGGCCGTTATTGTTATCTTTGGCTCTGCGGTGGTGCTTTATCACGTTGGCCGGGGGCTGCGCTCACAAATTACGGCCGCTTTCAGCGCGCTGGTTTCCTTCGTGGTCATTGTCTATCTGACAGAGTTAATGGTAAGCCGGGCCATTGTTTCAGTTTCGGCCGAAGCGTGGCTGCGCCTGGAATGGCTGGGCATCGCCATGGTTCCGGCGGCTCAGTACCATTTGTCTGATGCGCTGCTTTCTACCACAGGCGCTACCCCGCAGCGCCGTCGTTACGTTATTTATGCCAGTTATTTCATCAGCCTGACCTTTTTAGGGCTGGTTTTGTGGACAGACCTAGTGGCCGCAGACATGGTGCACGTGTCGCAAACCTTTCATCTGGTAGCCGGGCCGCTGTTTCCTCTATTTGCCCTGTACTACTGGTCAATTTCGCTGCTCAGCATTTACAATGTTTGGCGGGCACGCCGGCGAACTATTACGCGCACAACCCGCAAGCGTATGACCTCAGCGATGCTGGCGTTCCTCGCCGCTCCATTGGGGGTTTTCCCGTATCTGATTATCACGGGCAATCAATCTCAAGATGTGCCGATAGCTTTGTGGCCAGTGCTTATTGTGGGCAATCTGGTGGTGGGGCTGATGTTTGCCACGCTGACGTCGAACCTGATTTATTTTGATGCGGCGTCACCCGATCGGGTGGTGCGGGTGAAGCTGTATAAGTATATGGCGCGGGTGCCATTGGCCGGCTCTATTGTGCTGCTGGTGTATGTGTTGGTGGGGCGCACCAGCCGCCTGCTGGGGCTGCCCACGGAAACCGCGCTGGGCTTTGCGCTAGTAGCGACGGTGATGCTGGTTGAGTGGGCGGTGCATATGTTTAAACGGCCGTTAGAGCGTTTCTTCCAGCTTAACGATGACCCCGACGTGCGCCGCATTCAGGAGTTAAGCGAGCGCGTGCTAACCACCAGCGACTTACGCCAATTTCTGGAAAGCATTTTGGCAGCTACTTGCGAAGTGCTGCGCACGCCCACGGCCTTTGTGGCCGCCATGACGGCTGACGGCCCCCAGTTAGAAACAGTTGTCGGCCCCCTGGCTGAACCTGATACCCTTTGGGACGAGGCCATCTGGCAAGACTTGACGCAAAGTGAAAATGGGAATGGTGCTGTTCAGTTGCAGGAAATGGGTGATTTTATTGTGTGGCAAAACTTTTGGATACGGCCGTTACACAACCGCCAGGGCGACACCATGCTGGGCATTCTGGGCGTGCGCGCCAGGGCAGCAAACCCCGACCTGACCAACAGCGAGCAAGCCACACTAGAAAAGCTCGTCATCCAGGCCGCTAACGCCCTGGAAGACCGCATATTGCAGCAAGAAGTTTTTCGCGCCGTAGAAGGGTTGCTGCCAGGCATTACCGCCCTGCAAGAAAGGCGACGCGCCGCCACCTTTGGCGGCCTGCCCGTACTCACCGACAACTTTGACGAATCCCGCACTGTAGAGCCAGAAGAGTTTAATAGCATGGTGCGCGATGCCCTCAGCCACTATTGGGGTGGCCCTAAACTCACCGAAAGCCCCCTGCTGCGCCTGAAGGTTGTGCAGCGTGCCCTGGAGGACCACGACACCCCCGCCAACGCTCTGCGCGCTATTCTGCAAAATGCCATCGAGCTGCAAAAGCCAGAAGGGGAGCGCAATATGACCCGTGCCGAATGGCTGTTGTACAATATCCTGGAGCTGAAGTTCATTCAGGGCGGCAAGGTGCGCGACGTGGCGCGACGGCTGGCCATGAGCGAGTCTGACCTGTATCGCAAGCAGCGGGTTGCCATCGAAAATGTGGCCCGCACCATCGCCGAACTTGAGCTGGAAATGCAAAAGGAAGACACCAATGAACAATGAAAAATTAACAGTTAACAATTTATTGTTCATTGTTCCCTGTTATGGTTCCGCTTAGCTACCACGAAATTATCGAGGCCTGCCAGGAGCGAGGGTGCCCCTTTTGTACCCTGGCCCAGCGCACTGTGCGCCGTCACCTGGAACAGGTCATCTACGACAGCGTCAATGATCCCCCTCTCCGCGCCCGCCTGCGCGAGTCGTTGGGCTATTGCTACGAGCATGCCTGGCAACTGCCGCAGGCCGGGGCCAGCACACCGCTAGGCGTAGCTTTTATTTACCGCGATTTGCTGAATACGGTGACGAAGGAGTTGGAGAAGGGAATGTACAAACGGCCGTCCCGCTTCACCTTCTCCCAGGTTGCCGAGGCCGTAGACCGGAATAAACCCTCGATCTTCACCCAAAAGGGGGTACAGCGCCTGACACCCCACGAGCCATGCCCCGCCTGTGCCCATCGCGAGCAGATGACTACCCTCCACGTCATTGCGCTGATGGATGCCCTGGGGGATGAGGATGCGCCCATGAAAGACGCTCTGGCTAATTCGGGGGGGCTATGTATGCCTCATTTGCGCCGCGCCATAGAGTTAGCCCGTTCCGAAACGGCCGTTGCCACTCTCCTCACCCTCACCATTGCCAAATATCGCAGCCTGCAAGCAGAACTCTCTGAATTCATCCGCAAAAACGACTACCGCTTCATAAACGAAAAGATGGAAACCGAGGGCGACAGCTGGCTACGCGCCCTCAGCACCCTGGTTGGCGAGGAAAACAAACCCGGCAACGGCCGTTAAGCTTAGCGCCCCCGTCGGCATCCAGCATTGCCCATCATTTCAGCCGCTTAAACCCCTGCCCCAACGCCTGATGACTGACGCCAATGGTTACAAAGGCTTCCGGCTCAATGCGTGCCGCCACCCGCTTAACAGTATTCACCTGCGGGCGATAGATGGTACACATGACCATGTACCGTTTCATGCCCGTGTACCCGCCCGTCACCTCCCAAAAGCTCACCCCGCGCTGGGTCTCGGCAATCAGCGCCGCGCTCATTTCCTCCGGCTTGTTGGTAATGATGGTCACTGTACGGGTGCTGCTTGGCCCCTCCAGGGTGTAGTCTGCTGCCAACCCACTAATGAACAGCACCAGAAAGCCATACATGGCAATTTCCCAACCAAAAATGAGGCCCGCGGTGAGGATAATTGCGCCATCCGTCACGGCATACACCTGGCTCAGGGGTAACCCCGTGCGCTGTTGAATAACCCGCCCAACAATGGCCGTGCCGCCAAAGGTGCTGCCCGCGCGGTAAACCAAACCCGCGCCAATGCCGCCAATAATGCCCGCATACACACTGGTAAGTAATACATCGTGGCTAAGCGGAAATTGGACCAGCATTTGGGGCAAAATCCCGCCAAAAATGTCAATCAATGCGGAAAAGACAGTGGCGGCAATGAGGGTGCTGACCACAAAACGCCAACGCCCCAACTGGAAGAAACCCAGCACCAACATGGGTACGTTCATTACCCAGTACATCAACCCCACCGGCCATTCGGTAAAATGGTTGATCATGATGGCGATGCCGGACAGGCCGCCAGAAACAATGCTGTTAGGCACCTGAAAGAGGGCATAACCCAGGGCTGCCAGGGCTGTGCCCACCAGCATGTACACGGTGGTTTGCAGGGCGTGCCAGACAGACCGGCGTGACAGGGCAGGTCGCTTCAGGCTGCGCCGCAGGGTGCTGCGCCAGGAGGCAAGAAACGGCCGTTTTCGCGAATTCATCTTCTTTTTCATAATACAATCACTTAATCAACCCAAATAAACAAACCCCAAGGGTTCACCTCGGGGTCTACTCATCTACATTTTTTATAAACTTTCAACCAGCGTCGGCCGGTAACGCTAACTCAACGACGATGCTCAATGCCATGCGTCGCTGTCGCTTCCCACTTTGCCACACATTCATCACAAGGGCAAGCGCCACGTAAATATTGCCAGGTGTAAATACCCGTCCAGTGCCCGTCACCCCATTGGAAGGTGAGGGCATAGCTGCCCGTTAACTGCACGTTTTCCAGGCTCAGCCCTTCATTGGGCGTGTCGCGCACAATCAGGGGGTTGGCTGGCGTGCCCATATTTTCGTGTCCCCCTTTGCATTCGGCGCAGGGGCACTCAGCGCGCAGCCCGGCAAAGGGGTATGCACTCACGTGTCCATCATCCCAGGTGATGGTGAGAATACGCTGGTTACGGTCGGCGGTTACGCCAGTCGGTCTCGGATGGTTACTCATCTATTGCTCCGTCTGATTTATTCTACATGAATGGTACGGATGGGCAGCTTGGCCCGCAGTTCGTACAGGTCGGGGCGACGGTCGTGCAACGGCCGTACACTGCCCATTTCCCGCTGCTGCGCCAGGCTGTTCAAGTCCAGGTCGGCAATCACCACCGTCTCCACGTTAGGGTCCGCCAAAGCGGCCGTCGCTTCCAGCGGAAAAGCAAAGTCGCTCGGGGTAATGATGGCCGACTGGCTGTAATTCAGCAAGTAAGAGGGGGTGGTTGGTAAATTTCCGGCACTGCCAGACAGCACCAGGTACAGATAATTCTCCACGGCGCGGGCGTGGGCGCTGTAGCGCACCCGATAGTACGCTTTCTTTTCATCCGTGCTAAAAGGCACAAAAATCGTTTCTACTCCTGCCAGGGCCAGGAGCCGCGCCGTTTCGGGAAACTCAATGTCGTAACAAATCTGGATAGCAATGCGGGCCAGGGGGGTCTCAAAGATTTTGATTTCCTCTCCCGGCTGCACGTCCCACATTTGCCGTTCGTAGGGGGTGACGTGGAGCTTGTCCTGGTTGTAGACGTTGCCGCCAGGGGTAAACAGATAAGCCACGTTGTACAGCTTACCCTCGCGCAAGGTGGGGTGAGAGCCGCCCACAATGTAGAGGCGGTATTTTTGCGCCAATTCCCGGAAGAGAGCAACATATTGGTCGGTGTAGGTGGTCAGGTGGGTAACGGCCGTTTTCGCGTCCATATCCGGCGGCAGCAAGCTGAACAACTGCACCGTCAATAGCTCTGGCAGCACCAAAAAATGGGCGTGATAGGTATCGGCTGACATGGCAAAAAAGGAAGCGATCTGCGCAAACTCCGCCCAGCTCTGCACAGGCCGCATGAGCCACTGCGCTGCCGCTACGCGCATGGTGCGCACGGGCCGTTTTAGGGGCGCAGCAGCAATGCGCCGTTTTTCTGGCCTGAAATATTTGTTCAACATCTCAAGCCAGGTCGTATAGTTGAGGCTGTCCTCATCCTCCATGTAATCCAGCAGCAGCCGCTTCACCTGGTAGCCAGCCGCCAGGTGGGCGTTGAGGGCGCTGTCCCACATGTCTCCAGCCACCACGGCGCGCACGTAGGCTTCGGCCGTCATTTTGCCGCTGACGCGATGGTAGTCGGGAATACGGCCGTACGCGACCATGCGCCGCAAATTGTACTTGCGCATGAGCTGCCGCCGCTTTTGGTAGAGCCGGTTAGAAACCCCACGCCGCCGGAAATCAGGATGCACGGCAATGTCTGCGCCGTACAGCGTGTCGCCGCTGGGGGTGTGGGTGCTAAAGGTGCCAGAACCGGTTAGCTCGCGGTAGGTGTACCAATGGTCGTCATCATCCAACTGCACAATGATAGAGGTCGCGTACCCTACCACCTGCCCGTTTAGCTCCGCCAGGAACTGTCCTTCAGGAAAGGCGCGAAACTGCATCTCGTATTTGCGACGGCCGTACAGCTCCGCCTCCTCGTACAAATGCCCATATACCGCCCGGTGGCAGGCCACAATGCCGGAAATATCCGCTTCTGTCCACGGCCGTATGCGAATGCGCCCTTTCGTACTCTTTTCCATAACTTCTGTCATCGTCACCCATTGATTGAACCGCAAAGGGCGCAAAGATTTCTCCTAAACCTCTGCACCAATCTCTGCGGCTCCTCTGCGCATCTCTGCGACCCTCTCTTTTAACTCCACCCTTGTTGCATACCTTCTAAGCCAGAGCTGCCAGCCGCGCGCTCAACTCTGCGTGGCTGGCCTGAGCCTGGGCGAGCTTGTCGCGCTCCTTCTGCACCACCGGCGGCGGCGCTTTTTCGGCAAAGGGGCTGTTCAGCAAGCCCGTCAGCCGCTTGATCTCTTTCTCCAAGTCGGCCAACTCTTTTTCTAGGCGCACCTTTTCCTGCGCCAAATCTACCATGCCCGCCAGGGGCAGGTAGCAAGTAACGCCGCCCTGGACAATGGTCAACGCCTGCTCTGGCGCCTCCAGGTCGGCGGCAATGGTTAGCTGGTCGGCGTCTAGGCGGGCCAAAAAGGCGAGGATGGGGCGCTGCGCTTCGTAAAAGTCTGCCTTGTCGCCAGCCGCTAGCACGGCCGTAATCCATTTTGCCGGTTCCACACCCTGGGCAGCGCGGGCGGCGCGAATGCTGGTAACCAAATCACGCATTTGCTCGAAGGCGGCGGCGTCATCGGCGTACTGGTAACATTCTTGCCAGGGGCCACACTCCGGCCAGTCGGCAATAATCAACGCCTCAGGCCACCCTTCATCGGGCTGGATGCCCAATTCTGCTTGCACAAACGCTTGTTTTAGCTGTTGCCACGTCTCTTCGGTGACAAAGGGGATGTAGGGGTGCAGCAGGCGCAGGCTGTCGTCCAGCACGCGACGCAGCACAGCCAGGGTTGTCCAGGCGCGGCTGCCGCCCATGCCTAACTGCACCTTGGCCAGCTCCACGTACCAATCGGCAAAGTCGCCCCACAGGAATTCGTAAACCTGCCGCCCAGCTTCGCCAAATTGGTAGTTGTCCATCAGGCGGTTGGCGTCGCGGGTAAGCTGGCTGAGGCGGGTAAGAATCCATTTGTCGGCGGCGGTGTAGGCAATGGTTTCGGGCTTGTCCTCCGCCGAAGCCTTTTCCAGGCTGCGGGTAATGAAGCGGGCGGTGTTCCAGATTTTGTTGGCGAAGTTGCGGTTGCTGGCCACCCGGTCCACGGAAAGGTTAAGGTCGGCGCCGGGGGAACCGCTGGTAAGCAGGGTGAAACGCAGGGCGTCGGTGCCATATTCGGCCATCACGTCCAGGGGATCGGTGACGTTGCCGTAGGATTTGCTCATTTTACGGCCGTTTTCATCCCGTACCAGCCCATGCAAATAGACAGTATGGAAGGGAATGTCGTTGGTAAAGAGCAGGCTGGTCATGACCATGCGCGCCACCCAGAAAAAGAGGATGTCGTAACCGGTTTCCATCACATCGGTGGGGAAATAGCGCTGCAAATCCTCGGTCTGGTCGGGCCAGCCCAGGGTGGAGAAGGGCCACAGGGCGCTGCTGAACCAGGTGTCCAGCACGTCAGGGTCCTGCTGGATGTTGGCGCTGCCGCACGCTGCGCAGGCGTCGGGGTCGTGGCGGGCCACGGTCAGGTGCCCGCAGTCTGCGCAGTACCAGACGGGGATGCGGTGGCCCCACCACAACTGGCGGCTGATGCACCACGGCCGTATATTTTCCAGCCAGTTTTCCCACACCTTGTTAAAGCGGTCGGGCACAATGCGGATACGGCCGTTGCGCACCGCTTGCAAAGCCATTTTCGCCATCGGTTCCGCGTCCACAAACCACTGCTTGCTAATCATCGGCTCCACGACCTCGCCGCCGCGCTGGCTGCGGGGCACGCTGAGGGTGTGCGGCTCTGTCTTCAGGGTGAGGCCTGCCGCTTCCATGTCGGCCCACAGCTTCTTACGAGCGGCGAAGCGGTCTAACCCGGCGTAAGGGCCAGCCTGCGCATTGAGGGTGGCGTCTTTGTGGAGGATGTTGATGATTTCCAGCCCGTGGCGCTGCCCAATCTCGAAGTCGTTGGGATCGTGGCCGGGGGTCACTTTTAGGGCACCAGTGCCGAAGGCCATGTCTACGTAAGCGTCCGCAATGATGGGGATTTCGCGGTTGAGCATGGGCACCAGGGCCATTTTGCCGACGTAATCTTTGTACCGCTCGTCGTCGGGATGAACGGCCACGGCCGTATCCCCCAAAATCGTCTCCGGGCGGGTGGTAGCCACGGGCAGGAAGCCGCCCCCTTTGACGGGGTATTTGAAGTGGTACATGAAGCCTTGCTCTTCCCTGTACTCCACTTCCAGGTCGGAAACGGCCGTTTGTAGCCCCGGCGACCAGTTCACTAAATATTCCGCCTGGTAAATGAGGCCCATGCGGTAGAGGCGCACAAAGGCTTCGCGCACGGCGCGCGACAGCCCCTCATCCAGGGTAAAACGCGTGCGCTCCCAGTCTGCCGACGCCCCCAGGTGGCGCAACTGCTTGATGATGTAGCCGCCATAGCGGTCCTTCCATTCCCATGTAGCGTCCAAAAACGCCTCACGGCCAATCTCCTCGCGAGAGGTGCCTTCGCGCACCAGCATTCTTTCCACCTGGAGCTGGGTGGCGATACCCGCGTGGTCGGTGCCGGGAACCCACAGGGCAGCGCGCCCCTGCATCCGCGCCCGGCGAATCATCAGGTCTTCCAGGGCCACAAACATGACGTGCCCCATGTGCAGCTCGCCCGTCACGTTGGGCGGGGGAATGGAAATAACAAAGGGTTTGCCATCGGGCAGGTTGATTTCGGGCTTGAACCAGCCGTTTTCTTCCCACCATGGGTAAATGCGCGCTTCGGTAGCGGCAAAATCATAGGCTTTGGGCATCTCGCTCATAAAAACACCTCAGTAACAATTAACAATTAGCAATTGGCAATTAAAAAGCTCTCCCATCCCACAAGGACGAGAGAGCCATAGGCCTCACGCGGTACCACCTTGGTTTCGTAATCGGTAATCCGTTATCCGTTATCGGTAATCCGTAATCGGTGAACCGTTTACGACCCTCGACGCTGTAACGGGCTGACCCGGTTCCGCTTACTGGGCTTCGGCGAAACAACTCCT
>CAZDEO010000115.1:0-13299 GCA_964504445.1 uncultured Anaerolinea sp. | reverse complement strand
TGGGAGCGGTATGCGATGCCTTTGTACGATTGGGGGGGCAATGAGGCGGCGCGACTCTTTTTGCGCACGATGATGGCCAACATGGCTAGCGGCGCCGTGCCGGTAGATGGCATGAAGGAGGTGTACAGCGAGGGGGCGGCAGAGCTGATTGCCGCCATGACCGGCAATGAGAATTATTACGATGAGGCGGTGAATGTTCCCAACAACGGGGCTGTTGCCGGCTTGCCGGATGAGACGATTGTGGAGGTGCCGGCGGTGGTGAACGGAATGGGGATTCAGGGGCTGAACCTGGGCGATCTGCCAGCGCCGGTGACGGCACTGTTGCGGCGAGAGGCGGATTTGGTGGAGTTGGTGGTGGACACGGCCGTTTCCGGCGACCGCCAGTTAGCCCTGCAAACGCTGCTGCTAGACCCAATGATCAACGACATTGGCCGGGCGCGGGCCATTTTGGACGATTACCTGCAAGCCTTTGCCCCTTATCTGCCGCAATTTTAGAGGGTTTGATGAGGCTGAAAGGGCACCCCTTTGCATTTTGGATTTTCGTGGCGCTGATTGGCGTGGGCGTGGGGCTGGTGATCTGGTCACTGCGGGTCCCGGCGGAAAATTTGGCGACGCCTGCTGCTGGTGAGCTGCCCATTCCCACGCGCACCCCCCTGCCGGACGGGCAGGTAGTGAGGCAAGCTTCGGTGACGCCGGTAACGGCCGTTGAAACCGTGGCGGTTGTCCCAACGGCCGTTGTTGACCCGACGGCCGTTTCAAGCCCGACGATTATTGCCAGCCGAACGCCATCCCCTTCCCCAACAGCTTCTCCCACCTGGCAGCCAACGACGGCAATTCCGGCGACCGCCATGCCCACACTGCCCGTGACGGCCGTGGCCCAGACTGAGCCTACAGCCACGGAAACCGTGCCCGCCCCACCAGCAACGGCCGTGCCCCCAACTTCTTCGCCGCCCATTTCTCTGACGCCCGCCCCTGCCAGCCCTGGCCCCATAGTGCCTGGCTACCGCGAGCGCTTCGGGGCGGTGGGCGGTAATAATTACTTTATCAATGCCGTGGATGCGGGTATGCCCATTGGCACCTTCATGAACTGGCGCGTAGACCCTACCCAACCCCTGCGCTATGGCGTGCGCTTTTGGCACACCGTGCGCCTTGGCCCTGGCGGCGTGCGCACCAATTGGGCAGACATTGACCGCGTGCTGGCCGAGCAGCCGGGGGCAGTGTGGGTCATTGGCAATGAGCCAGACGTGGTGGTGCAAGATAATCTGACACCGCAGGAGTATGCGCGCATTTTTCATACCATTGTCAGCTACATCAAAACTCGCGATCCGGCAGCTAAGATTGCCATTGGTGGCGTTTCGCAGCCTACGCCGCTGCGTATGGCTTACCTGGACGTGGTGCTGGATACCTATCAGGCGGAATATGGGCAGCCAATGCCCATTGACATCTGGACGGTGCATGCCTTTGTGCTGCGCGAGGAGGCGGGTACCTGGGGGGTAGGTATTCCGCCGGGCATGAGCGCTGCCGGCGCGCGGCTGTATGAGGTGAGTGACCACGGCAACCTGGAGATAATCAAGCAGAATCTGGTGGATTTTCGGGCTTGGATGGCGGCGCGTGGGTATCAGGAACGGCCGTTAGCCATCACCGAATATGGTATTGTCATGCCCCACGACTATGGTTTCCCGCCGGAAATGGTGGCCGACTTCATGGTGCGCAGCTTTGATTATTTTGTGAACGCCGCCAACAGCACCGGATACAGCGCCGACGGTGGACGCCTGGTGCAGTGGTGGTTCTGGTTCAGCATGTACGAGGCCGAAGAAGGGTACGGGACAGGCAATCTTTATGATGCCGCCACCGGCCAATTGACGCCGCTAGGCTGGACCTTTACCCATTACGTCAATCGTTAGACCAAGGGACTAGAGACTGGAGACTAAAAATTCCAAACTTCAGTCTCCAATCTCCAGCCAGCTTATGGTTTCCTGATGATCGGCAGATAGAGCACGGTGACGTCTTCTCCCACGATAAAGGGATTGCCGTGGTCTAAAACCATTGCGACGTTACCGCTGGCGTCAACAGCCTGCACCAGAAACTCTACCTGCCCGATGGCATTAATTTGCCCGCTGGCTCTTTGCGTAGCGGCGTCATATTCCAGGTCTAGCGGCAGCCAGGTGGTGCTGGGCTTGTGGCGGTACAAAACCACCACCCGCGGCGTTGCGCCAATGTCATCTGTCACCAAGACGTCAAAGTTAACCACGTTTCCCGTCTTTTCGCCGCGGACCTGCCATACCTGGGGCGCGGTGAAGTCAGTGTTATCTACAGTGGCGTGGTACACCTCAAAGACTAGGTTGGTGTAGAGGCGCTGCGTGCCTTGGGTGGGATTATCAGGGTCAGCCTTGAACTGACCGGGAATTAGCACCAAACGCTCGTTGAACTCTCCGTTAATGGACAGGAAGCGGTTGATGCTGCCCAACGCGACCGGCGACCAGTAATTGCTGGCAAAAACTGGCTCGTTGGGGTTGTAGACGGTGTCATCGGTAATGACGCCAGATACCTTCGGGTTAAAGTCGGGTACTTCGGTGAAGGTGCCGCCCAGCAGCAGTGCACCGCGGGCCAGGGTGCCCGGCAGATGGACGTTGACGCTGTCTTTGGGTTGTACAGGCCGCGCACCGGCTACGTATACCTCATTTTGTTCGGCAATGGTGTAGTAATGGCCTAGGCCGGAAATGCCGTTCAGATCAAAGGTGTAGTTAAGCTCGATCGTGCTGGTAACGACTTCTGCAGGAGCCTTAGGGGTTACGGCATTGGCCAAAGAGGGGCCAGCCAGAGGAACGGCCGTCGTAATGGGCATATTCACCCGCAGCATGGGTAGGCCGTAAAGGGTCATGATTTCCATGATTTTCTCGTCATAGTTACTCATGGTCCCGGCAGCCAGACTGTTGAAATACTGCTGCTTGGCCATGCGCAGGGCGTGGCCGACAGTTTGTGGCCCTTCGCTCCAATTCCCCAGGGCCTCAACAAAGTTGACCATTAAGGCTTCCGAGTAAGCCACCAGATCGGAGTCTCCATAGCCGTAGCCGGTGTTGCCAATCATGCTGGCTTTTTGGCCACTGAAAGCCTGGGGCCAGTCGAAGACGAAGGGGCCGGCGGGATTATCATCGGGCACGTTGAGGCCGGAATGGCAGCCTACGGAGAAGATGAGGGATCCCTCGTAGTTGGGAGAGCTGGTAATCTGCGTGGCGTAGACGTCATTGGGGTCATTGGGGAAGAAGCGGTAATGCTCAAAGTGGGAGTTGAGAGAGATGAGGTCGGGCGCTTCTGTCAGGGGGAAGAGGGTGTTGCTGAAGTCGGCCGCCGTCCACGCATTGTCGATGAGCTGGGTTTGATTGGCGATGCCCTGAGCGGCGAGGCTGTTGGTGATGACGGTGGCCTGGTCAATGAGGAAGTCGTAGCCGGTAATCAGGGCGTCGTTGGGGGTGATGATGGGATTGGCCAGGAAGGCGTTGATCACGGCCGTCATCTCTGTAGGCGTCTCAATGAGGCGGCCAAGGGCAAGCTGAGGCAGGTAAAATTCCCGCCCTTTGAAGGGCAGGGGCGGCGTGGCGGCGTAATAGTCGTCGGTGAGCATGAAGCGTAGTTCCATGGAGCCGGAAAGGGCGACACTGTCTGCCGTGGTCGCGTAGGTGCGCTCGTTGGCTACCAGCGCTTCATCCCGCACGCGGCGTTGCGGCACCAGGCGGTCTTCCCCTACCAGAATCAGGTATTCCAGGTTGGGGTAGGCGGGGGCCAGGCTGTAAAGCAAAGATTTGATGTGGCTGGCAACGTTGTTGGCAGCCAGGGGGTTGCCGGGCATGCCGTCCCAAAGGGCGTAAGCATCCTGAATGTCGGGATAGTCAGCCAGGTCCACGACGACGCCATTGACTTGGGGATGGGCGGCCAGGGTATCCAGAAGGCTGCTGAAGGTGGTGATGTCAATGGGGTCGCTGCCGCTGTAGAGGGCATCCTGGCGCTGGCTGTGGTAGAAGATGAGGGTTTGCACGGCCGTGTTCAGCGCCGGCGTGGTAAAGGTGGTGGGCACCGTGTCATCAATGGGGGGGTAAGGCCAGATGGTTGGGCCAACCACCGCTTCAATGGTGTACTCCGTGCCCGGCTGGGCCGGATTGTGCGCCAGCACAGCCACATAATAAGTTCCCGCCAATTCGTGGACGTAGTGTACTATTTGCTCATCGACCAGGCCCGTTTGGGCGGAGATGGCAACCAGATCGCCCACCCCGCCAGCCTGGCCAATGTTGGAAAACTGGCCAATGTTGCTGAACTGCCCAATGTTGGAGAACTGCCCAATATTGCTGAATTGCCCCAGGTCAATCAGGTCGCCAATATTGGAAAACTGACCGATATTAGAGAATTGACCAATATTGCTGAACTGGCCAATATTGGAGAACTGGCCAATGTTACTGAACTGGCCCAGGTCGCGCAGTTGGCCGTTTTCTTCGTCAATGGCGGGCGCAAAGAGGAGCATGTCGTGGTCTTGCTGTAGGTTGGTTAGCGTGATGGTGAGAATGGAGCCGGGTTCGGGCACAACGATGCGGTACCACTGTACGGAGCCTAGTGTGGGGATCGTGCCGGTCAGGGGGTGTCCCGCGGCAAGATCGGTTGCCCCAATGCGCGTAGACCCCTGGAAACCCCGGTCGTAAACGAAAATGTCCGGGGCCTCGTTGGTGTCGTCAGGAATCAGGTTATCGGCAAAGGAGGAGAATACGACGTAACGGCCGTCAGCAGACAGGTCGGGGAAGAAAGAATCATTGTTGGTTTCGCTGCCGTCGTAAGCCAGAGAGGCGCGGGTGGTTTCGCCCGTGACCGGACTGAAGACGAAGATATCGGTGGCATTGTTGGTGTCGCCAGATACTAGGCCAGCAGATTCTGACACGTAGGCGATGGCTTTTCCATTGCTGGAAATGACGGGCCAGCCAAATAGTTCCCCTTCGGTGCCTGCGGGGGCGTTGGAGATGCGCCGCGTTTCGCCGCTGGCGCGGTTGTGGGCGAAGATGTCGGGCTGGTTGTTGGTGTCGCCGGGAACCAGGTTGCTGGCATAGGAGTCGAAGACCACGAAACGGCCGTCGCCTGAAATGGCTGGTCCCCCATTCAAACCAGAATCGTCATTGCCCTGGATGCTGTTGTCGTTTACGGAAACGCGGGTGGTTTCGCTGGTTTGCCGGTCATGGACAAAAATGTCCCAGGCGTTGTTGGTGTCCAGAAGGACCAGGTTTGTGGCTTGGGAGACGAAGGTAACGAAACGGCCGTCAGCGGAAATGGCCGGTAGAATTGAACGTTCATTGCCTTCGTTGCCCAGGTTGTTCACAGAAACGCGGGAGGTGCTGTTTGTGAGCAGGTCATAGACAAAGACATCCTCCACGTTGTTGGTATCTTGCGGCACCAGATTATTGGCGCCGGACATATAGGCAATGAATCGCCCGCTGGCGGAAATGGCCGGTTCGGCGGAATTGCTGTCGCCGGGTTCCCCCAGGTGGTTGATGCTTACCAGCCGCGTTTCGCCGCTGCTGCGGTCGTGCACGAAGATGTCACTCAGGTTGTTGGTATCACGGCTATCCAGATTGCTGGCGATGGACTCAAAGGTGACGAAACGGCCGTCCGCAGAAATGTCTATAGAATAGGAATCTCCATCAGCTTCTTGGCCGCTGCTGGAAACCGAGACGCGAGTGGTCTGGTTGAGCAGCCGGTCGTGGACAAATACGTCGGTGGCGTTGTTATGGTCATCGGGCACCAGGTTGTCAGCATCAGAAAGGAAGGCGACGAAACGGCCGTTGCCAGAAAGGGCTGAGATATAGGCCGGTCCGTTGCCTTCCAGCCCCCGCGCGCCAAAGCGAGCTACGATAGTGTCTAAACCATCCTGACCGGTGAGCAGCACCAATCCATCTGGCTGCACAACTGCGTCGGCCAGGCTAGAATTGCTGCCCAAGGAGCCGAGTGTCAATTTGCCATTCTGCCCAAAAGAAGGGTCGGGGAAGCCGTTGGGCAAAAGCTGGGCCAGGGCCATGGTAGACTGCTCGCCAAAATTGTTGCCCGCTACCTGAATACGGCCGTCTGGCAGCAGGTCAACGGCTGCCGCCGCGGCGAAATCTCCATCAAACTGAATGATTACTAAGCCCCCATCGGAAGAAATCGCGGCGGGGGTCGGTTGGTCTGGTACTATTCCCGTCGATGGCAAACCTGGGCCAAAGGTGGTGTCTAGCGATCCGTCGGGATGGTAGCGGGCGACGCCAAAGGCGCTGCTTTGGAAGCTATAATCGTTGACTTCGCCCACGGCCACAATCTTGCCATCATCCTGCAATACGATGTCGTATAGCCAATCATCACTATTCAGGAAATCGGTGGTCACTACGCCATTGTCGCCAAAGAGCAGGTCAGGGGAGCCGTTGGCGTTGTAGCGCAGCAGGGCAAAGTCATAAGAATAGGTTTCGTCATCGGCGTAAGCGCCAACCAGGATTTTGCCGTCAGGCTGAATAGCCACGGCCGTGGCTTGGGCATAGTAGTAACCCAGGGTGGGCGTGATGAACCCCTGGTTGCCAAAGCCGGTGTCGGGCGTACCATTGGCGCGGTACCGGGCAATGACCGGCCTTGTGGCTCCTTCGCCAAAGCTGCTGCTGCTAAACCCGACGGCCACAATACGGCCGTCAGCCTGCACGGCCACGTCGGTGAAACCGTCATAGCTAAAGCTCAGGGAGTTGGTCAGGATTCCGCCTGCGCCAAAAGAGCTGTCCGGCGTGCCGTCAGGATTGAGGCGGGCCAGGGCCATGACGGAAATATACTCCTCGTTGAGGCTGCTGCCGGCCAACAAAATTTTGCCATCGGGTTGCAGGGCGACACCATTCACTTCATCTTCGGTTTGCGGGCCAATCTGTACGTAGGCTACGCCGTCCTGCCCAAAACTGGCGTCATTGGCGCCGTCGGCATGGTAACGACTGGCCGCAAAGACAACCTTCCCCTGCTCATTGGTGGCATAACTTGCCACCACAATCTTGCCGTCATTTTGATAGGCGATTGCTCGCCCACCATCGTAGGCATTACCCAGGGGGGTTAGCACCGTGCCGCTACTGCCAAACGCCGGGTCAAGAGCGCCATCGGGGTTGAATTGCGCCAGCGCGGCGTTGACGCCGCCCTGACCAGCCAGCACGATCTGATTGTTTGCTTGCAGCAGAAGGTCATAGGCGGCGTCGGAACCTCCGGCGATGTCGGTGCGCACAAAGCCGATACCCCCGCCAAAGCCATCGTCCCGGCTGCCGGAACTGGTGTAGCGGGCCACCACAAAATCATCATTGACGTAATCTTGAATGGCACCACCTGCCAAAATGGCGCCATCATTAGGGTTTACGGCTAAGCCATAGATGCTCTCGTCAAAGCCGGTGAGATCGTCTAGCACAGGAGAAAAGAAAGTGTCTGGTGTGCCGTCTGCGTTAAATTGCACTATGGCGACGTCGTAGGAAAAGTTGTTGGTGTTGTAGGCACGGCCAGCCAGCAATATTTGCGTGTCGGCCAGGGCAATGGCGTAGGCAGTATCTGTGCTACCGGCAAAATCGTAGGTAACGATGCCGCCGCTGCCAAAGTTGCTGTCGAGGGCGCCATCGCTGGTGTAACGGGCCAGGGCAAAGTCAGTGCTGGAAACCAGGAAGGTGGAACCGGCAACCAGGATATTGCCCGCATCATCCAGCAGCATGTCGTTGACAAAGGCGGAGGAGCCAAAGAAGGTGCCCCACAGGAAGCCAGCGACGTTGAAGCTGGTGTCTAGTTGCCCGGCACCGGTGAGGCGCATGATGAAGTATTGACCCCCAAAGGAATTGTTTCCGGCAATGAGGATACGGCCGTCTGGGTCTATGACGACGGCTGTGGGTTCCTCCGCAAGGCCCAAATCGTAGGTCACGGTGCCGTTGCTGCCAAAGCTGCTGTCCGGATTACCGGCAGGGGTGAACCGGGCGACAAACACGTCATCATCGCTGCCGTCTATCCGTTTGCCGGCCAAGATGATGCGCCCATCAGTTTGCAGCGCCAGGGCGGCGCCATTGGCGTCAAAAGGGCTGATGATGATGCCGCCGTTGCCGAAGGTGGGATCCAGGGAACCATCTCCGTTGTAGCGAGCGACAAAGGCGCGCTGAGGCCAGTCGCCGGCCGTGCCCGCCACCAGGAGTTTGCCACTTTGTGGCTCTTGGACAATGGCCTGGGCGCTGCTGTACCCGGCAGACAGGTCGCGGGAAATGACGCCCCCATTGCCAAAATTGGGGTCCAGCACTTGTCCGCTTACCGAGGCGCGGTACACATCGCCGGCATCGGCTGGCGTGTTTGGGGCAAGGGGTATGGCAGCCACGGGGGCTGGAAAGCTAATGGCTAAAATGGTGGCAGCAAGGACGGCCGTTCCCACCACCACAGGCAGCAAAAGAGCCAATAGACGAGCTTTCATAATTCTTTTCTCCTTCACAAAATAGATAAACCAGGGCGGGATTGTAAACTAAGATGAAAGAATACGTTCTTGCAGTGCGCGTACGGCCGTAACATCCAAGGCTGCTTCCAGCCGCTCAAAAGTTTCCAATGCCGGCGCCAACAATGCCAGAGCCTGTTCATTGTTTTGCAAACTTGCGTACGCCTGAGCCAGGGCAAAACGGCTGCGCCCCAGCAAATACTCTTCCCCGATCTCCTCCAAAATAGTTACGCTTTCCGTTAGCCATTTCATCGCGTCATCATGATCGCCTTGCGCCAGGGCTATCTCCCCCAACAGCGCCTGTGCAGCCCCCTCTTCATCGCGCATGGCCAACTCCCGAGAAAGATGCAATGCTTTTTTAGCTGCCGATCCAGCTTCATAGAGCTTGCCGTTTAGCAAAGCAGCCCGGCTTTGGTGGCGATACAGCTCTGGCAAAAACTCGCGGGTTTGGGTCTCGGCAAAGCGCTGTTGGCTAGATTGTAGATAACGGGCTGCTTCCTCCAACTCCCGTCGCCGGATAAAGGTTGCGCCCAGATTCATTTCCAGGAGACCCAATACATAGTCCGAAGCGGCAATTTTTTTCAGCGAAAGCAACGCTTCTTGATAGAAAGCCAAAGCATCATCTAAATGCCCGCGATATAAAGCAATCCCCCCTAGATTATTATCTGCCATGGCCCAATTGTATACGTCACCAATTTGATCAAAAAGCTGCCGGGCCTGGCGATAATGGGCATCGGCCTGCCGCCAGTGACCTAAATTAAAGTACGCATTTGCCACCAGGTTGTGAGACGTGGCCTGACCATACAAATCGCCGGCGGCCTGATAGAGATTAAAGGCGCGCTGGAAATTTTCAATAGCCATTTGGCTGTTACTGCGCAAATGCGTAATGCCCAACAAGTTATAAGCGCGGGCGCGGGCTGTCACTTCGCCCAGGGATTCGGCAATGCTCAATGCCTGCTGACAACGAGCTGTGGCGCTGTCGTAGTCGCCCTGTCGAATGTGGATTAGCCCGGCAATAAGCAGAAGCTGGGCAGATTCGGCCGTTTCACGCTGGTCGAGGGCGGCCAAGCCGCGCTCAATCCAGGCGAAAGCCTCCACGTACATCCCGCGCAGCTCGTAGGAACGGGCCATCCAGCGACCTACATTGGCTTGCAAGTCTACGTCGTTCATGGTTTTGGCTAACGAGAATGCTGACAGCAAATGGGCTTCCGCTTCTTCATAACGGCTTGTGTTAACCAGCAACTCGCCTAAGGAGGCCTGAATAATCATGCGGGCGTGGCGGGTGTCATTGTCCTCTAAATGTTTGGTGCACTCTAGCGCTTTGGTAAAGTGGTCAATGGCCTCCATATTGGCAAAGAGTTGCTTGGCGCGCCAGCCTGATTGAATCTGGTAGCGCAAGGCTGTGGGCCAATCCTGGCCAAGGTAGGCGTGTTGCGCAATAACGGGCAAAATGCTTTGCCCATTTCCCCATCCGCCGGCCCGGTTTTCGTCTAAATAATGGGCAATGCGCCGGTGATATTCGCGGCGGGCGCGCACAGCCAGGCTGCTGTAGCAAACTTCTTGCATTAAGCCGTGGAGGAAGGCGTAGATTAATTCAGGTGAGCGCTGAGTTTCTTCGATAATTTCTGATTTTTGCAGTTGCACCAGCCGCGGGCTGACGGTTTGGACGTTGTCTTGTGCTGTAATGTCTGACAGTACGGCATAGGGGAAGGTTCGGCCAACAATAGAGGCGATTTGGGCTGTCCAGCGATTTGGCTCAGCCAGCCGGTCCAGGCGCGCCATCATGACGCCTTGGAGGGTGTCAGGTACGTTTAGGCTGGCTACATCCCCGGAGACAAGCCATTGACCGGTGTTGTTGCTGATCAAGATTTGGTCGTTGATGAGGGCGCGGAGAACTTCTTCCAGATAGAGGGGGTTCCCTTCGGTGCGGTCAAGTAAAAGTTTTTCGATGTTTGCGGGCCAATCGGCCTGCCCCACCAGGTTTTTCAGCAGGATTTGGCTTCCAGTTTTGTCGAGGGGTTCCAGGTTGATTTCGGTGTAACAGTGGGTAAATTCTCGCGATGCTTTGTGGCGTAATTCTAAGCAGCTTTTACCATGCTCTGGGCGAAAAACGAGCAGCCACATGACTGGCAGCTGGTTGACGATGGGCAAGAGGTATTCTAGCAGTTCTGTGGAGGCGTGGTCGATCCAGTGGATGTCGTCGAGAACGATTGTTAATGGGCCTGACGCGACGTAAGTTTCGAGTAGTGAGCGCAGAGCAAGGAAGGTGCGGCGCTGGAGTGCTTCGGCATCTAGAAAGCGGATTTTTTCTTGCTGACTTTTGTCCAGGGGTAGGTTTAAGAAGTTGAGAATGTAGGGAAGGTTGGTGGCTAATGTTGCAGGGGGCCAAATTTCTTCCAGGGTATGGCGTAGGGTATGAAGGACTACGTCGGGTTCTTCGTTGGTTTGTAAATTGATGGCTTGCCGTAAGAGTTCTTGGAAGACCCAGTAGCTGACGGATTCGGTGTAGGAAAGGCAGCGTCCTTCTATGTAATTGGCCAAAGCACGGCCGTTTGAGGGGGTTTGGATTATCTGTTTTAGCTCATCAACCAGGCGAGACTTGCCCAGGCCGGCTTCTCCAATTAGGGTAACAATTTGCCCTTGTTGTTGCTGTAGGTTGGAAACGGCCGTTTCCAATTGCTGCCATTCCGTATGGCGCCCTACCAGTGGAGAACGGACATAGCTTTGCCCCCGGGTTGTTTCCGGCACGGCCCGGATACCAGCCACGGCAAAAATTGGCACCGGTTCACTTTTGCCCTTCAGGGGCACTTCCCCTTTTGGCATCAATTCAAAGAGTGCCTGGACCTTGCGCCGTACGTTACCGCTGACAACCGTTTGCCCGGCTGTGGCTGTTGTCATCAGCCGGGCTGACAGATTAACCTGGTCACCCATGACTGTGTACTCGTGGCGCCAGTCAGCGCCGACGTACCCGGCAAATACGTAGCCATAGCTAATGCCTACATGCTGCGTCAGGTGCAGGTGAGGCAGGCCAATTTGCTGCGGCAGGATCTCGGCCAGTTCTTGCAGTGCCTGTTGCATACCCAACGCGCCTCGCACAGCGCGCTCGGCGTCGTCTTCGTGGGCAATTGGCGCGCCAAATAGGGCTAATAACTTGTCGCCATGGTCGTACAGGTCAATTTTGTTGACCACCCCGCCGTAGCGGGCCAGGGCTTGTGATGTGCTGACAAAATATTGGTTGAGGGCGGCAACAATTTGTGGTTCTTGGCCTGGCCCCAGGTGGTCGGCAATGGTGCCTAAGCCGTGTACGTTGGCAAACAGGATGCCCACCAGGCGATGTTCACCAGCCAGACTGGGTGCGTTGGGGTCGCTGGAGAGGCGGGCCAATAGGCCGGCGGGCAGATAGGGTATGAGGGCATCTAGCAGTTTGATGGCGTACCGCAGAAGGTTTAGATCGAGAGGTGCGTCCTTGGGCAGTAGCTGTACGTGGGGCGGTGGTTTTGTGCTGATGGGGGCCAATTTTTCAACAACCAGGTAGTGGTCGTTGTCGGGTAAAGGAACGGCCGTACAGGGTACATCAATGGCTGCAAAAGTAACCTGGTCTACTAGCACCTGCCCGGCGATGGCTGCTGATTCGGTGGCGGCGGTGGCGTTAACGTCTTGCCCAAAAAGAGCATACTCCATATTTTGCGGTGAGCCGAGTTGGGCAGCAAAGAATTGCCCTGTATGCACGCCGACTTTCATGCGGAGCGGGAAGGTTCCTTGGGAAGTGGCGGTTTGGGCAAACTCATTCATGGCAGCCTGCATGTGCAGCGCTGCCTGGGTGGCCCGGGTGGCGCTGGAATGGGTTGGGGAGCTTTCGCCGCTCGAAAACGGCCGTTCTGGGAAAAGTCCCAATAATGCATCGCCACCAAACTTAATAAGTTGGCCGCCATGCTGACGTAAAATTGTCAACATCATGTTGAACGTGCGATTAACGATGGTAGTGATTTCTTCAGCGCCTTCGCGGCCAATCTGATTTAACTTTTCCGACATAGCCGTGAAGCCGCTGATGTCAGCAAAAAGCAAGGTTCCCTCTACAAACCGCCCTCCGGCGCGGCCCGGTGAGGGGTCTTGTAGCACATATTCCACCACGTAATCTGGCAAATGAGAAGCGGTCGTTTCCAGCAAGGCCCGCAAATGAATGACACATTCCTGAATGAGGTGAGCCGAGGGGGCCGCATGGTCAATTTGTAAGGATTCCATGAGGCCCAGCGGTAAATAGATGCGTAAGCGGTCCAGGTCGGTTGACGAAAGCGCTTTAGACGAGGTGCGCAAAATGTAGCCGCAGTAGCCGCAAAAGGTAAAGCCTTTTGGATTTTCAGATCCGCAGTTTTGGCATTTCATCATAGGATTCGGGCAGGCAGATGGCGGACTACGTAAAAACATCTTGCCAGGTTTGGTATACTTTGGCTGACTATCTATTAATCGTTTGCTATGTTACGCAATAGTATTGAAAATTGCCATTAACAGTATGTTAAGTGCATTGCAATAAAAGTTGACTCTTTGGGAAACCTGGGAGTTGACAGGCCGTGGTCGTGATGCGTGAAACGTGAAACGTGACCAGAGAGACCACACGTATCACGTTTCCCGTCGGACCCCATGAAATCCTGAAGACCCTAAAAGTTTTATGTATCATTTTGCCGGAAGCTACGCATCGATCGCGCTGGCAAGGACGCTTTCTCAGCTTCCGGGAAAGTTGAAATTCTTTTCTGACAACATATTAAGTACAGCGTAACACAAATAAATTGAATTTCTTGTTTTCAAGCAAAAGTTCGATA
>CAZDEO010000114.1:0-13669 GCA_964504445.1 uncultured Anaerolinea sp. | reverse complement strand
GGTGGCGGAATTGGCATACGCGGCAGGTTGAGGGCCTGTGCCCTTTGGGCGTGGAGGTTCGAGTCCTCTCCAGGGCAATGAAATGTAAAAAGCCGGAATCTTTGAGGTTCCGGTTTTTTGTTGGCTGGTCGGTTAGGTGGTTTGGAAGCGGGGGTCTTCGGCCACGGTCCGGCGCAGCCCTTCTTCCAGGCTGACCTGTGGCACGTATCCTAGCAGCATCCGCGCCCGGCTAATGTCAGCCACCAGCCGGGGCACGCCTCCTCCTTTCTCTGAATTGCGAATGAGGTTAAGAGATTGGCCGGTAGCTTGCTGAACTTTGCTCACTAACTCTTGGATGCTGGTTTCCACGCCGCTGCCAATGTTGAGGACCTTGCGGTTTACGTCTTTGGCGGTAGCGGCGGCCGTTAGCGCTGCCACCACGTCTGAAACGTAGACGAAATCGCGCGTTTGACGGCCGTCGCCAAAAATCACCACCGACCCCCCACTAAGCGCCTGGTGCAGAAAGCGGGGCACCACCGGCGCATGAGAGAGGGGCAGGCTTTGGCGCGGCCCATAAGCGTTAAAAATGCGCAGTGCGACTGTTTCCAGTCCCCAGAGCTGCCCGATGGTAGCGATGTACTGCTCCGCCGCCCATTTGCTTACGGCATAGGGCGAATCTGGGTTAGGCACATCGCCTTCATGGACGGGCTGTTCAGCCTGAAAGCCATAAATAGCCCCCGATGACGCAAAAACCACCCGCCGCACCCCAGTATCCCGCATGGCTTCCATCAGGCTGACGGTGCCGCCCACGTTAACGCGCGCGTAATCTCGCGGGTAGAGCAGCGACTGGGCCACCGATACCCGCGCCGCTAAGTGGTACACGCAGTCTACGCCTGCCAACAAAGACCAGAGTAGGGGGATGTCGTCCACGTCACCTTTGGTGAACTGCACGGCCGTTGCCAGATGCGCGGCATCCCCATTGCTCAAATCGTCTAGGGCTAACACCTCATGCCCGGTCCGTGCCAACTGATTAGCCAGCGCCGACCCCAAAAAGCCGGCGCCTCCCGTCACTAAAAAGCGCATAGGCCCCATTGTAGCACTGTGTGGCTTAGGAGGGTATGAGGGGAACGGCCGTTGCCATTGAACCCATCCCCACCCTTGACTATCATCCCCTCATGCGCATACGACGCCTGCTCCTGGCTCTCAAACTTGCTTTCTTTACGCTGCTGGCCCTGCTGCTGCTGGCCCCTGAATGGCCCGCTTTTGGCGACGAACGATACCAGATTAAAACTCTGGTCAAACTGCGCCAGTTCGACTTTGTGGCCTGGGAAATGCAGGCGATTTCCGGCAAAGTGCAGGCGTTACTGGCCAATAACCAGGCCTACCTTACGGAAGAGCAGCAACAAGAATTCGTGCTGGATTTTATGGCGCGCGTTACTATTGTGCAGCAGCTTGATCGCGCACTGGCTGACTTGTTCGCTAGCCCCGATGCCGCCACGCGGCAGAGTGAAGCCCAGGCCTTGCAAACAGAGTTGGCGCTGGCCCGTGCCCAGGTAAAGGCCCGCCAGGATTTGGCCGAGGCCATTGTGCAAGACCAGGTGGCGTGGGCGCTGCGGGAGAGTGGCTTTGCGGTGCTGGGGCAGGCGTGGCCACCGGTACTAGCGCAAATGACGCCGCTGCCACAACTGCTGGTTGTCTCGCCCCGCGACACCATTGAGAGCCGCTACCAGGTCTCCCTGGTTACAGGCTGGTCGGCCCTGGAGATGGATGCGCTGGAAACGGCCGTGCTGCGCCAGCTAGACCTCTCCGCTTTGGTTGTGCCCCTGGGGGGGCTGGGCACTTACCCGGCCATGATTGCCGAAACCAGTAACCTGCCCTGGTTCATTGAAGTGGTCGCTCACGAATGGGCGCACCATTGGCTTACCTTGCAGCCCCTGGGCTTGCGCTATGCTCAGGACCCGCAAATGCGTATCATCAACGAGACGGTGGCCTCGATGGTGGATGTGGAGATTCGCGACATGGTTTTGCAGCGCTTTTACCCGGAGCTTTACCAGCCGCCAGCGCCAGAAACCCCCGGGGAAACGGCCGTTCTGGAGCCACCCTCCTTTGATTTCCGCGCCGAAATGGCGGCAACGCGCATTGAGGTAGACCGGCTGCTGGCTGAGGGTGACGTTACGGGAGCGGAAGCTTACATGGAGGCGCGCCGGCTCTATTTTATGGACAACGGGTACCACATTCGCAAGCTAAACCAGGCGTATTTTGCCTTTTATGGCGCGTACGCGGCCGAACCAGGGGCCACGGGGAGCGATCCCATTGGTCCCATGCTGCGCGGCATTCGTGTCGGCAGCCCTTCGCTATACGCTTTCCTGCAAACCGTTGCGCCCATCCGTAATTATAGGGAGTTGGAACAGATTTTTGCGGAGTTTGCGGGGGGATAGGTGTCAGGTTCGCAGGCTTCCTGGTAACTGACATCTAAACACCTGCCATTACTCTGTAATGTCGCGTAAGACCACAAGCATGCGCTGGGCTTCATCGGCATATCCCAGGTCAGAAAGCTGCAAGTAAGCTTCCAGGTCAGCGCGGGCGTCCTGGTAACGGCCGTTTTCTTGGGCCACCATTGCCCGGTTCAGCAGTGCCGGGGCATAATCTGGCTGTTCATCTAGCAGCGCATTCAAATCGGCCAGCGCTTCGTCATACCGCCGCAGCTCGCGCCACAAAATGACTGCCCGCGCCAGCCGTGCCTGCTGAAATGTGGGGTCGGTTTCGTAAGCCCGCGTGAAGTAATGGACAGCCCGCTCGTGCTCGTGGCGCAGGTTGTTCATATTGCCAAAGTAGCGGTGCAGGCCGCCCCAGGTGTAGAGCAACCAGGAGTAGATAGTTCGCAACATAACAGCGGTTATCCCTCTTGCTCCAACTCCGCCAACATCTGCGCCACTGCTTTTTGCAAAGGTGGCAAATCTTGCTGCACCGTTTCCCAAACGCGCCGGGCAGTTACTACAAAATAACCATGAATGAGCTTGTCGCGCATTCCGGCAACGGCCTGCCAGGGAATTTGAGGGTAACTTTCTCTTTCTGAGGGGGGAATAAATTTAACGGCTTCACCAATAACTTCTAGTGTGCGAATGACCGCAAAGAGTTTTTCTTCATTTGCCTGAAAAGTCGCAAAATCCACGCCTGTTACAAAGTGCTGCGCCTTTGCACTCATTTCTAAAATATCCCGCAAATAATCAGCATAGGCGCGGGTCATACGGCGACGACCTCTTGTAAAATGCGCCTACCAATAGTAGGCTTGAGAGCCTCTCTTTCAACCAGGTCTACTTTTACGCCCAGCAATGTGCTTAATTCTTGCTCTAATTGAATAAACTGAATAAGCGAGAGGTGCGGGTTGTCAAACGTAACTAGCAAGTCTAGGTCACTGTTTTCCGTTTGTTCTGCACGCACATAAGAACCAAACAGCCATAAATGGCGCACACCATAGCGTTGGCGTAAATTTGGCAGGGTTTGTCTTAACCGATCTGTCATTTCCTCAAGGGTCATGGGAATAGTGTAGCATAAAAAGGGTGGGGAGTACCGCCCTCACATATTACGGCAACCGCAAAATATGCGTGACAATGGTCGCCCCGCTGCCGCCAATGTTTTGCGCCATGGCAATGCGCGCGCCGGGGATTTGTGCCTCGCCGGCGTCGCCGCGCAGTTGCAGGGTGGCTTCGGCCAGTTGGTACAGCCCCGTGGCCCCCACCGGGTGCCCCCGCGCTTTTAGCCCGCCCATGGTGGCAATGGGAATACGGCCGTTGGGCAAAATCTCCCCCGCCTGCGCCAGCCGCACCCCCTGCCCCGGTTCCGCAAAGCCGCACGCCTCCAGCGACAGTGCGGCCATAATGCTAAACGCGTCGTGCAGCTCAAACAAGTCCACATCGTCAGGGCCAATGCCCGCCTGGGCATAGGCCCGCTGCGCCGACTTTTCGGCGGCCGTCAGCCAGGTGGGGTTTTCGCGGTCGTGGACGGACAGGGTGTCTGTGGCGGAGGCTGAACCGGCTACGCGCACGGCCGTTGGCGCCTTCTCCGCCGGAACCAGCAGCAGCGCCGCCGCGCCATCGCCAATGGGCGACGCATCGTACAGGGTGATGGGGTCGGCCACCATGCGCCCCCGCTCAAAGGCCCGCTGCGTAATAGGGTCACGGAACATGGCGTTGGGATTCTTTGCTCCATTAGCGTGGGCGTTGATGGCAAAGGGGGCAAAATCGCCGTGCTGGTACCCATATTCGTGCATGTAGCGCCGCATCACCAGCGCGTTCAGGCTGACAAAGGTGACGCCATGGGGAATCTCATAATCAGCGTCGGCGGCTGTGACGAGAGCGGCCGTTGTCGTTCTCCCCGGCGTCTCCGTCATCTTTTCGACGCCTACCACCAGCACGGCGTCCATTTCGCCGCTGGCAATGGCAATGATGCCCTGGCGCATGGCCGACCCCGCCGAACCACATGCCGCTTCTAATTTCACCGCTTCTACGCCGGGTTGGGGCAAATAGTCGGCCACCAGGGACCCCAGGTGGCGCTGTTGGTTTAGCTCGCCGCTGGTCATGTTGCTGACGTACAGGCCATCAATGCGCTCTACGCCGGCATCTTTCATGGCGTTGCGGGCCGCTTCTACGGCAAGCTGGCGGATGGACAGTTCCCAATGCTCACGCACCGGAATTTGCCCTACGCCTAAAATGGCTACTTCACGCATAACAACTCCTTCTGTAATGGTCAAAAAAAGTTACGCAGAGATTCGCTGAGGAACCGCAGAGATTCGCGGAGAGGTTTGGGAGAAATTTTTACGTTTTGTGTCCTCTGTGCGGCTCAAACAATTTTCGACATTTTGTATTCATGCTTTTACTATAATCCACAGTTGATAAAAAACACTGGAGGCCATTGTGTCCCTCCAGTGTTTGAGTTTACCCGGCTAATCTTTCAGAAACTATCAGATTAACCGAGAAGGCTGTCAAAGTATGCAAACCTGCAAACTGGCCAGCCTGTTAATTTACTTCGATTACCTGCGTCCAGCCGTAAGGGTCTACCTTGCGGCCAAACTGGATGTCGGTTAGCTCCTGGTACAGCCGCCGGGCGACCGGGCCAACTTCGTAGTTGTTGATGGTGTACTCTTCGTCCTTGTAGCCAAATTTACCTACCGGCGCAATGACGGCGGCCGTGCCGCAGCCGAAGACTTCGGTGACTTTACCGGACTTGATGCCCGCCAGCATTTCGTGGACGTTTACGGGTTCTTCGGCTACGTCGTAGCCCAGGTCAGCAGCCAGGCGCAGCACCGATTTGCGGGTGACGCCGGGGAGGATGCTGCCGGTGAGGGGCGGGGTGACGAGTTTTTGGCCTTCGTAAACAAAGTAGATGTTCATGGCCCCCACTTCTTCGACGTAGCGCCCTTCGATGGCGTCCAGCCAGAGAACTTGGGAGTACCCTTTGGCTTTGGCCTGCTCACCAATGAAGAGACTGGCGGCGTAATTACCGCCGGTTTTGGCGTCGCCAGTGCCGCCGAGCACGGCGCGGCGGTAGGTGTCGGAGATGTAAACGGGCACGGGGTTGAAGCCTTCTTTGAAGTAGGAGCCGACGGGGCCAAGGATGACGAAGTGGATGTAGGTTTTGCTGGCGTGAACGCCTAAGGCGGCGTCGGAGGCGATCATGGTGGGGCGGATGTAAAGAGCGCCCGGAGCGTCGGGAACCCATTCGTGCTCCAGGGCGACAAGCTGCATGATGGCTTCGAGGTGGCTTTCTTCATCTACGGCGGGCATGGCCATGCGCCGGGCGGAGTTGTTGAAGCGTTTCATGTTTTCCCAGGGGCGGAAAAGGTTGATGTGGCCGTCGGGGCGGCGGTAGGCTTTCATGCCTTCGAAGATTTCTTGGGCGTAGTGGAAAACGGCCGTGGATGGGTACAGCGAAAAAGGTTCATACGGCCCAATTTTGGCGTTGTGCCACCCCTTTTCTGGGGAGTAATGCTCGCTGAACATGCGGTTGGTAAAGACGTTGCCAAAGCCGAATTCTTTGGGCACGGGTTTGATTTGGGTGGGGTTGAGGGAAATGATTTGTAAATCCATGGGAACTCCTTTTGTAAATGAGTGGGTTTGTGAGTGGGTTGGTTTGTTGGTAGCAGTTTAACCAACTAACGGATTATCCAACTATCCAACTTTTTACCATAGAGTGTGCGGGTTGCACAACGGCCGTTCTCTCCTACTCCTCATCTTCCTGGACACCGTACTGCTTGTCCAACCGCTGCCGGTACTCGGCAAAGTCGGTTAATTTGCGCTCGTACTCATCAGCCATGAGGGGGGACGAAATGAGGAAATCGGCTGTGGCGCGGTTAGAGGCGGTGAGAATGTTCCAGACCACAGCCAGGCGCAGTAAGGCTTTTACGTCGGGGTCGTGGGGTTGGGCGTCCAGCGGATCCCAGAAGAAGATGAGCATATCAATCTCGCCCTCGGCAATTTTGGCGCCAATTTGCTGGTCGCCGCCCAGCGGGCCGCTCTGCATTTTGGTGATGGGCAGGTCTAGCTCTTTTTCTAGCAGCCAGCCGGTGGTGCCGGTGGCGTAGAGGTTGTGTTGGGCCAGGATGTTGCGGTTGAATTTGGCCCATTCGAGGAGGTCGTCTTTTTTGTGATCGTGGGCTACCAGGGCAATGTTTTTGTGAACGTCAATGGTGGCGTGGGGTTGGGTCATGGGGTCTCCTTCATCCAGGTTCGCCGTTTGGGGGCGGTTTTTGCGCACGTGTTTTTGCCAACTATTCCATAGTCTAGCCGATGGTTGACTTTTGCGCATCCCCGTTTACCATTGCGCCATGGAACCCGTTGTGGGGCGCGTTGGCCCCTTCCTCATTTATGGTTATACGGTGGCCCTGGCGGGCAGCATTGCCCTGGGGCTGGCTCTTACCCAGGCGCTGACGCGCCGCGTGCCCGCCTTTGCCAGACTGCGGGGCTGGGTGGATGGCGCGCTGGCGGCGCTAGTGGGTGGTTTGCTGGGGGGCCGCAGCGGATTTGTGGCGGGGGAATGGGCTTACTTTGCCGAACGGCCGTCTCTCATCTGGCAGGTTGGGCAAGGTGGGCTGAGCTACCACGGGGCGCTGCTCGGCAGCCTGATTGTGCTCTGGCTCTGGACGTTGGCAAGCAAACAACGCCTCATGACCTTTCTGAATCTCCTGGCCCCAGCCTTTGCCCTGACCAACGTGGGCGGCTGGGTGGCTTGTTGGCTAGAAGGATGCGCTTACGGCCGTCAGACCCGCTACACCGGGCAATGGTGGCACGACTGGCTCGCCGCCGACCTCCCCGACACCTTCGGCCTCTTCGCCCTACGCTACCAAACCCAACTGTTGGGGGCCATATTGGGGTTGCTGGCCTTACTGCTCACTCTTTACACCCTCCAGCGGAGGCAAAGCAAAACCCTCTTCTGGCTTACCTTGGGCAGCATCAGCATCACCCACCTCCTCATCTCCTTGCTGCGGGGTGACCCCGCCCCCCAACTTACCAACCTGCGCATCGACGCCTGGCTCAACGCATTGTTAGCCACCCTCTCCGTGATACAATACCGGCGACATTACCAACCAACTAACCAACTAACCAACTAACCAACTGACCACCCAACCAACATGAAACTAAAACTTGGACTGGCCCAAATAACCCCTAACCTCGGCAACGTAGAAGCCAATTTAGACCTGCATCTGCAAGCTATCGAAGAAGCCTCGGAAAATGGTGTGGAGCTGCTCATCTTTCCCGAACTTTCGCTGACAGGTTATCGCCTGCGCGACCTCGCCTTCAGCGTCGCCCTGAAACCCACCTACAAAGATCCTGTTTTTGCCAGGCTGCTGGATGCCAGTCGTTCTTTAGACCTGGTCGTTGGTTTTGTAGAAGCCGATCGGCGGCAAAAATTCTACATCTCTGGCGCATATCTCTCTGGTGGCGAGGTGATTTACGTTCATCGTAAGGTGTATTTACCCACCTATGGCATGTTCGACGAAGGGCGTTATTTTGCCTGGGGGGACGCAGTACGCGCCTTCGATACTCGCTTTGGCCGGGTCGGCATTCTCATTTGCGAAGACTTCTGGCACGTCAGCACCCCCTACCTGCTTTGGTTGGATGGTGCGGATATACTCATTCTCACCTCGGCGTCGCCGGGGCGCGGTGTAGCCACTGAGCAAAAGATTGGCAGCGCCAAATGGGTGGAACACATCAACCAGGCTTACGCCAGCATGTTTACCAATTTTGTTATTCACACCAATCGCACCGGTTTTGAGGATGGCGTTAATTTTTGGGGCGGCTCTACGGTTTTTGACCCAGAAGGCAACAAAATTGCCCAGGGGCCATATTATGAGGAAGCCCTGGTGACGGCGAAAATAGATTTGAACCAACTACGGCGCACGCGCATTCGCCTGCCCCTGCTCCGCGATGAGCGCGTGCGGCTGACCACACGAGAATTGGAGCGAATTTTGGGAAATGAGCATTAGAGATTGGCAACTGATGTGAGGAAATATGGCAAAGGCTAAGCGCTAATGGCTAAAAGCTAACTGCTGAGGATATATATGAGTGACGTAAAATTGACGGGATACGAAGTACTAGAAGGGCATAAGTCGGGGTTTGTAGCGCTGGTGGGGCGACCCAATGTGGGCAAGAGTACGCTGATGAATGCCTTTATGCGGCAGAAAATTGCTATTGTGACGCCGCGCCCGCAAACGACGCGGGTACGCCAGTTGGGTATTCTCACGGACCCGCATTTTCAGATGGTGTTTGTGGACACGCCGGGGCTGATGCTGTCACGCCACAAGCTGGACGCCTTTATGGTGGAAACGGCCGTGGAAACTTTGCAAGAAGCTGACGTGATCTTATGGCTGGTGGACGCCGCCGAACCGCTAGGACCGGGCGACGAAGCCATCGCCCGCCAGTTGCAGGCGCTGGGCATGCCTACGCCCATCATCCTGGCTATGAACAAAAGCGATTTGCTGGCGCCCGAAGAAGTGCTGCCGCGCACTGAGGCTTACCGGGCGCTGCTGCCCGATGCCCAGTGGATTTTGTTTTCGGCTACGGCGGGAAACGGCCGTGATGAGCTGTTCCAAATGCTGGTTAACGCCCTGCCTGAAGGCCCGCGCTACTACCCACCAGAGCAAGTTACCGACATGTTCGTGCGCGACATCGCCGCCGAACTCATTCGTGAGCAAGCCATGCTGCAGCTGCGCGAGGAAGTGCCCTATGGCGTTGCGGTGCAGATTGACGAGTTTAAAGAGCGTGAAAATGACGTAACATACATTCACGCCACCATTTTTACCGAGCGCGACAGCCACAAACAGATTATAATAGGGGCTAAGGGAGTGCAGTTACGGGAATTGGGGAGTGCTGCCCGGAAAGAGATCGAGGATCTAATTGGTGGAAAGGTTTTCCTGGAGCTATGGGTGAAAGTGGAACCCAAGTGGCGCCGCAATGAGCAGGCGCTGAAGCGGTTGGGTTACAGTTCTCCCGGCTAACTGTTTTGGTAACGGTTTTGTTGGGTTGTGATGCAACCCGTTAGCCAAACAGCAGGAAAGGCTGGCACAAGGGTGCTGGCTTTTTTGCGTTGGGCGGCTGGCGGGTAGCAGGTCACCAGGAGAATCTAATGGACGAGTTTTTTGAGGATCAATTGTCAGAAAAAGCGGCAAGAGTAAACCGGCGGGAATTTTTGCGCATGGCGGGTATGACGGCCGTTGCCGCTACAGCGACCGGCGCAGGGGCTGCCGTTCTAACCCGGCAAACGATGATACCGGCTTCACCTGCGCTGCCCCCTTTGCCAGAGGCATTGCCGGATTTGTCTGTAGGGCAAAATGCGGCGGAACTGCTGGCCCAGTTGGCCGCAGTGCGGGCGGAAAACCGCCGCCTGCAGAGCGAGCTGGCCGCCGCCCAGCAAAGGATAGATGGGCAAGGTAATGCCACGGTGGAAGTGCAGCAACTGCGGGCGGAGTTGGACACGGCAAACCAGCAGGTGAGTGTATTGGTGGGGCTGCTGGCGCTGTATGAGCAGATGGATGCGGTGGATGTGCAGGGGGTGTGGCGTGTGGGGATCACGGCCGTTACCAACAGTCTGGCTAACTTAATAGATGAAATTCCCTGGCTGCGCGAAGGCGTTGCCGCCGGGCAGCAGGCCTTGCAAAACGTGGAGGCGCACATACCTTTGTTGCAAAACGGCCGTTACTGGCTGGAAGACCATCGCCTTAAGCTGCGCCGCTACTATGAGGGGGTCAAAACGCTGCTGGAAACGGCCGTAACCGCCACCGGTCCCTTCTTAGAAATGCTCAACGCCTGGTTCCAAGACATTCTCAAATGGCTGCCCTTTGGCCTGGGTACGCGGGCCAGCAACATCATGCAATCCCTGGCTGACCTGCTGGGCGAAATACCCTACACCCTCACCGGACTGGATACCAACGTGGCCCAACCACTCGCGGTATGGCTGGATAATCGGCACGGTCCCGTTCCCCTGCAACAAGAACTCATTGAACCTTTGCGGAATGACGTGTTGGCGAAAGCAGAGCAGGTTAGCCAAAAAGCCCAGCAGGTAGAGGCTGTGTATCAGGATGAATTGCTGCAAAAAATGGAAACGGCCGTGGCCAGCCAGGAAATCATCCGCGCCCTCATTCACGAATACCGGCAGCAGCACAGCATTGCCTGACATAAAAAAGGCTGCCCCACAAGTTTGCAATAGGGCAGCCTTCAAAAAAACAGAACCAGATTCAGCGTTTAACGAGGAAGGATAATTCCTGTTGCCTCTACACCTGCGCTGGTGTGTACGTTAATGTGAAATGCACCACTTTGCAGACCGGCCAAAAATTCAGATTGGCGGATGTTAATCATGGGTCCGGTGAGGGTGCTAATTACCTTCAATACACCATCTTCCATTGTGCATGCACTGCCAGCCGGCGCTGGCTCACCACACAAGGTTGCTATGATGTTATCATCGGCATCATGAATGTGTGCACCCCAAGGCTGCTCAGTGAGGTTGCGCACAGAAAGCATGTAGCTAACCCCGTTTGGAGTAATGGCCACAATAGCGGAACCACTTGCATTACCATCAGGTCCGGCTGTTAGAACTGCTTTGAAGACCTGCTTGTTTGCCAGAGTTGTTGCTGGTAATGCCATCAATAAAACAACAACCAGTGCCAATAGAATAACTCGTGACTTCCTCATATTTCTGACTCCTTTGTCAAAAAAATAGCGGGTGCCTTTTTAACCAAATTTGGTTTGCACCTTTCAAGATTAGAGTAGCATCATTCGCTTACAGCTACTCTTGCGAAGCAGGTGCATAAGAATATGGCAAAAGCCTGTGTCATAGGTCGTCAGCTGGCTTATGTCGGTGGTTTATCAAGGGGGGGCGCTACGGCAAGGAAGTCGTGAGCAAACCGTTGGCTATAGGCGGATAGTAGATTTTGAATGCGGGTGGCATCGGGGGACGCAATAACAATGCCGGCGTGCTGTTTTTTTTGCAGCCGAAAGACAACTTCTGGGTCCTGGTAATTGGATAGATCGGGGTATTCCTGACGGGCCAGGCAAACCAGCAGTCCGGCAAAGTAACCTTTGTCCTGAGGTATAGTATAGGCTTCGCCTCGTACCAGGGCCGTTTCTATTCTAGCCCACTCGCCCCACAGGTTAATACCGCTGGCGGCTTCTACGAGCTGCTCAATGTTGGCCCCGCCAACGCGGGCAGCCGTTTCCACGAAATAGAAACGGCCGTCCCTGTCACTCTTCAGAAATTCCGTGTGCGCCGCCCCATTTTGCAGCCCAAATGTGGTTAATAGTTGTTGGTTGAAGGCCAGAATCTGCTGCGCGTCAGGGTCGTCTTGAGGCAGGCGGCGGGTGACAAAGACACCGCCCTCGTGGGCCACGCTCATGGGTGGACGGCCGTACTGATGAGGCACGGCCAACACAACCTGTCCCTGATAAACGAGGGCGTCCACATGGTAAACCTGCCCTGGTAAAAACTGCTCCAATAAGAAAAAGGATTGTTCATCACCCAACTGGTCTAGCCAGCGCCAAACTTCTTCATCGGCGTAAACCTTCTTAATCCCCATAGCGCCCGTTTCAGAGCGCGGCTTGAGGAGCCAGGGTGGGTCAATCCGCTGCATAAAATCTCGCAGCTTGTCATAGTTGAAAACGGCCGTAAATGCCGGCACGGCCAACCCGCCAGCCTCTGCCTGGCAGCGCATAGCTAACTTGTCCCGAAAGAAGCGGCTGGTTGATTCATTCAGGCCACCCAAACGCAGGTGTTCGCGCAGATGAGCGGCCGTTTCCACGTCATAGTCGTCCAACGGTACAATGCGGTCAATTGCCTCGCTGCGCATCAAATAACTTACTGCGTATACTATGTCAGGGCGCTTCACCAGGCTGGGTACATAAAATATGCCATCAATGCTTTCCCAGGGCCAGGGTTCATCCTGCAACTTTTCACGCGTAATGAGCAGTACCCGCGCGCCAGCCTGTTTTGCAGCTATTAGAAATGAAGTGCCTTTGAAATAACTTGCCAGACATAAAATAGTGACAGGTGCAACTTGAGACGACATAGATATAGTCCTTATTCATTATCCCGCTTGTGTTAGGAAAATGAGTAGTAAAGCAGCCGCCAAAAGCATAACGCTCACGACTAAGAGGATCAACGACCAATCTACGGGCTGCTGAACGTGCTTTTGCCGGAATTGGCCACCGGGAACAACTGGTATACCTGCATTATCATGTCCATTGGCTATTTCTTGCGGCACGACGGCCGTTGGCGTAAGCACGGCATCCAGCAAGTCCGCAGTAATTTCTACATCTTCCGATTTTTCTATAGCCGCCGAAAGGAATTGGACCAAATCCTCATCCAAGGCAGGCGCATGTTCGCCAGCAAATTTGTCGTTTTCCTCAAAAGATACACCAATTTCTGCCCGAATCTCAGGGGGCGCCATGCGCTGTACCCACACGGGCAACCCTTCTTGAGCCAACCGCGTTGCCTCGGACCGTTTTTTAATATCAGCCAATACAGGTATCATCGCCAAACGACCAAGCCGGTATTCCGAGTCTGGCGAGATCGGCTTATCCTCAACAACAACCTCTACATCGCGTGCCAAAAGCTCATAATGGGCGCGTGATGTATCAAATATCAAATGTCCACCAGCGCGGATCCGATCCCCATCCTGAACAGAAATCTCAGAAGCGACCCGTGCGCTTAGTCGACATCGGATAGAGCAGTTGCCTTCCAGCAAATCTAGCGCAACAGGAAAAGAGGTCCCTCTTACTGTTTTAGGCTCTTCCTCAAGGGTTAAGTTGGCCACATGACCCTGAACAAATACCAGCCCAAGAGGTAGCTGAGTGGGCGTTTGCAATGCCAGGCGATGATTAAGATGTGAAACAGAAATGTCCATAGCAACCACGTTAATAAAGAAAGTAGGAAGCCCTATTGCAAGTCACTCAAAACCGCTTGCAAAAAACAAGCGGAAACTAAACACTTTTTCCATAGTATTATAATACCCGTAACAAACCTGACGTGAAACCAAAATGAATAGATGCCAACCGCACCTCAAAAACAATGCTTTCATTTGACGAACAAGACGCAACTCTATATACTATATGCTGCTCTAAAAACAGAGCCACCGAGTTGGCATGCTTACCTGAGCCATACACGGTCAATCAACTGCCGACGTAGCTCAATTGGCAGAGCAATG
>CAZDEO010000113.1:0-13713 GCA_964504445.1 uncultured Anaerolinea sp. | reverse complement strand
CAGGTATAGCCGCAGACCCGGCAACATCCGGTGACGATCTCCGCGCGCTGGGAAACACACTACTCCACTCTGTTGGCGGCACGGTGGTGTTGCTGGTGATCATGTGGCTCAATGTGTACACGCCACAGGGTCTGAACCCTTACGGATGGCGTAAGCAGCAGGAGGAGCGTAAGCAACGGACAGTGTCGAGGTCGTAGACGCAGGGACTCGGGGGTTAAACCAAGCGTTAGGTTGAGCGTTGGGCAACGATGAGTTTGAAAATGCTCCCCGTTCCCAGCTCCTCTACACGTTCTATCTGCAAGCCACTTCGACGTACATTCTCTACCGTGCGCCGGTGGATATGCAGTCCCATCAGGCGCACCACGAAGGGATCTAGCACATCCATCCGCGCATCGATGCGCGGATGGGTCGAACGCGCGCGTTCCAGCAACAATAGCCGGCCGCCTGGTTTCAGCACTCGCGCCACCTCTTGTAAGCCCAGAACGGGGTTGGGCACGAAGCAAAGACAAAAGTGGCCGTCACGTCGTCGAAGGTATCATCAGGAAAATCAAGCGCCTGAACGTCCCCCAGGTGTAAATCCACATCCAGGTTTAGTCCGGCAGCTTGCTTTTTGGCCCGCTCCAACATCCCCAGCGTCAGGTCAATAGCGGGAATGTCCACGCTAGCCGGATAGTAGGGCATATTCTTGCCCGTCCCTACACCCACCTCCAACACCTTTGTGTCCTTCTACCATTGAGCATAGCGGCGGTCACCAGCCGGCGTAACGTCATTCAGCCAAGACCTCCATGGCGTCATAAAACGGAGCGATATGCTAATAACATGCCCGGGTACGGGCTGTTTCTTTTTCATCAATCATCGTTTTAACTCCCTTCCTTCACAGCTATCGCGTCCAGCGCGATCAAGCGCTTGTCTATACCGCCAGCGAAAATCACAACGAGGCACGCCGCTGGCGAGCGTGCCTGTGCGTTCCAACTTTGCGCCCCATTGCTCGGCCAGTGGAAAATCCAGGTTGCAAAAGGTCTTCACACACAGTTCCGATAGGTTGTGCGAAGCGAAATATTCAGCCACCGGGCAGCGTAAGCAGTCAAAAGCCACCACCCCTTCCCCCGCATCCACATCCTGCCACAGGTAAGCTGGCGAGCCAAAAGGGAAAGAGCGAAAGGCATCTGTCGCCAGCTTGAGCCGCTTTAAGCCATCTTGGGTAAATGTGCCACTGACAAACCAGGGTAAATCGCCCATCACGGTATAGACTTCCCAGGCGATCTGGTAGATCAGGTCGGCCGCGCCGTCTTTGGTCTGACCGACGGCCATCAGCGCTTCGTAGAGGGCAATAATGGCGGCAGCGGCATGCACAGTGAAGCGTGCTCCAAACGTTTTCTGGTGGGGAATAGACGGCTCCAAATCGAGATAACGCATCCAGGTGCGCTCCAGGATTTCTTTCACTTGCGCGTCCGGGACATGATCCGTCAGCACCTGCCAGGCATAGGGGTTGGCAACGGCCTTCATCAGGCCAGCACCTTGTTCAAACTCGTTCAGTCTGGTAGACAGCACTTTGGCTGCCGTACTCCATAAGAAGTGGGTGGATATGTCATCACCATAATCGTCCTGAGCTTCGACTGGTGGTATCTCTCCAATCAAAATTAATTCGGGTAGGATTTGCTCAGCCCGCCGCTGTAGGCGACGGCCGTCCAAAGCACGCTGGCACAGTTCTCGGGCAATAATCGGCTGGATTGCCTCCGCGAAATTGAGGTCCGGCACCAGGGTAAAAGCCAGCGCTTCGGCTGTGGTAATTGCTTTAGCATGGAGCAGCAAATCGCTGGGGAAGATGAACCCAAATCGGGAACCATGCAAAATAATCCCCAGATAGACCTGCGCCAGACTTACCTGAGAAAGTGTGGCCGCATAAAACGCATCGGCCAGCTCTTTGAATTTCCGGTAGAAGCCTTCTTCGTCGGCCCAAGGCAATACCTGGGTCTGTTTTACCAGGTGATAAAAGGCCCGTCGTGTCTGTTGCTGGGCCACCGCCAGCATGTACAACATGAAGCGATCCCGCTGGCTGTCGGTCAACGCGCCGACCATGCCCACATCCAGAATAACGATTTTGCCGTCTTGCCTGAAGAAAATGTTGCCGGGATGCAAATCGGCGTGAAAGAAACCATCTGCAATAAACATCTTCATCTCCAGCTCCATGATGCGCCGGTTGAGCCGGTTCCGCTCCTCAGACGAGAACGCCTCCATCGCTTCGCCCAGGCGCAGGCCAGCAACTCGTGACATGGTAAGCACTTTCGGCGATGTGTAATCCCAGCACACAGCCGGGAAAATAATATCCTCCCAGTCCTGGAAATTCGTCTGAAACCGCTCTAAAGTGGCCCCTTCCAGGGAAAAGTCTAGCTCGTGCAGGGTATAGCGCCTGAATTCGTTAAACCCTTCCACCAGATTAAGCCGCTGCACTCTCCGGGGAAACAACCACCGCAACAGGCCGATGATCCAGGAGAGAACAATCATATCCCGGTTGATGATCTGGCGAATCTGGGGCCGCTGCACCTTCACGGCAACTTCCGTGCCGCCGGGAAGTACAGCAAAATGCACTTGTGACAGGGACGCTGCAGCTACCGGCTCTGCCGCAAAGGAGTGAAAGACCTGCTGAATATCCTTGCCGAAAGCCTGCTGAATTGTTGTCTCAACGTCCGCATAAGCGAAGGGCGGCACCCGTTCATGGAGAATCGCCAGAGCTGCGATGTATTCCCTGAGCAGTAAATCAGGGCGCGTACTCAAGATTTGACCCAGTTTGATGAAAGTTGGTCCCAGGTTCAGGAGCGCCTTTACAAAGTGCTGCGGGATATGCTGACGAGTTGCTCTCGCTTCAGGTGCGAGTCTCATAAACCGGCGCAGGACCCAAAACTCGCGTAAGACAATCTGGACAATGCGAATAAGCCGGAAGACAAGAGGAATGAGATTACGAAGCGACGCCGCCTCACGAATGTCTTCCTTGGCAGAACGACTGTACCTACCCGGCGCGGCGTCGAACGCTTGCTGGCAGCCTGACGAGCAGAAGTAATATGTCTGTCCGGCAACCTCTATCCGGCCGGCCGCCTGTGCCAGATCGATCTCCATGCCGCAAACTGGGTCTTTCACCTTCATCTGTTCTCGTACCTCTCTGTCACTATAGTCTGCCAGATCGAATCTCGTCTGTCTTTCAAACAGCCGTGTACAGGTCAACCCGCGTCAGCGATAGATGGCTCCGGCCGGCATCCGGTTTTGCCAGCAGTGATTGATTGACATTGATGCGGCCACGTTCAAATCCATAAGCCGACGCCGCCATATACAGCCGCCAGGTGCGGTACGCTCCTTCCCCGGCCAACTCAATCGCTTTCGCCTGGCGTTCCTCCAGCCGCCGCACCCACTGGCGCAGTGTCAGCGCATAATGCTCCCGCAAATTTTCCACATCACGCAGTTCAAAACCGGACTGTTCGGCAAAGACGTTCATCTCGCTCACCGGGATCAATTCGCCATCAGGGAAGACGTAGCGCCAGACAAACGACCCCGTGCCCAGGATGCGCCTGTCTATAAATTTCCGCCACCCGGAAACCCGCGCCGGACGCATCTCCGGGGAGCAGCACAATTCAACCTCTGTATTCATCCGGTGCAGCCAGGGCGCACGGCGAGAAATACCATGATTCAGAAACAGCCCTCCCGGCTTGAGATGGCGGAAGGCCTGAGCAAAATATTCAGGTAACTGGCCTCGCCCCACATGCTCCACCATGCCAATGCTCACAATTTTGTCAAAAGCTTCTATACCCACATCCCGGTAATCCCGCAATTTCACGCTGGCCTGATTTCCCAATCCCAGCCGGGCAATCTGAGTATTGGCATAACTGGCCTGTTCCTCACTCAAGGTGATGCCCAGCGCACGTACACCATAGTTTTGGGCAGCATAAATGACCAACCCTCCCCAGCCACAGCCGATGTCCAGTAGTCGTTCACCCGGTTGCAAGCGCAACTTACGGCAGATGTGTTCCAGTTTTCGCTCTTGGGCTGTGTCCAGATCGGTATCGCTATCGCCAAAATAGGCGCATGAGTACTGCCGGTTGCGATCCAGCCACAATCCATAGAAGTCGTTGCCTACATCATAATGGTATTGCACGGCCGCTTTGTCTCGTTTACGGGAGTGCAACTGTCCTCGTAATCGTGCCGGTCCGCGACCAGACGGCCGTTCCGGACCAATCCGGGGCAGGGCGCGGAACAACCGGGCTAACGCGATCATATCAGAAAAGGAGAAGGAACGGCCGTTCACCCCAGCCAACGCCGGAAACACAGCAAAAATATCCCCTTCAATGTCAAAATCACCCGTGATATACGCCTCGCCCAGCGACAATTCGACAGGCGGGGTGAGCATGCGTCGCAAGGCGGCAGGGTGGTTTAGCAGCAGGGATACCTCCGCTGCTCCGGACAGTTCCGTTCCATCCCACAGGCGTATAGTAAACGGCCGTGGGGGCGGAAAGAGATGATCTATTAAGGCAATCGTGGCAGTCGTGTTGGCATCCTTGTCTGCAAGTGATAATAAACCTGACATCGCTACCTCCTGCCTGGCGAACAATCTCTATGCCTGTTCGCCCTTGTAAACTTGCATCAGCCCATCCAACAGATGCAGCGCGTCTTCCTTCGGCCGCTGGAAAACGTTGCGGCCAATGATGGAGCCAAAACCACCGCCATCACGGATGGCCCGCGCCTCGTCCAACACAGCTGTATCATCATCCTTCTTCGCCCCACCGGAAAAAATAATCAGGCGACGGCCGTTAAATGTACTCTGTACCACGTGCCGCACCCGGTCTGCCAACGTTTCCCGCGGAATCTGCTGCGCCTCATACACCTTCCGAGCCGCTTCCTGCTCCAGATGCGCCGAGGGCAGCTTCACCTTGATGACGTGCGCCCCCAGTTCGGCAGCGATGTGGGCGGCGTAAGCGGTTACGTCCAGCGCCGTTTCGCCTGCCTTGCTCAAACCGCCACCGCGCGGGTACGACCAGACAATCACGGCCAGTCCGGCTGTTTTGGCTTCATGCGCCAGCTCGCGCAGCTGCTCATATTGCCGGCGGCGCAGCGCCGTACCAGGGTAAATGGTATAGCCGATGCCCACACAGCCCAGGCGCAGCGCGTCGGCCACGGAAGCTGTTTGCGCTCCCAGTGGATCTATCTCATCCTGCAAACCATCATGATTATTCAGCTTGAGGATGAGGGGAATTTGTCCGGCAAAATCGGCCGCGCCCGCTTCCAGGAATCCCAGCGGGGCGGCATACGCATTGCAACCAGCCTCAATCGCCAGTTGAAAGTGATAATGCGGATCGTACCCGGCCGGGTTGGGGGCAAAACTGCGTCCCGGCCCATGCTCAAAGCCCTGGTCTACCGGGTAGACAACCAGTTTACCGGTTCCAGCTAGACGGCCGTGATTCAATAACCGCGCCAGGTTTGTCAAAACCCCCGGATTTTCGCTGCGATACCAGCGAAGAATTGTTTGAACTTGTTCTGACATAACACATTCTCCTACATTCAATTTCAGCCGGTTCAGCCTGCCGCCACACAGCAGGAGCAGACTGGACGATCACGCTCCCCAAAAGCTAACCATTTTGCCACTTCTGGTATGGTTTTCATATCTGACCTGCGGCTGGCCCACAACACACCGGTCAGGATAAAAGCAATGCCCAGCATTTCTACCCACTGCAAGCTCTCGCTGAAGAAGAGTGCGCCCAGAATTAAAGCGAACGCCGGGGTGAGATAAGTAGCCGTGTTCAGGCGGTTCAATTCGCTGCGGTGCAGCAAAGAAAACCAGAGCGCAAAGGCAACGGCCGTTCCCCCCAGCCCCAACGCCAGTAGCACCGCCACAACAGAGCCGCTCCACACCACCTGGCCCGGCGTTTCCCACACCCAGGCCAGCGCCAACAGCGGCAGGCCGCCCAGAACAAACTGCCAGCCAGTGGCCATTAGCAAATCCACCTGCCCGGCCAGCTTTTTCAGCAGCACATTGCCAGCGGCCACACCCACCGCGCCCAACATAATAAAACCGATTCCCGCCGGGGAACTGTTGGCCCCGGTTACGCCGAATCCCGGCAGGGCTACCAGCAAAATCCCGGCAAAACCAAGTGATAATCCCACCCGGCGGCGCGGCCCCAGCCGTTCGCTCAGCAGGAAAAATCCCAAAACGGCGGCAATCAGCGGCTGCACATTGGCCAACACCGTTGCCAATCCCGGGCTCACCAGCCCGCCGGCCAGGAACATGCCGCCAAAGCCCATACTGGTGACCGTCAGGCCGGTTCCCAGCAGGCCCAGCCACACCCGCCACCCACGCGGCCAGGCGCGGCGCAGCACGATGGCTGGCAGCAATAAGCCGACCCCGGCGACAAACGAGCGCAAAGCGGCCAACGTCAGCGGCGGCGCAAAAGCTAACCCCACCGTGATGAGTGGAAAGCAGAGCGCCCACAGGAACATAACCAGCCCCAGGCGCATCACATCCCCTTGATCAATGCTTCGGCGATCTGCCACCGCCTTTATTCGCCCATTCGTTGCCAATTGCTCAACTCTGGCTAGACTCATATATCTCTCCCAAATGTGACAGCCACACCAGGTAGCCAAAGACTACTAATGACTGTCACCTTCGTACCGGGCACTGGTGTCACGTTCTTACCACCGAGTTGTCTTCACCATAAGGATTGGGGGTATAGCCATCAGCCTCTGGATCATTGAGCCATTGTTTTTCATCAACCAGATAGCGGAACTGGCAGTCACAATCCGGCTCCAGTTCAACGGCCAGCTTCCAACTGCCATCCTTTTGCCGCTCCATGGGATGGGTTTTCTGCCACTCGTTAAAATCACCGATGACGTATACAACTTCCCCTTCAACTTCAGCAGGCAAGGTAAAAGTCACTTCAGTGACGCCCTTCTTTTTGTTCGCTTTTTTCTTCAACATGTCACACCTCTTTGGCTAATCTGTAACATCTTTCGTTTCAGATCACTTAAAATTAAATAACTAACGCCAGCATAACACTTCTGGCGACGGTTCGATAGCGTCGATCAGCCTATGGCACCATAGGTGTTATTACTTAGACTTCACAGGCATAACACCCTACTCAAGATGGACCTGATAATCCTTTGGCTCACAACAAATATCTTGTCCGGGGCAACCTTTGTGGGCGCAGGTAAAACGAAACTGAACTGTCAGCGTTGGTGGCAGAAACGGCCCCAATGTCAGGTTGTAGCGGGTCACACCGGCCATGACGCCGCCTACCGGACGCAGTTCGGCCGTTTGCCTTTCCCCGCCATCCACCTGCCACGTCAACACCCCGGCGCAGTTGGTACGCACCGTCAGCCGGTCGCCGGGCTGGATGCGTGGAATTTGTTGCGTGAAGGTCCACACCACCGCGTGGGGTACGATGTGGCGCTCCAGTTCGGCCGGCGGCTCGCTGCCGAGGCTCCGGTAAACATTTTTGAGGTGGGTGCGGAACAAATCATCAAACTCGTCGTCGTTGCCCGAATCCTGGTCGCCGCCAAACCACCAGAACCAGTCGCTGCCCTCGGCCATGTACAGCGCCGCAAACGCAGCCGGAGCTAATTCCGGTGTGGCCCCGACTCCTTTCAGAAAGTTGCGTACCCGACCCAGTAGTTCCCAGCCCTGGTTTTCCTCGCTCTCGCCGATCCAGGTGCCCAGGTCCACACCCGGCGCCGACCCGTATTCGTCAATCCAGGAGCCGGTAAAGAGGTCGTAGACTCGGGTCTGGTCGTCCAGGGGATGGGCGGCAACGCCTCGTTCTGGGTTGCCATCCAAATACTCGCTAAAGGTAACGGTCTCAATTTCGGCGTCCTGTACCAGCAATTCGTACAGTGCATGCAGAAACGGCCGGGCATCGTCGCGGTAGGAACCCCAGGCATTTTCGCCGTCTAACACCACCGTCAGCACCCGATCCGCCTCGCCACTAATCTGCCGCGCAAACCTTTCCTTGATTGTTTGCAGGAAGCTGCCTGCGGCCTGCCGGTAATCGGTGTAACCGTAATAATGAAAGCCGATAGCGTCAGAAAGCTCCGTGTCCCGGAAGAAGACGCTCAAGGCGTGATCACCTTCTAAGGCGCGATAAGGCTGGCAAAGCACATCAGGTTTGTGAGCTTCATACCCCCAGCGCCCGGAACGCGCCAATACGCCCCGGTCTGTCGCCAGCCAGCGAATGTCGTGTTGGGCAAAGTAGGGAATGACGAATTGGCTTACCGCGCCCTCGGCCGGCCACATGCCGTGCGGCGCTCGTCCAAACCAACGTTGGTAGCTCTCCACTGCCAGCCGCACCTGGGACTCAGCGTCTTCAGGGTAGGCAAAGCGAGGCGGATAGGTTGTGCCTGGCCGGTCAATGGTGGCCTGGTTAGTGTCTACCAGCAGGGGCAGGATGGGGTGGTAAAAGGGTGTGGCGCTGACTTCAATCTGGTCGTGTTCCTGTAACTGCCGGTGGATGGGAATGATGGCACGTATGATCTTGTACTGCTCGGCGACCATCGCTTCAATGTCGGCCGTCGTGAATCCCGACCCTTGCTCAACGAAACACTGCACCGAGGCGATTTCCCCCGTCGCCAGTTTCACATCGCCTTTGCGGAACTCTGAGCCAAACCAGGCCAGATTGAACCACATTTGCAGATCGCGCACGTCCTGGTCGGTAAATTCCTGTTTCCTTCGCCGCTGCTCAAACAACGCCTTGTAACGCGGATGGGGGAAAATCTGATTGTGCCAGTTGGCATCGAAGAAGGTACTCAACACGGCCTCCCGCTCATCCGGCGTTAGCAATTCGGCCGGTTTCAGCGCCAGTTCCAGCGTACGGTCGGTGGCGCCGCGCTCCAGGTAATCCTCAAGCTGCCACAGCAGCGAGGGCGTCAGGTTGATGGTCAGGTGAATGCCAGGGTGTTCAGCCACCAGGGCGGCCATCGAGTAGTAATCGCGGATGGTGTGCAGCCGCACCCAGGGGTGGACGTAGCTGCCGCTGGCCGTGGGATGGGCGGTGTCTTTGTAGATGGGCTGGTGCTGGTGCCACAGCAGCGCCAGGTAGAGTTTTGGCCCGACCCGGAATTCGACCGTTGGCCCGGTGACTGTCTCGTGGGGAGAACGGCCGTGTACTGTGTAACTTACCCTATCTCCCCTGGCAAAAGGACCGATCCCTGCCCGCCAGTAACTGTTACCGCCTTCATTGCGCTGCCAGGCCGCAGCCGTTTGGCCCGTCTCGTATAACCCGTCGGCGTGCTCGACGCGGTAAGTCAGCCACACCGTCTGTCCCGGTTCGATAGGCCATGTACCAATAATCAGCCTGACCGGTTCGCCCGGACTTACGCGGCGGGGCGCGCGGGGTGCGTCAGGCGTAAGATGCCAGATTTGCATTGGATACCTCCCACTTTAAGTAGCAACACCGTCTACAACTTTCAGGCCACAGCCGGGGCGACGGCAGGCTGGGGCGCTTTCATCTGGTTTTGGGCCTTGGGTAGGCCCGCCTGCTTTAGCAACAGCGCGTTAATCGTCACCGTGATTGTACTGGCAGCCATAGCCAGCGCCGCCCATTCCGGCCGCAGCAAAATGCCCAGGCTGTTGTAGAGGATGCCGCCGGCAATAGGGATGGCGATGACGTTGTAAATGGCCGCCCAGAACAGGTTCTGCTTGATCTTGCCCCGCACTTTGCGCGACAGGGCTAGCGCCTTAACAATGTCGAAGGGGTCACTGCGCATCAGCACCACATCGGCCGTATCAATGGCCACGTCCGTACCCGCGCCGATGGCAATGCCCACGTCGGCCGTAGCCAGCGCCGGCGCGTCGTTGACGCCATCCCCAACCATGGCCACCCGCTTGCCGCTCTTTTGCAGCTCGCTAACTTTGTCCGCTTTCTGATCGGGCAGCACTTCGGCAATGACGGTGTCAATGTTCAAAGTACGGGCAACCGCTTCGGCCGTTTTTTGGGCGTCGCCAGTGAGCATGACCACTTCCAGGCCTAGTTCGTGCAGAGCAGCGACCGTTTCGGCGGCAGTGGCCTTGGGTTTGTCGGCCAGGGCGATCAATCCGGCCAGACGGCCGTTTGCCGCCACATACGTCACTGTCTTGCCCTCACGCGATAACCGATCATTATCATCCTGCACGCCGTCTACTACAGCCCCTTCCCGCACCATCATGCGGGCGTTGCCGATAGCCAGTCGGGTTCCGCCCACCATCGCCACCGCGCCATGACCCGGAACCGCCTCAAAATCGGTCACGCCGTCTTGACTGTTCAGGCCCCGCTCACGGGCGCTGCGCACAATCGCCTGCGCCAGCGGGTGTTCCGAATCCCCCTCCAGCGCCGCCACCTGCGCCAGCAGCGTCTCTTCCGGAATGCTGTCGGTGACAACTACATCCGTCACCGATGGCTTGCCTTCGGTCAGTGTGCCCGTTTTGTCCATCACAATTGTGTTCAGCGTGGCCACTCCTTCCAACGAGGCCGCGTCTTTAATTAGAACGCCATTGCTGGCGCCCATGCCCATGCCCACGGTAATGGCCGTGGGCGTGGCCAGCGCCAGCGCGTCCGGACAGGCAATGACCACAGTCGCCACGGCTATGGTCAGGGCAAAGACCGGGTCGGCGCCCGAAGCGAGCCAGATGATCAAGTCCATCGCACCGGAACCGAGGGCGACGAAGACCAGGTACTTCCCCGCTTCATCAGCCAGCCGCTGGGCCGGTGCTTTGCTGCCCTGAGCCGACTGCACCATCTGCACAATGCGGGCCAGGGCCGTATCCGAACCGACGTGTTCGGTCTTGAAACGAAAAGCGCCGGTGGTATTGAGCGTACCGCCGGTAACTTTAACCCCCTCTGTCTTTTCCACAGGCACGGGTTCGCCGGTAATCATGGATTCGTCTACGTAGCTACGGCCGTCAACGACGACGCCATCTACAGGCACTTTCTCGCCGGGGCGGACGGCAATCATGTCACCCACCTGCACTTCCTCGACCGGCACTTCCACCTCCTGGCCGTCGCGAAAAACTCGCGCCGTTTCCGGCACCAGCTTGAGCAGTGAGGCGATGGCTTCGCCGGTGGCATTGCGGGCCGCCATTTCCATCCAGTGACCGAGCAAGCTAAAGGTGGTTAGCATGGCGGCCGCTTCGTAGAAAACTTCACTCTCGAAAAGGAAAGTGGCGCCCACGCTGTAGAAGTAGGCGGTCAGAATACCAGTGGCAATAAGGGTAGCCATGTTAACCTGGCCCCGTCGCAAGGCGCGCCCGGCTACCGACAGGAAAGGCCAGCCACCCCAGAAGACGACCGGGGTAGTCAGCAGGAACTGGAACACCTCGTTGCGAATACCAAAGGGGGTTGCCGGCGTCAGGTTCAGCAGTCGCGTCCCCAGGGGCGAGTAGATGATTTCAATGAGGGTAAGCACGGCGGCGACAAAGAACAAGTTGCGCATGGTAGTGGCCATGTGCGCTCCATGTCCGGCGTGGGCATCGTGATCTTCGTGGACTTCGTGGTCAACGTGTGCGGCCGGAGCGGCCATTTCGGCATGGGCGGCATGAGCGTTATGGGCCGCATGGGCAGAACCAGAGCGGCTGGCCTCATGTACTGGCCCACCTTCCTGGCAAATGAAGCCGCAATGTTTCACTGCTTCAATGATGGCGTCGGGTGTTGTCTGACCAGGATCGTAGGCTACTTCGATGATACCGCTGGTGCGGTTAAGGCAAACGCTGTGGACACCGGGAGCCGCGCCGACGTGCTCTTCGATGTACGGACAGGCAGATCCCATGAAATAGTTGGTGATTTCCAGCTCAAGCAACGCGTGACTACCTGACATATCTGTCTGTTTTGGTGTGGATGCAGGGTGATGGTGATGATCTATCATATTTTCCTCCTTGTTTGCAGTCGTGCGATTGGGTCAATCGCGTACGAAATAATAATGTCTTTCTCGACAACGAACCGGGCAATTGCTTCCATATGTACCTTGCTGCCGCTATGCTCCCGCCAGAAAATCCCGCCGCATGCCCATTGCTTCATCCGTCATGCGAATGGATTCACGACCGTCGGTCACTGTTCCGGCCAGGGCGCGAATGGCGTCCACGCTTTCGGGTACGACAATCGCCTCATTGTAGACCTGATAGGTGTAGTACAGTTCGTTGCCGTTTACCGTGAGCACGTCCTCCCACAGCGCCACCTCCCACATGTCGCCACGCGGCCGTCCCAGGTCTTTCATCAGTTCGATGGTGCTGTTCAGCGCCACCACGCCATCGCTCATGCGGATAAAGGCGATACGCGGCGCGGCGCGGAAGGCGGCCAACACTGCTTCCCGGCTGGCCTCTCGCGTCATCTCTACGATCCAGTAATGGTTGTGGGTCTGCGTGTGCGCTGCTTTGGCGGCAATCGTAACCACGTCCAGGTCGGGTACGACCGTCTGCGCGTCCGGTCCCTGGTGGCTGGGAATATGCGGTTCGGGAACAATGGTGTTCATAATACCGCTGTGATCCGATTCCCAGGGATCAGTGGCCCGGCGCATTAACACGCCGTGCGCTTTTTTCAGCAACCCGGCTTCCCGCAGCGCCAGCAGCGTGCGCACGGTGCTGGTGGTGTTGCAGGAGACGACGCGGGTGGCATCCTGGCCTACGGCCGTTTCGTAGTTAGCCTGGGCCACGAAAGAATGCCCGGTCAGGCTGTGTTTTTCGCCACCCTGGTAGATGGCTTTGACGCCTACCTCTCGATACCGTTCCAGATTTTTAGCGCCAATTCCTTTGGGCGTACAGTCCACCACCACGTCCACCTGGGCCAGCAAGTCGTTTAACGTCCCTACAATGGGAATGCCGGCCGCTTTCATCTCGTCCACTTTATCTGGTAGCGAGGCATAGATGGGTAAGCCCAACACCGCGCCCGCCTGTACCCGGTAATCACTGACCACATCGGCCACGCCCACTAATTCCATATCGGATTGTACCTTCACCGCATCGGCCACCCGTTTGCCAATGATGCCGTAGCCGTTGACGGCCACGCGAATCTTATCGTTACTCATGGTTCAATACTCCTTGTCTGTTTATTTACTTGTCTAATACTTGCGCCAGCGCCAGCAGGCGCATATCCATTGGTTTTTGCTGGCCACCACTGCGGGCGGCCACTTCGGCCAGGGGCGTCGTCGTGATTTCACTTTTAAGCTGACCCGCCAGTACGCCATGGTTGTCTACAGCCAGTTGTTCGGTGGCGGCTGCGCCCAGTCGGGTCGCCAACAGCCGGTCAATTGCGCCGGGCGAGCCGCCGCGCTGGACGTGACCGAGCCTGGTTACTCGCAGTTCAAAACCCAATCTTTCTTGATGTTCGGCGAAGTAATTGGTCAGGGCCTCGGCATTATAGCCGGCGCCTTCGGCGACAACGACAATGGCGTGGGCTTTGCCTCGTTCGTAGGCAGCACGCATTTTAGCTGCCAGATCATTGGGATCTGTTTCTACTTCAGGTATGAGAATCGCTTCGGCCCCGCCGGCTATGCCGGCCATCAAAGCCAGGTAGCCGTTATCCCGGCCCATCCCTTCTACCAGGAAGGTTCGCTAGTGGGATGAGGCGGTGATTTTCAACCGGTCAATGGCTTCAAGGGCGATATTGAGCGCGGTATCGACGCCGATGGTCATCTCGGACCCATAGAGGTCGTTGTCAATCATGGAAGCGACGCCAACAACCGGGAAATCCATCTGGGATAAAGCATGAGCGCCCG
>CAZDEO010000112.1:0-13786 GCA_964504445.1 uncultured Anaerolinea sp. | reverse complement strand
GCCACATCCCCGAAGTGCTGGCGATTCTTAAGGCGGCGCAGTTCGATTTGATCATCCTGGAGACTTCCGGGATTGGGCAGTCGGACACGGAGATCATTGATTTTGCCGACGTGACGCTCTATGTGATGACGCCAGAGTATGGCGCGGCCAGCCAGCTAGAGAAGATTGACATGCTGGACTTCGCCGACCTGATCGCCCTGAACAAGTTCGACAAGCGCGGCGCGTTGGACGCCCTGCGCGACGTGAAGAAGCAGTACCAGCGCAACCATCAATTGTGGCAACGGCCGTTAGAGGAAATGCCGGTCTACGGAACCATCGCCAGCCAGTTTAATGATCCGGGCACGAACCGGCTGTACACGGCCGTGATGACCGCCATCGCCCACAAAACCGGCGCCGACCTGGAACCCCATCTGGCCACCAGCGATGAGATGTCGGAGAAGGTCTACATCATCCCGCCGGCGCGGGTGCGCTACCTGAGCGAGATTGCCGAGACGATTCGGGGCTACGGCCGTTGGGTGGATGAACAGGCCCGGTTGGCGGACAGGTTGTATGGGTTGAGGGAGGCGATAACGGCCGTTCACTCCGCCAATCGCCCCGATGGTGACAAGCTAGTAGAGGAATTAGAAGCCCTCTACGCCCAACTCAGTCTGGACTTAGACCGGCACAATCAGCAAATTTTAGATGGCTGGGCGGACAAAAAAGCGCAATACGCTGGCGCGGAATACGTCTACCAGGTGCGCGGGCGGGACATCCGCGTGCCAACGCGCACCGAATCGCTCTCCCATACCCAAGTGCCAAAAGTCGTTCTGCCCCGCTACACCGGTTGGGGCGACATTTTGCGCTGGAATTTGCAGGAGAATGTGCCAGGGGAGTTCCCCTATACGGCCGGGGTCTTCCCCTTCAAGCGGGCGGGCGAAGACCCCACGCGCATGTTCGCCGGGGAAGGCGGCCCGGAGCGTACCAACAAACGCTTCCACTACGTCTCATTGGGCATGCCCGCCAAACGCCTCTCCACCGCCTTCGATTCGGTAACGCTCTACGGCGAAGACCCCGCCTATCGCCCCGACATTTATGGCAAAATCGGCAACTCCGGCGTCTCCGTTGCCAGCTTGGATGACGCCAAGAAACTGTACAGCGGCTTCAACCTGTGCGACCCGGCGACCTCGGTGAGCATGACCATCAACGGCCCCGCGCCGACGATGCTCGCCTTTTTCCTCAACGCGGCGATTGACCAGCAGTGCGAACTCTACATCCGCCAACACGGGTTGGAGCATCTGGTGGAAGCGAAAAAGCGGGAATTGTACGAGGGACGCGGACTGGAAAGGCCGCGCTACCAGGGCGACCTGCCCGAAGGCAACGATGGCCTGGGGCTGATACTGCTTGGCTTGACGGGCGACCAGGTGTTGCCGCCCGACATATACGCGGAAATCAAAGCGCGGGCGTTGTCCACGGCGCGCGGGACCGTCCAGGCCGACATCCTCAAAGAAGATCAGGCGCAAAACACCTGCATCTTCTCCACCGAATTCGCCCTGCGGCTAATGGGCGACATCCAGCAATACTTCATTGACCACCGCGTGCGCAACTTCTACAGCGTCTCCATCTCCGGCTACCATATCGCCGAAGCGGGGGCCAATCCCATCAGCCAACTCGCCTTTACCCTGGCCAATGGCTTCACCTTCCTGGAGTATTACCTGGCGCGGGGGATGGATGTGGACGAGTTCGCGCCCAACTTCTCCTTCTTTTTCTCCAACGGCATGGACCCGGAATACGCGGTCATCGGCCGGGTGGCGCGGCGCATCTGGGCCAAGGCGCTCAAGTTGAAGTACGGGGCCGACGAGCGGGCGCAGAAGCTAAAGTACCACATTCAGACGAGCGGCCGTTCCCTCCACGCCCAAGAAATTGCCTTCAACGACATCCGCACCACCTTGCAGGCGCTCTACGCCATTTATGACAACTGCAACTCGCTGCACACCAACGCCTACGACGAGGCGATCACCACGCCCACAGAGGAATCGGTGCGGCGGGCGATGGCGATCCAACTCATCATCAACAAGGAGTTGGGGCTGGCGAAGAACGAGAATCCGCTGCAAGGGGCGTTCATCATTGAGGAGTTGACCGATTTGGTGGAGGAGGCGGTGCTGGTCGAATTCGACCGCATCACGGAGCGGGGCGGCGTGCTGGGGGCGATGGAGACGATGTACCAGCGGGGCAAGATTCAGGAAGAATCGCTCTATTACGAGCATCTGAAGCATTCTGGCGAACTGCCGATTATTGGCGTCAATACCTTCCTCTCGGATGAAGGTTCGCCGACGGTTTTGCCGCGTGAGGTGATTCGCTCGACGACGGCCGAGAAGGAGCGGCAGATTGCGGCGGTGGGGGCATTGCAGGCGTGGCAGCCGGAGGTGGCGGCGGGGCAGTTGCAATCTCTACAACAAGCAGCTATCCATAATGAAAACATGTTCACGGCGTTGATGGAGGCGGTGAAGGTCTGTTCGCTGGGGCAGATTACGCAGGCGTTGTATGAGGTGGGGGGGCAGTACCGGCGGAATATGTGATACCGTATTGACATTGTAAATACGAACACGTAAAATTTAGTCAAAATGGATGTATTTCAAACGTTACAGGGCATTGATTTCGAGTGGGATGATGCCAAAGCCGAACGCAATTGGCAAAAACATGGCGTCTTATTTTTAACGGCTTGCGAGGCATTTTTCGATCCATTTCTGGTGTCCCTGGACGATGAACTTATTGATGGGGAAGAGCGTCAAAGCATGATTGGTATGACGCAAGCATGGCAGGTTTTGTATGTCGTTTATGTCTGGCGGGGGGACGCAATTCGGCTTATCTCCGCCAGATTAGCGACCGGGTATGAGCGAAAAATCTATGAAAGCGGAGCAGCTTAAACAGAAATTGCAGAAAGATCGTCCCAACATCATGGTCAGTATTCGGATGCCGGAAGATGTGGTTGAAGATTTGAAGCGGGTCGCCCCTTTGCTCGGCTTTTCTGGCTATCAACCGTTGATGCGGGCCTATATTGGGCAAGGGTTACGGGCCGATTTGGACCGGCTGGAGCAAGGCGTGGATTTGACCCGGCTGGTGGAGAGTCTGCGGCGGCAGGGAATTAGCGAACAGGTGTTGGCAACGGCCGTTGCCGAAGCCCAACTCCCCTATGACGTTTGAAGTAAACGGCCGTTTCCCCCACCACTCCTCAAACAGCAAAAACACAGCCCCTATTCCGCCTAAATGTTGGGCGGCTGGGTGACATTTGCTATCATAGGCAGCGTCTGTCATTTACCACCAGCCCTAGCCAGTAATAAGTGCGCCACTAACAAACACAAAACTGTGCCAGGGCCAAACAACGAGGCAAGCAGCCATGCCCTTGAAAGGCAGAATTCTAATTGTTGATGATAACGAATTTGTGCGCGAACCTTTGGGCCTTATGCTCGGCTTCATGGGGCACGCCATCTCCTATGCCGTTGATGGCTTCGCCGCTTTGGAAATGGTGCAAGAGAACGAGTACGACCTCATTCTCCTCGACCTGATGATGCCCGGCATGGACGGCAGCGAAGTATTACAGCGCATTAAAGAAGACCCCGCCTCGCGCCACATCCCCGTCGTCATGATCTCCGCTTTGGATGACCTGGAACAGGTGGCACGCTGCATTAAGCTAGGGGCAGAGGATTACCTCTTCAAGCCATATAACGAAGTGCTGCTAGAGGCGCGAGTAGAGTCGTGCCTGACGCAAAAATCGTGGCACGACCAGGAGCAGCATTATTTAGCGCAAATTCGGCAAGAGCAAGAGAAAGCAGAGCATTTATTGTTGAATATTTTACCGGCGCCGGTAACAGAGCGGCTGAAGCAGGGCGAAAAGCTCATCGCCGACAGCTTCCCTGAAGCCACAGTAATGTTTGCAGACATTGTAGACTTTACACAAATGGCTTCTGCCCTACCCCCGGAACAACTGGTAACATTGCTAGATAATTTGTTTACAACATTTGACGACTTGGTAGAAGTGCATGGCCTGGAGAAGATTAAAACAGTGGGAGATGCCTACTTGGTAACAGGTGGGGTGCCAGAGTGGCGGGCCGACCACGTAGAGGCGGTGGCGGAACTCGCTTTGCAGATGCAAACGGCCGTTGCCAAATTTACATGGCCTTCGGGTAAACCGGTACAGGTGCGCGTGGGTATCAACACCGGCCCGCTAACAGCTGGTGTCATCGGCAAAAACAAATTTGCTTACGATATTTGGGGCGATACGGTGAATACGGCTGACCGTATGCAAGAACATAGCGCCCCTGGGGCCATTTTGACCAGTGAAGCAACCTACCAGCGGCTGAAAGACAACTATTTGCTAGAAGAACAAGCCGCTTTGCCGGTGAAAGGGAAGGGAAAAATGAAAACCTACGTTCTCAAAGGGAGAATGGCGGTTGAATAATGCAGAAATTCATTTTGCCGTTCTGGCAATTCCCCTTAGCCGCCCTGCTGTCGTCCAGTTTTTATCTACCAAAGCACAGTCCCGTACGGCCGTTGCCATCATTGCCCAGCGCCCCACCCTGGCCGCCCAAAAACAGTGGCTAACTCACCTGGCCGCCCAAAAACACCCCACCATAGCCCACCTGCTGCGTATCGACGATCCCCACAACTACCTGCACCAAACGACCACTGACCGCCTGGTTCCCGCCCAATTTTTGCGCGAGAACGGCTTCCTCACCCGCAATCTGGGGGGCTGGCACGCCGCCTATTTTGGCATTTTTGGCTTGCCGCGCCCCTGGCCCCCAGACCCCATGCTGGACAACGCGCAGATGCTGGCCGACTATGGTCCTACTATTCGTTATTTTGGCGCAGACCCGGCGCTGGTCGCGGCAAGATTAGAAACAGAAATGGGGCAGGGGGTGATGGAAACGGCCGTGGCCCTGCAACACCTCGCCTGGCAGCGCCCCGCCACCACCCAGCCCAACCCCAGCCAAATCGCCGACTATATCGAGCTGGTGTACGCGCAAATCATTAGCGGGCGCCATTTTGCCACCGCCACCCAGCCGCCCATTCCCCGCCCCCTGCTGCTAGATGAGCTGCTAGATTGGCTGACGCGCCTGGAACTGCGCCGCCGCCACGCTGAGGCCAGGGGCGACCAGGTCACCGTAGAGCAAATTGCCGCCTGGCAACACGCCCAACGCGATGCTACCGGCCTCCTGTTTATTTTGAAGGGAGAGTACATTGTAGGCCGCCACCGGCGCAGCACGGTACTCATCGCCCCAGAACTAGGCGTAGTCATCAAACAACCCGGCCCCGAACCTTTCCACGAAATTCAGCTCAACGCGCAAACCTGGCGGGGCCAGCCAGAAAATTGGCCCTACCTCACGCATGATCAATCGCTAGTTACCCCACGCGGGCGCATTCGCCAGGTGCTGGAGGAGGGGCTGATTCCCCGCTTGCACAAGGCCTTGCACCATCCTATGCAGTTTTATAGCCTGCTAGGGCTGACGGTGGAACCTTTTGTTGCTGGCCCTACCACGCAAGCGTTGGTGCTGGGGGACCCTGTTACCCTGACGCCACAGCTTTATGAAACGTACATTTTTCATCAACAGGTGGCTGAGGCCCTGGGGGTGGAGAATGGAGATTGGCATTCGGCTAATTTTGTGGTGCGGCAGGGAGATGGGGAGATTGTGCATATTGATTGGGGAGCGGCACGGCCGTTGCGCCCCGAAGAATTGACGCCGGTTGGTAAACTGGCCCGCCTCAACCAGGTGCAGAACATCGCCTATTCCTTTCATGATGCGGGGTTGGCGACCCGCGTCACGCAGCTACACACAGATTTGCTGGCGGATGGGGCACGGCTGGCCCACTTACAGGCGCGCGCGCGGACTTTGGTGGATCAGGCGCATTGAGTCTAGGGCAGCAATAGTCCCCCCTCGTGAGGGCGCAAAACTAAACGGCCGTTCCCCACCCCGTTCCCGCTCTGCATGGTGGTAGAGAAAAGGAAACGGCCGTTTTCCCACCCCACCGGCAATTCCCACACCCGTTCCTCCCCCGTAAAATTCAAGGCCACCAGAACTACATCATCATCATGGGTGCGTGTGTAAGCCAGCACCCCTTCCGGTGCGTCCAGCGCGGCAAAGCGGCCCATGTGCAGCGCCGGGTGCTGGCGGCGCAGGGCAATAAGCTGCTGCGTCATGGACAGCATGGAATGGGGCTGTGCTTGCTGTGCGGCCACGTTACGCTGCGCGTAGTCGGCGTTGAGAGGCAGCCAGGGTTCCACATGGACCGGGCAGAACCCCGCGTTAGGGCTGGCGTCCCAGGGCATGGGCGTGCGCTCCGGGTCGCGGCCCAGGCCAATGCCGGGCACAAACTTTTCCCAGGGGTCTTGCACCCGCTCCAGCGGAATTTCCACATCTTCCAGGCCGATTTCGTCGCCGTAGTACAGGGTGGGCGTGCCGCGCAGGGTGAGCAGCAGCGTCATGGCCACGCGGGCTTGGGCCGTACCAACGCGGCTGGCGACGCGGTGCTGGTCGTGGTTGCCCAGCACCCAGTTGGGCCAGGCCCCTCGGGGCAGCAGGGTTTCGTATTCTGTGGCTAACTGGCGCACGGCCGTTGGCGTCCAATCGCTAAAGATAAGCTGAAAGTTGAAAGGCAGGTGGAACTCATCCCCCGTGCCATAATGCCTGATCAGTTGGGGCAGGGGCAGGTTCATTTCGCCAATCAGCACGCGGTCGTCAAATTCGTCGGCTACTTCCCGCAGCCAGCGGTTGAAGATGTGAATGTCGGGCGTGTTTTTGGTGTAAGTTTCGCTGACCCGCTTGGAGGGGTCGCTGCCAGGCTGCCAGTGGGGGTTGGGCGGGTTGTCGCGGAATTGGACATCTTTCATGACGCGATAAGAGACGTCTACGCGGAAGCCGTCTATGCCGCGCCGGAACCAAAAGCGCAGGGTGTCGAGCATGGCGGCACGCAGGTCAGGGTTGCGCCAGTTGAGGTCGGGCTGCTCTTGCAGGAAGGAGTGGAGGTAGTATTGCCCGGTGGTTTCGTCCCATGTCCAGGCGCTACGGCCGTCGAAGCGGCTGAGCCAGTTGTTGGGCGGGCCACCATCGGGGGCAGGGTCGCGCCAGATGTACCAGTCACGCCTGGCGCTGTTGCGGGAGGCGCGGGATTCCAGGAACCAGGGGTGCTGGTCGGAGCTGTGATTGGGCACGAAATCGAGGATGAGCTTCATGTGGTGGTGGTGGACGGCCGTAATCAGCGCATCCGCATCCGCCAATGTGCCAAACATCGGGTGTACGTTAGCATAATCGCTGACATCATAGCCAAAATCAGCCATAGGCGAGGGGTAAATGGGCGAAATCCAGAGGGCGTCTACGCCCAGCCAATGCAGGTAATCGAGCCGCTGCAAAATGCCGCGCAGGTCGCCGATGCCGTCACCGTTGCTGTCCTGAAAGCTGCGGGGGTAAATTTGATACACAATACCTTTTTGCCACCAATGGCACATACATAACTCCTCTTGTTGGATAAGAGAGCCTTTTTCGTTGGCAAATCTAGGTCTCAGACAGGCCGGCCGTCAAGTAATGGACTACCGGTGCTTTAGGCCAAATTACTTGGCCTGCGTTAATCAGCCACCGAAAGAGGTTTTGTAACTTATAAAAAGCATAATTCCCCTAGATAGAAAGACCCAGCGGGGTAAAACGGGAAACAACCTTTGGGAGGAATTCGCAAGCGTGAATAATCAGCAAACAGAGCAGCCTGAACTGACCCCTGCAGAGCGGGTATATGTGCTTGTCTTAAATGCTGACGGCAATGTCCTGGTACGCCAGGTGCATAGCATTCCCCGCAGCTGGACGATGCTGCGGGCAAGTCTGGACGGCAATGAAGACCCTATTATGGTGGCCCGGATGGAGCTGTCTGCGTTGGGCTATGAAAGTACGCATTGGGTTTACCTGGGTAGTTTTTCTAATGCAGAAGGCCGGGTGATTCATTTTCTTTTTGCGCGGGATGCGCGGCGGACCTCTTCTTTGGGAGCCGGGACAAATGGGGTGCAATGGGTGAGCCTGCGTGATCTGCGCTATGCGCTGTTAGACGGCCGTATTGGGCAGATCGCAGACGCCACCAGCATCGCCTTGACCATGTATCTGATGGCCCTTCACCAACGGATAGAAACTACCGCGAGTTCTCCCATCTACACATAATAAATCCGCTTCCACAAAAAAGCGTTACCCACGATTTTAGGGTAACGCTTTTTCATTTTTTCAGAGCGAGTCCGATTATTCTTTCACATAGGGCTGACCATCGGCGGCCGGCATTTGGCCGCGGCCTACAACCCCTGCCAGCACGATCATCGTTGCCACATAGGGCGCCATCAGCAAAAATTGGGAGGGAATATTCACGCCCAAAATGGCGAGCCGGGCCGCCAGCGAATCTGCAAACCCAAACAACAAGCCCGCCCCAAAAGAACCAAACGGCGTCCAATTACCAAAAATCATGGCTGCCAGACCAATAAACCCACGTCCGGCCGTCATCACCTCATCAAAACGCCCCACCGAACCCAGCGTGAAATAGGCGCCGCCAAAACCAGCCATCATTCCCCCTAAAATGACCGCCATGTAGCGCGTACGAAACACATTGATACCCAGCGTATCCGCGGCCCGAGGATGTTCACCCACCGACCGCAGCCGCAAGCCCCATCGCGTGTAAAACAGGGCCACACTCAGCACAACCAGAAAGATAAACATCGCATAGACAAACATGTTGTTGTTAAACAAAATCGGACCAATAAACGGAATGTCCGAAAGACCAGGAATAGCCCAGGCGCGAAAAGTGCCCGGATTGTTTAGCTCCTGATACTCCTGTAAAAACTTGGCCGAGATGTATGAAGTGATACCTGTGGCAAAAATGTTGATCACCGTGCCCGAAATAATCTGGTCAATCATATATTTGATGGAGAAAACGGCATGAACCAGAGCCAATAACGCGCCCGTGAGCACCGCGGCCAATACACCCAGCCATAGGCTGTCCGTCAGGCTGGCAATGAGCGAGCCCATCATGGCGCCTGCCAGCATCATCCCTTCGATGGCAATGTTGACTACACCGGCGCGCTCACACAGAACCCCAGACAAGGCCCCCAGCGTTATCGGCACGGCTTTGGAAAGTGTTGTGTTCAGCAGCCCCACCAAGTTCAATGATTTACCGGCGGCTGCCCAGGCCAAGAAGCTAAAAATGAAAAAGCCTACTACCAGTGCTAAGATCCAATTGGTTTGGCGGCCAAAGCCGCGAGCTAATTGGGCGCCACCTAATACAGCACTGATAATTGCCAGGGTATTCAGCGTAGCTAATGTAGGCAATGACCAATCCAGACTTTCAGCCTGCGCCCCGCCGGGCGCCATGCCAAAAGTAGTTATTGTTTCTGCGGGCATAGCGCGCCCAAAGAATATCCAGATACCAAAAGCTAAACCCAGAAACAGAATGCCCATAACCCGCTGACGCCGGTTGGAAACATACTGTTTTGCCATCATGGTTGCAGTTGTCGTAGCCATTTTATCCTTCTCCCCAACCCCGCAGTACCATACCACCTTCCTCTCCCGCCGCAGGTTCACGCATTCGGTAAATTGTGCGAATGATGGCCGGGGCAGCAATGAAGGCCAGGATTAATGCTTGTAGTACAGAGATGATGTCGATAGGTATTCCTGCAGCAAGTTGCATGCCTAATGCGCCGCTGCGTAGGGTGCCGAAGAGCAGTGCTGCCAGCACGACGCCTAATGGATGACTCTTGCCCAGCAGCGCCAGGGCGATGGCATCGAAGCCATACCCGGCTGAGAAGGCGAGGGCCAGATTGTGGTTGACGCCCAGTACTTCGTTGGCTCCGGCTAACCCGGACAGCGCCCCGGCAAAAGACATGGCAACGATGGTGACCAGGGTAATGTTCATGCCCGCATAGCGGGCGGCGTGGGGATTTGCGCCGACGGTGCGTAGGTCGAAGCCCCAGCGGGTGCGGAAGAGAAACCAGGCCACAAACCAGGCAACCAGGAGTGCCAGAAAGAAGCCGGCGTGAAAGCGAATGGGGGAGTCAAAGAAGCGCGGGAGCATGGCGCTTTCCTGGATAGTGGGGCTAACGGGGTTAAAGGATTCGGGTCGTTTCATGGGGCCGCTGAGGAGCCATTCGCTGAGACGAAAAGCGATGTAGTTGAGCATGATGGTATTGATGACTTCGTGACCGCCGGTTTTTGCTTTGAGCCAGCCGGGAATGAAGCCCCACAGTCCCCCGCCTAAGGCGCCAGCCAGAATTGCCAGGGGGAGATGGATGATGGCGGGCAGGCCGGTGATTGAGTAGCCGATGTAGGCGGCAAAAATTGCGCCCATAAAAAGCTGCCCTTCGGCGCCGATGTTGAAGAGGCCGGAGCGGAAGCCGAGGGCGACGGAGAGGCCGGCGAAGATGTAGGGGGTGGAGGCGACGAGGCTTTCTAGGAAGGGGTTAAAGGCGCGCCGGATGGCCAGGGCGTCCCCGCTTTGTAGGGCATTGATAATTCGGCTGGGAGAACCGAGGGCGCCGGTGAATAGGGCGGTGTAGGCATTGGAGACGGATTGCCAGGCAACGCTTAACCCTTGTCCGGGCGATCTGCCCCAGGCCTGGTACACCTCTTCGGTGGTGAAGATGATGATGAAGGCGCCTAAGATGAGGCCGGTGATGACAGCCAGAATGGGAATGAGTACGGTCTGGCTGGTTATTTCCTGGAGGAGTACCTGGGTGAAGCCTTTTTTATTGTTTGGCTTATCGTTATTTTGGGTCATAACAACCTCTTAGGGATTGGGCTGAGGGGCTTCTGGTAGGTCTTCTGGGTGGACGCCAGCCATGAGCAGGCCAAGCTGTTCTTTGGTGGCTGTTTCGCCAGGGACGATGGCGATGATTTCGCCACGATACATGACGGCGATGCGGTCTGATAGTTGCAGGATTTCGTCGAGTTCGGGGGATACGACCATGACGGCCGTTCCCTCATCTCGCTTTTCAATGATACGGCCGTGAATATATTCGATGGAGCCTACGTCCAGGCCGCGGGTGGGTTGGGAAGCAACCAGAAATTTCACGGGCCGGTTAAACTCTCGGGCAATAATCACCTTTTGCTGGTTTCCACCTGACAGAGAGCCTGCTGAAGTTAAAGCGCCAGGGGTTCGAATGTCAAATCGAGCGATCAACTCATCGGCAGTTTCGCGAATGGCGGCGGGTTGCAAGGTAACCCCTTTGGTGTACGGAGGCTGGTAATAGGTGTTCAGAACCACATTTTCTGTTAGCGGAGCGGATAGGACAAGACCATCTTTTTGTCGGTCTTCGGGCACATGCCCAGTTCCCAGTTCGGTGATGCGTCGGGGGGAGGCATGGGTGATGTCTTCGCCAAGCAGCGTGACTTTCCCGGCTACGGCTGGACGCAGCCCGGTAATGGCTTCCACCAGTTCTGTCTGGCCATTGCCCTGCACACCGGCTACGCCTAAAATTTCCCCAGCCCGCACTTCAAAGGAGACGCCAGAAACGGCCGCCTGTTGCCGTTCATCAAGCACTACTAAATCTTGCACCTTGAGTACAGGTTCCCCCACTTGAGGTGGTTTTTTGTCTAATTCCAGCATGACTTCGCGCCCTACCATCATCTCGGCCAATTTCTTTTGGTCAGCGGTGGTGGGGGTGGTGGACCCGACCACTTTGCCCCGGCGAATGACGGTAATGCGGTCGGCCACATGCAGCACTTCGCGCAATTTGTGGGTGATGAAGATGATGGATTTGCCCTGGCTTACCAGGGAATGCATAATTTTGAAGAGTTCATCCGCTTCTTGGGGGGTAAGCACGGCCGTTGGCTCATCAAAGATTAAAATATTCGCTTCCCGGTACAAGAGTTTGATAATTTCTACCCGCTGCTGCACGCCTACCGGCAAATCCCGCACATAAGCATCAGGATCTACAGCTAGCTTGTATGTTTCCGAGATTTCACGGATGCGTTTAGCCGCTTCCGCGCGATTGAGAAAGCCCCCACCATAGGTTGATTCATCGCCCAACATGACATTTTCGGTAACGGTGAAGACGGGAATGAGCATAAAATGCTGGTGTACCATACCAATGCCGGCCGAAATAGCATCGCTGGGTGAATGAACCTGGATTTTCTTGCTGCGGACAAAAATTTCACCCTCATCAGGCTGGTAAAGGCCATAGAGAATGTTCATTAGCGTGGTTTTACCGGCGCCATTCTCGCCTAACAAGGCGTGGATTTCTCCCTCTTCCAGCGTCAGGTCAATGTGGTCATTGGCCAGGACACCTGGAAAGCTTTTGGTAATCCCCTTGAGTTCGAGCACTGTGGCCATAATGAGTTTGCCTTCCTTTCCCCAAAAAACACAACAGGGGCTAGCAATGACTAGCCCCTGTTCTTGTGCTACCTTGTTATAGATGGCGCCATACTCAAAAACCCGCACACCATCCATAGAATAGATGGGCCAGACTTACGGGCTGGTTTGCAATTCTCCAGCAATAATGGCAGCGCGCACGTCATTCAGTTCGGCTTTTAGGTCGCTGCTAACCATGCTGTCTAGCTGGCCAAACTCCGCCAGGCCAACGCCACCATTTTCTAACGTACCCAGATAAACGCCGCCAGCAAACTCGTTGTCAACAACCTCTTGTGCGGCGGTGAAAACAGCCACGTCCATGTTCTTGAGTACAGAAGTCAGGATGATATCGGCGAAGTCAGCGGCGCTTTCGGTCCAATCTGTGTCTACACCAATAATATAGACGTTGCCAGCTTCACGGGCAGCAGCGGCCGTTCCTAAGCCTACGGGGCCAGCTACCGGCATGATGATGTCTGCACCTTCAGCAATCAAGGTTTCGCCTAGCGTCTTACCATCGTCAGTGCTGTCAAAGTTGCCGGTGAATAGCCCGTCTTGCGTGGCAGGATCCCAACCTAGCACTTCCACGTTGGTGCCGTGGACTTCGTTGTAGTACTGCACGCCATAGTAGAAACCGTCCATGAATATGGTTACTGGCGGAATGTTAATGCCACCAAAGGTGCCCACTTTACCGGTTTGCGTGGTGCCTGCAGCGACGTAACCAGCCAGGAAAGCAGCCTCGTCCGTATCAAACAACAGCCCTAGCACATTGTCATAAGCTGGTTCGTAGGAGAAGTCCACGATGGTGAATTTTTGGTCGGGATTGGCTTCGGCCGCAGCGGCTGTAGCGTCGCCCAGCAGGAAACCCACGGTCACGATCAGGTCACATTCATCTTCCAGGAACGCGTTGATGTTGCGCTCATAATCGGTTTGTTGTTGGGACTCTAGATATTTGGCTTCGCCACCCAGCTCGCTTTGGACGCGCTGTGCGCCTTTCCAGGCCGTCGCATTGAAGGATTTATCATCAATACCACCAGCATCCGTTACCTGACAAACTTTGATACCGCCTTCTTGGGCAGTTTCTTCCTCACCAGCGCCACCGCAGGCCACCAAGACCAAACTCAGCAGCAACAGCAGGGTCAATACAACAATCGGCTTTTTGAACATAATAGTTATCCTCCTAACAGGAATCTTTTTCCTCACCCCCATGGGTTGGGGTTGAGGCGTTTCATTAATGAATCGCTCACTATTATAAGCCTTTGTAGAAAAGTGTAAACTCAAACATAGCATGTCTTTGTACTGATGTTTGTCATGTTTGTCTGTATGGGGGTAAGGTGCGTCGCCGGTGGGGCACCTAGTGCCGGGTAGTTGGTTTCAATTTCCCTTGGCCAATGTATGCTATTAGCGGCCAAAATGAATAGTTGAAAACGAGGCATTTCGGCTGAAATAA
>CAZDEO010000111.1:0-13832 GCA_964504445.1 uncultured Anaerolinea sp. | reverse complement strand
CATCTGCTGGTGGCTGGCACGGGCATGTATGCCCTGGTGCGGGCGCTGCACGGGCGGGGCCTGGGACCGTGGCTGGCTGGGCTGACCTTTGCCTTTAGCGGATTTACGGCCGTGCGTTTGTGGGCGGGGCACATGGGGCTGCTGGCGACTGACGCCTGGCTGCCCTGGCTGCTGCTAGCCACCCTTTGGGCCGTGCGCCGCCGGTCCCCTTGGGCCGGCGTTGTGGCGGGCGTTCCCTTTGCCCTCGCTATTCTTGCCGGGCATACCACATCCCTCATCTACGTGGGCATCATTTGGGCGGCCTTTGCATGGTATTTGGGCCTTGAAAGATTGGAGATTAGCGATTGGCGATTACGGGAGGTCGCCCATCGCCCATCGCTAATCGCTAATCTCTTCTTAGTTGGTTGCCAATTCCTTATTGCTGTGGTGGTCGGTGTGCTACTGAGCAGCGTGCAGTTGCTGCCGCTGCTGCAATTTAGCCAGATTGCCTCGCGCACGGCCGCGCCCAGTTTTGAGTTTGCCTCGGCCTATTCGCTGCCGCCCGCCCATTTGCTGACGCTGCTGGTGCCGGAATTTTTTGGCGAGCCGCTGCGCACTGGCTACTGGAGCGTGCCCAATTTTGAAGAGCTGACCTATTATGCCGGGGTGCTGCCCGTGCTGGCGCTGCTGCTGGCCTGGCGCAAGCCTGACCGGCGCACCTTTTTTTACGTGGGGCTGCTGGCCTTGGGGCTGCTGTTGGCCTTGGGCAGCTATGGCTTTTTGTACCGGCTGGCTTATGATTTGCTGCCGCCATTTCAACTGGCGCGGGCGCCGGGGCGGGCGGCCTTTTTGTACACGGTGGCGGCGGCGCTGCTGCTGGGGCAGTTGGGTAACGCGCCGCCTGACCCTGGCGTGGGGCGCTGGCTAAGGTGGATTGGGGCGATTACGGTCGTTTCCGGCATCACTCTTCTGGCCGCCACCGGCGCGGTCTTTATCGCCATTCACCCTACAGATACCAGCGGGCGGTTGTGGCACCAGCTTGGCGGGTGGGCCACGGCCGTGCTGCTGCTGCTTGTGGGCTGCGGGCTGCTGTGGTGGCGGAATAGGGACACAGAGAAACACAGAGCAGACACGGAGAGACACAGAGATAAAGGGGAAATCCCTGTCTATTCTCTGCGTAATGCGGCGTTTCTGCTTCTACCCCTCTTTGTTCTGGTGGATTTGTGGGGCTTTGGCCTCAAGTTCATCCAAACTGCGCCCACCGCCTATGACCCGTTTTGGGATGACGTAACGGCCGTGGTGGGCGATTCCCCGGGGCGCGTACTGCCCTGGGGCGTGGACATTTTTAGCCAAAATGGGGCGTGGCAGGCGGGGCTGAATTCGGTGTTTGGCTACAATGCCCTGGAAGTGGGAGCCAACATTGCCCTGGCTAGCTCTGTGCCCGACCCGCGCTCTACCGCTTATGACATTTTGGGGGCAGGGTATGTGGTGAGCAGTGTGCCCTTGAACCAATATTTGGATGGGCAACGGCCGTTAACCCTTCTGGCCCAATCTGGCAGCGCGTGGGTGTACCAGCGGGCGCGCACCCTGCCCCTGGCCCGCCTGGTCTACCAGGCTGAGGTCATAGCGGATGATGCGGCGGCCATTGCCCGCATTCACCAGCCAGACTTTGACCCGACCACAACGGCCGTTGTCGAAACCGCGCCAACCTGCAGCCTGCACCCCCCAACAAACCCCGGTGAAGTTGAGATTTTGGCTTGGGATGACGGCTACTGGCGCATCCATACCAGCAGCGAGACCCCAGCGCTGCTGCTACTAAGCGAGACGGCTTACCCCGGCTGGCGCGTGTGGGTAGATGGGCAGGAGGTGGCATGGCAAAAGGCATATACGGCCGTGCGTGCCGTCTGTCTGCCCGCCGGAGAGCATGAGGTGGTGTGGCGTTTTGTGCCTCTGGTATATGCCTGGGGTGGGGGACTGACGCTGTTGGCGTTGCTGCTGGTGGTGGTGGCTGTGCGCCGTTTGCGCTACGATTGAGCAATGGCTGGATGACGGTGGGAGACGGCCGTTTTACCCATACCCATCCCTCCGTTATAATAACCTTTGTAACGTGCAGGGAGTTAGAGATGAGAGATTGGAGATTGCGTCAATCTCTCATCTCCAATCTCCAATCTCTTCAATGAAAAGGAAACAACTATGCCCAAAGCATTAATAACCGGAATTACAGGCCAAGATGGCTCCTATCTGGCCGAACTCTTACTCTCTCAGGGCTACGACGTCGTGGGCATGGTGCGCCGCACCAGCACCATCCATTATCACCGCGTAGAGCACATCCAAGATAAAATCACCGTCGTCCCTGGCGACCTACTAGACCAGATCTCCCTCATCCACATCCTGGAAGAACACAAACCCGATGAAGTGTACAATCTGGCCGCCCAGAGCTTTGTGCAAACCTCCTGGAGCCAGCCTGTTTTCACCGGCGAAGTCACCGCCCTGGGCGTCACCCGCCTGCTGGACGCCATTCGCCTGGTGAACCCCAAGATTCGTTTCTACCAGGCCAGCTCCAGCGAAATGTTTGGCAAGGTGGTGGAAGTGCCGCAAAAAGAGACCACCCCCTTCTACCCCCGCAGCCCCTACGGCGTGGCTAAAGTGTATGGTCATTGGATTACCATTAATTACCGTGAAAGCTACGACCTGCACGCTACCTCCGGCATTCTTTTCAACCACGAATCCCCGCGCCGGGGCATCGAGTTTGTCACGCGCAAAATTACCTACCACGTTGCCAAAATCAAGCTGGGCCTGGGGCAGGAACTGCGCCTGGGTAACCTGGATGCGCGGCGCGACTGGGGCTTTGCGGGCGATTACGTCAAGGCGATGTGGCTGATGTTGCAGCAGGATGCGCCGCGAGATTATGTGATTGCCACCGGCGAGACCCATTCTGTACAAGATTTTCTGGAAGAAGCCTTTGGCTACGTAGACCTGGATTGGCGCGAATTTGTGGTGCAAGACCCGCGCTTTATGCGCCCGGCTGAGGTAGATTTGCTGGTGGGCGACCCCAGCAAAGCGGGGCGGGAATTGGGCTGGGAACCGGCCGTTTCCTTCCGCGAGCTGGTGCGCATGATGGTCGATGCAGACATGAAGCTGTTGCAAAATGGCGGCACGCCAATGTAACCTGTAACAAGTTACAAGTTGCAAGTTGTAGATTACAGGTTACGTTTTTGGAGGTTTATTGATGCAGATTAAATTTGGTACAGATGGCTGGCGAGCGCGGATAGCGGAAGGCTATACCTTTGCTAACTTGCGGCGCGTAACGCAGGGTTTTGCGCGGTATGTGCAGCAAGAGGGTTTGGCGGAAAAGGGTATTGTTATTGGTCATGACCGCCGTTTTCAGGCGGAGGATTTTGCCGCCACCGCGGCGGAGGTGCTGGCGGGCAATGGCATCCGCGTGTGGCTGACCGATGGCGCGACGCCGACGCCGGCCGTTTCCTTTTCGGTGATGGACAAAGGGGCCGGAGGCGGCATCAACATCACCGCCAGCCACAACCCGGCCGTGGATTGCGGCTTTAAAGTGCGGGACCCGCTGGGTGGGGCGCTGCCGCCAGAGGCCCTGAAGAAGATTGAGGCGGTGATTCCTGACGACCTGGCGGAGGTGCGGCGCATGAAGTTTGCCGATGGGGTGAGCGACGGCCGTATCCAACTCTTCGACCCCGCTCCAGCCTACACCGCGCGTTTGCTCAGCCTGATAGACGTGCAGCCGATTAAGCATGCCGGCTTTAAGGTGCTGGTAGACCCCATGTGGGGCAACGGCGCAGGCTGGTTTGCGCGGCTTATTGGCGGCGGCAAAACTACCATTCACGAAGTCCACAGCGAGCGCAACCCCGCCTTCCCGCATATGACCCGCCCGGAACCCATTCCGCCCAATGTGGATCACGGGCTGGCTTACGTGCAGCAGGTAGGCGCAGATGTGGCCATCATCAACGATGGGGATGCGGATAGGCTGGGCGTGGGGGATGAGTACGGCCGTTTCATAGACCAACTGCGCGTGTACGGACTCCTCGGCTACTACTTCCTAGAGCTGCGCGGCGAGCGTGGCCCCATCGTCAAAACCATCTCCACCACCAAAATGCTCAACAAGCTGGGCAAGCTATACGGCGTGCCCGTGCATGAAACCGGCGTGGGTTTCAAGTATATTGCCCCCAAAATGGTGGAAGTTGACGCCATGATTGGTGGCGAAGAAAGCGGAGGCTACGCCTTCCGCCAGCACGTGCCAGAGCGGGATGGCTTGCTGGCCGGGCTGTTTTTGCTAGACATGATGGTCCGCACCGGCAAAAAGCCATCCCAACTGCTAGAAACCCTCTTTGAGAAAGTGGGTGCCCACTACTATGACCGCATTGACTCCACCTTTGAAGCGGCGCGCAAGCCGGAGATTTTGGCCAACGTGTCCAATACGCGTCCGGCCACCATTGGCGGCCTGAAGGTGACAGACATCGTGACCATTGACGGGCATCAGTTCATCATGGAAGATGGCGGCTGGCTGCTGGTACGCTTCAGCGGCACAGAGCCGGTGATTCGCGTCTACTGCGAAACCACCCACGAAGAACGCGTGCAGGATATTTTGCAGGACGGGATGCGGATTGCTGGGTTGCGGTAATCCGTGAACCGTAGTCCGTGAACCGTAATCCGTGAGCCGTAGTCCGTGATCCGTAATCCGTGACCGGTAACCGGAATACGGAAAACGGAATACGGTATACGGAAAACGGAGAACACATGGCAGAACAAAAAGCATTCCAAGATTACTATTCGGACGAGGTGGCCCACTGTTATGGCTGCGGGCGGTTGAACCCCCACGGGCATCAGTTGAAGAGTTATTGGGCGGAGGATGGGGAAACGGCCGTTGCCCATTTTACGCCCCAGCCTTACCACACGGCCGTTCCCGGCTATGTCTATGGCGGCCTCATCGCCTCCCTCATTGATTGCCACAGCACCGGCACCGCCGCCGCCGCCGCCTACCGTGCTGAGGGGCGCGAAATGGACACCGAACCGGTCTTGCGTTACCTCACCGGCTCCCTGAAAGTAGACTACCTCAAGCCCACGCCCATTGATGGCCCGCTGACCTTGCGCGCCCGCGCCACCGAAATTCGCGGGCGCAAGGTGGTGGTAGAATCTTCCCTCTACGCCGGCGACCTGGAATGTGCCCGCGGTTATGCCGTTTGCGTTCAGGTGCCAGAGGCGTTTATGCAAGAATTGCTGCAGAAAGCTGCGTAACAAAATTGGTCAAATCTTTGAGATTTGACCAATTTGCCACCGATTCATGTTTATAGACACACATTGCCATTTAGATTTTGATCGCTTTGATGCCGACCGCGACTTGGTAGTGCAGCGGGCGGTTGATGCGGGCGTCACGCGCATCATCGTGCCCGCCGTGGACTTGCAAAACGGCCGTACCGTTCTCCAACTTGCCGACCAATACCCCGGCGTGTACGCAGCGGTGGGCATTCACCCCAACTCTACGGCGGAATGGCAAGATGATTGGCTGAGCGTGTTGCGGGATTGGGCGCGGCACCACAAGGTGGTCGCCATTGGCGAAATTGGCCTGGATTACTATTGGGACGATTCCCCTGCCGCGGTGCAGCACCGCGTTCTGACCTTGCAGCTAGAGCTGGCGGCAGAACTGCGCTTGCCGGTTATCATCCACAACCGCGAAGCCAGTGCCGACGTGCTGCGGCTGCTGGACGCATCGCCGCTGGCGGGGCAAGAGAATGCCGGAGTCCTGCACTCCTTTTCCGCGGATTGGGAAACGGCCGTTGCTGCCCTGGACATGGGCTTCTACCTCGGTTTTACCGGCCCCATCACCTACAAAAAGGCCAACGACCTGCGCGAAATTGCCGCCAAAGCGCCCCTGGAGCGCATTTTGGTAGAGACCGACGCGCCATTTCTAACGCCCCAGCCTTACCGGGGCAAACGCAATGAACCTGCCTACGTCGCCTACGTGGCGGAAAAGCTGGCCGAAGTGCGGGGCATGGTCACGGCCGAAATCGCTCACCACACTACGCAAAACGCCCTGCGCCTCTTCCCCCGCATAGCAGAGACAGCGCAGAGCGGCGCAGAGGAGACGCAGAGATACTCGGAGGACTTTTAGAATTTCTCCGCGTACCTCTGCGCCATCTCCGTGCATCTCCGCGTTCCTTATCTCATTAACCCATGACCCAACTCTCACCTCCCGATTTATCCATCATCATCGTCAATTGGAACGTGGGCGCCCTGCTGCGGACCTGCCTGCACAGCATTGAGCGCGGGCGGGACACGCTGCATATAGAGGTCATCGTCGTAGACAGCGCCTCCAGCGACAACAGCGTGGCCATGGTGCGGGCAGAGTTCCCCTGGGTGCGGCTGATTACGTGCCAGGAGAACGTGGGCTTCCCCAAAGGGAATAATTTGGGGCTGGCGGCGGCCAACGGCCGTTTCCTGTACCTGCTCAACCCCGACACGGAAATTGTGGGCGACGCCCTGAGCGTGATGGTGGGTTATATGCAGCAGCACACCGATGTGGGCGTGTTGGGGACGCAACTGTTGTACCCCGACGGCCGTATCCAATCCTCCCGCCGGCGTTTCCCCAGCGTGCTGACGGGGCTGTTTGAAAGCACCTGGCTGCAGCCGCTGGCCCCGCGCCGCCTGCTGCGCCATTACTATGCCCAAGATTTGCCCGACGACCAGCCCGCCGATGTGGATTGGGTGATGGGCGCCAGTCTGCTGCTGCGCCGCGAAGTTTACGACCAGGTTGGCGGCATGGATGAGGCGTACTTCATGTATTCCGAAGAGCTGGACTGGTGCCGCCGCATCAAGGATGCTGGCTGGCGGGTGGTCTATTTGCCCGCCGCGCAGGTCATCCACCACGAGGGCAAGAGTAGCGAGCAGGCGGTGACGGCGCGGCACGTCAACTTTAACCGCGCTAAGCTGCGCTATTTTCATAAGTATCACGGCCGTTTCGCGGCGGCCTTCATTCGGGGGGTGTTGTTGCTCAACTATGCTGCACAATTGTTGCTAGAGGGGGGAAAGGGCGTGTTGGGGCACAAACGGCCGTTACGCTGGCAGCGGGTCCGGGCTTACTGGCAAGTTTTGCGCACGGGCCTACCCCCGCGATAATGGCAAATCGTCAACAAAAACAAAACGGGAAATTACCAACCTACCCACCACCAGTTGTTGGCAAGCCAATGGCACTTGACAGATTAGTTAGAAAAGCGGACACTGAAAGCATCATTGGATCCATGCGCGAGGTATGTTGTATGAGCACAAAGAAAGTTACCATTGAACTGCCGGATAACCTGTATGCAGAGTTAAAAGAGGTGGCCAAAGCGGCAGATATGCCCTTGCAAAAGGTTATCTTACAAAGCATTCGCACCGGCATGCCCCCCTCTCTAAGCAAAGTCCCCGCGGCTTTTCACCTGGAATTGCTGGCCCTGAACAAGATGAGTGACCGGGATTTGATCCGCGTGATGGAAGGCGAATTGGCGCCAGAAGCTGCCGATGACGAGCAACATCGCAAAGCGGATTTTCAATCACTACGCCGCATCTATGCCATGTCGCTGCTCAAATGGCGCGGGCATCCCATTCCCATGCCCTATGAGTCGTTGGTAGACTAAGGCATTTTGTGGAGATTGGCGGTTGGGGATTGAAAAATCGCCAATTGCCAGTCTCTACGCTCACTTTTTTATGCCGCGTATTGGATTCGTCACCGGTGAATATCCCCCCATGGAAGGGGGCGTGGGGGCCTTTACGCGGGAATTGGCCCAGGCCTTAGCGGCCCAGCAGCATGAGATTCACATTCTCACCAGCCGAGAAGCACGCCCGGAAACGGCCGTTGCCAACTGGCGCATCCTCTCCCAACCCGTTGATCAGGGCTATGCCCAACTCTACCCCTTTGTGCGCAAATGGCGCTGGCCCGCCTTGCACACCGTGGCCGACTGGGTCATGCGTTACGATTTAGACGTGGTCAACGTGCAATATCAGGCTGCCGCCTACCACATGGGCAGCCCCGCCGCCAACTTTCTCCCCTGGCGGCTGCACAATTTGGTCAAAACCGTTGTTACCTTTCATGACCTGCGCGTGCCTTACTTATTTCCCAAAGCAGGGCGGCTACGGGAGACGGCCGTGCGCTTCATGGCGCGCCAGGCTCATGGCGTCATTGTCACCAACCAGGCTGATTACCAGACCTTGCGCAGCAGCGTGGCCACCCCGCTGCGCCAGATTCCCATAGGCAGCAATATCACCACCTACACGCCCAACCATATCGAAAAGGCCGAGGTGCGCGAAAAGCTGGGCCTGCCACCTGACAGCTGCCTGCTGGGGTATTTTGGCTTTCTCAACGAGAGCAAGGGGGCCGACACGCTCATTGAAGCTCTGGTACAGTTAGACGGCCGTTGCCATCTGGTCTTTATTGGCGGACAAACGGGCAGCAGCGACGCCACCAACCAGGAGTTCCTGGCCCGGCTGCAGGCGCACATTGCCCACCGTGGGCTGGCAGAGCGCGTCCACTGGACCGGCTTCTTGCCCGACCAACGGGTTTCCACCCACCTCCACGCCGCCGACCTCATCGTTATGCCCTACCGGGATGGCGTCTCTCTGCGCCGCGGCACGCTGATGGCTGCCCTGGCCCACGGCCGTCCCCTCATCAGTACCTATCCCACCGTGCCCACGCCAGAATTGGCCCATGGCGAAAACGTGTGGCTCATTTCCCCAGAGAATCCTGCTGAGCTAGCCGACGCGGTGCGCACGCTGCTGGCTAATGATGGGTTGCGCCATAGCTTGGGCGCCGGGGCCGCCCAGGTAGCCAGCCTGTTTACCTGGGAAAAAATTGCCGCGCAAACGGCCGAATTCTTTCAGGAGCTGCTGGATACATGAATTTTGTCTACCTTTCTCCTCATTTTCCGCCCAACTACCTGCCCTTTGCTCAACGGCTCAATGAATTGGGTGTGCGGGTGCTAGGGCTGGCAGATGAGCCGTATGAAAATTTGCGCCCGGAGCTAACGGCCGTGCTCACCGAATATTACCGCGTGCGCGACATGCACCATTACGACAACCTGCTGCGCGCTTTGGGCTACTTCACCCACCAGCACGGCAAGATTGACCGCGTCGAATCCTTCAACGAGTTTTGGCTGGAAAGCGAGGCGCGGCTGCGCACCGACTTCAACATCACCGGCTTTAAGAATGAAGACATGCCGCGCATCAAGCGCAAATCGCTGATGAAGCAGGTTTTTGCGGATGCGGGGGTGCCCGTGGCCCCAGGGCTGCTGGTGCAGGGGGCAGAGGAAGCCCGCGCCTTTGCCGCTGAGGTGGGTTATCCGCTAGTGGCCAAGCCCGACGTGGGGGTGGGAGCCAATGAGACTTTTAAGCTGCACACGCCGCGGGAACTAGAAGGCTTTTTAGCGCGGCAGCCGGTGGATTATCTGCTGGAGCCGTTTATTTCAGGCACGATACAATCATTTGATGGGTTGACGGACCGCCACGGCCGTATCTGCTTCTACACCTCCCACCAATACGGGGACGGGGTGATGGAAATCATCACCCAGCAGCTTGACGCCTTCTACTACTCGCTGCGCGACATTCCCGCTGACCTGGTGGAGATGGGGCAGCGAGCGGTCAGCGCCTTTGGCCCCCAAGAACGCTTTTTCCACTTTGAGTTTTTCCGCCGCGAGGATGGCAGCCTGGTGGCCCTGGAAGCCAATTTGCGCCCGCCAGGGGGCTTTACCACTGATATGTTCAATTATGCCAACGATATAGACGTGTACCGGCAATATGCCCAGGTGGTGGCGCACAATCAGTTTACGGCGCAGGTGGAACGGCCGTACCATTGCGCCTACGTAGCCCGCCGCCACGGCAAGCCCTACACTCACAGCCACGAAGCTATCCTCGCCGCCTTTGGCCCCCGCATCGTGGCCCACCAGCCAGTGCAGGGCATCGTCAGCGTGGGGCTGGGCAATTACGGCTACCTGGTGCGTTCCCCCCATGAAGCAGAGATTCTGGAAATGGCCCGCTTTATCCGCCAGCTTGCTTGAACGCATTCAACCGTAGAACCTAATGCTTCCCCAGCGTTTATCTATGAATGAAGGGTAAAAAAATCTGCGCCAAATCCGCCGGGCAGGTTACAGATCCGTAATTGGCAGCGGTCAGCCCTGTCGTTTCCCGCGCCCTGATGGTGTAGGGGTAGGTATTTCCCCAAAATACCAGGCTGCCTTCCCCCGGCGCGCCGCAGGTTACTTTGTACCCCATACCGGTCATGGTTCCGGGAATATACATACTTGTTTGGAAAAAACCGGCGTGGTAGGCGCGAATCTGATTATCAATGGAGACGGTCATGCTGATGACGTAGGCGCCCGCAGAGGCCGTGACGCTCATGTACTCCCATTGAATATAGCAGGTTCCCGTTCCTGTAGCCGGACGATAGCAGGTGGGGCTGGGGCTGTCTATGAAGGAGATGTCTGGAGCACGGCCGTTGCCGCTGGTTTCGCGGTAGGGCAAGAGTTGGGTGGTAGTTTTGGCGGGCAGCGGCGCAGCCTGAGACCCCAGCGTCATGGCCAGGAAGATGGCCCCGATGACGCCCAACAAAGGAAGGGCAAACGGCAGAATTCTGGTTTTGTTGCGCATGGATCGTTGTGTGGTCATGCTGGTTGTTTATGGGGTATAGGCTGGGCAATAGGTGGTGCCATAATTGGCCGCGCCAAGCCCCGCGCTATCACGGGCGCGAATGGTGTACGCATACGCATTGCCCAGGTTGGGGTTCCCTCCCGCACCCAAAGCGCCACAGGCCACCTTGAAGCCTTTTCCCAGCATGTCATAGGGCACGTACATAGAGGTTTGGAAAAAACCCTGGGTGTGGGCCACCGGCCCGCGGTCGTTCAGCGTCAGCGTCATGGTGATCATGTAATTGGGAGCTGCGCTAACCGAGAGATAGTACCAGGTCAGGTAACATTCGTTCCGGCCGGCGTCTGGCTGGTAGCAGGTGGCTGAGGGGGATTCGATGAAGCCAATATCAGGCGCCTGCGGTTCGGCATCTGGCGCCGTTCCTTGAATTTCGCGCAGATTTTCGCCTTGCGCTTCCTGCTTCAGGACGTTTGAACTACTGGCGCTTTGTCCGCGGGCTATTTGAATCAGGCCAAAGGTTCCAGCGCCCAACAAAAGGGTGAGAAACAAAGAAAGTATGAGTTTTCGCATCTAAACCTCCAAGGCATTCTGTTTTCTAATTTTGGTGGCGTGCCGTGCCATTTCGCAGGCCAGGCGGGTTAAGAAAGGGAAAAGAATATGCGGGTGCGCCGTTGCGGAAATGGTTGCGTGACAATCAGGATACAGACATCTAATTTCTCTAAGAAATCAGATGTCTAGCTTGAGCATATTGAGTATAAATAACACCGCGTCAGATAGCAATGGGCAAAATTTGGCGGTGGGGACCATCGGAGAAGTGCGGGTAGCAGCGGGAATGGGGATTACGGCCGTTTTCCACCCTCCCTTAGCGCTGCCTGACAAGCCATTTTAGGCGATCAAACGACAATCCATAGTGAATGATGGTAACGATGCCCAAAAGTCTACCTGGCAGCACAACGCCGGCGTGAACCAGGGCAGCAGCCGCGCTGGCAAAGAAAAGCAGCTCCAGCAATAGGCGTAGCAAGCCGGGCACGGGTACCGGCGCATGCCCTGAACGGCTGGGATCCTCCGGAACGGCGAAAGTGACCCAGAGAACGGCCGTTAAGACCGGCAAGCCAATTGCCAACAGGTAAGCCAGAGCGCCCTCTGCCTGCTGCCAACCCCAATACCCGAAAGCCCCCAAAGCAGCAAGCTCCAGCAAGAATCGCACCAGGAGATTAAGCGGATGTGAACCCATTTGTTATCCTTTTCTTTTCGGCGTTTCCCCGCCTCGGTGTTGAGTTAATCTTTCCTCTGCCAGCCGGGGCCGCGCACCACGCGCCCTGGGGTGGCCCCGGTGTGCTCGCCGTCAGCAATGACGGGCACGCCGTTGACCAACACGTGCTGCACGCCGGTGGCGTATTGATGCGGTTGGGCAAAGGTGGCGTGGTCCTGGATGGTGGCGGGGTCAAAGATGACGACATCGGCAAAGTAGCCAGGCTCTAAACGGCCGCGCCGGTCCAGCTTCAAGTTGGCGGCGGGCAGGGCCGTCATGCGCCGCACCGCTTCCGCCAGGGAAATGACGCCCTCGTCGCGCACGTACTTGGCATAGACGCGGGCGAAAGCGCCGTAAGCGCGGGGGTGGGGGTGGTAGTTGCGGAAGACGCCTTCGGGAGCCAGAGAAGCGGAATCGGAGCAGAAGCTGACCCAGGGCAGGGCCACTTCGCGGCGCACGTTCTCTTCGGACATGCTGAAAAAGACCGTGCCCACGCGGCTGTCATCTTCAATGATCAGGTCCAGGGCCGCTTCCAGAGGGTCCTGGCCGCGCAGGGCGGCCACTTCTGTGAGGGTTTTGCCGCTGTACGGTTTGAGAGCGTCATTTTTGAAGGCGGTAACCAGGATGTTATCGGCCGTTTCCAGTTCCATGAAGGGATTTTCGCGGTCGCTGCCGCTGTAGCGCAAATCGGCCAGCACCCGCGCCCGCGTGGCCGGGTCTTTCAGCCGCGCCACCCAGGCGTCGTGGCCGCCGTCTAGCGCCCAGCCGGGCATGATGGCGTCCAGCCCGGTGGAGGAGGCGTGGTAGGGGTACATGTCGGCGGTGATGGGCAGACCGGCGGCGCGTTTGGCCTCCACGCGGCGGATGACCTCTTCCAGCTTGTGCCAGTTGCGCGGCCCGGCGGCTTTTAGGTGGTAGATTTCGCCGCGAATGTGGGCCTGATCGACGATGGTGAAGAATTCGTCGAGGGCTTCCAGGAAGCGGGCGCCTTCGCTGCGCAGGTGGGTGATGTAGATGCCGTCGTAGGCGGCGGCGGCCTGGGCCAGGGCGATGAGTTCGGCGGTGTCGGCGTACATGTCGGGGGCGTAGATGAGGGCGGAGGAGAGGCCCAGCGCCCCTTCGGCCATGGCCTGGCGCACCAGCGCTTGCATTTGCGCCAGTTCGGCGGCGGTGGGGCGGCGGTCGTCGAAGCCGAGGACGTAGGCGCGGATGCCCCCAGCGCCGACGAAAGAGGCCACGTTGGGGGAGACGCCGCGCCGTTCCAGGAATTGCAGGTATTCGTCCAGGGTGTCCCATTCAATGTCGTACTGGATGTCGCCCTGCCGCGCTTTCATGTATGCTTTGAGCCTATCGTTGACCGGCCCCATAGAGGAGCCTTCACCCAGCACTTCCAGGGTGACGCCCTGGCGGATGTCGGATTGGGAACGGCCGTCGGCTATCAAGGACTCGTTGGCCCAGCACATCATGTTGATGAAGCCGGGGCTGATGGCCTGACCCTGGGCGTCGATGGTGGCACGGCCGTTGCCCGCTACCTGGCCCACGGCGGCAATTTTGTCCCCTTGAATGGCAATGTCGCCGGGGTAGGGTTCGTTGCCACGGCCGTCTACTATCAAACCGTTGCGAAGCAACATGTCGTAAGTTGTCATAGCTCTCCTGTACAAACGTCAAACTTTTGCCTGTTGTACTTCATTCGGGGAAATTTTGCATGTACGTGGTAGGGAATGATGTGTTATTTGAAAAGCAACCACCTGTCTACGCTTGGAAGGAATAAAGTGACCCCCATTGTCAAGACCACAAAATCACTAATTTAAGGGTGAACGGCCGTTCTATTCTGGGGCCGTATGCCAGCCAGTGGGCCGGTCACGGCGCCAGTACCGGCGTCTGCTCGTAATACACCTCAGCCGGTGTTTGATGCTATTAGCGGCCAAAATGAATAGTTGAAAACGAGGCATTTCGGCTGAAATAA
>CAZDEO010000110.1:0-14213 GCA_964504445.1 uncultured Anaerolinea sp. | reverse complement strand
CTCCACGTTTTTGCTAAACGTAGAGCATTTTCCTAGAGAATGCAATTGCCCTGGCTTTATAAGGCGCAGCGCAGTCTGCGCCTTTTTTTATGTTAGAATCAAGGTGGGTTGGTTAATTGGTTAAGCGACCGATCTAACCAGCAAACCAGCCAACGATCCAACAAACCACCACACAGGACACAACATGAACTGGAATGGCATCATTCACGCATATCGTAAATATTTGCCCTTTAGCGCGGATGCGCCCATTGTTACCCTCAACGAAGGCAACACCCCGCTTCTTCGCGCCGACCGCCTGGCCGAAGCTATTGCGCCCAGGGCAGGTTTGCAGCTCTACTTGAAGTATGAAGGGTTAAATCCTACTGGCTCATTCAAAGACCGCGGGATGACGGCCGCCATCACCCAAGCCGTGTCCGAAGGGGCCAAAACGGTCATTTGCGCCAGCACCGGCAACACGGCGGCAAGTGCCGCCGCCTACGCCGCCAGAGCAGGGCTGCGTTGCCTGGTGTTGGTGCCAGAAGGCAAAATTGCCCTGGGTAAGCTGGCCGCCAGCCTGGCCTATGGCGCGGAAGTCATCAGCATCAATGGCTCATTTGATGACGGGCTGGGCATGGTGCGCGAAATTGTGGCACGTCAACCCATCGCTCTGGTCAACTCCATCAACCCCTGGCGGCTGGAAGGGCAAAAAACGGGCTCCTTTGAAATTTGCGATCAGCTGCACGGCCGTGCGCCAGATTGGCACTGTTTACCCGTTGGCAATGCCGGCAACATTACCGCCTACTGGATGGGCTACCAGCAGTATGGCCTGGGGCTGCCACGCATTTTGGGCGGGCAGGCGGCGGGCGCTGCACCCATTGTGACCGGCAAAGTGGTAGAAAAGCCGGAAACCATTGCCACGGCCATCCGCATTGGCAATCCGGCACGCTGGCAGCAGGCGCTTTCGGCCTTGGATGAGTCGGGGGGCATTATCACGGCCGTTACCGACGACGACATCTTGGCAAGCTGGCGGCTGCTGGCCCGGCTGGAAGGGGTGTTCGTGGAACCCGCTTCTGCCACTGGCGTAGCCGCCCTGAAGCAGCAAGTGGCCCTGGGCGAGATTGACCCTGTGGGCAAAACGGCCGTGTGCATACTCACCGGTCATGGACTCAAAGATCCCGGAACGGCCGTAGACCAGGCCCCCCCGCCCCGCACCCTCCCCGCCAACATCAACGCCCTCGAAGAATATCTTGCCCAAATAGGCTAGTTAACCACCCCATCAACCAGCCATCCAACTAACCAACCCCGCCGCAACCTTTCCCCACATCCTGCGTAATAGGGGGTGAATAGTCAGGAGATAGGAATTGAACGAGGAACAACTCTGGCTAGAACAAGCCAGAAAAGGCGACAAAGCGGCCTTTGGCAACCTTATCGAAGCATATCAAGGGCCTGTATACAACCTGGCATATCGGATGCTCAACAATCGCGGAGAAGCCGAAGAAGCAGCCCAGGAAGCATTTATCCGTGCGTACACCCGGCTGGATACCTATAACCCGGCCCACAAATTCAGCACCTGGATGCTTTCTATCACGTCGAACTACTGTATCGACCTCATTCGTAAACGGCGCGCACTCCTGCTTTCCATTGACGAGCCTTTGCCGCCCCACCCCGCCCTTCACTCTGACAACAACAAAGGGCCAGAGGCGGAACTCATGCATACGGAGCAACAAGAAATGGTGCAGGCCCTACTGCAAGAATTGCCAGAAGATTATCGGGAAACCGTCGTTTTACGCTATTGGTACGACCTTTCTTATGAAGAAATCGCCGAAATGATGGACACCACGGTCAGCGCCATAAAATCCCGCCTGTTCCGGGCGCGCCGCCAATTGGCCGATGCCCATGTTAATATGGAAATCAACGCCGTTGCCGATGCGGCGGAAATATTTGCTTAACATAAGCAAAACGAGGAGCTAGAAAGATGGAGCATGAAGAATATTACTTACTGATGATGGACGCGCTTGATGGTGAGCTTGCAGAGGGGCAACACGCGCAACTGGAATCTCACCTGCGTACGTGTCTACCCTGCCGGCAAGAATGGCGGGCGCTCATCACGATTGATCAGCTTTTTCGCGAAGCGCCCATTTTAGCCCCGGCGGCCAATTTCGCGCAGCGCACCCTGGCCCGGCTCCCTAATCGCCGTTACCGGGTCTGGCTTATTGGCGCGATTTATGTGGTGCTGCTCTTTAGCGGGGCGCTGCCTTTGCTTGTTGGGACCCTGGTTGCCCAGCGTTACGGGGCCATTGTCAACGAGCCGGGCGTGCTGCGCAGCCTGCTACAGTCGTTGGCCCACACTCTGGAAATTGTAGGTACGGTTGCCTCGGCCTTATTGACGGCTATGGGCCAGTTTGTTTTGGAGAATCCGGCCATGCTGGGCTGGCTGTTTGTTATGGTGGGTGCGGTTGCTCTGTGGGGTGGTGTTTACCAACAACTGTTGGGTGCCCCGCAGCTTGGCCTGAACCGGTCTACCAATCAGTAAACATCTTAATTTGAGGTTATTTACAATGCTTTGTGTGGCGGAAACGGATTTACAAATCCACAGAGTGCGGAAGGTACGAACAAATCATATAGGAGTAATTGCATGAAAAAGATAACGGTTTTGGCAATTTTGTTCCTGATCCTGCTCGTACCGACCGGCGTCGCTCTGGCTGCCCCGCCGTTGAACACGGTGGTGGCGTCTGGCGAAACGGTTAATAACGAGATTGTCTTGTTTGATGACGATTTGGACGTAGAAGAAGGGGCGACCGTGAATGGCAACGTGACGTTGTTTAACGGGGATGCCTATGTAGCCGGTACCATTAACGGGGACCTGGTGTTGTTTAGTGGCGATCTGGAAGCCGCCAGTACGGCCGTCCTCAATGGTCAGTGCGTGGTGATGAATGGTCATGTTGAGGACAACACAGAATCTGGGCTGCGCTGCACCAAAGTGGATAACTTGAGCAACTTTATACCCGCCTTGTCGCACCTGCCGGGAGTCGGCCGGATGTGGGAGTCGGCTGGGCCAAACGTAAACGTTGACATTCCGCTGCGCGACAGTTTCTTTACCAATCTGGTGGAAGCAGTTTTTAGCGGGCTGTTAATGGGTGGGCTGGCTTTCGTGGTTGGGTCATTGCTGCCGCAGCACCTGGGGCAGGTGCAGCACACCATCCGCCAGAAGCCGTTGGCGAGTGGGGCTGTCGGGTTGCTCACGGCCGTGGCCGTGCCCTCCCTCATTGCTATCCTCAGCATCATTTCGGCCGTCCTGCTGCTGGTATGTATCGGTATTTTGGGCTTTGGCCTGGTACTGGCTCTGGCATTGGGGCTGGCTGCCGGGCTACTCTTTGGCTGGATTGCCGTGGGTAACCTGGTGGGACAATGGCTGGCTGGGCCGCTAAAGCTAAAAGACCGGCGCGTGGCCGTCACCGCTGCCCTGGGCACGCTGATCATTACCTTCTTTATCAATTTATTGGAAGGCATTCCCTATATCTTTGGCGAGGGACTCATCTCAGCCATTGCTCTGTTTCTGGGTTTGGGGGCGGTGGCGCTAACCCAGTTTGGCAGCAAGGTGTACCCCCGGGAAGCGGGAACAGGTGTTTATGTGCAGGAAGATGAAGGGAAGGTAACGGCCGTGCTCGACACCCTGCCCATGGAAGACCCAGCCGATTTCAAAGACTAGAAACACCCCCCCTTTCCCCTTAACGCAAAGGCGCGCCCAATAGGACGCGCCTTTTTCTTGTTTTGCAAAAGCTAAGCAACGGGTACGTCTAGAAAGCCGAGCCCATTCCCTTGCCAGCTACCTTTGCCGCAATTTGCCCATACATGTGGCCCCCACTGAAAGATAGCCAGGGGAAAATCACCCAGGCCAGGGGAATGGCGACAATTAAGCCACAGCCCGTGGCCGAAAAGAAACCAATTACGCTTTGGGCCACAATATTCGCCACAATTAAGACCAACGCGACAACGGTGATGTCACCGATGTTATCACGGGCTATCCCAATGACTTCGCCAAAACGCAGGCAGGCGCTAAATTCGCCGGTACGGACGTATTGCAGGCTGATGGCGGGGGCAATGAAAAACAGCGCCAACCCAAATAAGACGCCCACGCACGCCAACAACAGCCAGACAATGACGGCCGTTCCCGCCAGCACACCTGCCAACTCGTCACTACCCGACTCTGCACTGATGATTGGCAAAATGGTGATGGCCACCCCCACACAAACCAGAATAAGAAAAGGGGACGTGTAAATAAACCGCGCCACTGTAATAACGAAGCCATCCTTAAAGTATTGGCCAAAGTTATCCCACTCTGGCAGGGGTTCTTTCTCGCCATTCATCACATTGCGGGTAATGGCCAATTGATACCCCACCAGCAACAGCATCGGAATGCCCAACAACAGCATTGAAAGCAACACAATGCCCACACCGATCCCAATTTTAGTCAACCAATTTCGATCTTCAGTAATAAATGTAAAAGCCTTGGCAATATCCACAATAGTTTTCCTTCTTTTTTCGTAAAAATAAAAAAGGACTGGTAGCTGCGTTCACAATACCAGTCTTTCCTAATCTATCATTAGAATCGCGGGGTAAGCCTTATGCCCATCCCTGATTTTTAACGAAGTCGGTTACTACAGGAATCGTCACCATCTGCCCCTGGTATGCTTGCCAGCCCCAGTAGCAGCCCACCAGCCAGATGACCAGTGAGGGAATGCCACACAGAAAAGTGCTGAGAATTGTTCCAGCAACCATGTTGATCAGCCCCCAAACCAACGCCTGCCCATTGTGTGCGCGGAGAAACGGCCGTTGTTTCTTATCTTCCATCAGTAAAATAATAATCGGAACCAGCGGCGTCAGCACATAAGCCAGCAGCGCCCACAGCTTGTCATCATCAGTGATACCCATGTCCGAACCATTGTTTTGCCCAAAATCGTCACTCATTGCTTCATCTCCTTCGTTAAGAATATTTGCTTCTTACTTTGGTTACCGGTTTACATTGTAAGAAACACGCTGATTTCCGTCAATAGCAGTCCTGCCTATTTGCCAACGCTTCCGCCCGCGTGTTAGAATCCACTTTATGACAAGAGTCGTATTCATGGGCACGCCAGAATTTGCCGTACCCAGCCTGCAAGCCCTTATAGCCACCCAAGAAGTTGTTGGCGTCGTCACCCAACCTGACCGCCCCGCCGGGCGCGGGCGCCAACTGCAACCCTCTGCCGTCAAAGTAGCCGCCGAAGCAGCCGGCATTCCCGTCTACCAGCCCAAATCGCTGCGCAAAGAGGAAACGGCCGTACCCCTGCACCAATGGCAGCCAGACATCATTGTGGTGGCCGCTTTTGGGCAGATTTTGCGCCCCCACGTGCTAAACCTGCCATCCCATGGCTGCCTCAACGTCCACGCCTCTCTGCTGCCCCGCTGGCGCGGCGCGGCGCCCATTCAGCACGCCCTGCTGGCGGGAGACGCGCAAACCGGCATTACGCTGATGCAAATGGACGTGGGCCTGGACACCGGAGCAATGTACGTGCGAGAGGCCATTCCCATTACCCGGCAGGACACGGCGGCAACCCTGCACGACCGCCTGGCAGCCTTGGGTGGCGCCATGCTACGCGCACACCTGGATGATATTGTCCACGGCCGTATCACCCCCACCCCCCAAGATGACAGCCAATCCACCTATGCCCCCATGATCAGCAAAGAAGACGGCCAAATCGATTGGACGAAAACGGCCGTAGCGCTGGACCGTCACATTCGCGCCATGACCCCCTGGCCCAGCGCGTTTACCACCTGGAACGGTCACACCCTCAAAATCTTGGCCGCCCAAGTCCATGATCACCCCATTCCTCCAGGTTTGCCGGGTCAGGTGTGCCAGCCAGAAGCGCCTTACGTCATTACCGGCAGCGGCAGCCTCCTCTTGCAAACCGTGCAGCTTGCCGGTAAAAAAGCAGTCTCCATCGCCGACTTTGTACACGGCCGTCCTGACTTCATTGGCAGCACCTTAGGAACCTAAACGGACAAACTCATGAAAATACTCGTATATGGTGCGGGAGCAGTAGGTGGTTATCTGGCAGCACGCCTTGCCCAAAAAGAGCACGACGTGACCGTTATTGTGCGCGATATCACCGCAAACGCCATCCAAAGTGATGGCCTGGTCGTTTACGTGGAAGGGCAAACCCTGCACACCCATCCCCAAGCCTCCACATCAGTAGCCGAAGCCTTCAACTTCACCCAAGACGGCGTCACTTACGATCTCATCATCCTGGCCATGAAATCTTATGATGTCATCCCAGCCCTGGACCCGTTGGTAGCTTTCTGCACCCAGCCCACTCCTATTTTAGCCGTGCAAAACGGCATCAGCTCCGAAGCGCCCCTCATCAAGCAATTTGGCCCTGCCAACGTCATTGTCGGTTCATTTACGCTGCCCATCAGCCGCGAAGGGACCAATAGCCTGGTCATCGAACGAACCGATGGTGGTCTAGGTCTGGCCCCTGGGCAAAAAGGAAAAAATATTCGTCCCTGGGCGCATTGTTTTAATGAAGCTGGCATCGAAACGGTGAGCCTGAAAGATTACCAGTCCATGCGCTGGTCAAAAGCCTTACTCAATATTGTGGGCAATGCCTCTTCCGCCATTCTCAACCGCACGCCCAACGCCATCTACAAAATCAACCCCTTATTCGACCTGGAAATTCGCATGTTAAAAGAAGCGCTCAGCGTGATGGACAAACTGAATCTGGACCTGGTTGATTTACCGGGATACTCGGCAAATAAGTTGTCTTTTGCCGTCAAGCACACGCCAAAACTGCTGCTCAAGCCCATTCTTACCCAAATCGTGGCCAAAGGGCGCGGCGACAAGATGCCTTCTTTTCACATTGATTTATCCGCCAACAAAGGGAAAAATGAGGTTATCTATCACAATGGCGCTATTGCCCGCGCCGGGCAAACTGTGGGCGTGCCAACTCCCGTCAACAGTACCCTGACCACAGTTTTGATGAAGCTGGTGCACCAGGAGGTAGATTGGCGGGAATATGATGGCAACGCTAAACGGCTGTTGGAGGACGTGCGGCAAACAGAGCGGGCACTGAAGGGGCAAAAGGCAAAAAGGTAAAGGCTAATGGGTACCACGGTTCCCAAACTCAACGGCCGTGCCGCCCATCACCCCTCCCTCACTTCCCCTGCCAGCGCGGCAACCGTTTCAGCATAAACGCCTGCGCCCCCTCCAAAAAATCCTCGCTGCTAAATAGCTGGCTTTGCGCCCAGCCTTCCAGCATCAACCCCCGGTCTACGTCGGCCAACCCATCAATCACGCGCTTGGCCATACCCACCGCCAGCGGCGCCGCTTTGCTAATTTCGGCGGCTAACTCGGCGGCTTTGGCGGCCAACTGCTCCGCCGGAACCGCGTAATTGACCATGCCCCACGCCTCCGCCTGGGTGGCGTCAATCTGCCGCCCGGTAAATATCAGCTCTTTGGCGCGGGCGGGGCCCAGCAGCCGGGTCAGGCGCGTAGTGCCGCCCACGTCGGGGATGATGCCCAGCAGCGTTTCCGGCAGGCCCAGCTTTGTACCCTCGGCGGCAATGCGGATGTCGCAGGCCAGGGCCAGTTCCAGAGCCAATCCCAAACAATAACCGTGCAGCAGGGCAATGGTGGGCAGCTCTAGCCGCTCCAACTGCGTGAAGACGCCCTGAAATTCGTCGGTGATGCTACGCATGCGGGTTTGCCAGTGGGGGCCATGGCTTTGCGCTAAGCCCAGCAGGGCGCTGACGTCAATGCCGGCCGAGAAAGCTTTGCCCTCGCCACGAATGATGACGGCGCGCAGGCCGGGGGTGCGGTTGGCCGTAGCTACGGCTGTATCGAACGCCCGCAACATCTCCATATTCATGGCATTACGCTTTTCCGGGCGATTGAGCACAATTTCGAATATGGAATCGTGCTGTTGGGTGAGAATGAGATCGGTCATAGAAAGCTCCTTGAGTAAGGGAACAGGTTACTGTTGGGAAAGGTAGTTGTGGATGATGGCAGCCAGGTGAGACGGCCGTTCCATAGGAACCATATGCCCCGCCTCCTCAATCTGCACAAAGGTAGCGGCAGGCTGCTTCTGCTGCCACAACCGCCACGGCTCCGGGTAAATGGTGTCCGACTCGGCAGCACGGATGCCCAACGTGGGATGTGTGATGCGGGTGATGTCCTCCCAGACCGTCAGCGGCGGGTGGCTGTAAATTTGCGCCTCCCATTCGCGAGGATAGACCAGCGTATATTCACCTCCATTTTCCCGCGCAGCATGGTTAACATAATCCCACAAGGCCTCATCGCTCCAGCGCTTGAAGACCTCTTTGCGGCGGAAGCGATTGAAAGCGGCCTGGCGGCTGGGCCAGCGGTTGCGCCGCCGCAGGGCGCTTTGCACCAGGGGCAGCAGGGCCGCTGCGTCAGGGTTGGCGGCCGTCATTTCCAGAATGTGGGGCGGCAAAAAAACCGGCTCGATGAGTACCAGGGCGCGAAACAGCTCTGGTCGCTTTAGCGCTGCCAGCATGGTGGCCACTCCACCCAGCGAATGCCCCATGCCAATGACGTTTTGCAGCCCTTGCTGCTCGAAGAAGTGGATCAAATCATCGGCGAAGAGCTGCCAGTCGGTCATTTCCGCGGGGTCAGTGTGGGGCCATAACGGCCGTTGCGCCATCGCCAGCACGTGGTAATGGGGCCGCAGTTCATTGATGAACAGCCGGTAGCTGCCCGGCGGGTACGCGTTGGCGTGGGCAAAGTGGAGCAGCGGGCCACCGCCGCCAAAATCAAGGAATGGGATTTTTTCAATCAATAGCATTCTCCAAATTTGCGCCACTTTCCCTGCGCAACAAGCGCAGCAGCTGCCGCGTCACATCCTTCGTGTCCGGGCCAATGTCGCCCGGCGGGCCGACGCAGGCTGGGCAGCCATCGCGGCAGCGGCAGGTGCTCACCAGTTCCAGGGCGCTGTGCAGCAGTTCATCGTGCAGCTCGTACAGCCGCTGGCTGAAACCCACACCGGCGGCAATGCGCTCGTAAATGACCAGCGTGGGCGCTTTGGTCAGCGGGCTCTGGCTTTCTACGCTAACCAGGATGTCGTTGGGGTCGCACATGAGAAAAAGCGGGGCCAGGTTGCGCAGCACGTAGCCCAATCCGCCCAGGGCCGAACGGGTTTGCTGCCCCGCTTCCGCCTGGCGATGGCAAGACGGGCAAAGGGTAGTCAGGTTGTCCAGTTCGTTGGCCGCCAGATAATGCTCGTTTGCGCCGGGGATGTAGTTGAATTCGCGGAACGGCCGTACATGATGCACATGCAGTACCCCCTCACTCGCCCCACACATGCGGCAGCGACGGCCGTCCCGCTCCAGGGCCAGCTTACGCTGCTGCTGCCAGTTGGGGCCATACTCATTAGGGCGCAACAAAATGCCCAGGTCATACAGCCGCTCCGTCAGCGCTTCGCCAAAAATAAGCCAGTAGCCACTGGTCTCCAGCGTCATGGGCGGCAGGTCAACCAGGCCAAAGCCCAGCGTCTCGTGGGTATACCGCTTAATCTTGCGGTAACCCGTGGCCTGCGTCACCACCGTCACGTCTCCCCACGCCCGCAGGAAATTAGAGATTGCGGATTGCGAATTATGGATTACGGGCTGCGGTTCACCGATTACGGTTTGCGTTTCTTCTTCCGCTTGCAACGCCCGAATGGTGCTGCCTACGCTGGCGCGGGTGTAGTAATCCACCTCCACGGGGCGCGCATAGGCGAGACGGCCGTGCCAATCTAGCTTCTCCACCAAATACGTGCGCGCCTGGTGCATATAAATCGCCTCCTCATAGAGCAGTAGAGGCACGCTCTCCAGGTCCATTTCGCCAATGATGGCGTTGTCCGCTGCCACGTCGTGAATCAGCACCGTATCATCGCCGCTGGTACGCAGCGACACCGCATGAGACGGCGGCCCATCACCCAGCCAATGGTACTGCCCCCGCGTTTCGTGCAAATCCCCCGCCTCGGCCAACGCCTCCAGCAGCGGGTCTACGGGCGCGTAGCCGCCAAAGGTTTCCCCCTGGCGGAAAGGCAGTTCAAAGGCGGCGCAGCCGAGATGGCGCAGCAAAATGCGTAAATTATCGGGGTTGGTCAGGGCATGTTCTGGCGAACGGCCGAACAGATAGCGCGGATTGTTACAAATATATTGGTCCAAGGCATTGTTGCTGGCAATGAGTACCGCCACCGACTGGGCCACCCGCCGCCCGGCGCGCCCCGCCTGCTGCCACACCGAAGCAATAGAACCGGGGTAGCCGGTAATGACAGCGGCATCCAACTGCCCAATGTCAATACCCAATTCCAAAGCATTAGTCGCCACCACGCCGCGCAGTGCGCCAGTACGCAGCCCCAGCTCAATCTCGCGCCGCTCCAGGGGCAGGTAGCCGCCGCGATAGCCGGTCACGGCCGTTTCCCCCTTACCCATATACGCCAGCTCATCTTGAATATAAGTCAGCAGCAGCTCCACCGTTTGCCGGGCGCGGGCAAAGATGATGGTTTGCACATTTTCAGCGAGGAAGGTAACGGCCGTATCCTTGGCCGCCAGCACCACGCTGCCCCGCAGCCCCAGTTCCTCGTCAATGATGGGCGGGTTATACAAAATGAACTGCTTCTCGCCCGCCGGTGCGCCATTTTGCGCCTCATCCACCAGGGTAAAAGGGGCGCCCACCAGCCGCTGGGCGTGCTCTTGCGGGTTGGCAATGGTGGCCGAGCAGCAGATAAACTGCGGGCTGCTGCCATAAAATTCGCACAACCGCCGCAGCCGCCGCACCACGTTGGCTACGTGGCTGCCAAAGACGCCCGTGTAGGCGTGAATCTCGTCCAGCACCACAAACTCCAGGCCGCGCAGCAAATTGCGCCAGGTGGTATGGTAGGGCAGTATCCCCGCGTGCAGCATGTCCGGATTGGTGATGAGGATGCCATCCGCAGCGCGGACTTTGCGCCGCTGGCTGTTGGGCGTGTCACCGTCGTAGCTGTGGACTTGCACGGGGAGATGGGCGGCGTTAATAAGAACGGCCGTTTCCGCCAGTTGGTCGTGCGCCAATGCCTTGGTGGGAAAGAGGTACAGGGCACGGGCTTTGGGGCGCTCCAGCAACCGCTGCAACACGGGTACAGTGTAACAAAGGGATTTGCCAGAAGCGGTGGCGGTGGCGATAACGACGTTTTCGCCGCACTGGGCGGCGTCAATAGCCGCCGCCTGGTGGGTGAAGAACTGTTCTACCCCTCGTGCGCGCAGCGCCACCTGCAATTTTGCAGATATGGGGGTAGTGAGGGGAGCGGTTTGCGCCGGGCGGGCGGGCAGGCGCTCCCAAGCCACCACATCGCGCATGAAATCGCGGTTTAGGCGCAGATCAGAGAGCAGGTCGGGCAGTTGCATGGGGTGATTATAGCGGGAAATTTACCCGATCTGCGAAATCTGCGGATAATAAAGTCATGACGTACAAAGGAATCATTTTCGACTTCAACGGCGTGCTGCTTTGGGACAGCCATTTACACGAGCAGGCCTGGGCTGAGTTTGCGCGGCAGGTGCGCGACGCGCCCTTTACCCTAGAAGAAATGGCGTTGCACATGCACGGCCGTTCCAACCATGCCATCCTCGAATACCTCACGGGGCAGCCCCTGGACTATGTCGCCGCCCACGAGCTGGCGCAGCAAAAAGAAGCCATCTACCGCCAGATGTGCCTCGATTTGGGTGACGAGTTCCAGCTTTCCCCCGGCGCGGTGGAATTGTTAGAGGGGCTGGTGGCGCATGACGTGCCCCACACCATCGCCACCGCCTCGGAAGCCAACAATCTGGCCTTTTTTGTGCAGCATTTGCGCCTGGGGCGCTGGTTTGACGTGGAGAAAATTGTCTTTGATGATGGCACCATGCCCAACAAGCCAGCCCCCGACATTTACCTGCGGGCGGCATCCACGCTGGGCTTGACCCCAAGAGAATGTATGGTCGTGGAAGATTCCCGCTCCGGCATTCAGGCAGCCCATGCCGCCGGCATCGGGCATATCGTCGCCTTGGGACCCGCAGCTACCCATCCTGCTTTGCAGCGTTTGCCCGGCGTGGCGCAAGTAATTACGGATTTGGGGGCGTTATCCGCAGCAGGTCTGTTTGCCCTGTAAGGGGGTGAGGGTGCCCAGTTTTTGATGAGCGTTTGATTCGGCAACGGCCGTTTCTGCTATCATGGGTACAATACAAGCTTCTTGCATCCCTCAAGTTGATATGTGGCAGAGTACCCGGGATAAATTGAAATGATAATTGCACCTGAACCCCTGCTGAAGCAGAAAAGTGCTAAATGATGGATTACCAGAAAGCTGTTCTGGGGATATTGTTGGTTTTGCTGTGGGGTATTACGGCCGTTGCCCAACCCGACCCCAGCTACGCCCAAAGCATATGCGCCGGCGAATTTATCTCCGTCAGCCCGGCGCTCAACGATTTAGGCAACAGCGAATATATCCGCATGGACGGCACAGAGACCGGCGTGATAGGTGGCCTTTACCCTGAGGGCAACAATCTGCGCCCGGCCCCCCATGAAGCTGCCGGCGTAGCGCTAGCCCAGCAGATACAGCCGCTTAACACCAGTGGCGAGCCAGATGAAAACGGCCGTATTGCATTGGTCTCCATCGGTATGTCCAACACAGCTGCCGAATTTATCGAATTTATTCGCCTCTGGCGCAACGACGACACCATCAACCCGGCGCTGGCTGTAGTTAATGGTGCGCAACCCGGCCAAACCGCAGAAATATGGCGGGATCCCAATGCCCAAGTGTGGCAAGATTTGGACAATTTTTTACTATCCGGTGGGCTTAATCCGCTTCAAGTACAGGTGGCTTGGGTCAAGCTTACCCAAATTGGCCCTGGCGACTTTCCAGCCAAAGCTGAAGCGTTACAAGACGACCTGGAACAAGTCGCCCGCAATTTGAAAGCACGTTATCCTAACGTCAAAATTGCCTACTTCTCCAGCCGCACCCGCTCCTATACCTACTGGCAAGGCCTTAGCCCGGAACCCACAGCTTTTGAAACAGCTTTTGCCGTGCGCTGGATGCTGGAGAAGCAAATTAATGGTGACCCCACCCTTAATTTTGACCCCACCAATGGCCCGGTGTTGGCGCCCTATCTTTCCTGGGGGCCTTACTTGTGGATTGATGGCTTAAACCCGCGGTCTGATGGGCAAACCTGGCCCCCAGAAAATCTGGTTGGTGACTGTACTCACCCCTCTGATGCGGGCGAGCTTCAGGTGGCAAACATGCTGATGAATTTTTTCAAGACAGATACAACGGCCGTTCCCTGGTTTATGGCTGAGGGTACACTACCAACGCCCACGCCAACCGCCACGCCCCTGGCTACCCCAACGCCAACCCATTCCCCCACACCAACCGCCACGTCCATAGCAACCCCAACGCCAACCGCCACTTCTATCGCGCAAAACAACCTATTCCTCCCTCACGTACAAACCAGCCCCCTTGCCACCGCAACATCACCAGCCACACAATTTGCTGGCAAGATTTACTCGTCGCAAAAATACGACAAAAGCATGAGTACAGAAACAGGCGGGTATGCTAGGATACGGCCGTAACCAGAAACGCCGTCCTCCCATCACACACTTCCCCGGCGCGGCGTTGAACCAGGCAACTTATCACTGGAGGAAAAACTCACATGCTGCATCCCGCAACCGAATTGCGCTACGTCAACGCCGACGTAGGCTATGGCGTATTCGCCACCGAACACATACCCCTCGGCACCCTCATCTACGTGCAAGACGCCCTGGAAATCGTCTTGCGCCCTGATCACCCCCTCCTACAAGACCCGCGCTACGCCACCAGCATCAAAAAATTCGCCTACGAAGACGAAAACCGTAACCACATAATTAGCTGGGACTTTGCCAAACACATCAACCATTGCTGCCACGCCAACACCCTCAGCACCGGCTACGGCTTCGAGATTGCCATTCGTGACATTCCGGCTGGCGAAGAAATCACCGACGAATATGCGCTTTTTGCGCCACGGCACGAGATGACCTTACGCTGCCACTTTGCCGACTGCCGCCAGCGTTTACAACCCGGTGACCTGGTACAATATGGCTCGCAGTGGGACGCCCTCATTCAGCGAGCCTTGCAAGCGCTGCCCACCGTCCCCCAACCCCTCCTGCCATTAGTTGATGAAGCAACCCTGACCGACGTGATGACCTATATTCACAC
>CAZDEO010000109.1:0-14565 GCA_964504445.1 uncultured Anaerolinea sp. | reverse complement strand
TATCGCTGCCGCAGCCCTCAAGGTCGCAAGGGCTGAAGAAAAACAGCGCCCCATTGCCCCCATTGGCGTGGTGCAAGCCGCACCCGCCCACGAACCGCGCAGCAAAGGCAAACGGGGCAAACGAGAAAACGGCCAACGTTCCCACGAAAAAGGGATGGTGCGCCTGATGCTCAACGCCGGTCGCTCCCACGGCGTGCGCCCCAACGACGTGGTAGGGACTATTGCCTACCACGCCAATATTCCCGGCAAAACCATTGGCGCCATTCGCATTCAAGACAACCACACTTTTGTAGACATTCCCCAACAGTTCAGCGCCCAGGTGCTGGCAGGCACATACCAAATTCACCGCCAAACCATAACCGCGGAGATGGCGGCATAAGGGTAACATGGTACATGAAGATGGGTTCAATCAACCCAGATTGAACCCATCTTAACCAGGCTCCGGTGCTAAAATTCCAGCCTGTTAAACTGCCAGATGGCGGCAGCGACAAAGATAATGCTCCACACGGCCGTGCTCACCAGCATCGTCGTCAGAAAAGCGGGCAACTCCATCCCCATCACCGGCAGCAAAACTAGCTCACCTAGCTTCCAGGGCGTAAACTGCACAATCTCCGGGATGGGCACCAGGGAACCGCCCAGCAGCGAGCCTAAGGCAACGCCCAACAGCGGGGCGCGAGACTTGAACAGCACGCCCAAAAGCAGCGTCAGCGTTATATAAAAGAGCAAATTCACGGCGATGATGCCGCCAGAGATAAGAAAGGCGCGCAGGGGTACGGCTGTCGCGTCAAAGGTGTGGAACAATACATACCCAACCACCCCGGGAACCAACAGCATCACCATCGCCAATGCCAAGCCATTTGCCAGCAGTTTCGCCAGAATGAACGCCGTACGCGCCACCGGCTTAGACAAAACCCATTCCACTGTCCCGCTATTTTTTTCCTCAATAATGGCATCTTGTAGCAGCACAATAGCCCCAATCGACAAGCCTATCACACCCAAACCAAAGAACATTTGCTTCCCCACATCCAGCGCCTCTGCGGGGGAAATGGGCACGCCATCGGCTGCCGCCATTTTGGGCAGCACGTACAACGCAAAAGCCAGCAAGCCATTGAGCAAGCCTACCCAAATAAGAAGCTGCACCATCCAGCGCCGACTGCGCCACCATTTGCGGTTCTCTCGGCCTAGCAGCGGCGCCAGGCCCCGTGCCCAATGGGTACCTTCTCGTTTTTGCCAGCTCAATTCAGCGTTCATTGTCAACTCCTTCAACCAATTCCATGAAAATTTCTTCTAGTTCGTACTTTTTACGGCCGTATTCCGTCACCACCGCATCCCCCTCCCCAGCCAGCAGGCGAAAGAGCTGCTGCTCAGCAGCCTTTTCATCCGTCACCGTTATCTGCCACCGCGTAATGCCATTCTGTTGAGCAGTTTCAATGTGGCTCACCCAAGGCTGCTGCCGCACCCGCTGACGAAGAGCGTCTACCTGGCCTATCAAGCCCACCCTATAAACCACCCGGTCACTGCCATTTAACAACGTTTCAATCGGCCCCTGGGTTACCAACTCGCCTCGGTTCAAAATCGCCACCGTGTCACTTACCTGCTGCACGTCATCCAAAATGTGCGTAGAGTAAAAAATCGTCGTGTACTTCCGCAGCCGCTCCATAATTTGCAGCACATCCCGGCGACCAAGAGGATCCAACGCCGCCGCCGGTTCATCCAATATAAGCAAGTCCGGGTAGTTAACCTGCGCCTGGGCAATGCCCAACCGCTGCCGCTCCCCGCCCGAAAAACCACCCACTGGGCGATCCGCCTTATCTTCCAACCCTACCAGGTGCAGCATTTCGCGAACGCGTTCCTCAATGAGGGAATCTGGCCCTTTGTAAAAGAAGCTCGCCGTCAAGCGCAGCGTTTCCCAGGCCGTTAGCTCCTTGTAAAATTGGGGCTGCTGGGGCAAGTACCCCACGCGCGCGCGAATTGCCAGATTGTCTTGCACAATATCGTGGTCAAAAATCGTCCCCTCGCCAGAAGTGGGGCGTAACAAGCCCAACAACAACTTCATAGTTGTCGTTTTGCCCGCCCCATTCGGCCCCAAAAAGCCAAAAATGGCGTGCTGCGGCACCTGCAAGTCCAGCGCTTGCAGCGCGGCCACGCCATTGTACATTTTGCTCAATTTTCGTGTTTCCACCACTGTTTCTTTCATTTTGTTCTATCTCCCATGGGGTACGTCTATTGCTAACATACCCAGCATACCGGAAGACCCGCTGCACAGCACCGGGCACACAGCGGGTCTTTCTTCTGGTCAAATGAGGGGATGGCCACCTGGCCAGGTGGCCAGTATCTGTAACCCGCAGTCCGTATCCCGTTATCCGCTGTCAGTTTACGATCCGGGATTATGTGTTACGGGCATGGATGCTTGCATTACGTCAGGTATTGTGTCCTTGTTTCTTCCGTTGCTCTGGGCGGGCATAGCTGGATACGTCCAGCGGCTCGCCCTTTGGGGTATCGGGCACAAACGGCCGTTGCCCCAAACGGGTTAGCAGCACCGCCCCCAATATCAGCACGGCCGTTATCACCAACAGCCCGCCGCCCACATACGGAATTTCAAACAATAAAAGCAGCAGCAGCGTCCCCCAAAAGGTCGTCGCCGCCGCCGACATCTCCCGGTTCAGCCTGTCGCTCAGCCAACCCCCTAACTGCCCACCCACCGCCACCAGGCCATAGCCCAGCAGCAAAAAGAGCAGCAGCCCAATGACAATTACCAGCGGAATGAGGACGATGGTAAAAGCCATCATCACCAGCAGGGCGGGCAGTACTAGCAAAATCAGCAGTCCCACCGCGCCGCTGACCAGGGTGTGCTCTAGCACGGCGTCGCTCATGCGGGTTAGCGGCTGTGGGCGGCCCCGCGCCAGCAATGCGCCCAACCCCGCCAGCAGCAGCGCCGCCGAAATGGCCCGCAGCCAGTCATCCCAACTTTGCTGCTGCGCCAACATTTCCGCCGGTATCTCTACGCCGCTGCCGGTAACCGTGTTGCCCTGCACAACGGCCGTTTCCGCCCGATCCACCTCGCCACCCCCCAGCCGCAGATCACCCTGCACCACCGCCTGTGGCCCCAGCGTCAGGTTGCCACCCAGCAGGGCCACATCGCCGCCAACGGCCCCATTCAGCGTTAGGGCGCCACCCAGCACATACACCGACCCCGCCACCTGCGACCCTTCAGCAAATTCGGCCGTTCCGGCCCGGACAAAAACGTCACCCGGAAGCTGCGTCCCAGGCCCAAAGTCGTGCACGCCCTCAAAAATCAGGGTGCCGCTGTATAAACCGCCATCACAGCCCGCTAACAGCAACACAATCACCCACCAAAAACCTAAACGTCGTTTCATTTTCTTTCCCAAATCGCGACAAGGATGTCGCGGCTACAACAAAGGTACTTACGGTTTACGGGCAACCGCCACCGCCACCATGCCCAAGAAAAACAGTTGGGCCAGGGCGTTAACCGTGCGTAAATGCGCCTCCAAAGGCATCCCGCTGCTTTGCCACTGAATAGCCAGTGCCGTGCTAATGAAGGTCGCCGCCCAGCCAGAAAGGGCCACGCCCACGGCCGTATTGCGGCTAATGGTCTGCGGCGTCGAAAAATCAGCCCACAGCGCAAAATTAACTACCGTGTACAGGGAAACGGCCGTGGCATACAGCGTCGGCGCACCCAAAGAGAGACTCGTCGTTTCCGGCAGCAGCCACACGCGGAAGGTATAGGTAAGGTGCGTCAGGGCAAAAATGCCAAAAATCCAGTAAAAGAGGTGGCGCTGCTGCAAATGGGTGTACAGCACCCCGGCAATCAGCGCCGTGACCACGTGAGCCACGCCAATGGTCAGGCGCGGCGTCAGCGTGCCCGCTTGCCACGCCCCCTCTACCAAAATGGGGGTGTCAATGATGCGTAAAAAGCCCAGGCTATCAATGAAGAAAATGCCAAACATCAGGGCCACAAATCCCCAAAAGCGGCGGCCTGGCTGAGTGGCATAAGATGGCAAGAAACGGCCGTGCCCAAACCGCGCCTGCTGGTGATTTTGCGCCAATTCCGCCACCCACTGGGCCACAAAAGCGCGCCCGCTGCTGGCCAGCAGCACCACCGCGCCCAGGGCCACCATGCCCGGCGTCATAATCAGCAGCAGCAACCGGCTCAGGGCGGCAACCTGCCACACGCCAGAAAACACGGCAGCCATAAAGTAAGCGACGGCCGTAATCGCCGCGGCCACGTACCCCCGGTCACGCACGGGAATGAGGTCTGTGGTCAGGCTAAAGGTGGCGGGCACGCCCACGCCCAGGGCCAACGAGCACAGCACAATCCACGCCAGCAAAGCAGCGGGAGAGGGCACAAGGGGGGCAACGGCCGTTAACCCCGTTTGTACCACGACCACAGCCAAGGCCAACTGCAATTTGCGGTGCAGGCGCGTACTCCAACCCCAGTGCTGCATACCCAGGCCAAAACCCAGGGCCACCACGCAGGTTAACAGGGCCAGTACGGCCATTTGCGCCGCCACCGCCTGGCGGCTCATGCCCAGCACGCGCACGCCCAAATCTACCAGGCCAAGCTGCACAAAAACCACATTGTAGAAGTAGCCCACAGCCATCATGCCGATGAACAGCGCATACCCAGCAGCCACCGGCCAATTTCGCGCCTGGAGATAACGAGTCAATTCCATATTGCCAGAATACAAAACAACCTCCCGTGTCGCCTCTAGCAGCCGGGGAGGTTACAACCTGGTCACCTGGCTAGTATCCGTACCCCCCATTTACAGCCAACGGATAACGGGCAACGGACGCTACTCTGGCAACAATTGCTGCTGCACGGCAACGGCCGTTGCCTCCGTACGGCTGCTCACCCCCAACTTAGAGAGGATGCTGCTCACGTGAAACTTCACCGTAGATGGACTAATCACCAATTTCTCGGCAATCTCGCCATTGTTCAGCCCTTGCACCACCAGGGCCAGCACGTCCAACTCCCGCGGCGTCAAATCATAACGCACCTCTGGCGGCTTGGTGGCGGCGTGAATGAGCGCCTGCGTCGCTTCGGGGGCCAGGGTAGGCCGCCCAGCATAAGCGGCGCGAATCGCTTCCGCCAAATCATCCGCCGCCACATTTTTGAGCAGGTAGCCAATAGCCCCCGCTTGCAGCGCCCCCTGCACCAACTCCTCCTCGCGGAAGCTGGTCAGGGCTACCACCTGTACCTGGGGGCACATCTCTTTGATGGCCCGGGTGGTGGCTGCGCCGTCCATTTCCGGCATAACTAGGTCCATCAGCACCACGTGGGGCTGCTTATCCGGGCATAGGCGCAGCGCTTCCGTGCCACTGCCGGCCTCAGCCACCAGCTCCAAGTCATCGTACACCAGCAAAAAAGCAGCCAGGCCGCTGCGTACCACAGCATGGTCGTCCACAATCATGACGCGGATCGGTTTGTTACTCATCACTCACCTCATTACGTTTGTGGGGTTGCGCCACCACTACACGCACGGTAATTGTTGTGCCTTCACCAATGACGCTCTCAACCTGAAAATCAGCATCCATTTTGGCGGCGCGTTCGCGCATGATGCCCAGGCCCAGCGAATGGGCGCTTACGGTGGCGGGATCAAACCCGCGGCCATTGTCTGACACTTCTAATTCTACACAGGCGGGCAAAAAGCGCAGCCAGATGGTCACCCGGTCGGCCCCGGCGTGCTTGACGACGTTGTTGAGGGCTTCTTGGGCAATGCGGTACAGGGCTACCTGGGTTTCGGGGGGCAACGGCCGTTCCGCGTCTCCCACCACTTCCACCGCCACCGCCAGCCGGGAGCGGCCCACCACCGCCGCCGCCAACTGCTGCAACAATTCTCCCAGGCTGCTTTCCGTCAGCGTTGCCGGGCGCAGCTCTAGCAATAGGGTACGCATTTCCGCCAACGCCCCCCGCGTCAGCTCCCGCAGCTCGCCCAGCTTCGCTTGCCCCAGCTCCGGGCTACGCTCCCAAATGCGGGGCAGCACGTCGGCAATGAGACTGGCCGAGAAAAGGGTTTGCGTCACTGCATCATGCAGCTCCCGCGCCAGCCGGTTGCGCTCTGCCATCACCGCCACCTCTTCAGCATGGGCGCGCAGGCGGGCATTTTGAATGGCTAAGGCGGCCTGCCCGGCAAAAGTCGTCGCCAGGCTCACCTCTTCTTCGCTAAATTCGCGGGGCTGCCCATAGTAAAAGGCCAGGCCGCCATAAACAACATCTTGGGCCACCAGCGGCAGCGCCAGCACCGCCTGGAAGCGCTGCATGGCGCTAGTTAATGCCGTCATGCGGGCCTCATCAACCTGTACGCTTTGCACGGCCGTAAAAGATTCGGCCCGTACGGATTGCACCAGGTTAATATCCAACTGGCTGACATCGGGCACAATCATCGTCTGGCGCAGGGCCACCACACGGCCAATGGTACCAATGCCCAGAGGCAACTCTACCTGCCGCACCTCCGGCGGCAAATCGCCGCGCAGCGCCTGAATTCTGAGGGTCTGGCTTTCCTGGTGCAGCATGTACAGGGTAACCACCTCACTGTCAATCAGTGTGTCGGCCTGGGCAACAATGGCGTCGAGCAGTTCTGGAAGGGACTGTTCTGAATTGAGGCGAGCCAAAATGTCGCGCAGCCCTTCGGCCACCTGCCGCCGCCGCTCTGACTCCACGCGCCGCCGCCGTTCCGCTTCTACCAGACGGGCGTTTTCAATGGCCAGAGCCACCTGATCGCCAAAAAGCATGGCCTGGTTAATGTCATCCTGGGTAAAGGTGCGGGGTTGGACGTAGTAAAAGGTGAGACGGCCGTAAACCACATCACGGACAACCAGCGGGATGGCCAATAAAGCATTGTGCCGGTCTGTTACCTGGGCGTGCCAGCGCATAATGGTCTCCGGGTCGGCGCCAGGAAAAGGTTTACGCTGCACAGAATGGTCAATGGGACCAACATAAGGCTGGCGGGCCAAAATGTGCTGTTCCAACGGGGTATCCAGCAAGGGAAAACCGGCTGTGCTCGCGACAGAAGGGGGCAAACCATGCTGCGCCTCAATGAGGATGCGCTTTTGTGCATAATCGTAGCCATATAGCAAAGCGACCTCCGCGCCCATAATGTGGCTGGCCTGGGTCACAATGTAATTGAGTATCTCCGGCAGCGGCTTGTAGGAGTTCAGCACGCGGAGGATGTCGCGCAAACTTTCTGCTCCGCGCCAGTGCCGGTCTAACTCCTGGTTACGCCGTTGCAAGCTATTTAGAGTTTTTTGTAGCTCCTGCACAGCCAGCACCCGCACGGTAACATCCAGGCTCACATCAAGCACGGCGACTATTTCGCCGTCAATCTCCAGGGGCACTAGCACCACGTCCCAATAGGAGACGATGCCGCCGCTTTCCAGGCGCAAACCATCCTGGCGCACGGTTTCCCCGGCAAAAGCGGGAGCAAAGAGGGCTTGCAGCACTTCCTCTGTACCTGGCTCCAGGTCAAACAGAGAAACACCAGGCTTCACATCGCTGGCTGCGGAGGGGGTATAGCGGTCAATGAAGTCAGCCCAGGTGGGGTTGCAGTGCTGTAACCGAAAGTCGCGGTCAATGACGGCCGTGCCCACCGGCAGCCGGTCGAACAAATAAGCCAGTGCCTTTTCCGGAGCCAGGCCAAACAGTTCGGGAATGTTTTGGTTCATTTCACCCTGGATTGTACGGGGTTGCTGTCACCCCCGAAATTGACAAAGCTCATAGTTGACTCAGATAAACGTCATAAAGTTGCCCCAGCTTAATTTTTGGTATGGATTCCTAAAACTCAATGGGGAATCGGTTAAAATCCGGCCTATGACGATACAAACGAACTGGACCCGCCGTGAATTTGTAAAAGCCGGGTTAGCCAGCACGGCTGGCCTGCTGCTAGTTGCCTGTGGCGCAAATGGTGACGAGGAAATGCCGGAAACGGCCGTAGCCGACACCCTGCCCCCGACGCCAGCCTGCGCCGACGACGATGACCCCACGCCGCCGCAAACGGCTGGCCCCTTCTACACGCCCGACACGCCGCAAAAAGCCAGCTTCCGCGAAGATGGACCGGGCACGGCCCTGTTGCTGACAGGCCTGGTGCTAGACACCAACTGCCAGCCCATTCCTGGGGCATTGCTAGATTTCTGGCATGCCGATAATTCAGGAGCCTATGACAATGGGGGATATCGCTTTCGCGGCCACCAGTTTGCTGATGAAAACGGCCGTTACCAGCTCGAAACCATTTTGCCCGGCCTGTACCCGGGGCGCACGCGGCACATTCACGTCCGCGCGCAGCCGCCCAACGGTCCCATTCTCACCACGCAACTCTACTTTGCCCGCGAGCGACAAAACCAGCGTGACGGCCTCTTCCTTCCCGAACTGGTCGCCGGTGACGTAGAAACGGCCGACGGCAACCGCCACGTCACCTTTGACTTCGTACTCCAACAATAAGACATCCGATTTTACGTAAAATCGGATGTCTCCATTCAATTCATTGCGCTAAGTTTTTAGCTGCCAACAGCTTAGCTGCCAACAGCCAGATTTGCGAAGGGGTAGGTGCTGTTGAGATAGCTGGCATTCACCCAACCCTGCACGCCACTGGCCAACCGGATTTTCACCCAGGTGGTGCTGGCATTACGGTATCCTGCCAGTTCCACCACGTCACCGCCAGCCACCACACTGACCACGCTATAGCCCACGCCAGGACCAGAGCGCACGTTCAGGTAGTAGGCATTGACGATCGTGGCCGTGGGAGCGCTGCTCTGCCCGCCGCCAGTGTTGGGCGCTGGTTCTGTGCTGACAGCCAGGTTGACAAAGGGGTAGGTGCTGCTCAGGTAGCTGGCGCTCATCCACCCTTGCCGGCCATCGGCCAGCCGCACCTGGACCCAGGTAGCGCCCTGATTGCGGTAGCCGGTGAGAGTGACCGTGGTGCCATACGGCACGGAGGCAATCACCCCATATTGGGTGCCCGGCCCTTGACGCATGTTCAACGCGCCCGTTACGACAACGGCCGTGGGTTCACTGCTTTGCCCGCTGCCCGGCGTGGGTTGGGGGGTGGGTGCGCTGCTAATTTGCACCCAGTTCAGGCGCAGTTCCGCGTGTCCCTGATGCTCATAGTATTCTACCTTGATGGGCGTTGCGCCGCCCGGCACGTCTACTTCCGCAGTAAAGGTCTCGGTGGCATGGTCATACCACCGGTCAATGACTAGCCGGTTGTTCACCCACAGCCGTGCGCCATCATCAGCGGTGATGGAGAAGCGGTAGCGCCCGGCGTTGAGCTGCACGTTGCGCGTCCAGCGGGCAGAAAATTGGTCGGCAGAGACGGTACCCCAGGCCGGGGAGCCGCCCGCCCACACAAAGTTCACGTTCCAATCATCGCGCACCAGCACGGGATTGCCGCTGAGCGTCATGTTGTTAAAGTATTCACCGCGCCAGTTGTAGATGGTGCCAGGGGCCGAATCTACCCGCGCCCAACTGAGCTTGGCCACAGCCTTGCCGCCGGTTTCGTAATACTCCACCTTCACCTGGTGGTCGCCGGGGGCCAGGTAAATGTCACCGCTAAGGCTGTGGACCTGGCTGTCCCACCAGGAGTCGATGAGCAGGTTGCCATCTACCCAAACGCGCATGCCGTCGTCCATGGTGGCGGTAAAGCGATAGCTGCCGCCTTCAAAGTAGATCCAGCGCGTCCAGCGGGCGGAGAATTTGTCTTTATCAATCAATTCGTGGGGCGTGCCGTCACCCCAATCGTAGTTCAGGTTGGCTTCGGTACGCTGGAGTACAGGCGTGCCCTCTAGCTTGATGTTGTTCCAATAGGTGGCGTTCCAGGCGCTTTCGGCCCCGTGTACGGCCGTGCCGCCTGTCACAAATCCCAATCCTACCAGAACCAGCAGGGCTAATACGCCCCGCCAAATCCAATTCTTGTGCAAATTAAACTGCCGTTTCATGAGATTCCTCCGTCGAAAATTATTTGCCAAACCTACGAGGTCTCAGAGACCTCGTAGGTTTAGATGGCAATGTGCTAACTGTGAAACTGTAAACTTTCTAATAAGGGCTGCCATGCGGGGGCAGCTACTTCGACCTGGGCCTCACGGCCAGGAAACCCCGTGACCCAGTCGGTGAAGACAATCCAGGTATTTGGGCGCAGCGGGTGGGCAAAGATGACGTGGCTGTAACCCGGTTCCTGGCGCAGGATGATGGCGTCGTGGCCGTTGATGCGGGCCGTTTCGCCTATGGCAAAGTCTGGGTACACCCGCGCCATGGCCTGCTCATCCCCCATCACCACCTCTACATTGAAGGGGGCAACAATGACTGGCGCATTGGGGTCTGGCGGGCCGCTCTGGGCGGCCAGGGTGTCGGCTACGTCCTGGGGCATCAGCAGCCAGGCAGCCAGCACCGGCCAATCATCGGGCATGCCCGGCCCCTGCATGTCTAACGCGCCCATCACCCACCCGGTGGGGTAGCTGAAGGAAAAACCGTACTCATTGTCAAGGTAGATGGCCTGGGCGGTGCTGCTGCCTGCGTCCACCTCGCCTGTGGGGGCTTCGTTGGGTAAACCCGGGTCTTCGGCAATGGCGCTAATTTTGCGCTGTTCATTGAGGGTGACCCGTAGATGGCGCACGCTATCGGCGCCGAATTGGAGATGGACAACGGCCGTGCCCTCTGCCACCCCCGGATCCACACTGAAGTCCGCGGGAATGTCTTGGGCCAGCAGGAAGGGATCGTAGCCACCGGTGCCTTGTTCGCGCATTTCGGCCAGCAAATCGTCTACTTCTTGGGTCAAGCATTCCGCCAGCAGCGGGTGGTCCTGATATGCCTGGTCCACCAGCGGGTTGCGGAAATCCCCGGAGGCGCGGTCGCCTATGTAGCCCAAATACCAGGTGTAAAAGGCGGTGGCCACGCCTGCCGGATCCATGGCGCAGGTAATGTTGCCAATGACCCAGCTTTCGCCCTCGGGCCGCAGGTCTACGGTGACCAGGTGGTTAGGGAAGTTGGAGCGCATCACCACGCTAGCCAGGCCATTGTGGCTAAAGACCACGTCCGGCGTCATCTCTGTGGGAATGGCCTGGGCGCAGAGGATGGGATCATAGCCACCAGCGCCCTGTTCGCGCATCTCGGCCAACAGCTCATCAATGTGCCCGACAAAGCTCGCAGTGAGGTAGGGGGCATCGTGGTAAGCTTTGTCCACCAGCGGGTTGCGAAAGTCGTCGGTGGCCGGGTCACCGATGTAGGCTAAATACCAATCGTAGAAAGCCTGGGCTACGGTTTCCGGCGTTTCCGGTTCGACGGGCGGGTTCATGACGGGAATTTCGAAGGGCGTGACGTTGTCAATGAGCCAACGGCCGTCTACCTGCATCAGATGCACCACCATGGGGTCGGGGTCAGGATTGCCGCCCCAATAGCGCAGCACCACCGCGGCGGCTTCCGCGCCATTGATCGCCGGTTCCTGCACCTCAAAGCTAACGGGGATGTCCTGAGCCAGCAAGATGGGGTCGAAACCGCCATTTTCAAAGCCAGCCCGGGTTTCATCAATGCGGGCCACAAAATCGGCCGTCAGGTATTCGCTATCGTGATACAGCCCTTCCACTAGCGGGTTGGTAAAGCTGCCGTCGCTGCGGTCGCCGATAATTTCCAGATACCAGTTGTAAAAGTTCAAAGTGACTTGCTGCGGTGTTAAACTTTCAGGCGCTTCTGTGCGGGCACTGTTGTCTACTGGGCCAACGGCCGTTTCATTCCCGGCCGCTGGCGTACATCCGACAATCACCAGCCCCAGCAGAAGCAAGGATACGAATAAGTTTGTCAATCGCTGACGATACATGGTTCCAACCTCCTAAAGTTGATTATTCTTAGGGGAGCTCACCCCAGAACCTGTTGTCGCCTCTACTAAATATGTCGGTGCAGCAGGTTGATTTGTAACACCTTTTTTGAGCTAATGTCAGAATAAAGAAAAAACTCCCCTGGCACATCTGGCGGGTGGGGAGTCTTGGGGCTAGTCAGGAGGAGATAAGAAACCTGGCTAGGTGACCAGGCCACCTGGCTGCCTGGGTAAGGTGGCCAGGGCCGCCAGCACTTCCTCAGGGGGGGCGCCTTTGCTCAGGAAAGCGGCTGCACCCGCGCGCAGCGCCGGCGGGCGGGCTTCGGGGCGGCTGCTCATGGCGATGATTTGGAGGGACGGCCGTTCATACCCCAACAGCCGCAGCAGGTGGCGCGGCGGTAAACCGGGCAGCTCCCAGTCCAGTAGCACTACGTCGGCAGGTAGTTTGCTCGCCGACAACAACAAGCCGGTGGCGTCGGCCGCCTCGCCAACAACAACAATGTCCGATTCCTGCTCCAACAGAAAGCGTAATGCGGCGCGCACGCTGGCCTGATCATCGGCCAACAACACGCGTAGTGGGGTTTTTTCGGCCATCACACACCTCGTAGCTATAGGATATGTCACGGAGCGCCTGGCGGCATCGGGCAAGGGGGGGGAGTTGCGGCTGGTAAGGGGCAGGGGAATTTACCTGGTCAGGTGACCAGGTAACAAGTTGTGTGGTGTAGACAGCTCTTCAACCCCAGGGGCGGCGTTGTTGGACGAGCGACTGGCGGCGCGGCGGCAACGGCCGTTAAGCCGAAGTCCATATCGATGGCTGAATGCTGACTAGGAAAAGGTGGGCCAGGCCGGTCAGGTGTGCGCTACGGTCGTACAGCCTGCACAATTTTCGCCACGGTTCTGCTCCTGCGCCACGAGGGTTATCGCTTCCCCCACCCATCATTTTACTGCTTGAAAGCGTAAATACATTGTCAGAAAAGAATTTCGCCTTTCCCGGAAGCTGCGAACCAAGCGTTCTGGCAAAGACGTTTGGTTCGCAGCTTCCGGGAAAATGATGAATAAACCTTTCATTACAGTGTAGTATATTGCTCATATGATGCCCCACGCCCACCTCATCAGGGCGGGACAGGTGGGAGACCAAGTGGCACAAATGATCACCCGCCTGTCGCGCCCCTGCTGAGCTGATCATCCCCTAAGGGGCACGTTGAATCAGCGGCAAATATAGATAGTGTAGCACCTCCTCATCTGCCAAAAAGGAAAGATTAGCAGAGGCAACGGCTGTTACCCCGCCCGCCATCACCGTGCCCGTCAGCGTATAATCCCCAGGCGCCTCAGCCGTCACCCACACCAGCACAACGGCCGTACTTCCCGGCGGGATGGGAATGGGGGTAGTGTCGGCCACGGCCGTTACCCCCGCCCCGCTAAAGTCCAAGGCAACCTCCGTCAGCACATTGCCAGTGTTGCTAATGACAAAAGTCAGGCCGGTTGTTAGCGTATTGGTCACGGTTCTGCTTTCTGGCAGCCAGGCCACAGCTACCGCTTCAAAGCTGGCCACGGTGAAGCTGGCCCTGTCTTCCGCCCGAATCTGCCCATCGGCCTGAGACTGGGCCATGACGGCGAAGCGTTGTTCGCCCGCCAGCAAGAAGCGTAGGTCGGCGGCCGTTAGCTGCACCGTTTGCGCCGCGCCAGGGGCCAGCGTCACCGAGTTGGCCGACAATTCACCCGCCAGGGCGGGTGCGCCGCTCACCTTCAGGTCGAAGCTGTCGGCGACGCTGCCGGTGTTGGTCACGGTCACGTCCCAGGCGGTGGGCGTCGTCGGGTCTACCGTCTGGCTGGCCGGGCTGATAGCCACGCTAACGCCGCGTGTGGTCACTTCGGCCATAGCAACGGCCGTTGCCCCCACCCCATCATGGAGCAATGATTCGGCAGTAAGGGTAATCGGGTAACTGCCCGCCAGCGCAGTCTCGTCCGGCGTCAGCAGCAGCAGCAGTTCGACGCTGTTGAACAGCAGCGCGGGCAGGTCAATCTGGCTCACCGGCTGGCCGAATCGGGTCAGTTCGGCCGTCCATCCGGCGGGGATGTCCAGGTCGAGGGCGACGCTGTCGGCCACGTCGCCGATGTTGGTGAGGGTGAGGGTGTAAACGGCCGTTGCCCCCGGCCCGGTGATCGCTGTTTCCGGGTTGAATTGGGCCAGCAGCCCGAAACGGCCGTCGCCAATCGCCACGCCGTCCACGCTGGCGGCCGCGCCGCTGGTTGTTGTGGCTTCGATGGTGAAAGGTTGCGGGCCAGGCGCGGGGGGAACGGCCGTTACCGTCACCACCTCCGCCCCATTGCCCGCGACGGTTACTTCATCAGGCAGGGTAACGTGAGCTAAGCCGGTGGCGGTCAGGTCGTAGGTGCGTACGGCCGTTTCTATGTTGGTAATGGTGAGCGTGTAGGCCAGCGGCCGTCCGGTCGTTCCTTCCTGGCTAAATGGGCTTAAAGCCATTTCCAGGCCGGTGAAAAGACTCAATTCCGCCTGAAAATCGTCCGTGCCGTCGCTGCCGTTGTCCACGTCCAGCCACAGGGCCAGCGTGTCCGCCTGGGCGTCTGGCGGGATGGCGACGGCAATTGTGACCGTGACCGTTTCGCCCGCGCCAATGGGGACGGTGGCCGGGTAGCTGAGCCATGCGGCGGGAATGCCGCCAGGGAAAAGGCTGTAGACGGCCGGATTGTCGCTGATGTTGCGGAGGGTGAGGGTGAAAACGGCCGT
>CAZDEO010000108.1:0-14623 GCA_964504445.1 uncultured Anaerolinea sp. | reverse complement strand
CCACAGGTGAACCGACCACCAGATGTTCCCGCTGAAAGCCAGGCTGGCGAAGTAAAGCGTGTACAGCATGGCCGGGATGGCGAAGCTGAAGAGGCGAATGGTGGGGGGTGAAAACGGCCGCTGCGGGGACAGGCGACTGCCATCCGTGCCCAGCGCAGGCTGTTGCCGCCACAGCCACCCATCAGCCGCCAGCCCGGTCAGGAACACGACCGGAATCAGGCGATACTCGTCATGGAAGACGCTCATACCAACGGCGTTAAGCGTCCAGACAAACGTCAACGCGCCAGGCGGAAGCTGCCACTGCCAGCGACGCAAGATGAACAGGCTCACGCGCAGGAGCAGTGCTGTTTGCAGCAGCACGGCCGTTACACCCAAAGCCTGGACATTGACCACATCCAGAAAGTTGTACAGGCTCAGGCCATGGTCACGCGCAGTTGCCATATCCGCATAAGCATCTACGAAGGGATGGGCGTATTGGGTGAAGAAGGTAAATAGCGACAGCAACAAAGTTGTCGCCACCAATACCGGCCATAGAGCAGCCCAAGTGTTTTGCTCCAGGCGACGCTGCCAGGTGGCTCGCAATGGCCCAGTCACGACCAGCGCCGCGCCGGCCGCTAACAGCAGATGAGTGGGGCTGAGCAACGCTTCTACACTCTCCTCAATGCCGAAGATTTCGTGCCAGAGCATATCGCCAGCGCCGCCGGCCAGGAAAAGTAAGATGCCAATGAGTGACCAGCCATAGCCGATGGGTACAGCCGCTTGCCAATTGCCTTCCTGACGCCAGTTTTGGACCAAATAGATGCCTAAAGCAACGGCCGTTGCCAGGAAACCGCTGTACAATACGCCATGCCAGGGCGTGAAGAAGCTCTCCAATTCGGCCACGTGATGGTGCGCCCAGCCGTCGAGGAAGATGCCACCCACAAACCACAGGCTGAACAAGGCATACAGCCGGTCGAAAGCCAGACTGCTGCTGTGCCGCAGGGATAGTGTAGACGATACCGGTTTATTAATAGTTTGCGTCGTACTTGCCATAGTTTTCACTCCTTATGATGAAAGATTTCTTTACATCATAGAGTAGATGACCGGTTTGCGATACCGTGAAAGTGCGGGTCTGCCTCTACGTGAAATCACCTAATTTCGACCTCTATTCATGAAGCGTTACCTCTGTTTTCAACGGCCCACAGTGCCGCTTCGGTGCGGGAAGCAACGCCCAGCTTACTATAGATATGACGCAAGTGAGCTTCAATGGTGCGCACGCTGAGGAAGAGGCGCTGCGCGATGTCCTTGTTGGTCAGGCCTTGGGCCAACAGGCCCAATACTTCTGTTTCCCGGTCGGTGAGACTTTCAGACGGACGCTCAAGGCGCACCCCCCCTCTGGCCAGCGCTGTCAAAGCCTGTACGGCCAGGGATGGCGGCAAGACGATCTCACCCCGTCCGGCAGCGATCACTGCCCGCGTCAGATCGGCTACGGTCGCATCCCGCACCAGGCAGCCTATCGCGCCTGCTTGCAGCAGCGCTACCACCTGGGCCAGGTCATACGTATCCACCAGGCACAGGATACCCCCATGGGTAACAACTCCCGCTAACTGCCGCACAAAATCGGGAGAGATCTGGGGCAGGTCAACCAAAATGGTGGATGGGTGACCTGGTTCTACCAGCACGGCGACATCATCGAAGTTGGCAGCCGTGCCCCAGGCCTCAACCCCCGGTTGCTGCCCGAGCAAAGCTTTCCAGGCGGCCCGGTGTAAGGCAGTAGCAGCCAGGATAATGACGCGGGGGGGTACCATACTTGCCGGCACGCGGAATTTCATTCGCTTACATCTCCGGCAGCAGAATCAACAACTCGGCTCCTTCACCCGGGGCCGCCTGCAACGTCAGGCGGGCGCCGATTAACTCAGCACGCTCCTGAATACCCAGCAGACCAAAGTGACCGGAGGCGGCCATTTCTGCCGGACTTTCAGGGACTACAAAACCACAACCATCATCTTTCACCGCCAGCTTCACAGCGTCATCCGTAAAACAAAGATGAACTGTGGCCCCAGTCGCCTGGGCGTGGCGGGCAACGTTGCTTAACGCTTCCTGGGTAATACGATATAGAGCCAGTTCTACAGATGACCGCAGGCGACGTTCCGGGCCAGAAACCTGGAAGGTCACCGGGATGCCTAAAAGAGCGCCGGTGTCCCGCGCTAGCATATCCAACGCCGTTACCAGTCCCAAATCTTCCAGGTAAATGGGGCGCAAGTCGCGCGTCAGGCGACGTAAATCGGCTACTGTTTGCTGGACCATTTGCTGCATCATGGCCAGCTTTTCCAGGGTTGCCTCGTCTGGCGCTGACAATTGGGCCAGTTGAATTTGCTGATTCAGGGCAATGAGCGCTTGAATGGTATCGTCGTGTAAGTCACGCGCCAGCCGCCGACGTTCCTCTTCCTGCCCGGTCGTAACGGCGCCCAGGTAGCCACGCAGGCTTTGCTGCGCCATCTTCACCTTTTGCGCCATGTGAATCAATTCAGTTTGCAGCCGTTGGATTTCGTCAATGCCGCCTACCGGCTCTTCAATGGCGGCAAAATCACCCCAGCCCAGCATCGTCGCCTTCTTCTCCAATGATTGTAACGGTAGCACAACTTGGCGTAAACCAAACCAGAGAGCAATGAGCGTGATAATCATTACCGGTATGAAAAGCAACGGGGCCAACTCGGTGGCTCGCAATAGCGGATCGGCAACAGCCCGCCAGGGTTCCTCAATAACCAGCGCCCACCCGGCCGATGGAATGGGGCTGAAAGCAATGACATGTTCCTCGCCAGCGACAGCCAGATAAGTTGTGCCGCTTTCGCCGCGCAAGGCATCGGCAGCGCCCGGATGTTGTTGAGGCGGCAATTCACCCCAGGGAAGGGTTCCGGCCTGGTACAAAACGGCGCCATCGGTCGTTACCACATAAGCCGCGGCCTGTTCACTGGCCCCAAAGATATCGGCCAGGGAGCGGCGGGCCAGGCTGGCCGGTGAAAAGGCCCCTACGGCCGTAAAATCACCGGCTGCGGCCGCTACCAGCATCAGCTCTTCACCACTGAGGGGATCGGTAAATGGGGGCAAAAACCGGGCTTCACTGGTGTCGCTCCCTCGTGGCAGCGTTGCCAGGTACTCGCTAATCGTTTGCGTCTGCCAGAATTCGCTGCCGTTTGCGGCCGCCAGGAATGTCCCATCGGCCGCAAACAGGGCCATTCCCCCTTCAAAATCGGGCAGTAAGAAGGCCGCATCCGCCAGCGCATGCGCCGGTTCAGAAGCGTTAGCGGCTTGCAAAGCCAGGCTACGAATGGCCGATTGGCGATGGTTGAGCTGCTCGGTGATGGCGGTCGCGGCCGCACGTGCAGCCCGCTCATCGCGTTCGCCGACCAGGGTACGCATGGCCCGTTGGTGCAAAGACAGGCTGCCAAAGGCGATAATCAACAGCAGAGCCGTTAACGGCAGGACGATGAGGACAAATAGTTGTAGAGGTAAACTGCGCCAGCGCTTCATAAACGCATTGTAACCGAATACGGCTCTCGGCAAAGCGCTTACTAAATTTCCGCCGGAATGAGATCCAGGGATACGGCTCTCATCACCGCCTCGGTGCGACTGTTGGCTTGCAGCTTTTGATAAGTTTTGGCCAGGTGCCCTTGCACCGTGCGGTCACTGATACCCAGTTGGATGCCGATAGCCTTGTTGGTGTACCCTTTGGCGGCCAGAGCCAGCACTTCCAACTCTCGTTCGGTCAGCGTTTCCACCAGTGGTGGTGGTTCCGTGCGGCCAGCGATGTGGGCCATCAGTTTTTGGGCCACGATGGGATCAAGCGCCGACTTGCCTTCATGCACATCACGCACTGCCTGAACGATTTCGGCCGGCGAAGCTGTCTTTAGCACGTAGCCATTGGCCCCGGCCTGCAATACGGCCATCACGTAGGGATCATCATCGTAGGCAGTTAGGACCAACACGCCCACGTCGCGGTGGTTGGCGCGCAGCCAACGCGTGACTTCAATGCCGCTAGCTTTGGGCATTTGGATGTCCAGCACAGCTACGTCGGGCCGGTGCTGCGCGATGAGCTGGCGGGCCATGTCGCCATCATCAGCTTCGGCCACCACCTCAATATCGGCCGCGTGTTCCAGGAATTGTCGGATCCCGGCGCGGACGACGGCATGATCATCGGCCAGGATAACGCGAATCGGTTCACTCATAGCGACTCTCTGCCTGCTTGAACTTCGCCTCGATCTGCCGGGCGGTGTCAGCAAAAGCGATATCCAGGCGTGGGTAGGCAAACCAGACGATGCCCAGCCCGAACAACAGACCGGTAATGAGGCGCAGCCAGAAGTTGAGCGAGCCGACAGCATCCCCGGCGTAAAAGTCAGGCGCAAACGCGCTGTTGGTCAGCACAGCCAGCCAGGTGTTGGTCTCACGGAAGCCGCCGCCAATGCCGCCGATAGCGTCGCTCAACATGTGCGTGCCACCATCAAGAGCCATAGGCAAGGAGAGAAGAACCAGGCCCCAGACAGATAACGGCCGTAACCGCCGGCGCAGCGGCCAGTAGAAGACCAACCCCCACAAGAGCGGGCTGCCATAGGCCGAAACCATCCGGTCCGACCAGGCCACCTTCCAACCCAGGTCGGCGTTGCCGACAAACTGGCGTAAGAGCAGCGGATTAGTCGTTGGCTGCCAGGCGGCCTGGATCTGTTCCAGCGGGACCATGAATCTCGGCCCAAAGAGGAAGAAGGAGCGCTGGGGCATCTGGTGGCACTGGAATGAATACAGCAGGTAGATAGCCTCACCGGCCCGCGTCCAACCCATTTCCATAAACAGCGGGGCCAGCCAGGGCAGCCCCACCCAAACGGCGATCACCAGACTGAACAACAGGAGCCAATGACGACTCAACCAGTAGACCAGCCGGTTGGCGCTAATGGCCAGGGTACGGCCGTTTTGGGTAGCGGATGTGGAAGACATAGGCAATTATGAAGTATAAATTGTGAATGGAATCCCGTTCACAATTCACTATTAAACGTTCACCATTCATCAGTGGTGATGTTCGCTGTGTGTCTCATCGCCAACATATTTCTCCGGGTCCTTGTCAAAGGCCGTTTTGCAACCGGGGGCGCAGAAGTAATAGGTTCTACCTTTGTATTGTGATGTAGCTGCGGCCATTTTCTCATCGACTTCCATACCACAGACGGGATCTTTTGCCATCAGATCTACCTCCATTCAATCTTAATATTCGCAAAGCCTTATTGGCTGGTTGCAAGTAATCTTATCACGTTTTGCGTATCGACTAATACCTATTATCTATGGGCTTTTCACCGTTCGCCAGAGCCAAATGAACGGCACGAGCATAGGCCATTTGGCGGGTGGTGGGAAGAGAGTTGACCTGCCAGCACATGACGAATGTCATGCCCTTTATATGACAGGCTGTCACAACCGGCCGGGAGTCTATGGGCTACCATCGCCCAACCGCCCCTACATATGTGCATCACATTACTAATACCCGAATATAGAGGGGTTTCGCCAACAAAAATTATCGGTGATGTTTCCCTGATATTTGTCACATTTTTTCTATGATGCGCCATTTTGCGCTCGTTAGAAGCGTTGAACACTTCTATGCTTATCACTGTATCTGATGATTGGAGATTTTTAGCGCATGACAAGAACAAAACGCATTTTGTGGCCCGTTGGGGCAGGTATCCTTGGCGCCGGACTGCTGACATCCCTCTATTTTGGCATTGTTTCCTGGGCCGAAAGTCCCGCGCATGCCCTCGATCTGTTTTGGGAAGACCGCTGGATCGTGCTGCCCATTATTCTGGGATTTGGGGTGCAGGCGGCGCTGTACATCATCCTAAAAAAACGGCTTTTTGTGCCTGTAACCCATACCGGTCCCAGTGGCGCGTTGACCGGCGCGGGTGGAAGTATGTCTACGATGGCGATGGTGGCCTGCTGCGCCCATCATGTGACCGATGTGCTGCCCATTCTAGGCTTGACGGCCGCGGCCGCTTTCCTGGCCGAATACCGTATTGCTTTCATGCTGGTGGGTTTGGGTACAACCGTGCTGGGTATTGTCGTGATGCTCGTGATTCTATTTAAGGAAAGGCGCAAGGCGGTACAACCGCTTATGCCGGTAACGGAGGCTCTATGAATCTGAAACGATGGCCAATCATGATTTTTCTATTGGGTATTTTGCTGGCGGCGTGCCGTAATGAGCCGGCGGCTGTTCCTCCAGTTGTGTCTGCAGAGGAGAATAATGTCGGAGAGACGGCCGTTCAACCCCCTGACGCCGCTTACGAAACGCTGGCCGACGAACAGGGAGCGGTCAGCGTCGCTATAACTCCGTTGGGGTTGCGTACAGATGCGCCCACACTAGATTTTGAAGTAGTGCTGGATACCCACTCTATAGACCTGAGTATGGACCTGGCGGCGCTGGCGACGTTGACGACGGACAACGGCCGTTTTGTCACGGCCACGCTCTGGGATGCTGTACCGGGCGGTCATCACGTGTCTGGCGTACTCTCCTTCCCGGCAATGATGGAGGGAACGGCCGTACTTGAAGGGGCTTCCCAATTGACGCTGACCATTCGTGACGTAGATGCGCTGGAGCGCGTATTCACCTGGACGTTGAATTAGAGCCATGTCGAAACACGTGTTCTCGTTGACCCTCCTCCTGAGCGTAGCCTTGTTGGCGCTGGCTCATCCGGCCATGGCTCAAGAGGTTCCCAATCCAGATCGTACCCATATCTTTTTCAGCGCCGGCTGTGCTGACTGCTGGCCTTACACAGAAGAAGTGCTTATTCCCGCGCTGCAAGCCCAAGGAGCGGCCGCCAATCCGGAAATCCACGACTACACCCGGCCCGAAGAACGAGAGCATTTATTGACAATAGCTGATTCAATAGACCTGCCCCGTTCCGTGGCCGATTCACTCTATGCCTTCGTGCCCACAGCAAGGGGCAAACTGGTCATCCTGGGGCATGTGCCGCCTGACCTGATTCAAGCCGCCCTGACATCGCCTGACCTGCCGCCGCGCCTGGTCCTGTGGCAGCCGGAGATGCACGGCGCTCCAACAGAATACCGGCTGTGGGCCTGGGCGGGGGAAGTGCAGGCTTTTGCCATTGATATACCCTTTGCCGAAGCGCTGCCGCAGGCGATGGCGGCCGCCGGGCCGCTGCCGGTGGGTCTGGCTAACCTGGGCCAACTGCTGCCGGCCGTGATAGTCACCGGTCTGGTAGATTCAGTAAACCCCTGCGCCTTTGCCGTTATTCTGTTGCTCCTGGCCTTCCTGTTTACGCTGCGCCAGTCGCGGGGACGCATTTTACAGCTTGGCTTCGTCTACATCGGCATGATCTTCCTGGTTTATTTTGCCATTGGATTGGGGCTGTTGCAGGCGGTACGTTTTTCTAATGACCCTCATTTTGTTGCCCGCGCCGGCTCGTGGCTGCTCATTGGCTTAGGTGTCATCAACCTGATTGAGTATTTCTTTCCCAACTTTCCTATCAAGCTGCACATGCCTAAGATTGCCGGGGCGCGCACCCATGCCCTGATTAAGCAGACGACGCTGCCCGCGACGATGGCGGCCGGGCTGTTGGTGGGGCTGTGTACTTTTCCCTGCTCGGGCGGCATTTATGTATCTATTATTACCCTACTGAATGCCAAAACGACGCTGGCCTGGGGCGTGAGCTATCTGGCGTTGTACAACGTGATGTTTGTGCTGCCGCTTGTCATCATCTTGCTGGTGGTGGGGAACCGTATGGCAGCCAAAACGTGGGCGCGGTGGGAACGAGAGCATGCCTTGAAGATTCGTTTGTGGTATGGCGTGGCGATGGTCATTCTGGGCTTGGCCATGCTGATTTATGTGATTGATTAACCATGTGGAGGATGTGATGAAAGCCAAAGTGCGTGGTAAAAACGGCCGTCAGAAGAGACAAAAACGAAACTGGATACCCATTGTGGCCCTGGTTGGTGGCGTACTGGTGGTCGCAGCCGGTGTCATCGCTTATGTGTCTGGATCGAGCCCTGCGGCCGCGTCTACGGCATATCTCCCCGGTGACGTGGCCCATGAACAGCCCATTCTGGCTGTTCATGAAATGGCAGAAGGCCCGCCTATCCCCTTCTTACCCCGAAATCAGGCCCAACCGGAAATTCAAGTACCGGAGAAATCTTACGATTTTGGCAGCATTGGACCGCAGGATGTGGTGGAGCGGGAATTTATCATTCGCAATGTGGGCGAGGCACCGTTGACCATCAGCCGGGCGTATACCACTTGCGGTTGCACCACGGCCGAAATATCAGCCACTGTCATTCCACCGGGCAAAGTGGCTACCCTTAAGCTCATCTTTGATGCTGGTTTCCACGATACGGCCGGACAAACAGTGCGCCGGGGACTGATTATTGAAAACAACGATCCCAGCCGGTCCCAGGCAGAAATCTGGATCCAGGCAAAGGTGCGCCAGAATTAAGTAGTGGGAGAACAACATGACTCGTAAACATCTAATCCTCATGGCGATTGGCTGCCTGCTGCCCCTGGCAGTTCTGGCGGCGATTTTCATCTTTCAAGTGAAAGTAAACACGCTGCTGCTGTTCGGCCTGTTTCTGTTATGCCCGGCCATGCATCTACTGATGATGCGGGATCATATGGGGCACAGCCCACACCAGAACGCGCATAAGGAGCAAAAATGATGCGGAAATGGGCATTTCTGCTCGTTATTCTGGCCGGGTCGCTGCTGGTTGCCTGTGATGCCGGACAACCCCGCATCGCGTTAGCAACAACAAGCATTGATTTAGGCGATGTGGTCAACGGGGAGATCATTGTTCGAGAAGTAACGGTGCAAAATACAGGAGAAAAGGAACTGTCCGTAGAGGCTGTATCTACCTCTTGTGGCTGTACACAGGCCAGGCTGGAGCCGATGAACATTCCCCCGGGCGGCAGTGGTACGTTGTTTATCGAATTTGACTCCGGCGCACATGGTCCAACCTTAACCGGGCAGCTCATCCGCCAGGTGTTCATTGCCAGTAATGATCCGCAGCAGCCCGAAACGATTGTGGAGCTGGCAGCCATTATCCTGCCACCGGCTGAACCATAGGCCATTTGGCGCGGCTGTTATACGCCGAATGGCGGGGCGCATTGGCGACCAATCTGAATTAGAATACGACATACGCTTTTAGAGCGAATAATCACATATTGGAAGGAGAATGAAACCTGTGAAAAGATTGGCTGTTGTTTTGTTGCTGATGTTGGCGGTGGTGTTGGCGGCCTGTAGCTCGGCCGAACCAACACCTATGCCTGTGGCGGAACTTTCATTGACGGCGACCGATATTGCCTATGATAAAACCCGTTTGGAGGTGATGGCTGGACAGCCGGTAAAGCTGACCCTACGAAATGAAGGCACGCTGGAACACGATTTCAGTATTATGGAATTGCCGCATACGGGCGAAGTGATGGCTGAAGAGGCAGAACGTGGGATGGGCGGCCATGATATGAGCAATATGGCTACAGACCCGGAAATTCACGTTGCCCCACCGATGGGGGAAAGTCTCAGTGTTGAGTTTACGCCCTCTACCCCTGGCGAATATGAATACCTGTGTACCGTGGCTGGACACAAAGAGGCCGGGATGGTCGGAATTTTAGTCGTGAAGGCGCCCTGATCGCTGTAGCTGAAGTTTACTCTTAGTCTGAAGCGAGACGGCCGTTACCAATGAACGGCCGTCTCGCTTTTCATACCAGGGGCAGCCAGTGCCGCTTTGATTTGCAAACTGAGCGCCGGTGACGGCCGGTCTTCCGGACCATCAGCCAGGGAAAACCAGGTACGACCGTTGTGGCTGTGCGCTACGATAGTCGCCGGATGTTGCTCCATTCCGTACACCAACAGCACCACCATGTCACAATCGCAATTGCCGGCATGATGGAGGCAGGTGCAGGGCGTGTCGGCGGCCAGCGCCGCCCGCAGGTCAAAAGAGCGGGACACGTGCAAACCGGCCTGCGCCAGCAGGTGAGTGAACCAGTTAACTGCTTCTGTACCCGGTTGGTTTAGAGCTAATAATTGCGCCATCGGCCGACTCCTGTATTTCAGTACGATAGGAATTTCCTTCTCTTTTAGCCAGGGCCGATCTCTGTTCGCAGCCCCGGTGAACAACTTGTTCTGCACCACTTTAACCGAAATCCCTATCTCATGGTAAGCGCAAAATATCGCGCCGGTTCATGCGCCATTTGGCCTATGAACCGGTGTGCAAATTGCCTATAACCGGCTTAGCCAAAGCCGCGTACAATGTTGGGGTTATGCATTGGCCTGATTATAGATCGCGCAAAAAGCAGAATTCGTCCGGGCGCAGCCTGGCCGTGCTGCTCACGCTGGCTATCAGCGTCTTGATGGCTGGCGAGCTCAATGGTTGGTGGCAGTTAACGCCCCTACCCGGTGGCCGGCAGACGGAGACAGCGGCATCTACGGTGATGGCAACACCGGCCAGCAGTGTTGCCATTACTGCTACCGGGGTGCCACCCGCGCTAACAGGCACGCCACTGCCAATGGTAAGTGTAGCGACAGAGGCACCAGATTTCAGTTTACCCGATCTATATGACAGCACCCGCTCACGCAGCCTCTCCGATTACGCCGGAAAACCGGTGATCCTTAACTTCTGGGCCAGTTGGTGCGCTCCCTGTCGGGATGAAATGCCGGCGCTGGAACGCGCCTTCCAGCAATATCAGGAGCAAGGGCTGGTTGTATTAGGTATTAACCAGCTTTACATTGACGACTTAGAGGCAGCGCAAGCGTTTGTAACCGAACTCCAGCTCACCTTCTCCAATGTCGCTGACGAGACAGGACAGGTGTCGGAGCGACGTTACCGTGTAATAGGGCTACCAACCAGTGTCTTCATTACGCCGGAGGGTGAGATTGCCCACGTGCAGATTGGACAAATGACGGATAGGCAAATTGACGATTACAGCCAGCGGTTAATCGCCGGGGATGAGATCGTACCGTAAAGGAGTACTTATGAATCAAACGAATGTGACCGAACCGGAAACAACCTGGCAAGACGAATCCGAATCACCTCCGTCTATTGAGTCACCCGTTTCCGGCACATCGTCAGAACATAAAGGGTCGCTTTTGCTGCCCGCCGTGCTCCTGCTGCTTGTGGGTGGGCTGATTGGCTATGTCATTGGCCGCCAGTCGGTCGCGCGACCGGCCACGGAAACGGCCGTCAATCCCCGCATTATTGCCCCAACTGTGGATGCTGCCGCCGCAACGGCTGGTATCAACCCGTTCGATAACGACGCCGGTTCCTCCCTTAGCGTTGCCCCAATCGGCCCAACACCGGCCAGCATGACCCCGGAAACGCTGCGGGCATTGGGCGACCCCAATGCGCCATTAACCATTGTCGAGTTTTCCGACTACCAGTGCCCTTTTTGTCTGCGCCATTTCCAGCAAACGATGCCCCAGCTCAAAGCGGAATATATTGATACCGGTCGCGTCTACTACGTCTTCAAAGACTTCCCCATCATCAGCCTGCACCCGGTCGCGCCGCGCATCCACGAAGCGGCCCGCTGCGCCGGGGAAATCGCGGGCAGCGACGGCTACTGGCAGGCGCATGACAGCTATTTCAATAACAGCCAGCAGTTGAGGGATTTGCCCCAGCCTGACCTGGATAACAAGCTGGTACAGCTTACTGGCGCAGTGGAAATAGACGAAGCAGCGATGCGTGAATGCCTGGACAGCGGCCGCTACACCGATGCGGTGAATGCTGACCTGGCCGAAGGGCAGAGCCTGGGCGTAAACGGCACACCTGGCTTTTTTGTCAATGGCTATCCTGTTCCCGGCGCACAGCCCTATGAAGTGTTCCAACAAGTCATCGCCCTGGCCGAAGAAGGGCGGCTGGCTGAAGCGTACAGCCAGGCCCCTGGCCCTAACGACGGTAAGGCGCAGGCCACAGCCACCGCATTGGCGGTGCAGCCTGCTGATGTGCCCCTCGGTGAGGAACCCGCCAAGGGCTCGCCCGACGCGCCTATTACCATTGTGGAGTATTCAGACTTCCAGTGCCCCTTCTGCCTGCGCCACTTCCAACAAACGCTGCCCCAGTTGCAATCCTATATAGATGCCGGGCAGGTGCGTTATATCTTCAAAGATTTTCCCATTCACAGCATCCATCCCCAGGCGCAAAAAGCGCACGAGAGCGCCCGCTGCGCCCGCGAACTGGGGGGCAACGAGGCGTTTTGGACGATGCATGACTTGCTTTTTATGAACCAGGAACAGTGGGCCGGTAATGCTAACCATGTGGCGGTGTTCAAGTCATTGGCGACGGAAATGGAACTGCCCCAGGCTGAGTTTGATGAATGCCTGGACAGCGGCCGTTTTGCCGATGCTGTTAACACCCAGGTAAACGAAGGTGTCCAGCTGGGCGTGCGGGGAACGCCATCTTTCTTTATCAATGGACAATCCCTGGTCGGCGCCCAGCCTTTCGCCGTTTTCCAGCAGGCAATTGAGGCTTTGTTACCCGGTCAAGAATAAGTGGGTCGTCACTTTTCCTGGAGAACAGCAGCCTGCATGAAGGCAGTACAATCCTATTCGACAAGAGGCACATGATATGATCCGTTTGCTTCGCTTTATTTCCGTAATTGGACTATTGGTTGCGCTTGTGGCAGCAGCACCTCCGGCGCTGGCAGCCGCTTGCTTCTTACTAGATGACATAGGTGATTACGTATGCAGCAGCGAAACAGAACCAGCCGAGTCAGCCCAGTTTGTGATCCCAGTTTCCCCTGACGACACATTGTTCGGTCGTCGTTGGTACGGCCGTCTGGCCGATTACGCCAACGTCTACCCCGAACCAACGCGGGCGGCGCCGGTGGCACGCAACGTGGGTGACGGCTACCTGTTTGCCACCATTAACCGCTGGTTTAAGAACGATGTGGGCGAAACCTGGTATGAGATTAACGCCGGTGAATATGTTCACGAAGACGACATTCGGCTGGTAGAACCTTCTGATTTCCAGGGGGTAGCCGTTACTAGCCAACCAGAACGGCCGTTTGGTTGGGTGGTGCAGGATGTCATCCCCAGCCGTGAACCAGATGGAGAGCCGGAGGAAAGTTTCGCCGAACTGCCGCGCTTGACCTTCGTTGAAATCTACGATGTTGTATTAGGAGAGGATGATTGGCTTTGGTATGACATTGGGGACGGCCGTTGGGCGAAACAAACCTCCTTCAGCCTCGTGGACGTGAACCCCCGGCCGGAAGGGGTGGGTGAAGACGAATTTTGGACGGAAGTAGACCTGTACGAGCAAACCTTTGCCGCCTATGAAGGTGACCGCATGGTCTATGCCACCCTGATTTCCTCCGGCCTCAATCGCTGGCCCACCCGCGAAGGGCTGTTCCAGGTGTGGGATCGCTGGTATGAGTACAAGATGTCTGGCGCGGAAGGGCAGGTAGATTACTACTACCTGGAAGATATTCCCTATATCATGTACTTTGACGAGTTGAATGGCATTGCCTTGCACGGCACCTACTGGCACGACCGCTTTGGCTACAAGCACAGTCACGGTTGTGTCAACATGCCGATTAAAGATGCCGAATGGGCTTACAACTGGTCGGCCGAAGCGCCGAATGACCTGTGGGTGTGGGTGCATACCTCAGACCCCATGACTCACCTGGAGCAGGTCGAGCCACAATGACGGGAAGTGAGTAAGCGTCTATGAGCAAATTGCAATTGAGCCCTAACACAACCTTGTACCCTGTGCCGGTAGTGCTGATTACCTGTGGCGCGGGCGACAAGGCCAATCTCTTTACCCTGAATCGCATTGCCAGTTGTAACGCCGAACCACCGATGATCAGTATCTCGGTACGGCCGTCACGCGCCAGCCATGACTTTATTGACCAACTGGGCGAATTTGTCGTCAACATTCCCTGGTCCGATATGGAAATGGTGAGTGATTTTGTAGGCACAACCACCATCCGCAATACCGATAAGTGGCGGGAAACCCGATTAACGCGCCTTCCAGCAGCCATCGTCAGCCCACCCTTGCTGGGCGAATGCCCGGTTAACCTGGAGTGCCAGGTACGGTACACGCTGCACCTGCTCTCCCACAGCCTGTTTGTGGCTGAGGTTGTCGCCATACACGCGCATGAATCTGTTATAAACGAACGGCAGGAGGTGGATTTCAGGCTGGCTGAGGGAGGATTGGCCTATCGCGCCGGCGTGGTGCGCGAACGACCGGTTGAAAACTTCCGTCCTGCTGAACTGCGCCAGAACGTGCGCGGTTGGAGTTTACGTGCGTAACCGTCGCCTGTTTTTACCGGTAGTCACCCTATTGCCGGTGGCCCTGCTTGTTTTCTGGCTGTTGCCGGCCATCTTAAAGGCCATGCCCAGCCGTTATGTGGCTCGCCTGCCGGAACCGGTGCAGGCTTTAGGTGAACGCGGCGATGGCGAACCAATTCTGCCCACCGTGGCTGTGCCAGTGAACGCGTCCGTTTTACTGGCAGATCTCATTTCCCCTACACCGAGTACCATGATGACGGCCGTCTCTGAACCACCGACGCTGACGCCTGTACCCGTTGATACCAGTTGGACTGTGTCTATAGAAACGCCCACGGCCGTGCCTATCAGTACACCCACACCCATCCCTATTCCTCCCTCCGTCCGGC
>CAZDEO010000107.1:0-14789 GCA_964504445.1 uncultured Anaerolinea sp. | reverse complement strand
TGACAGGACCTTATTTTTCCCGATCTGTGGTCTTGACAATGGGGGTCACTTTAGTTTTTTAGAAGATTTACTGAGAACGGCCGTAGCCCAATAAGTGGTAGCCACTGCCGGTCGGGCCAGCACCCGGCAGAACAAGTTAACCAGCAGCCAGACTGCTAACGGCCGTATTCCCCGGCGCCGTTGCCATACCGCGCACCCGCCCCCCAGACAAGGCCCCCAGCAAACAGAAAATGCGATTTAGGAAGGCACCCAGCACTGACTAGTGCCGACAGAAAAGCCCCTTATTTGAGAGCCTTGAGCACTTTGGCCCGCTGCTTTTGGGTGATACGGCCGTTTTCCTGCAGCAACAGCAGCAAATGGTCTAGCGTAATCACCGTGTGTAGGGTATAGCCCAGCTGGCGCAGCGCTTCCACGCCTCCTTGTTGGCGGTCTACCAGCACCACGGCGTCGCGCACCTGCAAGCCCGCAGCTTTTAAGGGCGTAATGGCCTGCACAATACTATCCCCCGACGTCACCAGATCGTCCACAACAACGGCCGTTTGCCCTACTTCCCACACCCCTTCGATAGACTTCCCCGTGCCATAGCTTTTGGCCGTCTTGCGCGGGTACACCAGCGGCACGTTCATATCCAGGCAAATGGCCGTGCCAATGGGCAACCCCGCCAGCGGCGTCGCCGCCACCAGGTCAAACTCCAGGGCTTCTAGCACCTGCCGGTACATAGCCGTAGCCACGCGCAGCGCCTGCGGATAAGACACCAGCAAGCGCAAATCCAGGTAAATGGGCGAAGTGCGCCCGCTATGTAGCGTAAACTGTCCCAGCCGCACGGCGCCAATATCGTACAATGTTAAAGCCAGTCGGGTTAAATCAGGGGTTTCAAAAGTCATAGGCATAATCATGACACAGATTACAGGGTTCATCAAGGCAAGTTTGCCGTCTGCTTGGGTCTTTAAGCCGTCACCAATCTCCACGCCCTACCTTAATTTCCACAAATTGCTTAGAAGGCGCGCCGTAAAAAACGGCCGTGGCCCGCCGGCCCCACAAACGCCCCATCCCGCACAATCACCTGCCCGCGGCTCATGGTCAACACGGGCCAACCGGTGACGGGCACATTCTCGTAAGGGGTCCAATCTACCTGCTCATGTAAGGTGCTGGTGGACAGGATGACCTCTTTTTGTGGATCAAAAATGACCAGGTCGGCATCATAGCCCGGCGCAATATGCCCTTTCTTGGGCAGACCAAACAGCCGGGCTACCCCGGTGCTGCTCATCTCCACCCAACGGTTCAGCGAAAAATAGCCATCTCGCACACCATAGCTGTGCAGCAGCGCCAGCCGCGCCTCAATGCCCGGCACCCCACCGGGAATCTGGCTGTAGTCGTGCAGATTTTGGGTTTTTTCGGCCTGGGTGAAGGGGCAATGGTCGGTGGTCACAACGCTAAGGACGCCCTGCCCCAACGCCGCCCACAGATGCAGTTGGTCCTCATGGGTGCGCAAGGGGGGCGAGCAAATGAACCGGGCGGCTTCGGGCAACGGCCGTAAAAACACCCCCTCATTGAGTATCAAATATTGCGGGCACGTCTCCCCCGTCACCGGCAAGCCACGCCGCTGCGCCTCCGCCAGCCGCTCCACCACCGCCGCGCAAGAAATGTGGAAGATATGCACCCGCGTACCCACATAGGTTGCAATGTCTATCAGCCGACTCACCGCCTCCGCCTCCAGCAGCGGCGGGCGGCTATGCGGATGCCAGCGAGGTTCCGTGCGCCCCGCCGCCAGATTTTGGGCCACCAGCGCCGAAATCACGTCCCAGTTTTCCGCGTGAACCACCGGCAGCCCGTTCACGTCGCGCACCGCCTGCAAGGCCCGCAGAAGCTGGTCGTCAGTCAGACGCATGCCATAAGCCATGTACAGCTTAAAGCTGGCACAGCCCGCCCCATACGCCTCCGCCATCTGCGCCAGCTTGTCCATTTCATAGGGGCCAATGGTCATGTGCAGGCCATAATCGATGACGACCTGCCCGTCGGCCTCGGCGCGGCGGTCGGCTAGCGCCTCTACCATACGCTGTTGCGGTTTGGGTTCTACAAAGTCAATGATGGTGGTGGTGCCCCCTAATGCCGCCGCCCGCGTGCCGGTGAAAAAGTCGTCGGCGGAGCGGTACTGGGGCAGTTGGTATTGCAAATGCACGTGGGGATCGATGCCGCCGGGAATGACCAGCATACCGGTGGCGTCAATGGTTTGCCGCCCCTGCAAATTGCGCCCAACGGCCGTAATCTGCTCTCCCTCAATCCCCACATCAGCCACAAAAGTCGCCTCAGCCGTCACAACGGTGCCCTTTTCAATCACGTAGTCAAACATATCATCACCCCAAATGGAGATAGAGGTAGAGAAATCTTCCCCACGCTATTTCTATCCCTCTCTATTGCGTGGCGCGTTTGGTGTTGACCGCCAGGAAGTCATTATAGGCTTGCAAAATACGCTGGCTAATTGGCCCCGGACGGCCGTTGCCCACCACCTGCCCCGCCACCCGCACCACTGGCAAAAACGCCCGCGATGAACCACTCAAAGCCGCCTCATCCAGGCTACCCGCCTCCGCCAGGGGCACAGCCTCCAGCCGCACCGGTATGCCTAATTGCGGAGCTAACTGCAAAATTATCTTCCGCGTGATGCCCTCCAGCACGCCCTCTCCAGCTGTGTACAGCACCCCCTGGCGCACGCCCCAAAAGTTGGTACCCGTCCCTTCCAAAATGCGGCCTGCCTTGTCTAGCAGCAGGTACTCATACACATCTTCATGGTGATGGGCTAAAAAGGCGGCGCGGCGGTGGGTGTATGCCGCTGTTTTGGCCAGCGGGTTGTCGCGGCTTAGCCCTTCAGCAATGCCCACCGCCACCCCCTGGGCATAAAAAGCGGGGGGTATGGGTTCCAGGCGCTGGACAGCCAGAAGCAAACGGCTGTCTGTGCCCAACTTTTCTGGCGCAGGACGCGCCAATACGTCAAACCGCACCCGCGAATCTTGCCAGGGAACGGCCGTTACCACCGCATCTAGCGCTTCACAAAGCATGGGGCGGTCTAGCTTCTCCGCCCATCCCAAAAGCGCCATAGATTGGTCAGTGCGGTCCAGGTGTTGTTGCAGGAAGAGAAACTGGTTATGCGCATAAGTGCGTAGGGCGGAGTACACGCCCATCGGCAACCCTACCAGCAAATCGGTGAAGGTCTGGGCTGCCGGGGGCTTGTGCAACGGCCGTGCCCCCTCATCGGTCACCGCAAAAAAGCGTAATTCGTCCCTCATCGCCACTTACTATGCCGGTAACGCCGGCTGCGGAAAAAGATGTACGTCGCGCTGCGGGAAAGGAATCGAAATGCCTTCCGCATCAAAGCGCAGTTTCACCTGTTCAGTGATGTCAAAATGGACCAACCAATAATCGGCGGGTTTGACGTACGGCCGTACCGCAAAATTAACGCTGCTATCCCCCAATTCAAGAACCGCTACCGTTGGGGGTGGATCACTGACTACACGAGAATCTGCGCGTAAAATGTCCTCCAAAACGCCCTTAGCCTTCAACAAATCGTCGCCATAACCAATGCCAAAGACCATATCCAGGCGCAGCAGCCCTTTTTTGGTGTAGTTCACAATAGGGGACCCCGTTACCTGCGAATTTGGAATCGTCACTGTCCGGTTTTCTGGCGTCACAAGCACCGTGGAAAAAAGCAAAATTTCCTCAACCTTGCCAAAATGACCGGCAATATCCACCGCATCGCCTACTTTAAATGGGCGAAACAACAGCAGCAAAATACCGGCGGCAAAGTTCGAGAGCGCGCCTTCTAGAGCCAGGCCAATGGCCAATCCGGCCGCGCCTATCAGCGCCACAAAGGACGTGGTTTGGATACCCAGGCGGCCCAGGGCAGCTAGCACGGCAAAAACGAGAACCGCATAATAGACCACGTTCCCCAAAAAACGCACCAGCGCTTCATCAATTTTGGTTTTGCTCATGGATTTGCGGATCAGGCGTGCCAGCCAGCCGGCAGCCCAATACCCCACGATGAGTATAACCACAGCCCCCAAAATATTCAGGCCATAGTCTAATGCCAAAACGCGTATCGTTTCTAATAATTCCATAGCTGTCCTTCCTTAGATGATAAATGGGCGTGCGATCACTGCTGTTGGTGACCAGGTGATTGGTTAGCGGGCCAGGTTGGGATCCATAATGTAGGACCACCAGTTATGGCTAATGCCCCCAGTACGGCCGTTTTCGCGCGGCAAATGGCCCAGCCACCACAAATGATGGGCGCGCATGTCGCCCCCGCCCCACTCGCTGCAATTCACCCGCCGGGGTTGGGCGCCCATCTCCGGGAATTGCCGCCAATTGTCGCAGAAGCTGCGCACCCAACGCTGGTTGCCCCAATCATAGTCCCGCTCGCTGTTGGGCGCAAAATGCACTGTGCCACATTCCGATTGTCCGGGGTGGGTTTTTTCATGGCGGGTAAAGCGCTCCCACAGGTTGGCCTCGCCCCGCTTTTGGCGGTAGACGTAGGCCATGATGGATTCAGCGCGATGCCCAAAACTTTCTAGCATTTCCCCCACGCCGCGCTCATAATTAAAGCCCATCACCACAAAGCGGCGCTGGCAGCGCCCCAGATCGGTTAGCGGCGGCGCATTGCACCAAAATGCCGCTGGCCCGCCCATCACCGATTCGTAATACCCGGCGTAGGGAAAGGCCATCAGCCAGACCTCGTCAATCTGGTCCAGATTGATGCGGGCCACAATCTTAAACTGGCGCAGCAGCGTCGCGTAATCCACTCTGTCTGGCACGTGGAAGCCGGTGCGGGAGCGCCAGCGGTAGAGATAGGTTTCGATGTCGTACTGGAAGCCATCTGCTTTGCGCGGGAAGGCGTCAACCTCCAGCCGTTCACTGATTTCAAAGTTGGCATAACCGCCGCTAACCTGGCGCAAGTCGGCCACGAACTGCTGCACCAATGCCTCGGGATCGTTCCAGCTCATCATGTGGTGCAGCTTACGGCCGTGCTGCTGGGGGTTATGGATGAGGAGCAAAACCCGGCGGAAAAGGGGCGCAGTGAGACTGGCAGATGACTTGGGGGGAGCAACGGCCGTGCGCCACAAAGCGCGCAGTTTTGCCGCCAGGCTGGCCATTACTTCCGCGCGGCTCCGGTAATTACCAGTAACACCACCGCGCCCAAAACCGCCACGGCAAAGCTGCGGATGTCGAAGGCAAAATTGAAGTTGCTGCCCGTGATAAACTGCACCAGCAACCCGCCAATAAATGCGCCAACGACGCCCACAATGACGTTAAACAAACAGCCCCGACCCTGGCCGCCGCCGGTAAGGGCACTGGCAGCCCAGCCAGCTAAGGCTCCAAATATAATCCAGCTTAATAATCCCATTGTTATTTCTCCTTATTTTTCCGTCCGCCAGCTTGTAGCCAATCGGCCCGATAAACATGATAAATATACGCGTGTACGGCCGTTGTGGTCGCGCGCTTTTCCGGCGGAAACGCAAAGGTTATCTCGCCCACGCGCACGCCGCCCACCGCTTCCTGCATGGCAATGGAGGCGGCGTTATGGACGTTAGGGGTGGCCTGCACGGCCGTACACGTCGTATGCTTGAACAAATAATCCACCAAACCCCGCTTGATCTCCATCCCATACTTGTGCCCCCAATATTTGGGGAACAACTTCACATCGGTCTCCGCAATACCCTCGGCATCCGGCGTCCCCAGCTTGCACTCCCCAATGGCCTCGTCCGTCACCTGCAGTTCTACCACCAAATAGCGGTCGAAGACCTGTGCCGGGTCTTGCTTTTCCAAGCTCGCGGTAATTTCTTCTCGGGTAATGGACAAGCCCTTGGGGAATCCCACAAAGGTCATCACCTGGGGATCTGTCCACAAAGCGTACAACAAGGCGGCGTCAACGGCCGTTGCCGTGCGCACCCGCAAGCGTTCCGTCTCAAAAACCAGCATAAGCAGATGGTATAATACTTCCGCACACAAAACCAGGAAAAAACGATGGCAATTACCATACAACCCATGACCCATGACCACATTCGCGCCTACGGCCGTTGGCAGTACCCCCCACCCTACGACCTGTACAACGTGGAGGGAACCGAAGCCGAAAACCTGGTTTTTTTCAGCAATCCCGCCAACGGCTATTTTGCCCTGGTCAACGAAAAAGGCGAATTCCTGGGTACCTGTAACTTTGGCGCAGACGCCCGTGTGCCCGGCGGTCAATACGACGAAAGCGCCATTGACGTCGGCATCAGCATGCGCCCCGACCTGACCGGCCAGGGTCTGGGCCACATCTATGCCGGCGTCGTCTTCGCCTTTGCCCGCCAGCAGTTCCCCGGCCAAAAATTGCGCGTGACCATTGCCGCATTCAACGGCCGTTCCCGGCGCGTCTGCGAAAAACACGGCTTTCAGGTCACCCAGCGCTTCCTGCGCCCTTTTGACCAGATGCCCTTTGTCGTCATGGAACGTCTGTAAATCTCACTGAACAAATTCACAGTTGACAAACCCGCGTGCATTTTGTATAAACTTCAGCAGCAATTAAAAATCAAAAGACTGAGAAGAGGAAGAGTAAACGTCAAAACGACGTCCCAGAGAGCAAACGGTTGGTGAAAGTTTGCACGCACGCTGGCGTTGAATGGACCTCCGAGTCGCCTGGGCGAACCAGTTGACAGTAATTCAGTATTCAGTAAACCAGTTACTGACACTAACTACTGATAACTAGCCACTCAATTAGCTCAGGCCGGAATTGCCACCGTTACCCGGCATAGGCTTGCGCCCACCATTGGCGCGAACCGAAAAAGTGAGGCTGGCTTTCTCCCCGTTGCGCTCACGGGGAGTTTTTATTTTTAACAGCAGGCAGCCTAAACAGGGTGGCACCACGGGAACCTTCTCTCGTCCCTCAGCGGACAGAGGAGGTTTTTTTGTTTAAGGAGAAACAGATGATCAAAGACATGATGACAACAGATGCAACGGCCGTTCCCGTTCCCAATCTCATCCCCATCATTCGCGAACTACCCGCCGATTTGGAAACCCCAGTTTCCGTCTACCTCAAGCTGGCAGGCAGCGGCCCCTCCTTCCTGCTCGAAAGCATCACCGGCGGCGAACAGATCGCTCGCTACAGCTTCATCGGCATACAGCCCAGCAAAGCCTACGTCCTGCAAAACAACGCGTGGCAAGTTTGCGCCTTTGCAGACCCACAAGAAATGCCCCCCTGCACCCCTGCACCTCCGCCCCTCCACTCCTCCGCCCCTCTTGATTTCCTTCGCGCCCAACTCAGCCAATACCACCTCGCCCCCACCGCCGGCCTACCCCGCTTCGCTGGCGGACTGGTCGGCTACCTAGGCTATGAAATGATGCGCTACTTTGAGCCAACCGTTTCCCTCACCCCCCATCCCAGCCTGCCCGACGCCATCCTTCTTTTCGCTGATACCGTCGTCGCCTTCGACCACGCCTTTGGCAAGCTGCTGCTCATCACCAATGCCTATGTCAATGGCGACGAACACGCCGCCCGCGCCGCTGCCCACGCCCGCCTGGATGCCCTGGAAGCGCGGCTGCAAGGCCCCATTCCGCCCCAGCCCACCCCCACCCCATCATCCACAGATAATTCGCTCCGCGCAAACATGAGCCAGGTAGCCTTTGAAACGGCCGTGCGCCGCGCCCAAGAACACATCGCCGCCGGTGACACCTTCCAAATCGTACCCTCGCAGCGCTTCAGCCGCCAGACCAGCGCCGCCCCCTTCGACATCTACCGCGCCCTGCGCCGCCTCAACCCCTCCCCTTACATGTTCTTCTTCGACTTCGACGGTTTGGCCGGAGAAGAACCCTTCCACCTCATCGGCGCGTCCCCCGAAATGCACGTGCGCCTGGAAGAAGGCATCGCCTCCGTGCGCCCCATTGCCGGCACCCGCCCCCGCGGCAAAACCCCCAGCCAGGACCAGGCCCACGAGGACGACCTGCTGGCCGACCCCAAAGAACGCGCCGAACACGTCATGCTCGTGGACCTGGGTCGCAACGACCTGGGCCGCGTCTGCGAATACGGCAGCGTTCACGTTCCCGAACTCATGGTGGTGGAAAAATACTCCCACGTCATGCACATCGTCAGCCACGTCCAAGGCAAACTACGCCCCGAATTTGATGCCTTCGACCTATTGCGCCACACCTACCCCGCCGGAACCGTCACCGGCGCGCCCAAAATCCGCGCCATGCAAATCATCAACGACCTGGAACCCGGCCCCCGCGGTCCCTACGCTGGCGCCGTCGGCTACGTCAGCTTCGACGGCAGCATGGACACCTGCATCGCCATTCGCACCCTCACCATGCAGGGCCGCACAGTCAGCGTGCAGGCCGGCGCCGGCATCGTCGCCGACTCTGATCCCACCAGCGAATACCAGGAAACGGTCAACAAAGCGAAGGCATTGGCGGTGGCGGTAGAAATGGCCGAAAAATCGTCATCCGTAATCGGTAACCAGTGAGCGGTAAACGGATAACGGATTACGGATTACGGATTAATGACCCACTGGAGGAATTATGATAGCTGTAATTGATAACTACGACTCATTCACCTACAACCTGGTGCAATATTTGGGCGAACTCGGCTGCGACGTGCAAGTCTTTCGCAATGATGCCATTACTGTCGAAGAGCTAGCCGCCCTGCACCCCAGCCACATCGTCATCTCCCCTGGCCCCGGCGACCCTGGCGACGCGGGTATTTCCAAAGACGTCATTCGCGAACTCGGCCCGCAAATCCCCACCCTGGGCGTGTGCCTGGGGCACCAGTGCATTGGCGAAGCCTTTGGCGGGCAAGTGGTACGCGCCCCACGCCTCATGCACGGCAAAACCTCCCCCATTTACCATTATGGCGAAAACCTGTTTAGCGGCATTCCCAACCATTTCGAGGCTACCCGCTACCATTCGCTTATCGTCGCTGAACCACTGCCCGATGTGCTACAGACCACCGCCTTCACATCCGAGGGCGAGGTCATGGGCCTGCGGCACAGGCAACACCCCATTTTCGGCGTGCAGTTTCACCCAGAGTCCATTCTTACCGGGCATGGCAAGAAGCTGCTGAAAAATTTTTTAACAACCAAGTAGCCGCGATTTCCAAATCGCGCTCTGGAAAATACGCGGTATGGATGCTGTTACAAAGGAAAACAGAGCGCCACCTTCTTGCACTTTAAGAAAAAATTCGGGCAACCGTACGGGCGCGACGGCGCGGGTACACTTATGGCTGAACATGTAGCCTCTCTTCCGCGCCGTCTCGCCCAAAACGGCCGTTACCCGGTTTAATTTTTAACCCACAACCAGGTGGCAACTCCAGCAAGATGCTGGCGCTACATTTACGGAGGAGACGTCATAAACGCAGACTCAACACCATCAATGAAAACAACCCTCATTTTCTCTGCGCCTCTGCGTCTCTGCGTTAAATTATTTTCGAAGGAGTTCAACATGCTCAAACCATTCATCAAAAAGGTCATGCAAGGCCAAGACCTGACCCTGAGCGAAGCCGAAGAGGCGATGAACATCATCATGACCGGTCAGGCGACCCCGGCGCAAATTGGCGGCTACCTGGTAGCGCTACGCATGAAGGGGGAAAGCGTGGCCGAAATTGCCGGCAGCGCCCGCGCCATGCGCGAAAATGCCAGCCCTGTGCAGCTTACGGCCAATGGCGCCCCCTTGCTAGACACGGCCGGCACCGGCGGCGATGGCGCCCACACCTTCAACATCTCCACCACGGCCGCTTTCATCATTGCCGGGGCGGGTTACAAAGTCGCCAAGCATGGCAACCGCGCCGCCTCATCGCGCAGCGGCAGCGCCGACGTGCTGGAAGCGCTGGGCGTCAACCTGAACCTGACGCCGGAGCAAGTGGGGCAGTGCATCGAGCAGGTAGGCATCGGCTTCCTCTTTGCGCCCAAGTTTCACCCCGCCATGCGCCACGCCATTGGCCCGCGCCGCGAGCTGGCGGTGCGCACCATCTTCAACGTGCTGGGGCCACTGACCAACCCTGCCGGGGCCACCCACCAGCTCATTGGCGTCTTTGACCCGGATTTGACGGAGGTAATGGCCCAGGTGCTGGGCGAGTTGGGGGGCACGGCTGCTTTCATTGTGCATGGGTATGACGGGCTAGACGAACTAACCACCAGCGGCCCCAACCGCGTCAGCCATTTGCAAAACGGCCGTGTTACCACCTACGAGCTAGACCCCACCGAATACGGCTTTATCCCAGCCAGCGTAGACAGCCTGCGCGGCGGCGACCCCGCCGAAAACGCCACCATCATGCAAGCCATTTTAGCCGGGGAAGACCATTCAGCCCGCCGCGACGTCGCCCTGCTCAACGCCGCCGCCGCCATCACCACCCACACCGGCGACTTCCGCGAAAGCGTCGCCCTGGCCCGCCACGCATTAGACAGCGGCGCAGCGTCGAGAAAGTTAGAAGCACTGGTCGAAACCAGCCAACAATTTTAAGAAGTAATCACTATTCAATAACCAGCGAGCAACCCACCGACCACCAACCACCAACTACTGACTACTGACAACATGAGCATTTTAGACGAAATTTTTACCCACAAACGCAGCGAAGTCGCCACACGGCAGCAGGCTGTGCCCCTGGCCGAGATGCGGCGGCTGGCGGAAGAAGCCCCTGCGCCACAAAACTTCATCGCCGCTTTGCGCCAGAGTCCGGCCCAGCCAGCCCTCATCGCCGAAGCGAAAAAAGCATCCCCCTCCAAAGGGCTGCTGGCCCCCAATTTCGACCCAGTGAAGCTGGCCCAGATTTACCAGGCCAATGGCGCGGCGGCCATGAGCGTGCTCACTGATGAACGATATTTTCAAGGGCATCTGGACTATTTGCGCCAGATTGCCGCTTTGCCAGGGCGATTGCCGCTGCTACGCAAAGATTTTTTGTACGCCCCGTACCAAATTTACGAAGCGCGGGCAGCCGGGGCAGACGCGGTGCTGCTCATTGTGGCCCACCTGTCGCCCACCCAACTGCGAGATTTGCACCAATTGACAACGGAATCAGGCATGACCGCCCTGGTAGAAGTCCACACCGCAGCCGAGCTGGAAATGGCCCTAAGCTGTGACCCCTTGCTGGTAGGCATTAACAACCGCAATTTGCACACCTTTGCCGTCAGCTTGGAGACAACGCGGCGGTTACGGCCGTTGCTGCCCCCCCATGTCACCGTCATCGCCGAAAGCGGCATCCACACCCCCGCCGACGTCGCCGCCCTGCGCGACATGGGCGTAGACGCCATGCTGGTGGGCGAATCCCTGGTGACGGCGGCAGATACGGGGGCGAAGATGCGGGAGTTGTTACAACCATGAAAGTTAAAATTTGCGGCATTACGCGCCTAGAAGATGCGGTAACGGCCGTTGCCCTGGGCGCGGACATGCTCGGCTTCAACTTCTACCGGGGCAGCAAGCGGGTCATCGCCCCAGAAGAAGCAGCCGACCTCATCCACAACCTGCACCACGCCCCCTCACGCATCACCCCTCACGCATCACGGTTCCCCCTCCTCGTCGGCGTCTTCGTCAACAGCCCGCTCGAAGAGGTGCAGCACATCATGGCCCTGTGTGGGCTGGATTTGGCGCAATTCTCCGGCGACGAACCGCCAGAATATCTGCACGCCCTGCGCGGCAAGGCGTTTAAGGCAATACGGCCGTCCCACCCCACCGCCGCGCAAAAACTCGTCCAACAATTCGCCCTCATCACCCACAAACCCGCCTTCCTCCTCGACGCCTACCACCCCCAAGAGTACGGCGGCACGGGACAAACGAGTGATTGGGCGCTGGCCGCCCAATTTGCCCAGCAGTACCCCCTGATGCTGGCTGGCGGATTAACGCCACAAAATGTGGCAACGGCCGTTGCCCAAGTGCAGCCCTGGGGCGTAGATGTCGCCTCTGGCGTCGAAAACGCCCCCGGCATCAAAGACGCCCAAAAAATGGCGCTGTTCATCAAGAATAGTAAACAGTATTCAGTGGTCAGTAACCAATGAGCAGTCCACTGACCACTGACCACTGATTACTGACTACTGAAAAAGAGGAACCATGACAACTCAAACCCTCCCCAAAAAATTCGGCCCCTACGGCGGGCAATTTGTGCCCGAAACCCTCATACCTGCCCTGGCCGAGCTAGAAAATGCTTACATAGCCGCCCGCAATGACCCCACTTTCCAAACCGAGCTAGACAATCTGCTGCAAACCTACGTCGGCCGCCCCACCCCCCTCACCTTTGCCCGCCGACTCACAGAAAAACTAGGCGGCGCGCAAATCTACCTCAAGCGCGAAGACCTGGCCCACTCTGGGGCGCATAAAATCAACAATGCCCTGGGGCAGGCGCTGCTGGCCAAACGCATGGGTAAGAGACGCATTATCGCCGAGACGGGCGCGGGGCAGCACGGCGTGGCCACGGCCACCGCCTGCGCCCTGCTCGGCCTGGAATGCGTGGTATACATGGGCACGGTAGACATGGCCCGCCAGGCGCCCAACGTCTTCCGCATGAAGCTGCTAGGCACAGAAGTGCGCGGCGTAGAAAGCGGCTCACAAACCCTCAAAGACGCCATCAACGAAGCCATTCGCGACTGGGTGACTAATGTGGACAGCACCTACTACCTGCTGGGTTCCGCCCTGGGGCCGCACCCCTACCCCACCATGGTGCGCGATTTTCAGGCGGTGATTGGCCGCGAAACGCGGGCGCAAATTGTGGAAACAGCCGGCCGTTTGCCGGACAGTATTTTGGCCTGCGTGGGCGGCGGCTCCAATGCCATTGGCATCTTCCACGACTTTGTGCCGCATGAGAACGTGGATTTAATTGGCGTGGAGGCCGGGGGCAGCGGCATTGGCACAGGCCAACACGCCGCCCGCTTTGCCGATCCGCAAATCGGCCGTCCGGGGGTGCTGCATGGCTGTTACACCTACGTGATGCAGGACGCCGATGGGCAAATTGCCCTGACGCACAGCATCAGCGCCGGGCTGGATTATGCCGCCGTTGGCCCGGAGCATACCCATTTGCGGGAGATGGAGCGTGCTTTTTATACGGCCGTTACCGACGACGAAGCCCTGGCCGCCTTCCAAACCCTGTGCGAGCTGGAGGGCATCATTCCCGCCCTGGAAAGCGCCCACGCCGTGGCCGAGGCCATCAAACGCGCCCCCACCCTGCCCCCAGAGCACATTTTAATCATCAACCTCTCCGGGCGCGGCGACAAAGATTTAGATACCGTTATTGAAGCGCTTAACAATTGAGGAAGCTATGAGACCCGTAGACGCAGTAACAAACAGTTTTGCCCAGCACAAACCCGCCTTCATGCCCTACTTCACCCTGGGCTACCCTGATTATGAGACCTCGCTGGCGGTGGTGGCGGCGTGCGCGGCGGCCGGGGCGCAGATGATGGAGCTGGGCGTGCCCTTCTCCGACCCCCTGGCCGATGGCCCGACCATTCAGCACAGCACCCAGGTGGCGCTGCAAGGGGGCATGACGGTAGAACGGTGTTTAACGGCCGTGGCCACCCTCCGCGCCCGCCGCGTCACCATTCCCTTCATGCTCATGGGCTACGTCAACCCCATTCTGGCTTATGGCCCCACCCGCTTTGTGCAAGACGCCGCCGCCGCCGGGGCCAACGGCTTCATTGTGCCCGACCTGCCCCCCGAAGAAGCGGGGGAATTGGAAGCATTGTGCCAGCAGCACGGCCTGGCCCTCACTTACCTCCTTTCGCCCAACAGCAGCGTGGAGCGTATCAAGTTGGTTACACGAAAATCAACCGGGTTTACCTACCTGGTATCCGTCACCGGCATTACCGGTGCGCGGGCCGCCCTGCCCCCGGCGCTAGGCGACTTTGTGCGCCGCGTGCGCGCCCAGGGGGATGGCCCGCTGGCGGTGGGCTTTGGCATCTCCACGCGGGAGCAGGTGCAGGCCGTCGGGCAACTGGCGGATGGCGTCATTGTCGGTTCGGCGCTGATTCGGGCGGTAGATGGCGCAGCGGATAAACCGGAGGCGGCAGGGCAGTTTGTGCGGGCGCTGCTAGGCCATTGAAACGGCCTACCAACGGGTTATAATGGGGCAACGCCGCGACCCTGACCAAAGTCGCCGAGGAAGGTACCATGAGAAACCGAACTGTCTTGCTGCTTGCCGTTGCTCTCCTGCTTCTGATTGGCTGCGCCCAACCATCTGCGCCCACCGAAATAGCGGCAACGGCCGTTCTCCCCACCACGACCCCCATCCCCGCCACCGCCACACCCACCACCGCCCCCACGCCCGAACCCACCGCCACCCCCACCCTAACGGCCGTCCAACTGCGCGATGAACGGGCAACGGCCGTACCCACCCACCAGGGCGAGACAGGCGGGAGACCAGGCATTGGTGAATAGCAAAGTCCAACCCCGCCTGTCGCGCCCCTACGCCGCGCACAACATGGTACGGGCGGCGACGGCGCGGTAACACCTTCGCCCAACAAACGGCCTCCATTCCGCGCCGTCTCGCCCCCATGAACGGCCGTACCCACCAACCAGGGCGAGACAGGCGGGAGACAAGGTGTTAGTGCATAGCAAAAGCCAACCCCGCCTGTCGCGCCCCTACGCCACGCGCACAATGTGCGGGCGCGACGGCGCGGGCGGTATTTGGCTGAAGCGCACGGCCGTTTCTCCGCGCCGTCTCGCCCCCAAGAACGGCCCCACCAACCAACCAGGGCGAGACAGGCGGGAGACTAGGTGTTGGCGAATAGCGAAGGCCCGTCCCGCCTGTCGCGCCCCTACGCCATGCACAACATTGTACGGGCGCGACGGCGCGG
>CAZDEO010000106.1:0-14905 GCA_964504445.1 uncultured Anaerolinea sp. | reverse complement strand
TGAATATGGAGGAACGGCTGCACGAGCGGATTATTGGGCAGGATAAGGCGATTGAGGCGTTGGCAGACGCGATTCGGCGCAGCCGCTCTGGCTTGAGTGACCCGCGCCGCCCCATTGGCTCCTTCATTTTCCTGGGTAGTTCTGGCGTGGGGAAGACGGAGTTGGGGAAGGCATTGGCGGAGTTTTTGTTTGGTGATGAGGATGCGCTGATTCGCGTGGATATGAGTGAGTACCGGGAGCAGCATACGGTGAGTCGTTTGTTTGGTGCGCCGCCGGGATACATTGGCTATGAGCAGGGGGGGCAGTTGACGGAGCAGGTGCGAAGACGGCCGTACGCTGTGGTGCTCTTTGATGAAATTGAAAAAGCCCACCCGGACGTGTGGAATGCCCTGCTGCAACTGCTGGACGACGGCCGTCTCACCGATGGGCAGGGGCGCGTAGTCAACTTCCGCAATGCGGTGGTGGTGATGACCAGTAACGTAGGCACCTCCTTTGTGAAGCGGGCGGGTGCGCTGGGCTTTGCCGGGGCGCGCGGTTCCGAAGAAGAGGAGCAGTCCAAGGCCATTGAAGAAGCTCTGAAGAAAACCTTCCGCCCAGAGTTTATCAACCGTATTGACGAAATCATCATTTTTGAACCGTTGAAGGTGGAAGATGTGCAGCGCATTGTGGATTTGCAGATGAAAGATGTGCAGAAGCGGCTGAGCGAGTTTGGCAGCCTCACCGTCACTCTGACCGATGCGGCGCGGGAATGGCTGGCCCACCAGGGGTATGACCAGGACTTTGGCGCACGGCCGTTGAAACGCGCCATTCAGCGTTATGTCGAAAGCCCTCTTTCCGTGGCCATGCTCAAGGGGGAATTCGTAGCTGGGGACAGCATTCAGATAGACGTGGCTGATGACGAGCTGGTTTTCAAGCGCGTCGCAACCGAAAAAACCCCCGTATAACCTTTTCCCCATTAGGTTGAAAAAACAAATCAGCCTCATCCACATACCGCTATGTGGATGAGGCTGATTTGTATCAGGTTCAGGCGGTTACCTTACATCACATCGCTGCCCCCATCTGGCGCTATTAAGGCCCAAAACGGTCCAAAACAGGCGCGTAAAAACAGCGGCAGCCGTCCGGGTGCGAACAACCCTCGTGGGGCAGCTCTGGCACCTGGTCAAACTCGTAGGCCCCTTCAAAAGATTTACATAGCGGGCACGCATCCCGCGCCGTTAAAATCCGCACTTTGGTGGCAATGCCCCCCTCCCGAATTTTCTTCAAAGCCTCTTTTTGCTCTTTTTGTTTCTTTGCGAAGTCGTACACGGTTTACTCCTGTGAAGATGTAACCCAGGTTGCCAACCCTGGAAGATATGCAGGTTTGGTAACCTGCGTTACGGATTTTCATGCGTGGTGGTGTACCCCGTTCATGAAATCTCCCTAGAAAAGTATGCAGGATGAAAGATAAAACGCTTCATGCCCAGTATTAACGATATGGTGCCTAAATTTTACCATAGGCTGTTGGGATTGCGTAAGCTGTAATTGCCAATTCTTGTTGCTAAACAACTGCCCGCGCTGCATTCTTTACGACAACACAGCGCTCAAACCCAGACGGCGACGGGTAGCAAACAGACGGCCGCTGCCAATTTGCTCCACATAATGAGACATCTGTGCGCAGCCGGCCACTAGCTCGTCAAAAGTTGGCTCATCTAGCAGCAATAGTTGCGTATCTGTTCCGGCGCGGTACGTTGCCTGATACGGGGTGTCCGCAAACAGCGCGTATTCGCCAAAATGCTCACCTGGCCCCAGTTCACCTATCGCCTCCACGGCCGTGCCATGGGGCACCCCAGCTTCCACCACCCCCGTGGCCACAATAAACAGATGAGAGCGGGGCTGCCCCGCCTGTACAATTGTTTGCCCGGCGGCATAGCTACGGCGCTGCAAGCGGGCATCTATGGCGGCCAACTGCTGCGGGCTAAGGCTGCTAAATAGCGGCATCTTTTTCAACAGATTGCGCTCTTGCGCCCCAGAGCTAACCTGTTGCGAGAGCGTGGTGTTTGCCCGGAGCAGCGGATCAAAGCGCGCGCGGCGAATAACCAGCGCTTTCACCGGCGACAGGGCGCGGTAAGTTGCCATATACGTGCCCTGGTCAAGCAGCGCCAGCGTGCCAAAATACCCCCCGCTAGACATGGATGCCATTTGCACTCCATCGTGGAATACGCCCACCTCACCCGACTCAATCAGGAAAAACCGTTCTGCTTCCTCTTGCGCGTAGGCAATGGTCGCCCCATTGTTGCATTCCCACGCCTCGACCACATTTAACACTTCAACAATGTCTGCCTGATCAAAGCCGGCGAAAATGTCAGCCTGGCGGATAAGTTGGGCGCGGCGATCGCGGGCAACAATAAAGCCCTGAGCTAACTGGGCGCCCCATTCCAGGTCTGCCAACACATTGCGCGCCAGGGTCTCCGCCTCCAGCCAGGGGAGGCTATCGTAGGCGGCCTGCCCGGCCCGCCGCGTAAAGGGGGTGCCCGCCAGATCGTCCAGGCGGTCTACGGCCAATAACAATGCTTGCTCAATTTTGCGGGCAATGTCAAAGATGGTGGCGTCGGGATCGACAGGGCCTAAGGCCACCATTTGTAGTTGAATTGCGACCAGCCGCCGCCCGCCAAATACGGCCTCATAGTTGGCAAACAGGGCTTGCATGAAATGGTTAAAGGCGTTGACCAACCTTTCGCGCTCGCTAAAGGCGCCTACTTCTTCCAGGCTGGCATCGTGGCGGGTAAATTGGGCCAGGCTCCCCAGCAGCAGGTACAGCAGCCCAGCATAAAGCCAGAGGACGATGATGGGCAGGTGCAGGAAAGGATAGAATTTGAGCCAGGGGATAGCCAGAATAGCTAGTATGAGCAACGTCCAGGGTAGAGCAAAGCGGGAGCGCAGGAAGTTGATGAGTAAAGGGGTCATGAAGATGAGGCCGGGGAAGATGCCGAAGAGGATGAGGCCGGTGGTGAGCCATTGTCCACTGCTGAGCAGGTAGGTGACGGCGGTGTAGCCCAGGCCCAGGAGGAACATGAAGGCCATGAACAGGCGATCGCTCCAGGCTAATTGGCGGGGCCAGACGGTGAAGCCAGCGACGCCGCCGGCGCCAATTACGCTAACTGCTGCCAGCAGCAACCCCAGGTCTGTGGCCCAGCCGCCTGGGAAGAGCCAGGCGAGGGTGAGGCCAACGGGTGCGGCGGCAAGGGACCACATGACCCATTGGAAGCGGGAGCCGGGTAGCTGACGGGCGATGCCAATGAAGGTGAAGACGGCCGTTAAATGCAGCACCCATTGACTAAGCTGTAAAGCTAAATCGGGATAGGGTAAGGTTTGGGTCCAAAGCAGAAGCAGGGGCGTGCCCATGATGAGCGGCAGGCCGGTGAGCAAGGCCAGCACGTCGGCGCGGGCCAGCAGGTCGCGGCGGGCCAGCCATTCCAGGGCGCCTTGGATGCGGCTCCAACTATAGACGAGGAGAGAGTAGAGGGCGGGGATGAGGAGTACGGCCGTGGCCCCCAACACCAGTATTTGCCCCCCCACGCCATAATTTTGCCACAGGTCACGCACAAATGGGGTTAACCGGCTTTGCCAAAAGTAGAGGGCCAGCCACAAGGCGTAGGCGGAGTAGATCAGGGCCAGCAAACCGTAGAGGGCAAAAAAGCGTTCTTGCCAGGAGAGGGTGTGCAGAGGAGGAAACGGCCGTTGGCGTTCTTGCCACCCTTGTCGCACCCGTTCCGGCAACTGCTGACGCCAAAAATCAAAAGCCCGCTGCCGCAAATTGGGCAGCTCCAACCCATCCATCAGCATAAAATAACCGTCCAGCTCCAGCAGCGGGTTCAGGTTTATGACCACGCTGAGGTAGGCGAGAAAGCCCAATTGGTAAATAAAACCCACCCACACTGAATCGCCAAATTCGGGATAATACAGCCTCAAAAAGGCCAGCACAAAGCCGGCCAGGCTGCCCATGAGCAGTCCCGTGTGCGGCCCTGCCCAAGAAACGAGGACCCGCGCCCGGCGCGGCGAGAGCCAGATGTCTCGCGTGTCCACAAAAAAGGCCGGCAGCCCCCAATAAAGCATAAACCCACCCCGGTTTAGCTCCCGCCCAAAATGCTTGGTTGCCAGCCCGTGCCCCAATTCATGGATGCCAATAACCACTAAATTGGCCAGGAGCAAGCTGAATACGCTAAGCACCCCATTTTCAGACAGGGCAAAGGCTTCGACCAGCACCAGCCGCCCAAAAATGTAGCTACCGGTAAGGATGAACAGTAACAGCAATAACTGCGCCTGCCCGGTAAACAACGGCCGTAACCCATGATACAGGTGGGTGAAGAAGCCATTCAGACCGCTGATGCTAATTTCGGTGTGCAAAAAAGCGTTGAGCAGGCGGCGCCCGCGGCTGGCGGGGTTTCGCGCTGTTAGCTGCGCCTCTATTTGAGCATAAAGGTCGGTGGGGGTGTCTTGCAAAAAATGCCCTCTGCGCAAGTCGGCCACCAGCCCGTTGAGGCGGCCAATGGGCAGCGAGCGGTAGCGGCGCAGGCAGTAAAAAAGAATATCTTTAACGGTGTGACGGCCGTCCATTTGCCACCACAAAGCGTAATCCATCTCAGAAAGGCGTTGGTAGCTTTGGGTGTGGGGCTGTTTGAGGACATAATATGGCTCGTCGCGGTGTTCCAGGCGGGCGGCAATGACTGACGGCCGTTGCTCTGGTCTGTAGCTAGTGGGATCAATGGCCTGCTCCAGGGCGGCCCAAAATTCTGCACCTGTGGTTGCCATGGGCGTAGTCTAGCATGATTCCCAGGGGGCGGAAAGCGGCCCACCATAGAAATTGCGCCAATACTGGCGCGCAAAGATGCTATAATGGGGCCAAATCGGGGGAGACTGAGCATTGGAGATTGAGATGGGATTATTGAAGAAACTATTTGGTGGTGGGCCGCAAGAATACGTGGATACCGATGGCCTTTATTTTTATGCCAAGTGCGCCAATTGTGGCACAGTGGTAAAGGTGCGGGCCAGCAAGCAAAATGACCTCAGCCGCACCGATGGCGGCTTTGAATGGCACAAAACCATTGTAGACAACCGCTGTTTCCGGCGGATGCAGGCCGTGGTTCATTTTGACGGCCGTTACAATGTGACCGACCAACAATTAACCGGCGGAGAGTTTGTGACCGAAGCCGAATACGACACCCAGAGCGGTGAGCGGTGAGCGGCAGCCTGTTAATTGTTAATCATTCATTGTTCATTGTTACACCGCCGTTTCCCGTACCAGGTCGAGGATGTCCCCCAACACGCCGGCGGCCGTCATTTCTACGCCTGCTCCTTTGCCGCCAATGAGCAGCGGCTCGTCGTGGTAAAGGCCGCTGCGGAAGCTAATGTACTTCATGTTGGCCAGGGGGCTGGTGGCGGGTAAGGCTTGCAAGCTGACCGCGCCGCCCTGGGAGGTGACACGGGCTACGTAGCGCAGAACTTGTTGTTGGGCAACGGCCGTGACTACTCGCGCCCCCATCTCCTCATCCAGCTCCTCTAGCCGATTTATAAATTCACCCACAGGCATGCTTGCCATTTCCGCCGGGTAGAGCGACTCTACCTGAATATCGCCAACCTCCAGAGGCCAGCCCGCCATCCGCCCCAAAATAAGGATTTTACGCATCACGTCCTGCCCACCCAGGTCATCGCGGGGGTCAGGTTCTGTGTAGCCCTTTGCTTTGGCGGCAGAAATCGCGGCGGAAAATGGGGCTCCCTGGTCTAGCTGCTGGCAAATGAAGCCCAAGGAGCCGCTAAGCTGTCCGGTAATCTCCACAATGGGGTCGTTGACGTCCAGCAAGTAGCGCAGGGTGGCAATGACTGGCTGCCCGCCGCCCACGGTGGACTCGTGACGCAGGTGGGGATGGTGGAAAAAGGGTTCCGCGGTTGCCCAGGGACCAGCCAGGGGCTTTTTGTTGGCCAGAACTACGCGGTGGCCTTGTGTTAAGGCAGCACTGAGCAGTGGCTCCATTCCAGCGGCGGCAGTGACGTCTACTAAAATCAGGTTTTTTACCCCAGCATTTTCGGCCAGGGCCAGCAATTCCAGGTTAGACGGCCGTTCACCCGACACCCTCTTTAACGACCGTCCTTGCCCTTTGGCGGCGACAATTTCTTGCAGTTGGGCGTCGTGCAGGCCGGCGGTAGCCCAGGCATAGCTCTGGCTGTCGGCCACGCAGATGACGTTGAGGTGGCAGTTGTTGCGGGCGGCGGTAACGGTACGGCCGTTGACAATCTGCGCCAACAAAGCCTGCCCCACGCCCCCCGCACCAAACAACATGACCGAAACTTGTTTCATAGCATACTCCGTTGAGCTAAAGCTAGAGGAGACTTCACCGGTTGCCGCCGACCACCACGAATGAAAACGGAGCGCCATCTTCCAGGTGGCGACGCCAGCAAGATGCTGGCGCTACATTTACGAAGGAGAATGGGCCAACTTCCTCTCGCTCTCGCTCCGTACTCTTTCCTCTTAAAACACAAAAGCCCTGTCCGAGAACAGGGCCTTTGCTTGCACCGTAGCACCACTAACTCTGACGAGGAGGCAGTGCTACGGTGCGTTTAGGTAAATAACTACTCATAAGCACCACCTCCTCTTGTTATAAGATGGCGGTTGCAGCTTGCGCCGCGAATTAATGAATAACGATGGCATTATGGCACAGTTACCAGGGCGTGTCAATCGCTTCTCATAAAACGTTACGCGCCGCTGCCAGCTCCTTCAGGGCCGCCAACACGCGGTTCACCTCTTGGTCCGTATTGTAATGGACAAAGCCAATGCGCACCAGCCCTCCTTTATCTTGCAGCCCCAGCCGTTCCATTACGGCCACGGCGTAATAATCTCCGTGCCAGACAAAGATGCCTTGCTCGCCCAGGCGGGTAGCCACTTCTTCAGGCGTGTAGCCTGCCAGACTGACGGCGAAAGTGGGCGTCCGCTGGGCCAGGTTTTCCATGTCGGTGATGCCGTAGACTTTGAGGCCCGGAACGGCCGTTGCCCCCCGTAAAAACCGCTCGCTCAAGGTCATCTCATACGCCTTGATGCGCGCCATGGCCCGCACCAAGCGCTCCCGGCGGGTACCTTCTGGGCCACCAATGCGTGCCAGGTAATCTACCGCGGCGCTTACGCCGGCCAAACTTTCAAAGCTCTGGGTGCCCGTTTCCCATTTGCCCGCCGGTTGTGCCGGGGCAGGGCGCACCTTGTATGCCTGCAAGCTGTCTAGCAGTGCATACTTGCCATAAAGGGCGCCCACGTGCCCACCAAAGAACTTATACACCGAGGCTACTAGAAAATCACAATTCAACGCCTGGACGTCAATGAGGCCGTGGGGCGCATAATGCACTGCATCTACGTAAGCCAGCGCGCCAACCTGGTGGGCCATTTGCACGGCTCGCTGCACATCGGTCATGGTGCCAACAGCGTTGGACGCCAAGGTAATGGCGAGGAGTCGGGTTTTTTCGTTAAGCAGTTGGGGCAGCGTTTCTAGCTTCAGGGTGCAGTTGGTGGGATCAAAATCTAGCCAGCGCACGTTCACGCCGCGATCTTCTGCTGCCAGCAGCCAGGGGGAAATATTGGCGTCGTGATCCAGCCGGGTAACAATAATTTCGTCGCCGGGTTGCCAGGTGCGGGCAATGGCGCGGCTGATGGCGAAGGTGAGGCTGGTCATGTTTTGCCCAAAGACAATTTCCTCAGGATTGCGGGCATTGTATAGGTCGGCAATGGCCGCGCGGGCTTCGTTGGTGATGGCGTCGCTGCGGGCGCTGGTGAGGAAAGGTCCACCATGATTGCTAATGCCCAGGGTCAAGGCCTGGCTGATGCTGTCAATGACTTGTTGAGGAGATTGGGTGCCGCCGGGTCCGTCCAGGTACACGGCCGTTGCGCCAGCCACTTGTTGCTGCAGTGCCGGAAACTGGGCACGCAATGGAATAGGATTGAGGGAAAGGTCGGAGTTTGTCATGCTGCCTATTATATGCGTAAATTGGGGTTGACGAATTAGAACGCATGTGCTATTATCCAGGTGGCAGCAAACCTTTCCCCCCTCCCTCTTCCCAGATGTGGGATTGCCAGGAAATTTCCTGACAATCCCACATCTCCTCCCCATCCCCTCTTGTTATTGCCGGTTGGCTATGATACGATCCCCTTCCCTTTTCAGAGATGCCAATACCATCAACCATGCCTTTTTGCCTTACCATGAGTGCGGCATAACTTGGTTTGGCGGAGTCGCTTAAAAAGGGCATACTATTCTTAAATATATCTTGCGCATTCATTAAAATTATTATGACATTAAGTGCTGAATTTTTCTCGCGTATTTTAGGTGCTATTGCTTTTGGCATTGGTGGCGGCTATTTGGGGGATGGCACTGCCAGGCTGGTCAAAGCAACGCCCGAACCTTATGTGGTGGTGTTTGCCCTTTTGGGTATGTTGGTGGGTCTCATATTAACTCCCTACGTGACAGTAGTCCCCCTGCGCGCCCTGCGTCATCGCCTGATTAGCATGCCTTCAGAACGGCTGATAGCCATTATTGCCGGTTTGTTCTTGGGCCTGGTGGCCGCGGCTTTATTTTCCTTGCCGTTAGCCCTGTTGCCGCCACCTTTCCGCCATATTCTGCCCCTCATTGCGGCGGTTATTTTTTGTTACCTCAGCGTAGTGATTTTAACCATGCGCCAGAATGATTTGAAATCGTTTTTGGTTAATTTTCGACCAGTAGGGCAGGCGCCGGGAGGCTTAGGGGACAAGGAGGATTTTATTTTGTTGGATACGAGTGTAATTATAGACGGCCGTATCCACGACATTAGCCAAACCGGTTTTCTGCGGGGGACCTTGCTGGTGCCCAATTTTGTGCTGCGCGAACTGCAATATATTGCCGATAGCCCCGAAGCCATGCGCCGCAACCGGGGCCGGCGTGGCCTGGAAGTGTTGCGCATGTTACAAGAAGAGCCAAAAATTGTTACGCGCATCACCGACATGGATGTGAGCGAAGTGCGTGAAGTTGACGCCAAGCTCGTTTCGCTGGCCCGCCATTTGCGCTGCCCCATTATGACCACCGACTACAACCTCAACCGCGTAGCGGAGATTCAGGGCGTAACCGTGCTCAACGTGAACGATCTGGCAAACTCCGTCAAGGCGGCTTATTTGCCCGGCGAAGAGCTGCGGGTCAAGATCATCCAGGAGGGGCGCGAAGCGGGGCAGGGCGTGGGCTATTTGGAAGATGGCACTATGGTGGTGGTAGAAGATGCCGAGCGGTTGCTAGACCGTACGCTGGATGTAACCGTGACCAAGGTGTTGCAAACCTCCGCCGGACGCATGATTTTTGCCAAACCTTAGTGGTTGTAGTCTGTAATCCCTAGTCCGTAATCCGTGATCTGAGGCATTTACTTTTTCGTTTTTATGGTCCCCCGTTTTCGTTTTGCCTTTAGCCCCACCGCAGCACCCCACGTTGGCGATGTGCGCCTGGCCTTGTTTAGCTGGGCATTGGCGCGGGCTATGGGGGGTGATTTTATTTTGCGCATAGAGGATGGGGACGCCGCGCCAATGCTGGCGGCGCTAACCTGGCTTACGCTGGATTGGGATGAAGGCCCCGATGTGGGGGGTGAGTATGGTCCTTACGTGCAGGCACAGCGATTGGCGCGGCACCGGCAAGTGGTTGAACAGCTTGTGGCGCAGGGACACGCTTACTTTGAGGGTGATCCGGTGCAACCAGCGTCAGCGGCGGGCAATTGTGTGCGGCTGCGGATGCCGGACGTGGGGGAGACAGTGGGGGAAGATGCCCTGAGCGGCCCTGTGGTTTTTGCACAAGAGGGCGTAGCTGACCCCGTGTTGATGGATGCCAACGGCCGTTCCCACCCGCACCTGGCAACCATCACCGACGACCACGACATGGGCATTACCCACGTGGTGCGCAGCGAAGCAGAGATTGCCCGCGCGCCCATCTACGCCCAGTTGTACCACGCCTTGGGCTGGCCTCAGCCCATCTGGATTCACCTGCCCCCGCTACTAAGCCAGGATGGCCAAGCGCTAACCCAACGCGATCTGGAAAAAGGCTACCGCATTTCCGATTTTCAGGATGCCGGTTATTTGCCCCAGGCGGTGTGGAACTATTTGTTGCTGTTGGGCTGGACGCCCGATGGCGAAGCGGAAATTGTGGACAAATGGACAGTGCGTAAGCAGTTGCGCCTGGAACGGCTGGCTGCTTCTCCCACCATTTTTGATTGGGATAAGCTGAATTGGGTAAACCGGCAATATTTGCAGCGGTTGAGTGATGAGCAGGTGGCAGAAGGGATACGGCCGTTTCTAGAAAACACCTACGATTTCCTGCCTGGTGACCCCAAATGGCTCATCGCCCTGGCCCACGCTGTGCGCGATGGCCTGAACACCAACGCGGACGCCGTGGAACAGGCTGCCTGGGCCTTCGATGACGGTTACGAACTCAGCGAGGGCGGCGCGATTACCCTGAGTACACCCCCTACCAAACCCATACTCATCCGCCTTATTGCCGAACTCTCCGCCATTGTGCTGCTGGACGAACCCACCGCCCAAAGCATTTTGGCTGGCGTACACCGGAGCTTTCAGGTGGCCCATGATTGGTCGGCTGGCGAAATTGACTTGCCCATTTACGCCGCCCTCACTGGGCAAACCGGTGGCCCCCCGCTCTCCACTGTCATGAGCCTTTTGGGCAAGCAAAGAGCTTTACAACGGCTGGCCGATGGGCTAAAGTATAAGCCATGAACGACAAGACCCTGCGGCCAATCCATGCAACCCCTTACCTGCGTGCCTGCATCTGTTAGCTTCAGGGCCACAAACAGTTTAACGCTGCAACAAAAAGCGCTGCCCCGTGTGTCCAAACCCTTTAATTCCCATATAATTGCAGATTGTGTCGTTGATATATAGCCAACGATCCGTTTTCCACCCTTTGCTCTCCTTCCTTCAAGGAGATTTTATAAGCGAGCACACCACCCAAAAATAACAGCCAGAGCTAAAGGCAAAACACCACGCCAGCTCCAGCTACTTTTACAGGAGACACTATGACGCTAAAAATATACAATGTCCTGACACGCAAAAAAGAGGAATTTCAGCCCCTACAGCCCGGCAAAGTTAACATGTACGTTTGCGGACCTACCGTTTACGACGACTCCCACATCGGCCACGCCAAAACCTACATTGGCTTCGATGTGGTCGTCCGCTACCTGCGTTACCTGGGCTACGATGTTCTCTACGTACAAAACATCACCGACGTCGGCCACATGCTAGACACTGGCGAAGATCGCATTCTTAAAAAGGCGCGCCAGCTTTCCGCCGGCCCCATGCAGGTGGTGGAAACCTACATGCGCGCATACTTCGCCGACATGGACGCCCTGGGCGTGCAGCGCCCCGATATCAGCCCCCGGGCCAGCGGCCATATTCCCGAACAAATTGAGATGGTCAAGCTACTCATTGAAAAAGGCCATGCTTACGTGTCCGACGGCTCCGTCTATTTTGACGTGACCTCTTTTCCTGAATATGGCAAATTGAGCGGGCGCGTGCTAGACGAGCAAGAAGAGGGTACTCGCGAAACCGTGCGCACCGAAAAGCGGCATCCAGCCGACTTCGCCCTGTGGAAAAAAGCTGACCCAGAACACATTTTGCGCTGGCCCAGCCCGTGGGGTGAAGGTTTCCCCGGCTGGCACGTGGAATGCTCGGCTATGGCCAACAAATACCTGGGCGCCACCTTTGACATTCATGGCGGCGGCATTGACAACATCTTCCCCCACAACGAGTGCGAGATTGCCCAAAGCGAAGCCACCCATGGCGAAACTTTTGCCCGTTATTGGATGCTTACCGGTTCCTTAACGCTGGATGGCGTGAAGATGAGTAAAAGCCTGGGCAACACGCTGACCATTAAAGAAGCGTTAGCCCGGTGGCGCCCGGAGGCGATTCGCACTTTCATTCTGTCCAGCCATTATGGCAGCCCCATTGACTTTTCTGATGAGGCGGTGGAAGCAGCCTACAAGGGGTGGCAGCGGATTTGGGGCGCGGTGACGCTGACGCGGCAGCAATTGCGGGCCGCCGCGGATGGCACAGGCAATGCGGAAGTCGTGGCCTTGCTAGACAAGGCCAAAGCACAGTTCATAGAGAAAATGAACGACGACTTTAACGCGCCCGCGGCGCTGGCGGTGTTGCAAGAGCTAACGCGCCAGGTGAACACACTGCTAAACGAGCAGGGTCCGCACAACAAAGGTACGCTGCAAGCCATTGACAATTTGTACCGCGAGTTGGGCGGTGCGGTGCTGGGCATTGTGCCTGACGAAGCGGATGGCGGCAGCAGTGGCAGCGCCGAGCGGGAAGATGGCCTGGTGCAAATCCTGATCAAGCTGCGTGCCCAGGCCCGCAGCAACCGCGACTGGGCCACGGCCGATGCCATCCGCAATCAATTGAAGGACCTGGGCGTGGTGCTGGAAGACCGCGCCGATGGGACGATTTGGAAGCTGGAATAGAGGATAGAGAGAATAGGGATTGGAGATTGGCAAGCGCGGCAATCTCTAATCTCCAATCTTTTATCTCCTATTCCCAATCCCCTAATGACTGAATATATTATCCGTAGAAATCCTGTGCTGGAGGCGCTGCGAGGTCACCGCCGGGAGCTTTTTGTGTTGTGGCTGCAAGAGGGGCTGGAGCGTAAGCAGGCGGCGCCGCTGCTGGCGGCGGCTGAAGCGCGGCGCGTGCCGGTGAAGCAGGCGTCTAAACAGAAGCTGGGGCAGATGGCGCGGGACAGCAGCCACCAAGGGGTGCTGCTGGAGGCTGGTTCGTATGGGTATGCAGAGGTGGGGGAGATGCTGGCTTGGGCAGCGGAGAGGGAGGAACGGCCGTTTTTCCTCTTGCTTGATCTGCTCCACGGCCCCCAAAACATTGGCCAACTGCTGCGCACGGCCGAAATTGTGGGCGTCCATGGCGTCATCATGCAAGATCGCCGCGCCCCGGAAATTACCCCTGCCGTGGTGCAGTTCTCTGCCGGCGCTACGGAACACCTGCGCATTGCCCAGGTAACCAACCTGGTGCAAACCATCAGGCTGTTGCAGGCGGAGGGTGTGTGGGTGGCGGGCATGGACATGGGCGCGGACACGCGCAAGCTGGGGGAGGTTGATCTGGATATGCCCCTGGCTATTGTGGTAGGGCATGAGGGGCAGGGGCTGCGCCGCCTGGTGCGCGAAAGTTGCGACTTTATTGTGGAACTGCCCATGCGTGGGCAGGTGGAGTCGCTGAATGCCGCCGTCGCTGGGTCGGTGCTGCTGTATGCGGCGTGGCAGGCGCGGGGCTTTGAAAGATAGAGACTGGAGATTAGAGGAGGATTGGTTCAGTCTCTAGTCTCCAGTCTCCAATCCCTATTTGTGTATTTTGGCCCAGGTGTCGCGCAGGCCTACCGTCAGGTTGAAGACAGGGTGGCCGGGCGTAGAGTCTTGGTCTTTCACGTAATAGCCCTGGCGCATAAACTGGAAGCTGTCGCCGACCTGGGCCGCGTCCAGGTTAGGTTCCAGCTTGCAGTGGGTCAGCACCTCTAGGGAGTTGGGGTTGAGGTTGTCCGTGAAGTCTTCGTCCGCGGCCACGTCGTCGGGGTTGGGCTGGGTGAAGAGGCGGTCGTAGACGCGCACTTCAGCGTCCAGGGCGTGGCGGGCGGAAACCCAGTGGATGGTGCCTTTTACTTTACGGCCGTCTGGCGTTTGCCCACCGCGTGACTCTGGGTCGTAGGTGCAGCGTAGTTCGGTGACGTTGCCCGCTTCGTCCTTCACCACCTCGTCGCAGGTGACGTAATATGCCCCCAGCAGCCGCACTTCGCGCCCCGGTGCCAGGCGGTAATATTTGCCGGGCGGATTTTCCATGAAGTCGTCTTGTTCAATATAAATTTCGTGGCCGAAGGGTACGACGCGGGTTTCGTCGTTTTCCTTGTCTTGGGGGTGGGTGGGCACCTCGAATTCCTCTACGGCATCTTCGGGGTAGTTGGTGATGGTGACTTTTAACGGCCGTAACACCGCCATCGCCCGCGGCGCGTGGGCGTTTAAGTCGTCCCGCAGCACGTGTTCTAGCAGCTCAATGTCCACGATGCTATTGGCCTTAGAGACGCCGATGACTTCGGCAAAGGCGCGCATGGCCTCTGGCGTGTAGCCGCGCCGCCGCAGCCCGCGAATGGTGGGCATGCGCGGGTCATCCCAGCTGCTGACGTATCCTTCTTCGACTAGACGGCGTAGGCGGCGCTTGCTCATCACCGTGTAGGTCAGGTTCAGGCGGGCAAACTCAATTTGCTGCGGCGCGTAGATGCCCAGGTTTTCAATAAACCAGTCGTAGAGCGGGCGATGGTCTTCAAACTCCAGCGTGCAGATGGAGTGCGTAATGCCTTCGATGGAGTCGGACTGGCCGTGCGCCCAGTCGTACATGGGGTAGATGCACCATTCGCTGCCCGTGCGCGGGTGTTCGGCGTGCAGGATGCGGTAGAGCACGGGGTCGCGAAAGTTGATGTTGGGCGAGGCCATGTCAATTTTGGCGCGCAGCACGCGCGAGCCATCGGGAAATTCTCCTTCTTTCATGCGGCGGAAGAGGTCTAGATTCTCCTCGACCGGGCGGTCGCGGTAGGGGCTGTTCTGGCCCGGCGAAGTGAGCGTTCCGCGATATTGGCGAATTTCTTCGGCGCTGAGGTCGTCTACGTAGGCTTTGCCCGCTTTGATGAGCTGAATGGCCCATTCATAAAGCTGTTGGAAGTAGTCGGAGGCGTAAAAGAGGCGATCTTCCCAGTCGGCGCCCAGCCAGCGCACGTCTTCGATGATGGCGTCAATGAACTCCTGTTCTTCTTTGAGGGGGTTGGTGTCCGGCGAGGAGAAGGCGAGCGGGCCGCCGATGTCCGGGGGGTTGGCGAAC
>CAZDEO010000105.1:0-15153 GCA_964504445.1 uncultured Anaerolinea sp. | reverse complement strand
CTGCCAAGTTTCAATTGGCACCCGCTTAACCCACTTTTATTTTCGAAGGAGAAAAACATGACTCAAATCATTGCCGTCGCCATGCAAAAAGGGGGGGTTGGCAAAACAACCACCACCATGAATCTAGCCGCCGCCCTCGCTGAATTAGGCAAGCGCGTGCTGGCTATTGACCTGGACCCCCAAGGGAACCTCACCCAACATTGCGGCTTCGACCCCGATCACATTTCCCCCACCATTTACGATGCCCTGAAAGCAGAAATTGAAGGATACGAAGGCCAAATTTCCACGGCCATCTACGAAACGGCCGAATCCTTCCACCTTCTCCCCGCCCAACCAGAACTCAGCATGACCGAATTGGCTCTGATTAACACCCTCAGCCGCGAGCGGGTGCTGTGGACAGTGCTGGAACCCATCGCCCATCAATACGATTTCATCCTCATAGACTGCAACCCTTCCCTGGGGCTACTCGTCGTCAATGCCCTTACTGCGGCCACCAGCGTCATCATCCCCATTCAGGCCGAATATTTAGCCGCCCGTGGGGCATTGATGATCCTTTCTAGCATCGAAACCGTACGCCGCAAAAAGCTCAATCCACACCTGGACATTGGCGGCATTCTGCTGACCATGGCTGACACCCGCACCATTCTGGCCCAAGAGGTTCACGACGCCGTCACAATCCAATACGGCGACGACATCTACATTTTTGAGACCATTGTCAAACGCTCTATCCGCTTTGCCGAAAGCGCTGCTGCTGGAGAAAGTATTCTGGCTTACGACACCAAAAGTCAGGGGGCAGAAGCGTACCGGCAGGTAGCCCAAGAGCTTCTTCGGCGCTCCTTACCTACCATCTAACCCATCATGAGCAAAAAGAAACCCAAAATCTCTCTCGGTGCGCGCATTCCCCCTCAATCTGGCGATCTGGAACGGCTGTTTAGCTCAGAAGCGGATGTGGAACAATCTGCGGGACTGACGCTGCTGTCCATCAAGCTAGATGCTATTCAACCAGACCCCAACCAGCCCCGCAAAACCTTTTCGCGGGAATCGTTGGCCGAGCTGGCCGAAAGCATTCGTCAAGACGGCGTGATTCAACCCATCGAAGTGACAGAAATTCGCCCCAACCAGTACATGATTGTACATGGGGAACGGCGTTGGCAGGCTGCCAATTTGGCGGGGTTGGAATCAATTCCCGCCGTTGTCAGGCGGCGCAATTATGACGAAACCACCCGTTTTGTACGCCAGTTGGTAGAAAATTTGCAGCGAGAAGACCTGAACGACATAGACCGCGCCTATGGCATGGTGCGCCTGCGTGACCTGATGCAAACGGAGTTGGATGCCCAAATTGAAGAAGGGTTGGCGGAAGGGAAACCCCATTCGCGCAGCATAAGTTGGGCGAAGGTCAGTGAGCGGCTGGGCTTTACGCGGCAGCGCGCCAGCCAGCTGATCCAACTGCTGGACCTGCCGGAAGAGATTAAGGATGGGGTGCGGGAAGGGCGCATTTCAGAGCGAGATACGCGCATTTTGCGTGGGCTGAAGCCATCACAGCAACGGGCGTTGTTTCGTGCCCTAGATGCGGGTGATGTAGACCCGCGCCAATACCGGCAAGTGGCGCGTTTTTTGAAGGATGACGCGCCAGAATTGACGGTACACGAGGCGATCCGCGTGCTGGAGAAGCCGCTGCCGCCGCCGAGGGCGATGGGTGAATCTGGGTTCGATTCTTCTTTCGGGGATGGCGATGAGGAGTGGGGTGGGGCAACGGCCGTTGCCACCACCGCCGATCCCCCCACGCCCGACCACGCCCCCGGCGGCGCCCGCATTACCAGCGTGCAGCGCCTGGTGTGGGCACGGGGCCACCTGGCCCGCGTCTCCCGCCAGGGGTTAGCCCCAGGGGAACGGGCCGAAGTGGTGCGCCTGCTGCATGTCATGGCCCAAGAGGTGGCGTCTTTGCTGGCGGCGCTAGAAGATCGTGATGCATGAAGCGTGATGCGTGAGCCTATGACTGATAACCGTTTCGGATTATGGGTCACGGATGACGGACTCAGAAAATAGGGAGTTCCCATGATTCAACCAACTGTCATCATAACCGGCGCGTCGCGGGGGCTGGGGGCGGCAACGGCGCGTATTGCCGCGCAAATGGGCGCCCACGTCATCCTCAATGCCCGCTCTGCGATAGAATTGGCGGCGGTGGCCCAGGAAATTGTGGAGACGGGGGGCAGGGCCACGGCCGTTGCCGGAGACGTGAGCATATTCACCGACTGCGAAAAAATGGTGCAGACCGCCCTGGCTGCCACTGGGCGCCTGGACGCCCTGATCAACAATGCAGGCCTCATCCAGCCCATTGCCCCCATTGCCGAGGCTGACCCAGAAGGGTGGGCGGCATTGCTGCGGGTTAACTTGCTTGGCCCCGTGCAGCTTACGCGCCTGGCGCTGCCCCATCTACGTACCAGCAAAGGGCGCCTCATCCACGTTTCCAGCGGCGCGGCCGTTAACCCTGTGCCGGGCTGGGGCGCTTATTGCGCCAGCAAGGCAGCCCTGAACCACTTTAACCAGGTGTTGGCGGCAGAAGAACCGGACATCATTACCCTGACTTTCCGCCCCGGCGTGGTGGACACAGCCATGCAGGCGGTCATTCGCCAGGATGGGCAAAAGGGGATGCCGGCGGGGGATCACGGCCGTTTCGTATCCCTGCACCACAAAGGAGAGCTGTTGCCCCCAGAAAAACCGGGGCGCGCCTTGGCCGCCCTGGCCTTGCACGCCCCCGCCGCCTGGAGCGGTGACTTTGTGCAGTGGGACGACGCCCGCGTACAAGCTCTCATCGCCACTATTTAGGGCAACAACCAGCCAGTTGCGCTAATTCGTGAAAGATTTTTCCTCCTCAGGCGTTATATAGGCAAACGTATAAGGAGATTTGCCTATGCATCCAGACGACGCCCTGATTCAGCAGGCGCAAACCGACACCGCAGCCTTTGCCGCCCTGTACGACCGGTATGCCGACCGCATTTACGGCTACGCCTACCGGCTGACGCAAGATGACGCCCTGGCCCAAGATGTCACGGCCGTTGCTTTTGAGAAGGCGCTGCAAAACCTGCACCAGTACCAACCCCAGAGCAGCGTAGCTGCCTGGCTCTACCGCATTGCCCACAACAGCGCCATGAGCCTGCACCGGCGGCGCAAATGGCTGGCCCCCTGGCAGAATTGGTTGGGCAAGACGGAACTACGCGCAACGGAAACGGCCGTGCTCGCCCAGGAACGCCGCCAACAGCTCCACCATGCTCTCCGCCAACTCTCTGTGGCCGACCGCGCCGTCATCACCCTGCGCTTCTTCGAGGAGTTGTCCGGCTCAGAAACCGCAGAAATTCTCGGTTGTTCTCCGGCCAACGTCCATGTGCGTCTGCACCGCGCCCTGAAACGTCTCCAAGCGCAACTCTCCCCTTTTGAATCGCCTGAGGAGGTATTGACCCATGTCCAAAAACAAGCATGATGTGCCCCAATTTGACGACCCGCAGTTGAACCGCCTGACCCAAGCGCTGCAAGCCAACCCGCTGCCAGCGCCCCCCATGCCGGCGGCTTCCCGACAAGCAGTGCGGCAACGTTTGTTGACCGGCGCCACATCTCCTGGCTGGCACCGTTTTCGCGCGGCGTTGGGCACGGCCGTGGCCCTCATTGTCCTGGTGAGTGCCGTCGCCTTCTTCTGGCTGGTCCAGGCGGGGCAAGATACGGCCGTTGGTCCCCTCAGCGCCGCCCGCGCCACCAGCACGCCAGAAACGGAGGGCGCGCCAGAGGGCGCGCCAGATGCACCCGCCAACATACCAGAATTTACCGCCCACGAGACAGCCAAAAAATTGCAGATTGAGGAAGTGGATCCTCCCGCCGGAACCCTGCTTACCGGCCCGCAACCCATCACCATCACCTTTTCTTTGCAGCTAAACGGAGTCCCTACAGCGACCATTCGCGCCAAAGTGGTGGAAATGATGGGCGGCAGCTTCCGCGGCGTCGCTGGAAATGACGTGGTGGTGACCCCGGAAGACGGCCGTTTCATCCTCATAATCCCCTTCACCGCCAACGAGCTGAACGGCCCGGCAAACCTGGGCCTGTACGTTGAAGGGCGCACGGACCCCAACCCCCGCACCCTGGCCAACCTCTTCATAAACATGCCCGGTGAGGTGCTATGGCGCTACGAGCCGGAAAACGGGGAGCAGCATGCAGTGATATTCAACTCCGCCACCCAAAAGGAGCGGCACACAGCCATGATTACTTTTGAGGTCAGTCTGGTCGGTCCCCTTATTTCCACCGACACGGGCGATACGGGCATCTTGCAGCTTTATATTGCCCACCCCAATTGGGCCGAAAACGGCCTGATTGCCCGCGATGCATTGCCGTTCTCGCCTGTGTCTGGCAGTACCTACCACCTTACCGCAACCCCGGAAGAAATTCGCGCCGCTACGGGCACCGACAACCCGGTTGTGGTTGCAGCCTGGGCATTGGTGACAGAACGAGAAACGGATTTGGATACTTTACCTTTCACCTACACCACTTTCTCTGCCTGCCCAATGGATTTGACCCGCAACGATGCATTTACCTGCACGCCCTGACATCTGAAAACCATAACATTTGGCGCACAAAGGGTGTGGTCAGGCAGGCCACACCCTTTATTGTTTCCTGAACAAAGTGGCGAAAAGGGGAGAACGGCCGTTATAATGCCCACCAACTAACCAACCAACTAACCAAAGGATTCAACCATGCCCATTCCCGGCCAAGCCACCCCAGACGGAACCCAAACCTACGCCGCCCAATTCCCCCAACTCACCTACCGCCTCCTTAACGGCTGGCAGGTTAGCGAAGCGGGCTTTGGCGGCTACCGCATTGACCCAGAAGTAGACGCCCACCGCGCCGCCCTCGGCCACGCCCTGCGCAGCGGCGTCAACCTCATTGACACCAGCAGCAACTACGCCGACGGCGGCTCCGAAGATCTGGTGGGGCAGGTGTTAGGCAGCCTCATTGCCGAAGGGGCGCTAACCCGCGAACAAGTCGTCGTTGTCAGCAAGGTGGGCTACCTGCAAGGGCAGAACTACGAGTTGAGCCAGCAGCGCAAGGCGGACGGCCGTCTCTTCCCCGACCTGGTAGAATACGCCGACCAGCTTGAGCATTGCATCCACCCTGAATTCATCGCCGACCAGCTCACTCGCACGCTAGAGCGGCTGAACCTGGAAACGCTGGACGTATACCTGCTGCACAACCCGGAGTATTACCTGGGCTGGGCGCACAAAAACGAGGTGCCCGCTACCGCGGCAGAAACAGAGTATTACCGGCGGCTGGGGCTGGCCTTGCACCATTTGGAAGATGAGGTGCGCAACGGCCGTATCCAATCCTACGGCATCAGCGCCAACACCTTCCCCGTGCCCGCCAGCGACCCCCAATTCACCTCCCTCACCAAAGTGCTGGCCATTGCCGACGAAATTGCCCAGGAAAAGGGCGGCGCGCACCACCTGCGCATCATCCAACTGCCCATGAATCTCTTTGAGCCTGGGGCCGCCACCCACGCCAACCAGCCCGGCGAAAAGAGCGTGCTCAATGTGGCGCAGGAAGCGGGCATTGGCGTGCTCATCAACCGCCCCCTCAACGCCATTCGCGGCAACGCCCTGGCCCGCCTGGCGGACGTCCCCGCCCCTACCTACCCCGCCACCAAGTTCGAAGTGTCAACCGCGGTTGACATGTCTGTGCGCGTAGAGCGCAAGCTGCAAAGCGACATTTTGCCCGCCCTGCCCCTGGACGACGAAACCCGGCAGCAGGTGTTGGAGTACATGGCGGTGGGCATTATGCTGCAAGGGCAATGGCGGGCTTTTGGCACTTACCACAACTGGCGCGACGTGCGCAGTCGCTTCATTTTGCCCCGAGCCCGCAGCGGCACGCAGTTCCTGGCAAACATCGCAAATCCGCCCGTAGAGATTGATTCCTGGCTGGAGGGGTATATCAACTCATTAAACACCACATTGGCCGCCATAACGGCATTTTACCAGGGGGAGGGCCATCGCTACGCCCAGAAGGTGCATGAGAAAGCGGTGGCGGCCGATCCGGAATGGCAAGCTGAGACCTTAAGCCAGACGGCCGTGCGCGCTCTCCGCAGCACATTGGGCGTCACCTCTGTTCTTGTGGGTATGCGCCAGACAACCTACGTGGATGACGTGTTGGCCGGTTTACGGCAGCCCGTTACTTGCTCCAACCGCCAAGAAGCATGGGTACAAATGACCCAATTGGCCACCTCTGGCATGGAGGGTGGCAAATAGGTGCAAAGTCATTAAACCCTGGACAAGGATGCCGGTTTGCGAGTCGGCAGGTATAATCATGCCACTCAACTAACCAATTAACATGAAGGAGAACCCTATGGACGAATTAATCAAAACCATTTCTGAACAAGCAGGTATCCCCGAGGCTCAGGCTAAAAAAGCGGCCGAAGCGGCTATTGCTTTTTTGAAAGAGAAGTTACCGGCTCCTCTGGCCGGGCAGATTGACAACGCCCTGGAAAATGAGAAGATGATGGGTCAGGCTGAAGACGTATTGAAGAAGGGCTTGGGGTTCTTGAAAAAATAGTCAATAATCAATGGTCAATTGCTAATGGTCAATGGGATGGGTAACGGCCGTTGGCAATTGGCTATTGACTACTCCGCTTCCTCGTGGGGCCACAAACGCGTTAAAAACCAGTTGCCCATGCGGTCGTCAACATTTTGGGGGGTGCGGTCGTAGTAAAGCTCGAACTGCCGCCCGTCGGCGCTTTTTACGCGAAAATAGAAGCGTCCTACACCCCAAGAACCTCGCTGGGCCGCCCGCGCTAGATGTGCCGGCTGCATATTTTGGGCCATGCGCCCACGACGGCCGTAATCCACCCACGATGCCCCCATTTCTACCACCTCAATAACCTCGTCACGCCAGACCAGATGGCTGGGGCAGGGGGGGCGCTTGCTGTACGCAGGAGGGGTGGCATATTCGACTGTAATGGGTTCGCCAATGAAACGGCCGTCGCTCTTTATCTCGTAATCAGTAATCCGTGAGCCGTATTCTTTATTCCGTTGTCCGTTATCTGTAGGTCATAAGTGCGAAATCCGAACGGCTGTTTTCCGGTGAACGATGTAAACCGATTACGGTTCACGGTTCACGGTTCACGGTTTACGGATTACGGACTACGGATTACGGACAACAGTCAATCCCGGCCATCAAACAGGGGCAATTGGTAAGTAGGGCGCCGCCCATCCAGCAGCACAAACGGTTTTAGCCGCTTCGTTTGCACGCCAATTTGCTGCAAATGAATTACTTCGCGCAATGTGCCCCGCCGCCGCGCCGCTACAATGATGTCCGCCCCTTTTGGCCCAATGCCCGGCACCCGTAGCAGCTCCTCGCGGCTGGCGCCGTTCACCTCCACCGGATTCTCGCGCAAATTGGCATACGCCCAGGCCAGCTTTGGATCGGTGTCCAGGGGTAAATTGCCTGTCTGGTCAAAGGGCATCTCTTCCAAATCAAAGGGGTAATCGCGGAAGAGGAAAGAGGCCTGATAGAGGCGATGGGTGCGCAGCGGGTTGGCGGCTGGCTGGTTTTCCAGGGGCGTGTCGCGCACGGGGCTAAAAGTGGAGTAGTAAACGCGGGTGAGGCGCAGTTGTTTGTGCAAAAATTCAGCCGTGCTCAGCAGTTCCAGGTCATTTTCCCCCGCGCCGCCCATGACAAACTGGGTGACGGTGCTGGGCATACGGCCGTTCCACCCCTCGTGGGCCGGTCGGGTTTGCCGGATCTCTTCCACCCAGCGCAGGGGCGTCAGCAGCTCCGCGCCAAACTGCTTTTGCGGGGCCAGGGTCGCCAGCCGCTGGGCGTTGGGCGCTTCCAGGTTGATGGAGAGGCGATTGGCCAGAGTGACGGCCGTTTCCACCTGCGCCCGCTCCGCCCCCGGCATCATCTTCAAATGCACATATCCCCGAAAACGGTGCTTCTGCCGCAAAATCGTCACCGTATCCAGCAGCCGGTCTTGGGTCTTTACCCCGCCGCCAATAATGCCCGAACTGAGGAATAAGCCCTGTACCAGACCGGCGCGGTACATATCCATAAACGTTTGGGCCATCTCCTCCGGCTTGAAGGTGATGCGGCGGTAATTGCGCCCGGCACGAAAGGGACAATACGCACAGTTCCGCTCACAGGCCGAGGTCAGCAGGGTCTTCAATAGGGTCATGGTCTTGCCCCCCGGCATTTTGGCATGGAACACACCCAAATCGTTGTGTTTACCCTGCACCGCCTCCTCCCGCGGAAGCACCACCTGCCCGCAAGGGGCTACCTGGCTTTCTGGCAGCACCGGCTGTGGCGGCACTTCTTCCGCCGGTTCCAGGTTCATGTATTCCGCAAGGGTCTGCAGTTTGCCTAACGTGTCCATGCCTGAATTATAGAACGGATGTTCCCAAAAGGCAATGGGGTGGGATTTGTCTATTGGCTGGCAATCAAACCAACCCACCTAACTCATCATCCAACCCTCTAACCCCGTAAATATTGGGTTTCTAGGGCCTGCACCTGGGCCAAACAGGTGTCATCCACGTCATTGGGTTGGTAAGCGGTCTCGAACCATTTATCCAAAATCTCTTTGGCCATAATTTCTGAGGTGCGTCGCAAGGACATGCACAGCACGTTGGCGTCATTCCACAAGCGTGCGCCGCGCGCCGTTTCTGCGTCGTCGCACAGGGCAGCGCGGATACCGGGCACTTTGTTGGCCGCCAGGCTAATGCCGGTACCCGTCCAGCAAAAAAGGATGGCTTCGTCCGCGTCGCCACGAGTAACGGCTTCGGCAGTTTGTTGGGCCACGGCTGGCCAATATGCCGTTTCCCCGGCCAGCGGACCAAAAAGCAGAACCTCATGGCCGCGCTGGCGCACATATTCAATCACCACGTCTGTCAGATGGGTGCGTTCGTCTGAACCAATGGCTATTTTCATCAAAATATACCTCCAGGTTTGGCTAGTAAGCAGTTTAGCAAAGGTAGTGCCCCTGGCAAAGCGTTTATTGGGCGGCCATGACATAGGGCTGGCTAAAGGGCACAGAACGGCGGGTTGGCGAATTTGTGGGGGCATGGCTGGCCGAAGCGTCGCCAAAAGCAGTATACAACAGCGTTACCCCATTTTGCCCCAGCCGGTGAATGCGCTCCAGTTCTAGCAAGCGCTGCATGTCTAGCTCTGAAAACTGGCTGACGGCTTGCTGCAACCGGGCCAGGGCCAGAGCCTCGTTTTCCGCTTGCAATCGTCGCTCTTGGGCCGCTTCTAGCGCTGCTTGCACGGGGGCAGGCAGTTCGATGGCCCCAATCATTACTTGGGAAACCTCAAAGCCGTAGGGGGCCAGGCGCACGGCCGCTTGCTGGCGCACTTGGCGTTCCAACCGCCGGTGAGCACCCGGTTGGATAAGGTCTTCCAAGGTGTAATCGCTGAGAACGTGCTGGAAGAGGTTTTCCATTTGGCGGGTGGCCAGCACGGCCGTTTTGCGCGGTAAGGAGCGTGCAAGCCGGGCTGCTTTCTCCGGGGCAATGCGCCACGGATTTAGACTGTAGCTTAACGTCCAGACCAGGGTCAGGGGAATACCACCGCTGACCTGTACCCCTTTGCTGCTGCCGTGCAGGGTTGTCGGCGCAGTGGAAATTGGCTCACCTGCCCGCTGGACAAAAGGCACAATCCAGTGATAGCCCGGGGGCAAGAAGCGCAAAAAGCGCTGCGCTTCAGCATGATAGACCACCCCGACCTGCATATCTGGCACGCGCACCAGGGCGCGGCCCAATAACAGCCAGGCAAATACGGCCAAGAGAATGGCGACGGCCGTTGCCCACAATCCTAATTCGCCAAACAGCCACCCAGCCAAAAATGTGGTTCCCGCAACCGCAAAAAACAGCTTGAACATGACCTTCGCTCCTTTGTTAGTGTATTGTTAACACTATATGGGCATATTAGTGTAATAGCAACACTTTGTCAAGAGGCAAAAAGGTCTGCGGGTTTTCAGGTTTTGCGGGATTGACGAGAGGACGTAAGCCGTTTTGGTCGGCGGAAGGGCGTTTTCAGCATTCAGCCGGGCAGCCTGTCTGCCTGGCTTTCTGCTGGCAAAGCAGAGTGGGTGGTGATGGCGCTGCTGAGCATGAGCACGGCATAGGCTAGCAGGAAAATGCCGCATAGTAAACCAGAGACCACGGCCGTTTTCACCCCCAGGTAGGGGGTCAGCAGGTTGCGGGCTATGTCCGCCAGCAGGGGGCCAGGGTTGGTGAAAATGTCCCAACTGTTCCAGCGCAAAAAGCGGCCAATGTAGATGCCAAAGCTGCTGAGGGCCAGGGTATTGGCGGCAAACAGCCAGCCCAGGGGGGCGCCAAACCGCGCAGCCACCAGGTCGTGCATACGCTGCAAAGACAAAAAACCCAGCAGCAGCCCCGTCAGGGCAAAAGAGAAAATCATGAAGGCATCGTACCAAACCGGGATGGCGGGCAACGGCCGTAAATGCATCAAATCGGTGACAATGTACAGAGAATTGGGCAGAAAAATGAACCATAAAAAGCCTACACCGAGAAAGGGCAACGGCCGTTGGCGCCAGCGGAAAGCCAATTCGGCAAACAAAAAGGGTAGCCACGCCAAAAACAGATTCCACACCAGAAACCAGAAGTACAGGTAGCCCACGACCAGGGCGCGGGCCAGCACCAGCCCCACGGACAGGGCAGAAGCCAGCGCCAGGGCCAAAATCAAGAGTATCCTGTGGTTTATTCGTTTTGCATCCATGCTTTTTTTCCTTTTATGGGGTAAGCGCCTGCCCAAGCTGCCGGTGGGCGCGTTGGTAGGCCAGGTGAGCACTCTGCCAGGGGCGGGGGGCAGCTTCTAGCGCCTCGTAACGGCCGTGCAAATTTGCCAGCAGCACGGCCGTTAGCGTACTCATGCAAGATTCGTCGTCCGTGGCGTAGAGATACCGCGCGCAAGCTGGCGTCAGCACAAGTTGTTCATCCCCTTGCACCTGGGCCAGGGCCGCTACCAGCTCTGGCACGGCGTCAGCGGAGAGCGTGGTGAGATAGGCGGCATCCAGGTCGCCTGTTTCCGTGTAGCGGGCCAGATTTTGGCGCACAATGAAGGCGTCGGGATTGAGCAGATTGAGGGTTACCAGGTAGCCTATGGCCGCCACCAGCAGCCCCAGGGTAAAGCGGTGAGGGGCGCGCCACAGCGTTAGCAAAAACCAGACTAGCAAAGCCGCCAGCCAGGCCATGAACACAAATACGTACAATCGTAGTTCGGTGTAGCCGAAGGTAGTTTCGTATAAACCCATGCGCCGCCAGGCAGACAACAGCAGCACCAGCACCAGCAGCACCAGGCCACTGCTCAACCCATTGAAAAGGCGCATGTGCCCTTTGGAGGCGCGGCGGGTGATCCAATTGAGGAGCAGCACCAGGGCCAGGGTGAGCACGGCCACGGCCACAAGCTCAAAAAAGCCTTGCCGGGCATATTCAGCGTAAGTGATGCCTTCCAGGTTCAGGTGCCGTTCGCCGCCAAAGAGGTAGGTGAATTGTACAGCGACAAAGGTGAGGAAGAGCATGTTCACCAGTCCCAGGATGGTGGCTGTTTCACCTAATCCGAGGCCGTATTTGGCGGGGAGTTCTTGAATGGTCTTTTCCAGGAGGCTTTGGTCGGCCACGGCCGTTTTCCGCCACACCAGAGCATACACCAAGCCACCCGCCAACCCCCAGGCAGACACGCTAATGATGATGATTTGGGCAATTAGCTCGTCCAGGCGGGGCAGGAAGTCCAGGGTGAGTAGTCGTTCAACATACCCGGCAAAAATCAGGTCGGCCGAGGCCAGCAATGCCGTAAAAACAACCAGCACGGGCAAGGCCAGCAACACGCCGCGCAGCACAGGGAACAGCCGCCGCTGGCGGTTGCCTACAGACCTGGTTTCTACGGCTGCCGCAAGGAGGGGCACGGCTAACACGCCGCTGTGCAGCCCGGTGCGCACAGGTACGAGAAAACTTCCCAGCACGCCCAGGTCTATTACGCGGCCGTGTCCATAAAAGAAGGCTAGGTAACTAAGCAAAGCCAGTACCGCCAGCACGTTCAAAACTGTGACAAAGGCGTTGGCGCGCACGGCAGCCATCAGGGCAAAAAAGAAGAGGGGCAGCAGCAGCCACAAGTTGGGCGGCACGGGCATTTTGTTTTCCAAAGTGCCCAGGCCAAACAAGGCTGCGACCAGTAGGATGACAAAAAGCAGCAGGGAAATGCCCAAAGCTTTGTCGAAAAAGAGCCAGTTTACGGTTATGCCTAGTAGCAGGGCAACGGCCGTTACAGCCAGGGGGTAGCGTAATGTTTGTTTCACGGTTTCCACAATGTTTCTCCAGTTGGCCTATTTGGTGGTTGGTTGGTTTGATGGTTGTTTCTTGGCAACCTGCAACCAACAAGCTTTCCTAGCATACACCATTCTCTAGCCAGCTACGGCACGTCAAGTCACCAATTTCATGCACTTGAGTGCTTGACCTGTCTATCTGTTTTGGAGGATGTTACAATGCAATGGTGGAGATATGCTGAAAGTATTGATTGTGGAAGATAATGAAAAATTACGCCCGGCATTGGTCAGCGGGCTGGCGGCTACCAAACAGGTGCAGGTGGTTTTTGACTGCGCTGCTGGAGAGGAGGCGCTGGAGTTTTGCCTGGCTGATGCGCCTGACGTGACCTTGATGGACGTGCAGCTAGCCGGGATGATGAATGGCATTGAAACGGCCGTGGCCATTCGCCGCGAGCTGCCCCGCTTCCCCGTGGTGTTTTACTCCATTCAAGACGATGACGCCTATTACCGCGCCTTTCGTGGGGCGGGCATCCTCAGCCATTATGCCTATGTGCGCAAGTCCAACTACCTGCTGCCAAACATGATTGTGCCGCTGTTGCAAGATGCGGTCAACGGCCGTTCCTTCATCGACCCCGACATCGAAACCCGCGTGCAAGAAGTGCGCCACAAAGATGAGCAGGACCCCATGGCCCTGCTGGAACCCAATGAGCAGGAGGTGGCCCACATGCTGGCCCAGGGCCTGAGCAATGAGCAAATTGCCGCCCGCATGGGCTTTCGCGACAAGCGCACCATCAGCCGCATCAATGGTCAGATATACACCGCCTGGGGGCTGAACGCCACCACCACCGACGAAAAGGTAGCGCGAACGAGAGCGGCGATTATTGTGGGTAACGGCCGTCTTATCTCCTGGGACGAGGACGGCATTCCCCACATCCTCAACGAGCGCGGGGAATGGGTAAAACGGCCATAATTTTCCCGCAAACTCGCAATTTGCGGGAAAATGGAAAGATGATGAACGACAACGACAAATTCTCCCACCTAAAACGCCCTCGCCACCCCATGCCCGATTTCGTGCGCCAGGCGCTGCTGGCCCGTGGCCTGATGGACGCCTACCGGGCGCGCCCCCCCTACCAGCAAAACGACTACATTGGCTGGATTACCCGTGCCAAACGAGAAGTGACCATTCAGAAGCGCCTCGACCAGATGCTCAATGAGCTGGAAGAAGGCGCCGTATACATGAACATGGTTTACCATTCCAAACACCAACCCAAACAGCCATGAGCGACAGCAGTCTCCTCAACTGGGCCATCATGGCCGTCTCCTTCTTCAACACCATTCTCCTGCTCTGGTTGGGCGTGACAGTGCTGCTCAACGCCGAACGGCGTGATTGGGGCATGGGTCTGGCCACGGCTGGTTTGCTGCTGGGCGGTGCGTTTTTCGTCAGCCATACAGCCATTTTGGGGCTGTTGATTGGCGGGCATATGGTGTCGGGCTACACGGCCATCATCAGTGAGGGGTTGCTGGTCATTGGTCGCAACATGATTTTCTGGTGGACGGCTGGTCTTGTACCGGTCATAGTTTTGCCCTTTGCCTGGTACCTGATCATGCTTTGGTACGGTGGCTTCTGGAATCGGGAAGGAACACAGAGCAACACGGAGGAGGCACAGAGAACAACAGAGGGGACACAAAGTAAATCTTCGCGTGCTTTGCGCCCTTGGCGGTTGAATTCTCCCTCGCTGTATGAACGGCAGCGCTATTTGTTTTGGCTGGTGGTGGGGTTGTTGGTGAGCGGGTTGGTTGGGTTGGGTATGGGCATCGTTTTGCTGGCTATTCCGTCGCCAGAGCTGCGGCAATTGCGCCTGTTTATTCGCTGGTCAATTGCTGGTATTCCCTTTATGGCTCTGGCTTACTCTGGCTATGTGGTGTTGTGTATTACCCTGTCGCTGGATGCACTGCGCCGCCCTGGCCCCACGCCGCGCCTGATGGGTAATGAAGCGCGGCAGCGGGCACGGCCGTATCTTATTGGCGCTTCATTTGCCTTGTTGGTCGTCAGCCTGCTGGTGGCGGGCTTGTTGCTGTGGGCGGTGCAGTCTACCCGCAGCATGTTTCTTTACCAATTTTACGACGACGCCATCGAAACCCTGGCCTGGTTTGACCTGGTTATTGCCGGCATCATTGGCGTGGTTATTTTGCTTATGGGGCAGGCCATTGTGTCTTATGAGGTGTTTACCGGCAAACCACTGCCCCGTCATGGGCTGGTGCGTCATTGGCGGCGGGCTATTATTTTGGCAGCAGGCTACAGCATTCCCGTAGGGTTTAGTGTTGCCTTTGCCCTGCGCCCCCTCTACAGCCTGCTACTGACTACCATCTTGATGACTCTGTTTTTTGCCTTGTGGAGCTGGCAATCTTACGCGGAACGGGAGCGGTACATTGAGAGTTTACGGCCGTTTCTCACCAGCCATCGCCTTACAGAACAGCTCCTTACCCCCTCTGCCCCCGCCGAGGTAGATATTACACCCCCCTTCCGTGCCCTGTGTGCTGAGGTGCTAGACGCACAGTTGGCTTTTCTGGCGGCTGTTGGTCCGCTGGCTCCGCTGGTTGGCTCGCCGTTGCCCTTTCCGGAAGATTCGCCACGGCCGTTGCCCCCCTTGACCAATCTGACGGCCCAATTTCGTAATTCCCAAACCCCTCTGGCAATCGACCCGACCACCTACGGTGGCGCGGTGTGGGCTATTCCTTTGTGGAGCGAGCGCGGTCTCATCGGCATCTTTTTGCTGGGTCCAAAGTGGGGCAACGGCTTGTATACTCAAGAGGAGATTGACGTGGCCCGCGTCAGCGGCGAGCGC
>CAZDEO010000104.1:0-15228 GCA_964504445.1 uncultured Anaerolinea sp. | reverse complement strand
AAGCCGCAGGCCATATCTCTTTGACAGAGTTGCCATCAGTGCGTACAATGATTGCATTGATGTCACTATCTAATTGGGAGAGGTGTCTATGAGTAGCTTGACCATCCGTAATGTAGATGAAGCCACCAAGCAGAGGCTGCGCATTCGGGCGGCGCGCCATGGGGTTTCGATGGAGGAGGAGGTGCGGCGCATCCTGAAAGAGGCGCTACACCCAACGGAACTCCCCTCCGCGCTTGGTCAGCGCCTACGGGAGCGGTTTGCCCAAATCGCCACCGAAGAGTTCGTTCTGCCCGAACGACACATGCCCCGCACGCCGTTACAGTGGGATGAATCAGCATGATTTTGCTCGATACCAACGTGCTATCCGAGTTCATGCGTCCGCGTCCATCAGCTGCTGTTATCGCTTGGCTAGACAAACAGCCAGCAGGGGCGGTCTACACCAGCGCCATCAGTCGGGCGGAGATTGAGTTGGGGCTTCTGCTGATGCCTCAGGGTCAGCGTCAGGAAGCGCTGAGCCGAGCGGCAGAGGCAATGTTTGCGGAGGAGTTCAACGGCCGTTGCCTGCCATTTGACGAGGATGCCGCGCGCCATTACGCGGCCATCGTGTCTGCCCGCACGCGGGCAGGCCGGCCAATCAGCGTGGAAGATGCCGAGATCGCCGCCATTGCCCTGGCACACAGGATGTCGTTAGCCACGCGCAACACCACCGACTTCGAGCTGATTGACGACCTTGAGGTTGTCAATCCTTGGACCGATGGCGCGTAGCCGCCCGCGCCTCTGGAAGCGACGGACATATGAGCAAAACCATCGCAGAAATCCTCCCGCCCAAGCCGCAGGCGCAACCGCGCATCTACGCCTACGCCATCCACGATGAGGCCCACGCCGGCCTGCTCAAGGTGGGGCAAACCACACGCGACGTCAAACAACGGGTGGCCGAGCAGCTCAAAACGGCCGCTATCCAAAACTACACCATCCTCCTCGACGAAACGGCCGTGCGCGACGACGGCGCTTTCTTCAGCGACCACGACGTACGCGCCGCCCTTGTGCAAAAAGGGTTCGAGAACGTGCAGTTGGAATGGATGCGTTGCACCGTCGCCGACGTGCAAACTGCCATCACCGAGCTGCGCACCGGCCAACGCTTCAGCGGCGCGCACCGCGAAACCTTCCCCATGCGCGCCGAGCAAGCAGAGGCGGTCAACAAAACCCACGCCTACTTCCACTCCATCTGGCAAGAAAATATCCACGCCGTGCCCCGCTTTTTGTGGAACGCCAAAATGCGCTTCGGCAAAACATTCACCGCCTACCAACTCGCCAAAAAGCTAGGGGCCAAACGGATACTGGTCGTCACCTTCAAACCGGCCGTGGCCGACGCCTGGCAAACCGACCTCGAAACCCATGTGGATTTTGATGGGTGGGTATACCTCTCCCGCCACACCGATGGCGACCCGCGCAAAATCAGCAAGCGGACGCCGGTCGTCTACTTCGGCTCCTTTCAGGATTTGCTGGGCAGCGACCAGGCGGGCAACATCAAACCGCGCAACGAATGGATTCACACCATCAACTGGGACCTGGTCATCTTCGACGAATACCACTTTGGCGCGTGGCGCGACACCGCCCAGGAACTGTTCGAAGGTGAAGACGACGCCGGCGCCGAACTGAAAGCAGAGTATGGCTCTACCCTGTCCGGCCGGAAAAGCAAAAACGTCAGCATTGAGGATTTCCAAGAGGGGTTTGAGGAGCTTTCAGAAGCCGAATCCGACTTCCTGCCCATCACCAGCCGCGCCTACCTCTATCTCTCCGGCACGCCGTTCCGCGCCCTGGCAACGGGCGAATTTATCGAGGAGCAGATTTTCAACTGGACCTACACCGACGAACAACGCGCCCGCGCCGAATTTGCCGCCAACCATCCCGGCGCATGGAATCCTTACGCCGCCATGCCGCAAATGCGCCTGCTCACCTACCAGATGCCCGACGAGCTGCTGGCGATTGCCAGCGCGGGCGAGTTTGACGAATTCGACCTCAACAGCTTCTTTGAAGCCAACGGGGTTGGGGTGATGGCGCAGTTCAAGCACAAAAGCGACGTGCAAAAATGGCTGGACATCATTCGCGGCGGCTACATGCCGGCGGCAACGGAGTATCTGAAGACCGGCACGCGGCCCCCCTTCCCCTATTCCGATGTGCGCCTGCTCCCGTACCTGCAACATGCCTTCTGGTTTATGCCCAACGTGGCCGCCTGCCACGCCATGGCCAACCTGTTGGCCGAGAAGCACAACACCTTTTGGCATGATTACAAAGTCATCGTCGCCGCCGGCGCGTCGGCCGGTATCGGGCTGGACGCCCTGCCCCCCGTGCGTAAAGCAATCGGCAGCGGCCTGGAGAGTAAAACCATCACCCTCTCCTGCGGCAAGCTGACTACGGGCGTCACCGTGCCGCAATGGTCGTCCATTCTCATGCTACGCAACCTCAAATCGCCAGAAACTTACTTTCAGGCGGCGTTCCGGGTACAATCCCCGTGGGTCATCAAAAACCCCAACGGCGACAACCCACATGAGGAGGAAATCCTCAAGCCGGTATGCTTTGTGTTCGACTTCGCGCCCACGCGGGCGCTGCGCCAGCTTTCGGAGTACGGCATCGGCCTGTCGCCCAACGAGCCAAACCCGGAGAATGCGGTGCGCGATCTGGTTTCCTTCCTGCCCGTGCTGGCCTACGACGGTGCGAACATGACGCAAATTGACGCAGGCGGCATTCTGGACATCGCCATGGCGGGCACCTCGGCCACCCTGCTGGCCCGCAAATGGGAAAGCGCCCTGCTGGTTAACGTGGACAACGACACCCTGCGCCGCATCCTCAACAACCCGGAAGCGCTGGCCGCTGTGGAGCGCATCGAAGGCTGGCGCTCGCTGGGCGACAATATCATCGAAACGATCATCAACAAGAGTGAGAAGATCAAGGACCTCAAGAAAAAAGCTAAAGACGAGGAGTTGACGCCGAAGGAAAAGAAGGAATTAACCGCCGAAGAAAAAGAGTTCAAATCGAAGCGCAAGCAGGTGCAAGAGAAGCTGATCAAGTTTGCCACGCGCATTCCGGCGTTCATGTATCTGACCGATTTCCGGGAGAACACGCTGCAAGATGTGATCACCAAACTGGAGCCGGAGCTGTTCCGCACGGTGACAGGCTTGACGGTCGAAGATTTTCACCTGCTGGTGCAACTGCGGGTCTTCAACACGGAGCAGATGAATCAGGCCGTCTTTGCCTTCCGCCGTTACGAAGACGCCTCGCTGCGCTACACTGGCATAGAGAGCCATCCGGGGCTGACGCGGTACGGGCTGTACGATACGGTGGTGGCGCGGGAGTAACGGGTGAGGCAATGAAATACCCAAATTACCAGATTATGAATTGAGAGACTCTGGCTCACGTCATTGGTAAAGCTGTAAAATGACCAGCGATTACGACGCTTACCGCCGCGCTTATTTTCGCGACCCGCCGCCGGAGCCGCGCTTTCGCTTCCGCGGGTCCTTCGCCGTCACCCTGTACTTTGCCGCCTACGAAACGGCCGTTGCCTATTACGAGCGGGTTCTCGGCCCACCAGCCTACAGCGAAGGGGTGGGCACCCACGGTTGGCCCATCGGCCAGGGCTGGCTGACACTGCTGCAAGGCCAGCAGGGCAGCCCCAGCAACGTAGAAGTGGGCTTTGTCATGGACACTCCACAGGAGGCAGAAGCACTCCAGGCGGCTTTCATTGCCGCCGGGGGCACCGGCCCGCCTCCTTCGGATCAGTTAATGTACGCGCCTATTCGCTACTGCCCGGTGGTCGACCCTTTGGCACGGCGCTGTTGGTTTACAGCCCCTTGCCGCAAAAATAGAACAACGACTCCTGCGACAGGTTAAGGTGAAAACGATGCCCGAAAATCAAGACATCCCCACTACCATTGACGAATACATTGCCAGCTTCACCCCAGAAGTCCAGGCGCGGCTACAAGAAATGCGAGCCGCCATTTGCAAAGAAACGAACGGGTTTTAGACCTGCGAGAGTTCGATCTTCGGTGTGAAGGTAGCAAAACCGAAAAAACCTTCGCAGGTTTAGTCAAGCAAAAAACGCTACACAACCTTCACGTAATTCTCATCGAAATCTTGTAGACTCACAATGTCTTAGGCGGGGCGGCCATAAAACTGACGAATACCTTTGGAGGATAGTATGGCTGAAACCTTTACCTGCCCCAACTGCGGCGGCAATTTGCAGCACGATGGCGGTGACCACCTAACCGTGCAGTGCCCGTTTTGCAGCAGCACCGTCATTGTGCCGGAGAATATGCGCCCCCGCGCCCACCGGCAAAACTTTGCGCCGCTGCTGGCCCAGTCGCACAATTTGCAGCAAATCGTGGCCTTTATTAACGAAAACCAGTTAGAGGAGGCTGCCGACATCTACCGCCAAACTTACGGCGTCAGCGAGGCGCAGGCAACTGAGGCGGTGCGCCGCCTGGCTGCCGGGCTGAGTGTGGCGGGCATCTCCCATGGAACCGCCAGCACGGTGCAAGTTTCTGGTCCAACGGCCGTTAAAGCGGGCCGGGGCCTTGGCTGCTTTGTGGTGGCCATGCTGCTGCTGGTGGGCGGCATTGTGGCGGCGGCGCTCTTTGGCGGTGGAGCGGCGCTGCTGGGTATTTTCTCCGCTGCAGAAGTGGGGGAAAGTGCGCCGGTGAATCTGCCCCTTGTGGCAACCGTGATGCCATTCTTTGAGGAGGTACAAGAAACGGTGCAAGAGACAACAGAAACGGCCGTTGCCCCCCTCTTTGCCATCGGCGAGCGCGGCATTAACCCCGGACAGTTCAATGACGCGCGGGCGCTGGCCATTGGCGGCGACGGCGTCATTTACGTGGCCGACCGGGACAGCGGGCGCTTGCAGTTGTTTGCCAGCGACGGCACGTACCAGACCACCTGGCCCTGGGACAAGGAGCGGTACACCGACGACCTGGAAATTGACCGCAGCGGGGTGCTCTACGCCCAGCAAATCGGGCGCATTTTCCGCTACGACCTGGCTACCGGCGCGCCGCTGGGTGAGGTGCTCTACACAGAAGACATTGCCGTTTCCTTCAGAAAACTGGCGCTGACGGTAAACGGAGAGCTGCTGGCCATCAATGGCGTGCGCAACACTATTGTGCGCTTCAACGCTGCCGGGCAGACGATACAGACCATCACCCTGGACACCGTGCCGGGCGCGGTGAGCATAGACAATGTGGCGGTGGACGGCGTGGGCAATATGTACGTCATTGGCGTGGCCGAAGACGCCCTGGGCGACCGGCAGGACGTCATCTTTAAGTTTGCGCCCGACGGCCGTTACCTTTCGCAGTTTGGTAGTTCTGGCAACGAGCCGGGCACCTTTATGGGCATCGTCTCCTCCATTGCGGTGGATGGACGGGGTCGCATTTACGTGGGCGACTTTTTGGGTATTCAGGTTTTCGACAACAACGGCCGTTACCTGGACCTCATTGAGCTGGAGGGCGTCGCCCGCGACCTGGCCTTCAATGACCAGGGAGAATTGCTGGCCATCAGCAGCCAAAACATCCTCTACAAATTCGACGTCAGCCAGATTGGCAATTGACCGGCACTAACGTAATGCGTGAAACGTGATGCCTCTCTGGTCACGTTTCACGCTTCACGTGCTGCCAACCCTCTGAGTTCCTAAAGAGCCAAAAAGCTTAGTACTCGCCAAACTGGCAAACTATCCTTTGGACAAGATTTGGGTCACAATGGCGCCTACGGATTGACTGGCAGACACCGTTAAGACGTCTACTTCGGTTGTGTCCGGCTCCTCCAGGGTAGCAAACTGGCTGTTGAGCATCTCGGCTTTCATGTAATGGGCAGCCCGCTGCTGCATGCGCTGCCAGATGAGCGCGTAATCCCCCCGCAAATACACGAAGACCACCGCCTTGTGCCCTGCGCGCAGTTGGTCCCGGTACCGCTTTTTGAGGGCGGAACAGGCGAGCACGGCCGTTTCCCCCCTCTTTTCCTGCTCCCCAATCAGGTCTGCCAGCCGCGCCAGCCAGGGGGCGCGGTCGGCATCCTCCAGGGAAATGCCGGACGCCATTTTGGCCACGTTTTCCAGCGGGTGGAAGTCATCGCCATCGTAAAAGGGGCAATCCAGGCGCGCCGCCAGCGCCTGCCCCACGCTGCTCTTGCCGCTGCCAGAGACGCCCATGATGATATAAACGGCCGTTGCCAACGCAGGGGTCTCCTAGCCGTGCCCTAGCACCGGATGGGGTTTGTAAGGTTCCTCCAACCGCGCCAGCTCCTCAGCAGATAGCTTGATGTCCACGGCAGCTACCGCCTCCTCCAACTGCACCATCTTGCTGGCACCAATGATGGGCGCAGCGACCCCCGGTTTGTGCAGCAGCCACGCCAGGGCAATTTGCGCCGGCTGCACGCCGCGCTGCGCGGCCATCTCCACCACCCGGTCTACCACTGCGTAATCTTCGGGCTGGTAGTACATCTGTAGGGCATAGTCGTCGGTTTTGGCGCGGACGGTAGGATGATCGCTGCCTCGGTTGCGGCTGCCCGTCAGGAAACCGCGGGCCAGTGGACTCCAGGGGATCAGCCCCACACCCTGGTCCAGGCAAAAGGGTATCATCTCTCGCTCTTCCTCGCGGTAAACGAGATTGTAATGGTTTTGCATGGCCACAAAACGAGTCCAGCCGTGCAAATCGGCCGTGTACTGCGCCTGGGCAAACTGCCAGGCAAACATGCTCGACGCGCCAATGTAGCGCGCTTTGCCCGCCTTCACCACGTCGTGCAACGCTTCCATGGTCTCTGCAATGGGCGTCTCATAATCCCAGCGGTGAATCTGGTACAAATCCACGTAATCGGTACCCAGACGCCGTAGGGAATTATCAATGGCTTCCATGATGTGCTTGCGCGACAGCCCCCCGCCGTTAGGCCCCCGGCCAATGGGGAAATACACCTTGGTGGCCAGCACTACTTCGTCGCGCCGGGCAAAGTCATGGATAGCGCGCCCGGTAACTTCCTCGCTGACCCCCAAGGAGTACATATCGGCCGTGTCGAAAAAGTTGACGCCCAGCTCCAATGCCCGCCGGACGAACGGCCGTCCTTCCTCCTCCGTCAGCACCCATTCCCGCCAGGTGGGCGTGCCGTAGGTCATCATACCCAAGCAAATGCGTGAGACCTTCAAACCCGTATTTCCTAACCGCACATATTCCATGGCTAACTCCTTTCAGTTTTTTGGTAATGCCAATGCGCTAATCAGTCAATCAAAATGCACTGTACGGGCCAGGGCGTAAAATATGGACGCTCTACCAATTGGGAAAACCATTTGCCTGCATCACAGTAGAATGGTAACATACAATCCCGGTGCGCCAACGGCACAATGATGAGGAAAAACAGATGCCTGACATCACCGGACAGAAATATCATCTTCTACAACTACCGAAAATAACTGCGAGATTGGCCTGATCCTTTAGGGATTAGGCCTTTTTTTTGCCTGGCGGCAGCGAGGAAATGAGCGTATGACCACAATAACTTTACCGGGACTCATTGACGTCCACACCCATTTGCGCGTGCCCGGCGGGGAGCATAAAGAGGATTTCCGCACAGGCACGGCCGCTGCTCTGGCTGGGGGCATCACCATGATTTTGGGCATGCCCAACACCAGCCCGCCGCTAACGACGCCAGCGGTCATGGCGGACACGGTGGCCCAGGCGCGGCAAGACGCCCTGTGCGATGTGGGCCTCTTTGCCGGGGCCAGCCCGGAGCAAATTGCGCTGCTGCCCCAGCTGGCTCCCTACACCGCCGCCCTAAAGATTTATCTAAACGACACCTTTGGCCCCCTGCGGGTGGAGGACGTGCCTACCCTGCGGGCTTGCTTTCAAAACTGGCCGCGGGAAAAGCTGATTGCCATGCATGCCGAGCAGCAAAGCGTGGCTGTAGGCATTGGGCTGGCGGCCACGTACCAGCGCCCGGTACACTTTTGCCACATCAGCCGCCGCGAGGAGATTGAGCTGATTGCCGACGCCAAGATGCGCGGCCTGCCGGTGACCTGTGAGGTAACGCCCCATCATCTCTTTTTGGATGAGACGGATTTTGCGCGACTAGGGCCGTTGGGAGACATGCGCCCGGTGTTGGGTACGCCCGACGACGTGGCGGCATTATGGGAGCATTTGCCGCAGACGGTGGACTGCATTGCCACCGACCACGCCCCCCACACGCTGGCGGAGAAGCGTTCGCCCAAGCCGCCGCCGGGGGTAGCCGGGCTGGAAACGTCGCTGGTGCTGATGGTAACGGCCGTTGCCCACAACCGCCTCACCCTCGACCAACTCATCAACCTGATGCACCACAACCCCCGCCGCATCTATAACCTGCCCGCCCAGGCCGACACCTGGGTAGAAGTAGATATGACGCCTACCACCATTCGCCAGGAAAATATGTTCAGCAAATGCGGCTGGACGCCTTTTAACGGCTGGGAAGTGGCCGGGCGCGTGGTCCGCGTTACCCTGCGGGGCAACCTGGTGTATGAAGAAGGCCAACTGCTGGCCTCCCCCGGCAGTGGCCTGGTTTTGCCATGACTCATGGCGACATTACAGGGAAAGCCTTGGGGAACGCAGCGGTACACAGAGGGGCGCAGAGATGCACAGAGAACGCTGAAAAATATTGATCTCGGCGAAACTCAGCGCTGCTCGGTGTTCCTATCGTTTCAATAAAAATCATCATTTTTTAGAGAGGAGACTTCACCGGCTGTCGTCGACCACCATGAATGAAAATGGAGCGCCATCTTCCAGGTGGCGTCGCCAGCAAGATGCTGGCGCTACATTTACGAAGGAGAAAACCCATGAGTAACGTGAACCTAAAACCCCTGTTCAACTTTGATGAACTGCCGTCCAAATCCCAAAATGGCAACGGCCTCACCGGGCAAGACATTATCTCTGTGTCCCAGTTTGATCGGGACCTGCTCGATTATGTCTTTGCGCGTGGGCGGGAAATGCGCCAACTGGTGCAGCACGCTGGCGGCACCGACATCCTGAAAGGGCACGTACTGACGGCCCTGTTTTACGAACCCAGCACCCGTACGAGTGCTTCCTTCATCGCCGCCATGGAGCGGCTGGGCGGCAGCGTCATTCCCATTACCCAGGGCGTGCAGTTTAGCTCGGTGAGCAAGGGGGAGACTCTGGCTGACACCGTGCGTACCCTGGAGCAATATTCTGACGTGATTGTGCTGCGCCACCCGGAAATGGGGTCCGCCCAGGTCGCGGCCGACTACGCCAGCGTGCCCGTCATCAACGCCGGGGATGGCGCGGGGGAACACCCCACCCAGGCTTTGCTGGATTTGTTTACCATCCGTGAAGAGCTGGGCACCATTGACGGACTGAAGATAGCCATGGTGGGTGACTTGCGCTACGGCCGTACCGTGCACTCCCTGACCAAGCTGCTGCTGCAATATGACGTCAGCCTGCGCTTTGTCTCTCCCGAAATCTTGCGCATGCCCCTCAGCTACATGAACCAGGTCATCGATTCAGGGCTGGACGTGCGTGAAACTCACGACGTGGCCGACGTCATCGAAAATGCCGACGTGCTTTACGTGACCCGCGTGCAAAAAGAGCGCTTTGCCGACCTGGCCCAGTACGAGCAGGTGAAAGACCACTACGAAATCACTTCGGAATTGATGGAGCAGGCCAAGGAGAAGATGGTCATCATGCACCCCCTGCCCCGCGTCGGCGAAATCCATTACGACGTGGACAAAGACCCCCGCGCGGCTTATTTCCGTCAGGTACAAAACGGTATGTTTATCCGCATGGCGCTGCTGGCAGCCGTATTGGGCAAGGCGTAAAATAGTCGCATCCTCGCGCTGTCGGGCGCGGTAGATTCATTTTAAATATGGTTATTGGAGACTAGAGACTGGGTCGCTTCCAGTCTTCAGTCTTTTATTGAGGCGTCCCATGAAGATTTCTGAAACCAGCCACCTCAACCTGGACTGCATCAAGCTGCAAAATGCCGCGCTTTCCCTGCTCATTCCCCAGACCGTGCTGCGAGTTTTAGCCCTACACGAAAATGAGGGGCCAAATCTATTTGCCGAACTGCCCCATTTCACCATTCCCTGCCCGGGGGCGGGAGAGCTGACGCTGTGGGGTGGGCACCGGCTGTGGCACGCGCCGGAGGTGGCGCGACGCACTTACCTACCCGATAATCGACCCGTCACCATCGAGGTGCTGGAAAATGGGGTGCTGGTTACGCAACCGGTGGAGGAGCAAACGGGGTTGCAAAAGGGGCTGCGTATTACTCTGCCGGATGATGGCCCCACTGTGGTAGTGGATCATCTGTTGACTAATCATGGCGTTTGGCCGGTGACCTGCGCGCCTTGGGCAATTACGCAACTGCGGCCTGACGGCACGGCCGTTCTGCCCCAACCCACTACCCTTGCTGACCCCGACGGCCTCCAGCCCAACCGCGCCCTGGCCCTCTGGCCCTACACCGACGTGAACAACCCACACATTACCTGGGGCAACAGCGCCATTCTGGTCGCTGCCAAATTAAAGGAAGGGGCATTAAAGCTCGGTTTCCCCGGTGCCCGGGGTTGGCTGGGCTACGCCTGGGCGGACACGCTGTTTGTGAAGCGCGCGCCCTTTAACTCGCAAGCCCGTTACCTGGACCGGGGCAGTTCCAGCCAATGTTACGCCAATGACGCGTTCCTGGAATTGGAAACCCTGGGGCCAGAGGTGACCATGGCCCCCTCCGAAACCATCACGCACCGGGAAGTGTGGCAGGTGTTTGCTGGGGTGAACTTTGTGGCCGAGGAAACGGCCGTTGCCCACCTCATTACCACCCTCCACCTCGACGAACCCTCTCCCCATCTGCTCTAAGCACGTAAACATGTGACAAACATCACCCCCCAACCATGCCATAATCAACTTCACCCCCTCACCGGTTCGCAGTATAGTCAACCATAAGAACCTGTCCCCATATTCATAATCAGCAAGAGCTAGAGCCAGAGCTAGAGAAAGGATAGGACTCAAACTCTAACGCTTGCTCCAACTATTTTCAGAGAAGAGGAAATTTCATGAGCAGGCACCCCACCACGCATGAAAATCCGTAACGCAGGTTACCAAACCTGCATATCTTCCAGGTTTGGCGACCTGGACTACATTTACAAAGGAGCGTAAGTTATGGAAAAAATCAAACAACCAGACCTGACCGATGCCTTCACCGAGCTGATTCGGCGCGCCGCCACCGACCTGCCCGCCGACATGGAAAAAGCGTTAGCCGACGCCAAAACCCGCGAAGACGAAGGCTCCGCCGCCCAAAGCACCCTCGAAACCATTCTCAACAACGTGAAGCTGGCCCGCAAAAACGCCACCCCCATTTGCCAGGATACCGGCACTCCCATTTTTGAGGTGCATTACCCTTTGGGCGTCTCGACGCGGGTGTTGGCTGAGCAAATCCGCAAAGCCGCCGCCACCGCTACGGAAAAGGCATACCTGCGCCCCAACGCCGTAGACAGCCTCACCGGCAAAAACAGCGGCGACAATACGGGTATAGATTTCCCCACCATACACTTCCACGAATGGGAAGAAGAGTTCATCCAGGTTGATTTGCTGCTGAAAGGAGGCGGCTGTGAGAACGTCTCCACCCAGTACAAGCTGCCCGATGGCGGGCTGAAGGCCGGCCGTGACCTGGAAGGCGTGCGCCGCGTCGTCCTCGATGCCGTCCACCAGGCCCAGGGCAAGGGGTGTGCCCCTGCTGTTTTAGGCGTAGCCGTTGGCGGTGACCGTGGTTCTTCTTACATCAAGTCTAAGGAACAGCTGCTGCGCAAACTCGACGATAAAAACGAAGATCCCCAATTAGCCGCGCTAGAAGAACGCCTATACGAAGAAAGCAACGAGCTGGGCATTGGCCCCATGGGATTTGGTGGCAAAACCAGCGTGTTAGGCGTGAAGGTGGGCGTGCAGCACCGCCTGCCCGCTTCCTACTTTGTATCCGTGGCATACATGTGTTGGGCCAATCGCCGCGCCCGCATGACCATTCAACTAGATGGCGAACAGGTGGAGGTACATTATGCTTAGGTTGACAACGCCTATTGCTGACGAAGACATCCGCGCCCTGCACGCGGGAGATACAGTTTATCTGAACGGTGTTATCGTATTAGGGCGAGATGCAGCCCACAAATTCTTGACTGAAAGCTATATTAAAGCCGCGACCATTGCGGCCGAAGACGAACTGCTGCATCAAGAGTTAAAGCATTTGCTTGATGGGGGCGTTATTTATCACTGCGGGCCGGTGGTGAAAAAGCTGGAGGATGGTTCATGGAAATTTGTTGCGGCCGGACCGACCACGAGCATTCGCGAAGAGGTGTACCAGGCGGGCGTGATCAAATACTTTAATTTGAAGGGGGTCATTGGCAAGGGCGGCATGGGCGCCAACACGCTAAAGGCCTGCCAGGAACAGCCGGCCGTTTACCTCCATGCCATTGGCGGCGCGGCAACCCTTATTGCCCAATCGGTGAAGAAAGTGCTGACGGTACACAAGCTGGAATTCGGCGTACCGGAGGCTATGTGGGTCATCGAGGTGGAGGATTTCCCCGTGGTAGTAACCATGGACAGCCACGGGGTGAGCATTCACGAACAGGTGGAAGCGCAGTCGCAGGCGAAGCTGGCGGAACTGTTGGCCTAAAAGAGTGGGTTTCAGTGAACTGCTGAGGCTTTTGGGATGCGTTTGATGGAGAGTTTGATGGTTGGTTGGTTTTAACCAGCGAGTGAGCTGTAGGCTGGGTCAAATGCGTAAGCCTTCCGGCAAAACCGGAGGGCTTTTTTTATAGGGAGGAGGTGAGGGAATCGGGTTCTTCTTCATCCAAACCAGCGAGCCAACGGGTGAGGCCAAAGGCGAAAAAGGCCAGGGCCAGCAATGCCAGGGCGGTCAAGAAGGTTATGCGTAAGTCACGCTCCAGGGCGCTGTAAATAAGGAGGGGCATGGTTTGGGTACGGCCTTGCAAATTCCCGGCAAATAAGATGGTCGCGCCAAATTCGCCCAGGGCGCGCGCCCAGCTAAGGATGAGGCCGGCCAACATAGCCCGCAGACTGAGGGGCAGCATGATGTGCCAGAAGTAAAGCCAGTGGTCGGCGCCGTCTACGGCCGCCGCCTGTTCCAGCTCGCGGGGAATGGCCTCAAAACGGCTTTGGGCAGCACGAATGTAGAAGGGGGAAGCCACAAAAACCTGGGCCAGTACTACGGCCGTAAAAGAAAATGAAATCGTCATCCCCAGTTCCGCCAGGGGAATACCCACCAGCCCCCGCCGCCCAAAAGCAGAGAGCAAGGCCAGCCCCGCGACAATGGGGGGCATGACAATGGGAATTTCGACAAAAATGGTCACCAGCTGTTTAAGGGGAAACTGCCGCCGGGCCAGGAAATAGGCCAGGGGGGTGCCCAGCAGCATAATGAGCAGCACGCTGACGGCCGTACTGCCCAGGCTGAGCAAAACGGCCGTTACTATCGGTTCCCCCGCCAGCGCTGTCCCTCCTGGCAGCATGAAGGTCCGCCACACCAGGGCCACCAGCGGCAGCATGAGAAATAACGCCATGAGCGCAGCCAGCACGGCCGTTACCCCACTGGCTGAAAAAAGTCGCCGACCCCATCGCCAAACCTGCCTCATCTCCATTGCTACTTGCCTGGTGGCGGCCCAAAACCCCAACGCGCCAAAACCGCCTGCCCTGCTTCGCCACCCACAAACGCCACAAAAGCACGAGCCAGTTCGGGATGCGGGGCGTCTTCCAGGGGGGCAATGGGGTAATTTGCGATCACATTTTGCCCTGCGGGAAGTGGAATTTCCCGCACCAGCGTTGCAATGTCCAGCGTTACGTCCGACGTGTACACTATACCGGCATCTGCTTCCCCCAAAGCAACCTTCGCCGCCACCTGGCGCACATTGTCTTCCTCCGAGACCACGTTGGCGTAAATCTGCCGCTGGACTTCGTCATCTAGCGTTGACATGATCTCGTCGGTGTAGGCGCGTACCGGCACGCCGGGCACCGCCAAGAGCAGCGCCACCCCTGGTTTTGCCAGGTCAGGCAGAGCCATGATGGCCGCTGGATTATCCGCGGGCACAATAAGGGTGAGGCGGTTAGAGGCAAATGGTTGCTCGGCGCCAGGGGCAATGCGCCCGGCGGCAACAACGGCCGTCATCTGCACCGGGTTGGCTGAGGCAAAAACGTCGGCTACAGCCCCTTCGCGCAACTGGGCCGCCAGTTGGGATGAACCGCCAAAATTGATCCGTACCTGAACGCCGGGATGCCGCTCTTCGAAGGCTTGGGCTAATTCGGTGAAGGCATCGGTGAGGGAAGCCGCAGCGAAGATGGTGAGCGAGGGCGCGCCCTCACTACCCGGTGAGCGGCAACCCACAAAAATCAGGAGCAAGGCCACCAGAAAAAGGAAACGATAGCCTACGGGCATTAGAGGCGTCCCTGGTTTTTCAGCCATTTCAGCGCTTCGCGGGCGCTGAGAGGGGCTAGAGGAGTGGCGGCAACAAATTGGGTTACGGCCGTTGCATCTGTCTTGGAGTATTCCCGCAGCGCCCAGCCAATGGCCTTCTGAATGAAAAACTCGTCGGAGTCCAGGTTCTCGCGAATGAGGCTAAACAGCAGCTCCATGTCCGTTTCCGCCTTGTAAGAGAGCTGGAAAAGCAGCGTGGTACGGCGCAGCCAAAAGTTGTCGCTGGCCCGCCAGCGCGGCAGCGTCTTCTGGCGCACCTGGGGAAAACGGCGGAAATGGGTGGCCATCATGTGCCCTGCCAACGAATCGACGGTGTCCCACCACGATTTGGTGACGATGAGGTATTCCAACACGCCCACAAATTCAGGGGGCAGCTTCTTTTCCAGCTTGCCCAGCAGGGTCAGGGCGCTGTACTGGTATTCTCGTTCCGGCAGTTGCCACAGCTCGCGCAAAATGGTTTCCAGGTCGGCCAGTGCGGGTAGCCCGTAGGCGGCGACAAACTCTTTGAGCAAACTGCGCCGCGTCGGGGTCTTGATGCCCAGAAAAGGGAACTGGTCGCGCATGTATTTGGCCATGGGGGCAGCCTCTTGGGGATTGGCGTGCTGGCTGAGCAGGGTTTGCAGGGATTGGGTATAGGTATGCATGGAGGGTATTTTCGCAGAAAACGGCCGTCTGGACGAAAAAATCTGTTCACCCGCAGGGCAATTGCATTCTGTTTAACCAAAGAGCACTTTCAGCAAATAGTCGTTG
>CAZDEO010000103.1:0-15242 GCA_964504445.1 uncultured Anaerolinea sp. | reverse complement strand
GCTCTGGCGACAATTCGTTAGATTCTCCAATTCGTTGTTGTCATAGCCAGACAGCAGCGAATGACAACAGCAAAAATAGGAAAGGAACGAATGGAACCATGACTCAGCTTATTCACAAGGAATTGAGTTATGCAGTGCGGGGCGTTTTGTTTGAGGTTCACAATGAACTTGGCCCGATGTTGCCTGAGCTGTTTTACCAGGAAGCGGTGTCTATTGGCCTGGAACATAAGGGGATCAAGCACGAGCGGGAGAAACTGTTTGAGGTTTTGTATCGTGGGGTACAAGTCGGCCGTTATTACGTAGATATATGGATTGAAGATGGTAAATTGCTGCTAGAGTTGAAAGTAGCGCCGAAAATTGTACCGCTTCACCGTGCCCAGGCTCTTTCCTATCTCAAAGTTACCGATGCAGATTTGGCTATTGTGGCTAATTTTGGAACTTCCTCATTAACAGACGAACGATTGCCTAACTTCCTGCGACAAAAACAAGATGCATTTACCTGGCAGCCTATTTGTGGTCTGACTAATACCATATATCCAAAATTGACCAACGAGTTGCTACATGTGCTGCATCGGGTTCACTATGAATTAGGGCCTGGCTTTTTACATCAAGTGTACCGTAGAGCAACGATGGTGGAATTGCGCCAACAGGATCTTGGTTACGAACATATTCAAAAAATGCCCGTATTTTTCAAGGGTGAATATTTGGGTCAACAGGAGACACGCTTGCTATGTATACAGGATCAGGTCATGCTGGCAACCATAGCGGTTAAAGAAGTAGATGAAGCTATGAAAGCCCAGTTTCGCACCAGAATGAAGCGGCAAGGTATTTCTGTTGGACTGCTGGCCAATTTCAACAGAGCAAAGCTGGATGTGACGTTGGTTAGAGCCAGCGAAGGAGACAATAACGAATTTTAGAAATTAACGAATTGCTTGTTTTTGCAAACGAATTGGGCAAACTGGCAGCTTATTCGTTCCTTTCCCTTATTCGCTGGTGGCATGGTGAATTATTATGATAAAGATCAAGGTTTGTATTATATCGTTTCTTCTGCTGTTAACAGCGTTAACGGCGTGCAGTGGTGGAGGGGAAACGGCCGATCTTGGCCCCACGCCCACGCCGCTGCCTACCCCCGTCGTGCCGGAACGGCCGACCTATACCGTGCAGCAGGGTACCGTGGTCAGCTCGCTGGAATTTACCGGCCGCGTTTCACCCGTGGTGGAACAGGCGCTCTTCTTCAAGACGGACGGCTTCGTCGATCAGGTTTTCGTGCAGCGCGGCGACCGCGTGCAGGCCGGCGATGTGCTGGCGCAGTTGGAAATCACCAACCTGCAAAACCAGTTGGCCCAGATGCAGGTGGCGTTGGAAACGGCCGAAATTCGCCTGGCGCAGGCCGAACAGCAGCGCCAGGATGCGCTGCTGGAAGCGCAAATCAACCGCGACAAAATTCAGCTCCAGCTCAACCAGGAGCAGGCCGGCGGCAGTTCCGCCGCGCTGGTTTCCGCCCAGTTCGAGCTGGAAAATGCGCAGGCGCGCGTCGCCGCCGCCGAGTACGAGCTGCAAAAATCGCTGGACCGGCCGTGGGAACCGGAAAATCTGCGCCAGCAGTACGAGCGCAGCCTGGAATCCGCCCAGCAGGCGCTGGCCATCGCCCAGGCGCGCCTTAACGACGTGCGCGCCTCCGCCGCCGGCGGTGCGCTCAGCCGCCAGATTCTGGAGCAGGAGCTGGCGCTGGCCGAGCTGCGCATTGAACAGTTGGAGCGGGGCGTGGACCCGCTGCTGGAACTGGACGTGGAGCGGGCGCGGCTGGACGTGCAGCGCATCGAAACGCAGATTGCCGACGCGCAGCTGATCGCCCCCTTTGACGGAGAACTGTTGTCCATGAACGTGCGTGCCGGCAGCCGGGCGGAGGCGTTTCAAACGGCCGTTCTCCTCGCCCAACCGGAAGCGCTGGAAATAACGGCCGAATTGGGCAGCGAACAGCTCAACCAGATGAGCGTGGGGCAGGAAGCGACCATCACCCTGCGCAACCGGCCCGAAGAGCCGTTCAGCGGCGAGGTGCGCCAGATACCCCTCGCCTTCGGCGGCGCCGCCGGTGACGCCGACACGCGCACGCGCATCCGGTTCGACAACCCGCCGTCCACCCTGGCCCTGGGCGAGCTGGCGACCGTCCTCATTGTGCTGGAAGAAAAGGAAGACGTACTCTGGCTGCCCCCGGCCGCCATTCGCACCTTCCAGGGCCGCACCTTCGTCGTCATCGAAGAAGCCGACGGCCAGCGCCGCGCCGACGTGCGCCTGGGCATCCAAAGCCCCGCCCGCGTGGAGGTGCTGGAGGGTGTGGAGAATGGTCAGGTTATCATTGGGGAGTGATGCGTGATACGTGAAAAGTTCACGCATCGCATATCACGAATTTTTCAGGACGGGTCTGATGAATTATCAAAAATGGGAACACGAGGTGCACGCTGAAATAAAAGGGGACGTTTTGTGGCGGGTTGAGGTTTATCGGTTAGCGTTATTTACTGCGGATATTGGTTGGCATGATGTCACAAAGCTAATGCAAGATAAAAGAACGGTTAAGCTGGCTGACCAGCTTTACAGAGCGTTGGGTTCGATAGGCGCCAATATTGCCGAAGGATATTCACGTGGTTCAGGTAAAGATCGCGCACGTTTTTATGAATACGCGCTTGGATCAGCCCGCGAGAGCCGCGGCTGGTATTTCAATGGACGGCACGTTTTGGGAGAGAGTGTTGTCGATCACCGTATTCAACTGCTTTCTCAAATCATTCGCCTCTTGCTTAAAATCGTCCCCCAACAAAGAGGCAAAAGCCTACGTGAAGCGCAGGCAACCGATACCACGATGATGGATCTCCCTGACCCTGCACTTTTGCCGGCTCTCTTGCACCAAGTCCCAATACCCTAACCATCACACATCACGTATCACGCATCACGTATCATGATAACATTCATTCATTGTGAAAACCTCGTCAAAATCTACAAAGTCGCCGAGCTGGAGGTGGTGGCTTTGCAGGGATTGGACCTGGCGGTGCAGCAGGGCGAACTGCTGGGCATCGTCGGCGCTTCGGGGTCGGGCAAGAGCACGCTGCTGAATATTCTTGGCGGGCTGGATCGGCCGTCGGCCGGGCGCGTGACCGTCGGCGAGCGCGATTTGCTGAAGGCGTCTGACGGCGAGCTGGACGCTTACCGCCGCACGGAAGTGGGCTTCGTCTGGCAGCAGACGGCGCGTAACTTGATTCCCTACCTTTCTGCGCAGGAAAATGTAGCCTTGCCGATGACCGTAGCCGGCATCGGCGGCCAGGAAAAGCGGGCGTGGAGCGAGGAACTGCTGCACGCCGTCGGCCTGTGGGAACACCGGCGGCACAAGCTGGCGCAGCTTTCCGGCGGGCAGCAGCAGCGCGTGGCGATTGCGGTGGCATTGGCCAACCGGCCTACGCTGCTGCTGGGCGACGAGCCAACGGGAGAGCTGGACTCGGCCACGGCCAACGATATTTTAACCCTGCTGCGCGAGATGAACCGGCAGTACGGCCTGACGACAATTATCGTCACCCACGATCCGGCGGTAGCCCGCGCCGTGGACCGCGTGGTGACGATTCGCGACGGCCGTACCAGCAGTGAAACGATCCGCCGTGTGGCCGGCACTTCGGTAAACTCAGTGCAGGCTGTGGAAGCGGCGCTCACCAAAAATATTGAAGCGCCTTCTGCATCTTTTTACGATGAATTTGTGGTTGTGGATAATGCTGGCCGCCTGCAAATACCGCCTGATATGCGTGAAGCTGCCGGCATTGGCGATCGGGTGACGCTTGAGGTAACCGATGAGGGCGTGCTCATTCGGCCAGCGGGTGAAAAACGTGAAACGTGATGCGTGCGGCGTGAGAAAATCACGTTTCCCGCTTCACGCATGAGGACACCATGCCAACAACAATTCGTGTAGAAAATGTGAGTCGAGTGTACCGTGTTGGCCAACAGGAGCGCCAGGCGCTGCGAAATGTTTCTTTAACTGTCAACCCGGGTCAGATTGTTGTTTTACGTGGCCGCTCCGGCTCTGGCAAGACTACGCTGCTTAACTGTATTGGCGGGTTAGATCGCCCAAATACTGGGCATATTTGGGTCTCAGGCCATGAAATCTCACAGCTTTCAGAACGACAACTGGTGCGGCTGCGTCGCCAACAAATCGGTTTTGTTTTTCAGTCGCATGCGCTGCTGCCACATTATTCTGCCCGCGAAAACGTGGATTTGATGCTGCGGTTGATCAACGTACCCCGTAAAGCACGCCAGGCGCGGATAGAACAGGTTTTGAACTTAGTTGGGTTGAGCAAATGGATAGATCATCGCCCCTATGAGCTTTCTGGCGGGCAGCAGCAGCGGGTGGCCATTGCCCGTGCCCTGGCTCCGCGTCCAGCCGTCATTTTGGCCGATGAGCCTACTGGCGAGCTAGACAGCGCCACCGGGCAGCAGATTTTGACACTGTTTCGGCAGATTGCCGATTTGGAAAAGGCCACTGTGCTTATTGCCACGCATGATTTGGCAGCAGATGAACATGCTGACGAGGTACTTCATCTAAAAGACGGCCGTATCATCTCACCTGATAGCTAATCTGTTAAATTCCTGTGAGACGTGGGAGAGGGGTTACTACGGAAACGCCGTCGTCGTCCACTGCAGGCCGTTCACCGGCACGTCCATAATGCGCAAATCCCAGTGCAAGTGCGGGCCGCTAGACAGCCCCGTAGAGCCAACCTGGGCAATGAGCTGCCCCTGGGTGACTTCATCGCCCACCATGACCAGGTTTTCTAACAGGTGAAAATAGGCGGTCATGACGCCACGGCCGTGATCGATGATCACCGCATTGCCCCTAAGCTGCAGCGCGCCGCTGTACACCACTGTACCGGGGGCGGCAGCGTACACGGGGGCGCCAGCTGCCGCGCCAAAATCCACCCCCGTATGGAAGATTTCGATGGGGCCGCCGTTGTAGGAGCGGGCGTCACCGTAGGGGGCAGTGATGACGGTGTTGGTGATGGGCACCTGAAATAGTCCCGCCCAATCCTGGGTTTCGCGGAATTGGGTGTAGATGGTGGCCAGGTAGTCGTCTTCCGTTTGGCGCACTTCGGGGGCCAGCAGGGCGTTTTGCTCTTCAGGCACGGTGATGAATTGGGTGCTGTAGTTGCCGGAAAGCACCTCTAGTTCTTGCACCAGGGGGGTCCACGGCCGTTGCCCAGAACCACTGAGGGTCAATGTGTAGCTGCCGGGGGAGGTGAAGGCGTCCAGGCCCACCAGGGCGGCGTAGCCCTCACCGCTGGGAGCAAAGATGAGCGGCTGTCCGGCCAGTTCGCCGGTGGGGATGCCTTCCAGCAGGTTTTGGACGTAAATGGAGAGGGTCTGGCCCTGGATGATGGGATACGGCCGTATCTGCACGTCCACCCATTCCCCCGGCAGCGGGCGGTAAACGGCCGTGTCGTCAGGAATACGCAGCCGCTGCCCGGCAAAGAGCCACGTGGGGAAGGGCAGCCCATTGGCCTGGGCCAGCGCCAGGGGGGACAGCCGGGTGCGGGCGGCAATGGTCAGCAGCGATTCACCGGGGGCTACCATGTGGGGCACGCCATTCACCGCTTGGGGCAGCGCCGACCCGGTGCGGCTGATGACGGTAAGGGATTGCCCCAATTTTAGAGGCAGTTCCGGATAGATGGCGTTGTTGGCTGCCAGCACGCTCTCCAGGTCGGTGTTGAACAGGGCCGCAATGCCCGCCAGCGAATCCCCGGCCTGCACCGTGTAGATGGTGGCTACGGCCTCCCCCTTGCCGCCAGGCACAATCAGCTCTTGCCCCACAAAGAGTACGTCGTCGGGGTTCAGGCCGTTCACCGCCAGCAGTTCCTCCACCGTCACGCCGTAAAGCCCGGCGATGTAGGTGAGATTTTCCCCTTCCTGCACGCGGTGGATGAAGGGGATGGGGGAATTGGGCGGGGTTGGCGTCTCGGTTTGGGCCTGGGCTAGAAGAGCTGGCAGGCTAAAGAGCAAAAGCAGCGCGAAAAAGATTAAGCGTTTCATATGATTCCGGTGGCTACTGGCAAAAATCACAAAGCGGTAAACTGCACGGCATCGCCGACCTGAACGTGGGCGAGGATGTCGGGATGGCCTTCGATGACGTATTGGGCCGGGGCCTGGGGCGCGTAGGAAAGCCGCCAGGGGCGGGCGACGGTTTTGTCTACCACCTGGCCCTGGCTGTTGACCCAGATGACGCCCAGGTCGAAGGTGACGAAAAGCATGTGGATGGCGGTGCTCAGACGGCTGTCTCCCTTTTCGACGAGGACGAGGCCGTCATCATGGGCCAGGTGGCGGCGAAAGGTGAAGCCGCGCAGCTTGCTGGCGAAGCTGTCGCACCATTTGGCGCGGGGAATGAGGACACGGCCGTTCCCCGCCAGCGTGATTTTCCGGTAACTCATCATGGGGCAAGTATACAACAATGAATAATGAACAATGAATAATTAACCAAGAATGCTACGTTTGCTCATTGTTTATTGCGATTTGCCTTAGGTGGTCGTAGATGGCCTGCGACTGGGGAAAGTGGAAGGGGCGCGGGTTTTGCCAAAACTCGGCCAGGAAGCGGTTGCCCGTTTGCTGCTGGTAAACCCACGCTTGCAGATACATGTCCAGCTTGTCGGCGTCGTGCACCAGTCGTGCTTCGGCCGTTTGGGCGGCGTGCAATTCTTCCCACAAGGTCAGCCAGTCCGGGGCAAAGGAAGCCTCTTGCAGCATTTCCTGCATGGCGCCCCGCTCCACGTCGATCTTGATGCCGGGGGGCAGGTAGCGCCACGCCGGGGTGGGGATGTCGGTGGTCAGCCCTTCGGGCAGGTCGTGCAGGGCGGCCATAGCCAGTACGCGGGCGGCGTCCAGCGGCTCGTCTAGCAAGGGCAGCAGGGTGAGGGCGGCGTAGACGACGCCGAAGCTGTGGGCGGCGACGTTTTCGGGATTGGGCACACCACGCTGCACCCAGCCGGTGCGGGCTGTGCGCTTGAGCTGGTTGCCCCGGAGCAGGAGGTTGATGACGGCCGTTACGTGCATAGGCTCATTTTACCGGAGTTTGGTGAGGAAGGGGTAACAGTATTCGGCGCGGGGTTATGTCTTCCCGCGGGCCAGCCGTGCCGTCAGGTACAGCCCTAGAATAAGGGGCAGGCTGGGGCAAATGAGCACAGGCAGCCCTGAACCGGTGGCTTCGGCGATGCCGCCGCCGAGTGCCAGGCCCAGGAAGGTGAGGGCGAAGGTGACGAACAGGCCCAGCAGCCAGACAATAATTTTGCGGGTGCGGGCCGGTTGGGTGGGGGCAACGGCCGTTTGCGGCTGCGGCGAGATGCGCTTTGGGGTTGCCGGCAGGTCGGGATGGAAAATTTGCGTGGCGGCAATGATTACTTCGGCCGGGGTTTCTACCATCTCTTCCGGGCCAACCTGGCTGGTGACCTGCACTAGAAAGGGGTAAACGCCTGGCTGGGCTTTTTCGCGGGGCGGTTGGATGGGAATGGTTACTTCGCGCTGCTCGCCTACGGCTAACTTTACCAGCGGGGCGCGGGCGGGCAGCCAGGAATGGGCCAATCCCTCCACAGTAACGGAGAAAGAATCGGCAAGGTCTCCCTGGTTGTGTACCAGCACGGTGAGAGCGGCGCTGGCGCCAGGGGCAATGGTCAGGCGGCTAACGGGCAGGCGCACGCGCACGCGGGGCGGCTTGGGAGGTGGCGCCCACTCGCTGGCGGCGGGGCTGGCGCCTGGGGATTGCCTGGCCGGGTCTGCGATCCCTGGCAGCAGTTGTAGCCAGTTGTCGCTAATGCGCACCATAGCCTGGGGGGGCCAGGGGGTGGGCTGCTGGGGGGTAAGTTTACGGCCGTCCAAAAACACGCCATTGGTGCTGTCCAGGTCTGTAATGTGCCAGCCCTGGGGTGTTTGCGCCAGCAGGGCGTGGAAATGGGAAACGCCCCGCGAAGGGAGTACCAGGTCATTTTCTGGGGCGCGGCCAACGCGAATTTGCGGCTGGTCTAGGGGGTAGGTGCGTGGTTCGCCGTCACTGGGGGTCACCACTACCTGGGCAAAGGCGTCCGGCTGTAGAGACGGCCGTTGGGTGGCTTCTGGAGACGACGTGCCCAGCGCATCTGCTTTATGGGGGGTGGGCTGAGCCGGTTCCGGCGGGGGGGCCGCCGCGGCCGCAGGGGGCAATTCCGCAAAGCTGAGCGGCTCCTCTTTGGCGGTGGTTTCTTCTGGCTTGGCGACCTCAAATTTGGTCAACATGCTCAGTGCTTTGGATTGGGCGCCCAAAGGGGCAATGTCGCTGTCGCTAAGCTGGGCGGCGGCATTGCGCAGCTCTTGAGCCATTTCGCTGCTGGTTTGGTAACGGTATTCTGGTTCTTTGGCCAGGGCGGTAAGAATGATGCGCTCGACGGCAAAGGGCAAGCCCGGGCGAATGAGGTGCGGCTCTGGGGGCTGGCTGTTCAGGTGTTGCAGCACGGCGTCGGTAGGGGTTTGGATGTCGAAGGGTAACTGGCCCGTAGCCAGTTGGTAAAGCACAACGCCCAGAGAGTAGATGTCGGAACGGCCGTCTAGCGGTTTACCCATGACCTGTTCCGGGGACATATAGGGCAGCGTGCCAATGAAGGTGCCGGTTTGGGTTTGTACCCCACCTTCCATGAGCTTGGCCAGGCCAAAATCCGTGACTACCGCGCGCAGGGGCGGGTCGCCGGGGCGCTCCGCATCTTCCAGTTTCTTGATCAGTACATTGTCGGGTTTGACGTCCCGATGAACGACCCCGTGGCGGTGGGCGTAGCCCAGGGCATCAGCCACCTGAGCCATTATGATAAGCGTCTCGTTCAGGCGCACCATCTGTTGTGTTTGGGCTGCCTGCTCAATGTACGCTCCCAGGCTGATTCCCTCCACTAGCTCCATGACAATGTATAGGAAATCCTCGGTCCGCCCGAAACGGTAAATGCTGACGATGGACGGATGGCTGAGCCGGGCTGCCGCCTTAGCCTCTTGTTGGAAACGTTCCTGGAATTCCGTTTGCACCAGATATTGGGGGTGCATAATTTTGAGCGCCACAGGCCGGTCCAGGTCAACGTCAATGGCGCGGCAAACAGTACCCATGCCCCCATCGCCAATGACGCTTTCTACTTTGTAGTTTTCGATTTGTTGCCCTATCAGATAACGCATCTCATCCTCGATGTCCCCCTCAAATCAACCCCATCGTACCATATATTCGCTGGCCTGGGGAATGGGATTTTGCAATTTTTGGATGCTTGTTTTCGTCATTTGTGCAAAACCAGACATCCGATTTCTGCCAGAAATCGGATGTCGTCTACAGGTTATGCGTTGTGGCTATGGTTCCGAGGACCCTGGCGTGGGGGTCTCTGTGGGGGGGACAATGGTTATGATAATGGAAAGGGTGGGGGTCGCCGTCGGCGTGGGCGATTCTGTAGGCGTGACGGTGGGGGTGGCGGTCGGCGTGGGCGTGGTGGTGGGCGTAGAAGTAGCCGTGGGGGTGGGTGAAGGGGTTGGTGTGGGCTTTAGCAGGTTGAGCTGGACCCGCCGTTCCAGGGAAACGGGGTCATTTTCAGAGGTGTAGGGGTTGTCCGGGCCAAAGATGCGCACGCGTACTACCACAGGGCCAAAGCTGGTAATGCCGCCGGTGTCCCACAAGGCGAGGAGGTTGTTCTCGACGATGCTGTCGCGGCGTTCTTGTACTAATCCCCAGCCTCCGGGGTCGGTTCCCAGGCCGTACTCTACCTGGTAGCCGCCGTAGTTGGGGCCGCGCACGCTGCCGCGAATCTCGACAATGTCAATAATGTCGCTGTTTTCTGGCGGGGCGATGATGGCGACGAACGGCCGTTCCTCGCCAGGCTGGCAAGAGTCGGTGGGCGGTAAGCGCAGGGGCAGACTGATATTTTGCGCGTTGGCCCACGCCTGCCCGCCGCTGGTATTCTCCAGCCAATTCCGCGCATTTTGTTGTTCGCGCAGCCGCACCGACTCGTCGCCACTGACCAGCAGGTTAATGAAGGTGGCCTCATAGGGGGATTCCGGGCACGCTTCATTGGCGCGGCGGAGCGTCCACAAGTCAATAGGCATTTGCTGCAAGAAATGGTTGTTGGTATCCAGGGGGAGTTGGTCGGCGGCGAACAGCTCTACGCGGCGGTTGGCGCAGGCAGCGCTGGCCCGTACCCCAGAATCGGCGCAAATTTCCATTTCCACCACCCCGGCAGGGCGCGGAAAATTCACTGGCTGTTTGTCGGCCAGATATTGGGTCATGAAGCGGTTCCAAATGGGGCTGGCGACGCGGTAGCCGGACTGCCCTGCGCCAATGGGCTGGTTGTCGGTGTTGCCGACCCACACGGCCGTTACCACCTGCGGCGTATAGCCAATTGTCCAACCATCGCGCACGTCGTTGGCCGTGCTGCCGGACGTGCCCGTCTTTGCCGCCACCTGATGGCCGGGAATAGCGAGATTATTTTGTAGGCCAAACTCTGGTTGGCGGGCATTGTTGTCCGCCAAAATGTGGCTGAGCAGGTAAGCGTGTTCCGGGCGCACCACCTGGGTTTGTGCCGGATCAGGGGGCGTGTGCTGGAAGAGAATGGCGCCCTGGTTGTTTTCGATGCGGGTGATGGCGTAGGGGGCCAGGTAGCGCCCCTGGTTGGCTAAGGCGCCAAAGGCGGCGGCCATTTGCAGCGGGGGAATTTCACCGCCCCCCAGAGAAAGGGCCAGCCCGTAGTTGCGCGGTTGGCCTATTTCGGCGCAGCCATCATCTTGCAGGGCGGCCAGGCCCACTTTCTGTACATTGGCAATGAAGTTGCATACACCGACGAACTCTAGCGCTTTAACGGCCGTGATGTTATACGAATTTCCCAAAGATGGGCGCAGCAGCAGCGGTCCATGAAATTGGTCATCGTAATTCTTTGGCTCATAGGGCGGGTTTGTGCCATTGGGAAACTGCGTGGGTACGTCCCAGATCAGCGTGGCGGGCGTCCACCCCCGCTCCATGGCGGAGAGGTAAACCAGGGGCTTAATGGATGAGCCAGGCTGCCGCGGGGCCAGGGCCATATTCACCTGCCCGCTGATCACCTCATTATTAAAATCGACGCTGCCCACCAGGGCCAAAATTTGCCCGGTTTCTGGCTGCAAGACAACCATCGCCGCATTATTAGCCCCGGCGGCCGTAATGTTGTCGCGATTTTCGGCCAGCGCGCTTTCGGCCAATTCCTGGGCCGCAGGATCAATAGTCGTGTGAATGTTCAGCCCGCCGCGGTAGATGTTTTGCGCCCCCAAAATATCTTCTGCCTGCTGCAATACGGTGAAGGTGAAATGGGGGAAGCGCACCGTCACTTTTGGCGGTTCCATGTTGTAAATGAACAAATTGGTTTCGTTAAGAGCCGTCTGCGCCTCGGTTAATGTGGCGTAATTTTCTTGTACCATCAGCGTCAGCACTTCCCACTGGCGGCCAATGGCCTTATCCGGGGCGGTGTAGGGATCCCACAAAGCTGGAGCCTGGGGCAACCCTGCTAAAAGGGACGCTTCGGTCAAGTTCAGGTCGGCGGCTGATTTGTTGAAATAGGTTTGGGCGGCAGCTTCAATGCCATAAGCCAGGTTGCCGTAGTAAATCTCGTTGAGGTATAGCTCTAAAATTTCTTCTTTGGAATAGGTACGAGAAATTTCTGCGGCGAGAATGATTTCGCGCACTTTACGGCGGAAGGTGCGCTCGGTGCGCTCGTCTTCACTGAGCAGTAGAGCGCGCACCAACTGCTGGGTGATGGTGCTGGCTCCGGAGACGAATTCCCGCTCTTGGGCGGCTTGCACAATGGCCCGGGCAATGCCCACAGGGTCAAAGCCAGGGTTGGTGTAGAAGCGGGAATCTTCGGTGGCGATGGTGGCGTTAATCAAAAGGGGGGAGATGCGCGCCAGGGGCACCCAGGTACGGTTGCCGGTTTCCGGGTCAGCCAGGGCGTAGAGGAGGTTGCCGTTACGGTCGTAAATGCGGGCGGTCTCAAAGGTGCTGGCTTCCTGGCGTAGCTCTTGGGGTGAGGGGAGGTCGCGGGCGATGTAGGTGTAGCCCAGAGCGGCTGCAGCCACGGAGAGGGCCACGCCGACAATGCCCAAAATGATGAGTATGACCATAGCGCGCGTGAGGCAGCTTCCCCAATCGCGCTGGCGGCGGGTTTGGGGTTTGGGGACGGGCATGGCTTGTTGTTGGGGAGGCATGGCCACCCGAACGGGTTGCTGGGCGCCACGCGCAGGCTGCTGGGCGCCACGCGCAGGTTGGCCCTGGGGGCGGGGTTGGGTGGGCAGGTGTGGCCCGGCTTCGCCCTGGTAGTGCGGATCGCGCTGGGGCTGACGGTGTGACGGGGGTAATTGTTGGCGCTCTTGGGGAGTTTGGCCAGGGCGGTGAATTTCGGTGGGAGCTTCGGCGGGGGATTGAGGCGGGCGCATTTGGGGACGGATGCGCTGCTTGGTGCTGCCGGGAAAGGCGACGCGGGGCTGCACGGCCGTTGCCTCTTCGTCATTCTCCAGGGGAACGGTGTCGGGCGGGGTCAGCTCAGCAGGAGACAGGGGCAGCCCCACGGGAGTACGGGGCTGGGGTTCGGGTGGGCTGGTAAGGGTGCCGGTTTCCTCGTCTTCAGCGCTGAGCAGGGGGGCGGGAGGAATGGTAGTTTCGTCAGAAGCAGGCGCGTCGGGCGCGCTGGCCGTTTCCGCCATCAAATCCAGCAGTGAAACGGTCCCGACTTCATCTGGGTTGTCCTTTGCAGACGGCCGTGGTCCACCCTCTGGTTGTGCCGTTTCTTCTTCCGCGTCCTCTGCCGGGTCGCGCTTTTCCAACTCATCACTCATGTTGCCCACCTATAGTCAGCGTTCTGCAATTCAGTCTGTCAGCTAGTTGACCTGCCAGCGCTGCCGGTTTTTTGCGCCATTATCTGTGTACGGCCGTCTTTTGTTCAGGGGTTCTTGCTCTTGACCAGCATCACCCACTGGCCGCGCTGCACCGCCTTGCCATGCTGGTTCATGACGCTGACCTTCATAGTAATGTTCCCGCCGCCCAATCTGGGCAGCGCTTTTTTATCCGTAATCTCTAGCTGAACGTGGACGGTGTCGCCAATAAACACCGGCAGGCTAAACTTGGCCGACAGCTCGCGGAAGGCCAGCACCGTGCCCTCAATGACGCCGGACTGCACGGCCAACCCGCTGGCGATGGCCTGCACCAGCAGGCCATGGGCCACCCGCTGCCCAAAGGTGTCTTGGGCGGCAAACTCGGCGTCGGTGTGAATCTGGTTGTAGTCGCCAGATAGACCGGCAAAGTTCACAATGTCGGCTTCCGTGATGGTGCGCGCGGCCGTTGCCAGCTTGTCGCCAATGGCAAACTCCTCAAAATAACGGCCACGAGGCTGATAAGTCAATTCACTCATTCGTTCCTCTCGCTCTTGTTCTGGCCTCTCGTTACTCTGCTACCGCCAGCTTTTCCGCCTCGTCGGCAATGGTCAGGGCATCAATAAAGGGATCCAGGTCGCCATCCATCACCACCGGCAAATTGTAGCTGGTGTAGCCAATGCGGTGGTCGGTGACGCGGCTTTGTGGGTAGTTGTAGGTGCGAATCTTCTCGCTGCGGTCGCCGCTGCCCACCTGCGCTTTGCGGTCAGCCGAGACGGAGGCTTGCTGCTTCTCTTCCTCAATCTCTTGCAGCCGCGCCTGGATGATGGCGATGCCCAGCCGTTTGTTTTGGGTGAGGCTGCGCTCGCTTTGTATTTTAACGGAAATGCCGGTGGGTTTGTGGACGATATGGGCGGCGGTGGCATTTTTTTGCATGTGCTGGCCACCGGGTCCGGAGGAGAAGGTTGGGGTAATTTCCAGGTCGCGCTCGTCTATGGTGATGTTCACATCTTCCACTTCGGGCATGACGGCCACGGTGGCCGTGCTGGTGTGAATGCGCCCCTGGGACTCGGTTTGGGGCACGCGCTGCACGCGATGCACGCCGCTTTCAAACTTAAAGCGAGAGTAGGCGCCTTTGCCCCTAACGGACATAATCACTTCTTTGTAGCCGCCTACGCCGGTGGCGTTTTCGTCAATGATTTGCGTTTTCCATTTGCGCGTTTCGGCGTAGCGGGCGTACATACGTAGCAGGTCGGCGGCAAAGATGCCCGCCTCGTCGCCACCCGCCCCGGCGCGAATTTCGATGTAGACGTTTTTGTCGTCGCGGGGGTCTTTGGGTACCAGCAAGGAGCGCAGTCGCCCTTCCAGCCGCTCAATTTCCGTTTCCAGGCGGGTGATTTCTTCTTCGGCCAGGGCGATGAGGTCGGGGTCTTCTTCCATGTCGGACATTTCCCGCGCTTCTTCTAGCTCCTGGGTGAGCTTTTGGTGCTGACGGTACGCCTCTACCAGGGGAGCGATGTCGGAGCGTTCCTGGGCCAGTTCGTTGATTTGGGTGTAGTCGGCCATGACTTCGGGGTCGGCCATCTGTTTTTCGATTTCTTCGAGTCGTTCTACGACTTTGGCGATTTTTGTGAACATAGTTTAGTTAGTTAGTTAGTTGGTTTGTTGGTTTGTTTGCTGGTGGTGTTGCAGAGGATGATTATAGCGACTGGAGGTAGGGCGTCAAACTGGCGTTTGGGGGCGTTGACTGCCTGCTGGAACCAATCGGGTAACGGGCTATAATCTGGGCGTGTCGCTTGTTTGCTGCGGAAGCCGATGCAGGAGAGACTTGTTATGTTAACCAAATTGTTTTATGCCCTGACTGTTTTGTTGCTGCTAACGGCCGTTGCCTGCGCCACGCCCCCCGAAATAACAGAAACGGCCGTTCCCCCCACCACAACCCCACTCCCCGCCACCGCCACCACCGCCCCAACGCCCGAACCCACCGCCACCCCCACGCTAACGACCGACCAACTGCGCGATGAACGAGCCACGGCCGTGCTCACCACCCTCCCCGGCTACGACCCCGCCCGCCACGACACCCTGCTGCCCCTGGCCCGCGCCCTGTGGGGCGACGAGTACGTGATTGACCCGGCGGAAGTGGCGGTTGTGGTGGGGGAAACGGCTTTACAAATCACCGCCGATGCCCCCTACCCATCAGGCACGCTCTTTGTCTGGAACGCCGATTCCCACTTCCTAATCCTCACCGGTCAGCCAGACACCACCATCAACCGCGGCGAAGTCGCCTTTGGCCCAACCACCCTGGACACCTGGGTCAGGTACGATGGTGACGGCAACGTCCTGGAGTTTGT